>JAWWAC010000020.1:0-46173 GCA_033721915.1 Oleiphilaceae bacterium
CAATGTGGGCGACGAGATCAACGTCAAGGTGCTGAAGTTCGACCGCGAGCGCAACCGTGTGTCACTGGGCCTCAAGCAGCTGGGCGAAGATCCCTGGATCGACATCAAGGCACGTTACCCGGAGAACACCCGGGTGCCGGCGCGGGTCACCAACCTCACCGACTACGGCTGCTTTGCCGAGCTGGAAGAGGGCGTGGAAGGTCTGGTGCACGTCTCCGAGATGGACTGGACCAACAAGAACATCCACCCCTCCAAAGTGGTTCAGGTGGGTGACGAGATCGAAGTCATGGTGCTGGACATCGACGAAGAGCGTCGCCGTATTTCACTGGGCATCAAGCAGTGCCAGACCAACCCCTGGGAAGACTTTTCGGCCCGCTTCAACAAGGGCGACAAGATCACCGGCAAGATCAAGTCCATCACCGACTTCGGCATCTTTATCGGCCTGGACGGCGGCATCGATGGTCTGGTGCACCTGTCCGACATCAGCTGGAACGAGACCGGTGAAGAAGCCGTTCGTCATTACAAGAAAGGCGACGAGGTGGAAACCACCATCCTCTCCGTGGACCCTGAGCGTGAGCGCATCTCACTGGGCATCAAGCAGCTCGAGAGCGATCCCTTCGCCGAATTCACACAGCTGAATGACCGTGGCTCCATTGTCCGCGGCACCGTCAGCTCCGTGGATGCCAAGTCCGCCACCATCGCCCTGAACGACGAAGTGGAAGCGACCCTCAAGGCCTCTGAGATCAGCCGTGACAAGGTGGAAGACGCCCGTAACGTGCTGAAGGAAGGCGAGGAAGTGGAAGCCAAGATCATCAGCGTCGATCGCAAGAACCGCATCATCAACCTGTCCGTGAAGTCCAAGGACGTGGAAGACGACAAGCAGGCCATGCAGTCTGTGCGCGAGAAGACCGCTGAAAGCTCCAAGGCCACCACCATCGGTGACCTGATCAAGGAACAGATGCAGCAGAAAGACAGCAACTGATTCCCTTGATTGTCCGCGTCAGCGGAAAGCGTTAAAAAAACGGGCCTAAGGGCCCGTTTTTTTTGGTCTTTTTTAGGCTGTCCGCTAAACTTGTGAAAACGCTGCTTTGCCCCCACAGAACGGAGAAGGACAGGCCCATGACAAAGTCGGAACTGGTGGAAATCATCGCCGGAAAACAGACACAGCTTTCGGTCAAGGATGTGGAGCTGGCGGTCAAGACGCTGATCGAGCATATGTCCCAGTCACTGGCGGAAGGCCAGCGCATTGAAATCCGCGGCTTTGGCAGTTTCTCACTGCACTACCGGGCACCGCGGGTTGGCCGCAACCCCAAGACCGGCGAGTCCGTGGACCTGCCAGAGAAGTACGTGCCCCACTTCAAGCCCGGCAAGGAACTGCGCGAGAAGGTGAACGACAGCCTCAAGGCCGGCTACTGAAGATAACCGCGGTAACGGGGCTGTTGTGGTAGTCTGACCCCTGGGCAGAGTCCGGGCCATTGCGTCTGTCATCTGGCCCCTGGCCGCCCCTCGATCATTCACTGCATAAGGAAGCAAGCATGGCTGCCCTGCGCAAGGTCCTGATGATACTGCTGGTGATTGCACTGATCCTGTTTGTTCTGGTGTTTTCCCTGAACAATCAACAGTCGGTGGCACTGGACTTCTTTTTCTTCGAGACACCGACGGCGGGTGTGGCCATCTGGATTCTGTTGACTTTCGTGCTGGGCGGACTCCTGGGCATGTTGTTTACCTCACTGGCCCTGTTTCGTTCCAGTCTGGCCAGGCGTCGTGCCGAGCGTCAGCGTCAGAAAACCGAAAAAGCCCTGACTCGTGAACGGCAACAGGCACCCAAGAGGATCTGATGTCGAGTTTCACGCTCTGGCTGTTGCTGTTTGTCGCCATCGCGACGGGTTGGCTTCTGGGGCGCATCAGCGCCCGCTACGGCCGTCGTCCTGAAATCGACGATGAGGCCACACTCCGTGAGCGTCTTCAGTTTCTGTTTACCAATTACTCCGACGAGGCCATCGAGTCCTTTGTGGAAACCCTGGCAGTCAGCCGGGACACCGTGAACCTGCACCTTTCCATTGGCGCCCATTTCCGCAACAAGGGGGAGGTGGACAGGGCCACACTGATTCACCAGAACCTGCTGGCCCGCCCGGAGCTGCCCAATCGCTACTCCTCCCAGGTCACCTATGAGCTGGCCATGGACTACCTGGCAGCGGGGCTGCTGGATCGGGCGGAGTCACTGCTGCATGAGCTGATGGGTTCCAGGGACTACGGCCGCAAGGCGGCACAGCAGCTGATAGAGCTGTATCAGCAGGAGCGTGACTGGGAGAGGGCCACCCAGGTGGCGGTGACCCTGGTTGAGGCGGAGCCCTCACCGTCACGGCGCAAGCAGCTGGCCTATTTGCTGTGTGAGCGTGCCGAACAGGACCTGGCCCGTGATGACCGTTTCGCGGCCCGTAACCGCCTCACACAGGCGCTGGATTACGACCCCACCTGCATCAAGGCGTCGCTGATGCTGGCGGATATGCATCACCATGAAGGCCGGCCAAAGGAGGCCAGGGCACTGCTTCTGAGTGTGTTTGACCAGAAAGCCGTCTTTGCCCCGGAGGCGATCCGCCGCCTGATGCAGTACGCCGGTGAGCAGGGCAGTGAGGCGGCTCTGGCCAGGAAGCTGCGCAAGCTGTATTACAGCTATCCCTCGACCAGTCTGCTGTTGTCCATTGTGGACCTGGAGCGGCGTCTGAAGGGGGATGGCCCGGCCATCGATCTGTTGCAACAGGAGCTCTCGAGCCGACCCAGCCTGCGTGGGTTGCTGCGTCTGATTGAGATCCATGGCACGGAACAAAACGGCAGCGGCACCCGGGACCGGCTGGTACGCCGGGTCGGCGAGATGCTGCTGCAGAACAAACCCGTCTATCAGTGCACACGCTGCGGCTTTTCGGGCCAGCAGTTGCACTGGCTCTGTCCCAGCTGCAAGACCTGGGAGAGTGTCGAGCCGGTGCAGGGTGTGGATGGCGAATAGGAGCAGCTCGAGTATGTCCGACCAGGATTCCAGGGGCCCGGAGGCCTCGCAACCCCAGCAAAACACCCTCGTGGAGTCACCCATCATCGTGGCGCTGGACTTTGACGACCGCATGGCGGCATTGCAGCTGGTGGATCAGCTGGATCCACAACGCTGTCGCCTTAAGGTCGGCAAGGAGATGTTTACCCGATTTGGTCCGGGTTTTGTGGAGGCCCTGCACAGCCGTGGCTTCCAGGTCTTCCTGGACCTCAAGTTCCATGACATCCCCAACACCACGGCTGCGGCCGTGGCCGCGGCGGCGGATATGGGTGTGTGGATGGTGAATGTGCACGCCTCCGGTGGCCAGGCCATGATGGAGGCCTGTGTCGAGCGCCTGTCCAGCTACGGCGACCAGCGCCCCCGACTGATTGCGGTGACGGTGCTGACCAGTCTGCTGCAGGCGGATCTGGCGGCCATTGGCTGGCAGCAGAGTCCGGCGGACACGGTGCTGCGTCTGGCCACACTGGCCAGCGAGAGTGGCATGGACGGTGTGGTCTGCTCCGCCCTGGAGGCGTCTTTGCTGAGGCAGCATCTGGGTGAGGCGTTTGCCCTGGTAACACCGGGCATTCGCCCCACCTTTGCCACGGCGGGCGACCAGCAGCGAATCATGAACCCGGCGGACGCCATGGCGGCAGGCAGCCACTATCTGGTGATCGGCCGTCCCATTACCCGGGCGGATGACCCCCTCGCGGCACTGGCACGCATTGAAGCGGAGCTGGCGGGGCGGACGTAACTGCGTCCGACTGCCACTGGGTGAGTCTGTGGGGTCGTGACCCGGTCCGGGGCTCAGCCACCGGCTTTTTTCACGGTCCAGCCTTTCTGCTGCAGGGCCTCCAGCAGCAGATCCCGGTGATCCCCCTGGATTTCGATCACCCCGTCCCGAACGGTGCCACCGCTTCCACAGCGGGCCTTGAGCTGCTTGGCCAGGGCTTTCAGCTCCTTTTCGGCCAGGGGCACACCGGTGACGGTGCTCACACCCTTACCCTTGCGCCCCTTGGTCTCCCGTCCGATACGCACAATACCGTCCGTGGCGGCGGCCGGGGCGTTATTGCGGCGGCGACAGAGGCACTCCGTCACGGGGCGGCGGCACTGGGGGCA
Source organism: Oleiphilaceae bacterium (assembly GCA_033721915.1). GTDB lineage: Bacteria > Pseudomonadota > Gammaproteobacteria > Pseudomonadales > Oleiphilaceae > REBR01. The sequence continues at coordinate 4,142 of JAWWAC010000020.1, forward strand.
GTGACGACCGCCGTCCGTGGAGTACACCAGCCCGCCTTCTTTGTTCCGCTGTCCCATTTCACTGTCCTCCGGACGCCCGTGACTGATCCTGTGCAGACTAACCAAGAGCCGGCATCAGGGCAACGCTGTCGTGTGATCTCATTCGTTCCGGGGGGGTAACAGGACATGGATGGTAAGACGGGCGGTATGGGAAGCCTCCGGGCCGGAGCCCGGAGGGTCGGGGAGGCGGCTTTCTAACGTCCTGCGCGACGCAGTGCCGCCGGTGTATAGAAAGAAGAGCGACGCTCCGTACCAAAGGTGTAGGGGTCTTCCTCTTCGTTGGTCAGTCCGATCACGATGTAGCGCCCTGACAGCAGGTCGTTGAGGGTCTCAAAGGCGTAGAAGGGGATTTTGTTGTCGTAGTCCTGAAGCATTTTGGCCTCGGCGACACGCCAGAGTTCTCCCCGGCCGTCGTAGTGGTCCACCACGGCAATCTGCCAGGAGTCCTCATCCACGAAGAAATCCCGCTGGGCATAGATATGACGCTCATCTTCCTTGAGGGTGGCGCGCACGTGCCAGACCCGGTGCAGTTCATAGCGGGTCAGTGACTGGTCGATATGACCGGCCTGGATGATGTCGTCGTAGCTCAGTTCCTGGCTGGCCAGATCGTAGTTGTTGTAGGGAATGTACATCTCTTGCTTGCCGATAATCTCCCAGTTGTAGCGGTCCGGAGCACCGTTGAACATGTCCAGGTTATCGGCAGTGCGCTGCCCGTCGGCGGCGGTGCCGGGGCCGTCATAGGCCACGTTGGGTGCCCGGCGGACACGGCGCTGGCCGGAGTTGTAGACCCAGGCGCTGCGGCCTTCCTCTACCTGGTCAATGGTTTCGTGCACCAGCAGCACGTTGCCGGACAGGCGCGATGGCGCTGTGGTGGTCTGGCGGAAATAGAACAGGATGTTCTCGTGATCTTCCGGTTCGTAGTCCGTCAGATAGGTGGGGTAGGTGATGTCCTCGGTCAGTTTCACCACGCTGAATTCCCCGTCGGTCTGGGGGGCGATCTGGGCGATATTGCGCTTCACGGAGCCGCCCCGGTAGCGGGTGGTGTGGTTGAAGATGATCTCCTGGCCCGCCTCGGGAATGGGGAAGGGCGTGCCGGTTTCATAGTTGAGGATGCCGTTGCCGGATTTTTCCAGCTCCACCTCGGTGGCGTTTTCCCGGGTTCTTTCCTGCCACTCCCCGGGGTAGGCCGCTGTGCGCCGGGTCTTGTAGACCGGCATGAAGTAGTCGTCGTAGGTTTCGATCATGGCCACCTGGCCCGGTGAAAGTTTGTCCTTGTACTCATCCACGTTGCTCTTGTCGATGCGGAACAGTTCCTTGTCGTCTGGAAAGGGGTTCACGTAGCGCTGGTCGCCCTTGTAGTCATCCGGTGGTGTTGTCAGCCCGCCTTCATAGGGTGGGATTTCATCGCCGTTACCTTCGGGGTTGGCGCCGATCATGGTCAGCTCATCCCCCAGCTTATCGGCTTCCTCTTGGGAAACAGAGGCGAGAGCCGGTCCACCGATGGTCATTGAAAGCAGTATAAGGCCAGTCATCATGTGTTTATTATGGCTTTCCATGAAGTACTCCTGCGATCTTCTGTTCATAATTGTCTTGTTGTTGGCTGACAGCGGGGTCAGTAAAACAACCCGCACCGACAACTCAGCCGGCCTGCCCGACCGACTTGGATAGAGGTGTTTCTGGTTTATCCACCCCTTAAAATACAACGACAGTGTCCATGGGAAAAGTTCCCATGGACTTTGTTAAAAGTCGGTATGGAATGACCGGAAGCCTTCTTTGTTTGGGGCTCTTCTGCAGGGGGACAAAACAGGGGGCATAAAAAAAGCCGCTTGAACAGCGGCTTTTAAGATGTTGGCTCCCCGAGCTGGGCTCGAACCAGCGACAAACGGATTAACAGTCCGTTGCTCTACCAACTGAGCTATCGGGGAATCGCTCTGCGATAAGGCGCGTATCTTAGGGGGGAGAGGCCCTGGCGTCAACCCCCTTTGCCTGCATTTGACGCCATGGCCGTCAGGCCGGAGTCAGTGCCTTTTTCAGCCGGGCAATGGCTTCCTTGAGATTGTCCATACTGGTGGCGAAACTCAGGCGCATATGTCCCGGTGTGCCGAAGGCGGAGCCGGGCACCAGTGCCACGCCCGCGGTTTCCAGCAGGTGTGCGGCCAGTTCCACGTCGTCACTGACTCCCGGGGTGGCGTCAATGGCTCCCTGGAAGCTGGGGAAGGCGTAGAAGGTGCCGTCACTGGGGATGCAGCTGACACCGGGGAGGGCGTTGAGCGCCTCCAGCAGGTAGTCGTGACGCTCCCTGAAGGCCTTGACCATGGTGCCGACGCAGTCCTGTGGGCCGTTGAGTGCCTCTTCCGCCGCCGCCTGGGAAATGGAGGCCGGGTTGGAGGTGCTCTGGGACTGGATTTTCTTCATGGCGCCGATGACCTTGGCGGGGCCGGCGGCATAGCCGATGCGCCATCCGGTCATAGAGTAGGCCTTGGAGACGCCATTGAGGACAAAGGTACGGTCTTTCAGTGACGGGGTGGCGTTGAGGATGTTCACAAAATCGCCGCTCCAAAGGATATGCTCGTACATATCGTCCGTGGCCACCATGATCTCCGGGTAGTCTTCCAGCACCGCACCCAGTGCGGCCAGCTCATCCCTGCTGTAGGCCACGCCACTGGGGTTGGAGGGACTGTTGAAGACCACAATGCGGGTGCGATCCGTAATGGCCTCGCGCAGCTGCTGGGGGGTGATCTTGAAGCGGTTTTCGGCGCTGGTTTCCAGTATCACCGGGGTGCCTTCCGCCACCTTGACCATATCCGGGTAGGAGACCCAGTAGGGGGCCGGTATGATGACCTCGTCACCCGGGTTGAGCAGTGCCAGTGCCAGGTTGAAAAAGCTCTGCTTGCCGCCGGAGGAAACCAGGATCTCCCCTGGCTCGTAATCAAGGCCGTTATCGCGCTGGAACTTGCGGATAATGGCCTGCTTGAGACCTGGGGTGCCATCCACTGCGGTATACTTGGTTTTCCCTTCCCGCAGGGCGCGGTTGGCCGCCTCTTTGATGTGCTCGGGGGTGTCAAAGTCGGGTTCACCCGCCCCCAGTCCGATAATGTCCTTGCCCGCGGCACGCAGCTCGGCGGCTTTGCTGGTCACGGCCAGTGTGGGGGAAGGCTTGATCTGTTGGACCCGGTGAGAGAGTTGGACGTTCAAACTGACGCTCCTCGCTGATTGAAAGAGTCTCCGCGGGTGGTTGCCACAGCCGACGGAATTTGCACAACATGTTAACACGAAGCATCGCCCGAGCGGAGACCGGCAGCCATGCCCGGTACCCATATCGGGTTCTATACGACAATCGGGGCCACTATGAGCAAAGAATCCACAGTGAAATCCGGATTCAGGGTCGCTTCCGACTTTGAGCCGGCCGGTGATCAGCCCCGTGCCATTGCCACGCTGATCGACGGTATCGAGTCCGGTCTGGCACACCAGACACTGCTGGGGGTCACCGGCTCCGGCAAGACCTTCACCATGGCCAAGGTGATCGAGCACACCCAGCGACCGACGCTGATTATGGCCCATAACAAGACCCTGGCGGCACAACTTTACGGCGAGTTCCGGGATTTTTTTCCGGACAATGCCGTGGAGTACTTTGTCTCCTACTACGACTATTACCAGCCGGAAGCCTATGTGCCGTCCTCCGATACCTTTATCGAGAAAGACGCTTCGGTAAACCAGCATATCGAACAGATGCGCCTCTCCGCCACCAAGGCCCTGCTGGAGCGCCCCGATGCCATCATCGTCTCCACGGTCTCGTCCATTTACGGTCTGGGGGACCCAGAGAGCTATCTGCGCATGATACTGCACCTGGACCGGGGTGACCGTGTGGACCAGCGGGACATGCTGCGCCGCCTGGCGGAGCTGCAGTACAGCCGCAACGACGTGGAGCTGCACCGGGGCAATTACCGGGTGCGTGGGGATGTGATCGATGTGTTTCCGGCGGAGTCCGAGGACGAGGCGGTGCGCATCGAGCTGTTCGACGACGAGGTGGAGAACATCAGCTACTTCGACCCACTGACCGGCGAGCTGATCCGGCGCGTCCCACGGGTGACCATCTACCCCAAGACCCACTACGTGACGCCACGGGAGAAAATCCTGGCGGCGGTGGAAAACATCAAGGTGGAGCTCAAGGAGCGGCTGGAGCAGCTGCGGGCCAACAACAAGCTGCTGGAGGCCCAGCGCCTGGAAGAGCGCACCCGCTACGACATCGAGATGATGCTGGAGCTGGGCTACTGCAATGGCATCGAGAACTACTCCCGCTACCTCTCTGGCCGTCCGCCAGGGGCGCCGCCGCCCACACTCTTTGATTACCTGCCGGACGATGCCCTGCTGATGGTGGACGAATCCCACGTGACCATTCCCCAGATCGGCGGCATGTACAAGGGCGACCGCTCCCGCAAGGAAACCCTGGTGGAGTACGGCTTCCGTCTGCCATCGGCCCTGGACAACCGCCCCATGCGCTTTGACGAGTGGGAGCGCATTGCCCCGCAGATGGTGTTTGTCTCCGCCACGCCGGGCAAGTACGAGGCGGAGTATTCCGGCCAGGTGGCGGAGCAGGTGGTGCGTCCCACGGGGCTGATCGACCCGGAAATCGAGGTGCGTCCGGCCACTGCCCAGGTGGATGACCTGCTCTCTGAGATCCACAAGCGCACCGCCGTGCAGGAGCGGGTGCTGGTGACCACCCTGACCAAGCGCATGGCGGAGGATCTCACGGAGTTTCTTGCCGAGCACAGCATCCGCGTGCGTTACCTGCACTCGGACATCGACACGGTGGAGCGGGTGGAAATCATTCGCGATCTGCGCCGAGGCGAGTTCGACGTACTGGTGGGCATCAACCTGCTGCGGGAGGGGCTGGATATGCCGGAGGTCTCACTGGTGGCCATACTGGATGCGGACAAGGAGGGCTTCCTGCGCTCAGACCGCTCACTGATCCAGACCATGGGCCGTGCGGCGCGCAACGTCAACGGCAAGGCCATTCTCTACGCCGACCGCATTACCGGCTCCATGGAGCGGGCCATGGGAGAGGTGGAACGACGCCGTGAGAAACAGATCGCCCACAACAGGGAGCACGGCATCACCCCCACCGGCCTGAACAAGAAAATCGCCGATGTCATGGAAGGGGCCGGCGGCGGCAGGCGCCGGCAGAACCGGGCCATGGAAGTGGCCGAACCGGTGGCACTGTATCACCGCCATGGCGGTGATCAGGGCATCGAGGCCATGACAAAGGACCTGTCACGCCTTGAGGACGAGATGTACAAGGCGGCCTCGGCACTGGAGTTTGAAAAGGCCGCCCGTCTGCGGGATGAGATCGCGGCGGTCAAGGAGGCCATGCTCAAGCTGGGCTGATGTCAGGCCTGGCTGTCCTGCTCGGCAAACCAGACCCGCACCTGGCCCAGCCAGTTCAGGTCCTGTGCCTGGCGTCGCAACTGCTGCGCCAGTGAGTCGGCACTGGGGCGGTTCTCCAGCAAGGCTTCGTTGCCGGTCAGGAACAGCTCCACGGAAATCCGGGCATTGAGGTAGTGCAGCCGTATGGGGCTGACCCGGTCAAAGTCGATCAGATCCCGCCAGCGGTAACGCAGCGCCTCCATGACCTCGTTGCGCAACGGCAGCTCGGGCAGTGAGTGGTCGTGGGCGGGGCCTTCGTCCTCGGCGTCGATGTGGAAGGTGACTTCCCGCACCTGGGGCAGGTTCTCCAGGATCCGGTGGGTGGTCTTGATGCCCACCTGGTGGCCTTCCGAGACGCTGATGCGTGGGTCCACCTGCAGGTGGATGTCCAGCAGAAAGTCCGACCCCATGCGGCGGCTGCGCACGGAGTTGATCTGCTTGACCCCCTCGGTGCTCTCCGCCAGCTGGTAAAGGCGTTCCTGGTCTTGCGCCGGCATGGCGGTGTCCACCAGCTCCTTGACGTTGTCCCAGGCCAGTGACCAGCCGATTTTGCCCACAATCACCGCGATGACACAGGCTGCCACCGCATCCAGCCAAGGGTAACCCAGCATGGCGCCACCGGCACCCAGCACCACCACCAGTGAGGAAAAGGCATCGGTACGGCTGTGCCAGGCGTTGGCCAGCAACAGGTCGGAGCGGATATGGCGACCCACGCGGCGGGTATAGCGGAAGATCCACTCCTTGCTGACAATACCCACCAGAGCCACCACCAGCACCGGCCAGCCCGGCACCGACAGCACGCCGGAAAAAAGCCGCTGCAGACTGTCCCAGGCCAGTGCGCCGGCCACGGCGATCAGCAGGCTGCCCATGATCACGGTGCCGATGGTCTCGAAGCGTTCGTGACCATAGGGGTGATTATGGTCCGGCGCTTCCCGTGAGAAACGGAACAGCACCAGCACCATGATGTCCGAGGCCACATCGGAGAAGGAGTGAATGCCGTCGGCCACCAGGGCGTGAGAGTTGTACAGGAGCCCTGTAAACACCTTGGCGACCCCCAGGAAGGCATCCAGCACCAGTCCCACCCATGTGACCTTGCGGGCCGCACGGGACTCGATGGTGCCGCTGTCAATGACCGTCGCCTGGGGGTGGGGCTTTGCCATAAATACCTGTCTGAAGTACTGCCGGCGGAAGAAGCGCTCGGATCCCGTGACCGGTACTGGGATGTCCGGGGCCAGTTGCCCATTGTGATCCATAATATGGGTTTACCTGGCCCTTGGCAAAGCCGTTGTTCGGACAGGGTCACGGAGGCCGTGGCAAGCCGTTTGCCAGGCCGTGCCAATAATTTTATGCACAATTTTGAGGCGTTGTAGGTTTTTTCGAGGCCAATCGCTAAAGCGCTGTTTTACCATGACGAAAGTATAAGTATCTGAAATTTATGGATAAATAATTGATCAAAAAATAAACAATCTGTAGTCTGGCGCTTCCTCCAAGGGTTGCAGACGGTTGCCACAAATTTTTCAACAGTGTTATCCACAGATTCCGTGGATAAAGGCCATGAAAAGTTCAGATCGCTGTCACGGTGCGGTCACGGTTTGTCCCCGGGGGCCATTGTTATTCTGTTCTGGCGGTTTTGGTGGGTTATACTGACGCCTTTTTCACAGGTCTGCTGACTATGCTGTTTTCACTGTCCCGTTCGCTGCTGTTCCGTCTGCCACCGGAGAAAGCTCACCAGCTGTCACTGGGTGCTGCCGCAATGGCCCACAAACTGGGGCTGATCCGCCTGTTCTGGCCCCGGCCGGAGGGCACGCCAGTGCGCGTCATGGGGCTCGACTTCCCCAATGCCGTGGGTCTGGCGGCGGGGCTGGACAAGAACGGTGATTACATCGATGCCCTGGGGGACCTGGGTTTTGGCTTTCTGGAAATCGGCACCGTCACCCCCAGGCCCCAGCCCGGCAACCCACAGCCAAGACTGTTCCGGGTGCCGGAGCATCAGGCCATCATCAACCGCATGGGATTCAACAACCAGGGGCTTGAGGCGTTGGTGGCCAATGTCAGGGCCTCGTCCTTCCAGCGCCAAGGCGGCATCCTGGGCATCAATGTGGGGAAAAACCGGGATACCCCCGTGGAGAAGGCCGCCGAGGACTATGTCACCTGCATCGAGGGGGTTTACGAGCTGGCGGACTACCTCACGATCAATGTGTCCTCTCCCAATACGCCGGGTCTTCGGGATCTGCAGCAGGGCGACTCACTGAACCAGCTGCTGTCCCGTGTCAGTCAAACCCGCGAGGGTCTGCACAGGATCACGGGGCGCTATGTGCCCATCGCCGTAAAGATCGCTCCGGACATGGACGAGGCGGCACTGGAGCAGCTGGCCGCCGCCCTTCTGGAGCATGGCATGGACGGGGTGATTGCCACCAACACCACCCTCTCCAGGGAAGCCCTGGGTGCACATCCGCTGGCACAGGAGCAGGGCGGGCTCAGTGGCGGGCCCCTGGCCTCAAGGGCCAATGAAGTGACCGGGACCTTGCAGCGGATTCTGCAGGGGCGGCTGCCGATTATCGGTGTGGGGGGGATTGTCGATGGGGACAGCGCCGCCGCCAGGATGCACGCCGGCGCCAGCCTGGTACAGCTCTACAGCGGGCTGATTTATCGCGGTCCGGCACTGATCCGTGAGGCGGTGGCGGCCACGGAAAAAGCCCGCTCATAAAAAAGGCCCGCTGCGGGCGGGCCTTTGCGGAGTGAAGACTCCGTCTTTTTACGTACAAGGATCGGGTGGATCCTTTGGGTTTGGGTCTTGGTTTCTTTTTTCAGGTCACCTCAGTGGTGACGATGCCCGCCTCGCGGCGGTCTGAATCACGCTGAAACGTTGGGTAATTTATGGATTCCGGAGACACCGGTCAGGCCGTTCCAGTTGTCTTCCCGACCTTCCCGCCAGCCGGTGAGCCATTCCTGACGGGCTTCGGCCTTCTCGAGAGGGCACATGTCCTTGGATTTACCGGACAGTCCTGCCATGTAGCCGCGCTTGTAGGCACGGGCACTCATGTCTCTTTTCTGTCGTTTCATGCTGATCTCGCCTCATGTGGGTATCAAGTCATGAGCGTGCGCACGAATCCGCTGAACTTGATCCCGCAGTCTCGCGCTGCGGGATGCGCCCGTGATGTGTCTGCCCCGGAAGCGTGATACCGAAGGCAGCCCATTTACGGGGCGTCAACGAACAGATCGATCTTTTAAAGGGCCCTGCCGGGTGATTCACCCGATTGTCATAATAGACGCGTCACTAATCAGTAAAGCGCAGTCACCGGCGTTTGTACACGAATAATTCGACATAAGAAAATAACCTTTTTAGCTAACCTTGCTATAAGCCATCCCTGGCGCTTGTGTCAGGGCCTGCTCGCGGGCATAGTCGCGGGTTTGCAAGCCCCTGGAGTTCTGCCGTGTCACTGGATCTGATCGTCACCTGCCCCAAAGGGGTGGAATACCTGCAGTCCGATGAGCTGGAGCAGCTCGGTGTGACTGTGTTGCAGACCACCGCCTCGGCGGTGATTGCCCGCACCGACCTGGCCGGAGCCTACCGTGTCTGTCTCTGGTCGCGGCTGGCCAACCGGGTGCTGTTGCTGCTGAGGGACCAGCCGGCAAAAACCGCCGAAGATCTGGTGGATGTGTCCACGGCGGTGCCCTGGGAGCAGCACCTGGCTCCTGGCGGGCGCTTCCGTGTGACCTTCCAGGGAGAGAGCCGGGAAATCCGCAACACCCAGTTTGGCGCCCAGTCGGTCAAGGACGGCGTACTGGATCGCATGCGCGGTGCCGGCCAGATCCGGCCCGTGGTGGACAAGGCGGATCCGGATCTGTCCATTCACGCCCGCCTGGCCAAAGGGCGCCTGCAACTGAGCCTGGACCTGGCCGGTGAGAGCCTGCACCGTCGTGGCTATCGCAGTGAAGCCGGTGAGGCACCCCTGAAGGAGAACCTGGCGGCGGCACTGCTGCTGAGGGCCGGCTGGCCGGCACTGGCCGAGGCGGGGGCGGACCTGGTGGACCCGTTGTGCGGCTCAGGCACACTGCCCATTGAAGCGGCACTGATGGCCACCGACACGGCGCCGGGGCTGCTGCGGGAGACTTTTGCCCTGCAGCGCTGGCCGGGTCACGATCCGGCCCTGTGGCAGTCCCTTGTGGATGAGGCCCGTGAACGGGCCCGGCTGGGACGGGAGCGCAGCCGTAGCCGCTTGTGGGGCTTCGACCAGACCCGTTCACTGATCCCGGTGGCCTGGGGCAATATCGAACGGGCTGATGTGGCGGATCGGGTCCATGTGGAGCGACGGGCACTGGAGGACTATGAAAGCCCCAGTGCCAACCCCCGGGGGCTGATGATCACCAACCCGCCTTACGGCGAGCGTCTGGGAGAGCAGGAAGCACTGGGTGGGCTCTACGCCCTGCTTGGCCAGCAGGCCCTGGCGGCCCACCAGGGCTGGCGTCTGGCGGTGTTTACCGCCATACCGGAGCTGGGCCACCGGCTGGGGCTGCGCAGCCACAAACAGTACAAGCTGTTTAACGGGGCGCTGCCGGCGCAGCTGCTGCTGTTCGATCTCGAGCCGGAATCCGTGCGCACCTTACCCAGGGCCGATGGGCTGCCCCATGCCCGTATCAGCCACCCGGAGCGGGCGGCCATGCTGGGCAACCGTCTGCGCAAGAACCAGCGCATTCTGGGCAGTTGGGCCCGCAAGGGGGATATTGCCTGCTACCGGGTCTATGACGCGGATATGCCGGAGTTCTCACTGGCCATCGACCGCTATGACGACTGGTTGCATGTGCAGGAATACGCCCCACCGGCCACGGTGGACGCGGCCGTAGCCCGGGAGCGACTGGCGGAGGCCATGGCGGTGATACCGGAGGCCCTGTCGGTGGATCCGGAAAAAGTGGTGATCAAGCAGCGGCGGCGCCAGAAGGGTACCAGCCAGTATGAAAAACAGGGGGAGGAGGGCCGCGCCATCACCGTAATGGAAGGGGGCGCCCTGTTCCGGATCAATCTGCAGGATTACCTGGATACCGGCCTTTTCCTGGATCACCGACCGGTGCGCCTCTGGCTGCAGAAAAACTCGGCCCAGAAGCGGGTGCTGAATCTGTTCTGCTACACCGGTGCGGCCACGGTCCATGCCGCTCTGGGAGGGGCCAGCCGCAGCCTGAGCCTGGATATGTCCAACACCTACCTGGACTGGGCCCGTCACAACTGGCGTCTCAATCACATGGATGAGGCGCGCCATCAGCTGGAGCGGGTGGACTGTCTGAAGTGGCTGGCCTCACCGGTGCGCTCACGCTTTGATGTGATTTTCATGGACCCGCCCACCTTCTCCAACTCCAGCAAAATGGACTCGGAGCTGGATGTGCAGAGGGACCATGTGACGCTGATCGAACAGGCCATGGCCAGGCTGACACCGGACGGTGTGCTGATCTTCTCCACCAATTACCGCCGCTTCCAGCTGGATGAGTCCCTGGCCGGTGCCTATCAGCTGGAGGACCGGTCCGCCTGGTCGCGGGACCGTGACTTTGCCCGTAATCCGCGCATTCATCAGTGCTGGTTTGTCCGTCACAAGGCGGAGTAACCGCAGGGGCTTGCCAGACGGTGAGGGGAGGGGCGCTGCGCTTCAGAACACGTAGCGCAGTATCAGGTTGGACTGCCAGATCTGGACACCGCTCTGGGTGTCCCGGTGCAGCCGGCCGTACTCGGCGCTGATGTAGGCATCACCGAACAGCTTCAGATTCACCCCCAGCAGAAAGCTGGCGCTGAAGGGGGTGCCCAGGTAATCCTCTTCCAGCCCGGTGAAATCTGCCACCACCACTTCGCGGTCGTTCTCGTCCCGTTCCGTGCGGGGCTCCTCCAGTGCGGGCCCGACCGCGTCGCCCTTCACGCCGGAGACGCCCATCTGGGCGTACAGTGCGGAGTAGTGGGTCCAAGGGAGGTAAAGCCCCATGTAGGCGCTGATGTAACCGTCCACATGGATGTCCAGGGCCGGGTCCGGCTTGTCTTTCTCGAAATCGCCGCCGCCGCGCAGCTCCACCAGGAAGTGGTCGGTCAGGAAACGGCCGAGGATCAGCCCCGCCCCCTGGGTGTCGATCCGGTCGTTGTCACGGCCAATGGAGCGATGCTGGTGATTGCTGCCCAGCACCCCCAGGTAAAAGCGCCCCTCCATGGCGTCCGGCTTCGGCACCTGGGGGGCCCTCTGCCTGAGGGCGGCGGCGCGCTGTTGCTGTTGGCTGGCCTGTGTCTGCGGGTTGCTTGGAGCTGGCTGGCTGCCCTGGGCCTGCTGGTTTTGCTGGGCCAGGGCGTGGGGGACCAGTAACGGGTAGGAGCACAACGACAGCAGTGTAATCAGCAGCAAACGACGCATGGGGAGCGGATTCCCTTCTCTGGGGTATTCCGGCGAAGTGTGCCCGCCCGGGGTGAGTGCGTCGTCGACCCCCGTCACATCTCGGGTGATTCACCGGCGTCGTGGTTTTCCAGGGCGTCCAGAAGCCCCTCCTCACGGGCCAGCAGCAGCAGGGCGTAGACGCCGCTCTCGGCAATGCGCGGGTCCAGCCCCTCATCAAACATCAGCTGCGAGTAGCGGTCGGTCAGCTCCTCAGACGGCTGTGGCAGCAAGGCGCTGATGGGGGCCATCTCGAAGTTGGCGGCGTGGTTGAGGGTTTCGAACAGCAGGTCCCTGAGTTCCTCATCCGGCCCCAGTCCGTCGGTGTACACGGTCACCTGGGCCAGGTCCTCGTTCATTTCACGGATCACCTCCACCGGCGGCACGCCGTGCTCCTTGAAGTGTTCCTCATCCAGCTGCCAGTCATCGCTGTCATCGGGCAGCCATTCCGGCTCCGGCATCAGCACCACGCTCTTGATCTGGCCGTTTTCCAGTGACCAGGCCACGGCCGTGGGGTAAAGCCGTTGGCCGGCTTCGTCGAATTCAAACTTGAGAAACTGCGGTGGTCGCATTGGCTATCCTGTGGTGGTGTGTTTTCCGACCCGTAGTAGTGGGCAACCATTGTAGCGGATACCGGGGCCGGCTGTGGCCATGATAGACTGCCTGCCCTGTGTGCCATCTTTTTTGTCGACATCGGTTATCAGCCAGAGGGCCATCATGGAACTTGCCGCATTCAACCAGGGGCTGCTGGAGTTTCTCAGCCGTTCTCCCACGCCGTATCACGCCGTTGCGCAAATGGTCCGGGCACTGGAGCAGGCCGGTTACCAGCGCCTGTACGAGTCACAGCCCTGGGAGCTGTCACTGTCACAGGGTTATTACGTCATCCGCAATGACTCGGCCATCGTGGCCTTCCACACCGGCGCCCGCTCACCGGTGCAGGCAGGCTGGCGCATGGTGGGTGCCCACACCGACAGCCCCTGTCTGCGGGTCAAGCCCAACCCGGATCGCCGCGAGAAGGGCTGCTTCCAGCTGGGGGTGGAGGTCTATGGCGGGGCGCTGCTCAACCCCTGGTTCGACCGGGACCTGTCCATCGCCGGCCGTGTGACCTGCCTGGACAGCGACGGCCGTCGACGTGACCGGCTGGTGGATTTCCGCCGTGCTGTGGCGGTATTGCCGAGCCTGGCCATCCACCTGGACCGGGAGGCCAATAACAACCGCAGCATCAATGCCCAGAAAGACCTGCCCCCCCTGGTGATGCTGACGGAGGGTCGCGAGGAGCGCACTTTCCGGCAGATGCTCATGAGTCAGCTGGCGGAGGAATACCCGGATGAGTCCATCAGCGAGGTGCTGGATTACGAGCTGAGCCTCTATGATACCCAGGCCCCGGCGCTGGTGGGCATGGAGCAGGAGTTTGTTGCGTCGGCGCGCCTGGACAACCTGCTCAGCTGCTACACCGGCCTGCAGGCCTTGCTGGGGGCGGATGGGCGCCAGCCCACGGTACTGGTCTGCAACGACCACGAAGAGGTGGGCAGCAACTCGGCGGAAGGGGCTCAGGGTCCCTTTCTCAGCGCGGTCCTGCATCGCTGGCTGGAAGGGGCGGATTACCACAGGGCCATGGACGCCTCCATGATGATCTCCGCGGACAACGCCCATGCCGTGCACCCCAACTACGCCGACCGTCACGAAGCCAGCCATGGCCCCATACTCAACCAGGGCCCGGTGATCAAGATCAACAACAACCAGCGCTATGCCAGCAACAGCCGCACCGCCGGGCTGTACCGCCAGCTGAGTGCTGAGCTGAGACTGCCCTGCCAGAGCTTTGTGGTGCGCTCGGACATGGCCTGTGGCTCCACCATAGGGCCACTGACCGCCGCCAATCTGGGGGTGAAGACACTGGATATCGGCGTGCCGCAGCTGGCCATGCATTCCATCAGGGAGCTGGCGGGCAGCCTGGACGGACACCGGCTTTACCAGGTGCTGAGGGCCTATTACGGGATGACGGAACTGTGGCACGAGGAATGGCCAGAGGGTCACTGAGCCGGGGACTGTTTTACATGAAGCAAAAGGACTGACGGGCAGGAAAGGGACTTCAGGAGTCACAACAGGCAGTAAGGAATTGGCTCCCCGAGCTGGGCTCGAACCAGCGACAAACGGATTAACAGTCCGTTGCTCTACCAACTGAGCTATCGGGGAAGCACTCAGAACAGCCGCGAATAATACGGATCCGGATCTATGGCGTCAACCGACAGTACCCGTTTACCCACCGCAGACAGTGGTTTTATTCCGCCTCTCTGGCTGCGCAACAGCCATTTGCAGACCGTATGGCCAACCCTGTTTCGCCGGGTTGACGCCGGTGCCCCCGTGGAAGAACGCCTGGAAATGGCCGACGGGGACTTTCTGGATCTGGACTGGTACCGGAGCGGTCACGAAAGGCTGCTGGTGATCAGCCACGGTCTGGAGGGCAATGCCCGCCGGCCCTATGTGCTGGGGCTGGCCAGGGCGGCCCTGGAGGCAGGATGGGATGTGCTGGCCTGGAATTTCCGCTCCTGCAGCGGTGAGATGAACCGCCTGCCCCGCTTCTATCACAGCGGCGCCAGTGAGGACCTGGCGGCGGTGGTCAACCGGGCCCTGGCGGACGCCATTGGCTACCAGGCGGTGCATCTGGCCGGGTTCAGCATGGGTGGCAATATCACACTGGTGTACCTGGGGCAGCAGGGGGCGACACTGGACCCCCGGGTCCGTGGCGCCGTAACCTTTTCCGTACCCTGTGATCTCAGCGCCAGCGCGGAGCGTCTGGCCCAGCCGGGCAACCAGGTCTATATGCGCCGCTTCATGAAGGACCTGCGGGCAAAGATGCGCCAGAAAAAACGCCATTTCCCCGACCTGATTGATACACGGGGTCTGGATGAAATGAGCAATTTTCTCCAGTTCGACGATCAGTTCACGGCACCCCTGCACGGTTTTGAGGGTGCCCGGGATTACTGGCAGCGCTGTTCCAGCCAGCGGTTTCTCTCCGGCATACGCACCCCAACGCTGATCGTGAATGCCGCCGACGATCCCTTTCTCGACAGCACCTGCTACCCCTATCAGGCCGTGGCGGAGAACCCCTGCCTGAGCCTGGAGGTGCCACGGTGGGGCGGGCACGTGGGCTTTGTGGGCGGGCCCAGGGGAGGCCATTACTGGTCGGAGCAGAGGGCGCTGACTTATCTGCAGGAGTTGGGCCCGGCCTGATGTGAGCCTGCAGGAGCCTCCTGAGTGACCGCCATGGCGGCCAGACGGGGTAGTGGCCGTTACTCCAGCATCGGTTCCAGTTCCTCCCAGACATTGTCCAGGATCAGCGGCTGTGCCTGGGCCGTGGGGTGAATGTCGTCGCTCTGCATCATGCCCTCCCGGTCGTAAATGCCTTCCAGCAGAAAGGGCAACAGCGGGACCTCGTACTCCCGGGCCAGCTCCCTGTACTGGCGGGCAAAGGCCTCGGTGTAGCGGCGGCCGTAATTGGGGGGCAGCTCAATACCCAGCAGCAGCACTTCTGCGCCGGCTTCCTGGCTGCGCTCAATGAGGCCGGCCAGGTTGTCCCGGGTCTGTTGATGGGGGAAGCCGCGCAGTCCATCATTGCCGCCGAGCTGGATCAGTATCAGTTCCGGCTGGTGGTGATCCAGAAGCCTGTCCAGCCGGCGCAGCCCGCCGTCGGTGGTCTCGCCGGAAACGCTGGCATTGATGACCTCCCATTGCGGGTGGCTCTCACTGAGGCGCTCCTTTAGCAGGGACACCCAGGATTCGTCCTCGGCAATACCGTAGCCGGCACTCAGGCTGTCTCCCAGCACCAGCAGGCTGCGGGACTCCGAGGCCATCAGTGGCAGGCTCAGGCACAGCCACAGCAGGGCCAGTAAAAGGGGCTTGATTGATCTCTGGGGGATTTTTCCCGTAAACATAACCAGTCTCTGTGTCAGTCGTTTTCCGCTCGCCTCAGCGAGCCTCTATTTCAGGTATCAGCATGTCAGTTGTCAACGGAACCATGATCAAGGTGACGGATCTGGGTCACCAGGTGCAACTCTCCGGTGAGCGTTTAACCCTGCTCAGGGACGTGAATCTGAGCATCGCCACCGGCGAGTCCGTGGCCATCGTCGGCAAGTCCGGCTCCGGCAAGACCACACTGCTGGGGCTGCTGGCGGGGCTGGATGTGCCCACCAGCGGCTCCGTGGAGCTGGCCGGCGCCCCCATCAGCCGCTGGAGCGAGGACCAGAGGGCCATCCACCGGGCCAACCGGGTGGGCTTCATATTCCAGTCCTTCCAGCTGCTGCCCTCACTGACCGCCCTGGAAAACGTCATGTTACCACTGGAACTCAGCCATGTGCGCCAGGCCCGTCAGGAAGCCCATGACATTCTGGACAGGGTCGGGCTGTCACAACGGCTGCACCATACCCCCCGGCAGCTCTCCGGGGGGGAGCAGCAGCGGGTGGCCATTGCCAGGGCCTTTGCCAGCCACCCCAGTGTGCTTTTTGCCGATGAACCCACCGGCAATCTGGATGCGGAAACCGGCCATCAGGTGGCGGACCTGCTGATGGCCCTGAACCGGGAGAAGGGCGCCACACTGGTAATGGTCACCCACGACGAGGAGCTGGCGGCCCGATGTGACCGACAGCTGCGCATCGAGGCGGGTGTGCTGCAGGGCAGTGCCATGGGAGCCACGGCATGAGCGGACTGACCACCTTCTGGTGGCTGAGTCGCCGTGACTGGCGACAGCGGGATGTGCGCGTGGTGCTGGCCTCACTGGTGGTGGCAGTGGCGGCGGTGGCCACCATCTCACTGTTTGCCGACCACCTGCGTCAGACGCTGCTCAGCTCCGCCACCCAGTTTCTGGCGGCGGACCGCCAGTTAAGCGGTTCCCGTCCGCTGCCACAGGAATTTCTACAGGAGGCCGAAGAAAGGGGCCTTGAAAGCGGCCAGATCATCAGCTTCTCCACCATGCTCTATGGCAGCGACGGGCAACAGCTGGTACAGGCCAAGGGGGTCAGCGATGACTACCCCCTGGCCGGTGAGATCGAAATTCAGCGCCGCCCTGACGGCCCCCGGGAGCGGGTCACCCGGCCACCGCCCCCCGGGGAGATCTGGCTGAATGCCCGACTGCTGCCCATGCTGGACCTGTCCATGGGGGACAGTGTGGAAATGGGCGAGCACCGTTTGAAAGTGACCGCCATACTGGTACGGGAGCCGGATGCGGGCTTTAACATGGCCGCTCTCTCGCCACGCACCCTGATGCACATCAGCGATGTGGAAAAGACCGGCGTGGTGCAGCCCGGCAGCCGTGTGCGCTACAAGCAGCTGTACAGTGGCGATGAGGCGCAGCTGGAGTCTTTCCATCAATGGCTGGAGCCCCAGCTGGATGAGAGCCAGCGCTGGCGTACGGTGCGTGATGGCCAGCCGGCCATTGCCGACGCATTGGACCGGGCGGAGCGGTTCCTGCTGCTGGGTGGCAGCCTGGCGGTCCTGCTGGCGGCGGTGGCGGTGGCCGTGGCCAGCCGCCAGTACGCACTGGGGCAGCGGGACACCGTGGCCCTGCTGAAGACACTGGGCCTGCCGGGGCGCACCATTTCCCGCTTTTTTATCGCCCGTCTCGGGCTCTGGGGGCTGATCGGCACGGTGGCGGGGCTGTTGCTGGCACTGCCCGCGTACATGGCCCTGGCCGCGGTGACCAACCGCTTTCTGGACCAGCCGGTCAGCTGGTCCGTGAGCCCCGGGGCGATCTGGCCGGCGCTGGTCACGGCACTGGTGGCGCTGTTTGCCTTTGCCTACCCGCCCATTCACCGTCTGCGGCGGGTGCCCGCCATGCAGGTGCTGCGCTCCCAGCCCGGAGAATCCGGCTCGGCGGCCCGCCTAGACATGCTGATTGCCGTGGTGGGCATTTTTGCCCTGCTGTGGTTCTATGGCGGCGAAATCTGGCTGGTGGTGGCCCTGCTGTTGGCCCTGGTGGCGCTGCTGCTGGCCTTTGCCCTGTTGTCCGCGCTGTTCATGGCCCTGCTGCGTCCCATTCGTGGCGGTGGTCAGGCCTGGCGTCTGGCGCTGGTGGCCCTGTACCGTCATCGCCGTGCCAGCCTTTCCCAGATGGCGGTGTTTGCCATGACACTGATGCTGGCCGCCACCCTGTTCCTGATGCGCACCGCCTTGCTGGAGGACTGGCAGGCCCAGCTGCCTGAGGATGCCCCCAACCACTTCCTGATCAACATCGCTTCGGATCAGGTGGACTCAGTAGAGTCCTTCCTGGGCGAGCGGGAGATCTCCGCCACGGCACTCTACCCCATGGTGCGCGGGCGTTTGACCCACATCAACGACGAGCCGGTGCGGGAGGCGGTGAGCAAGGACGAGGAGGTCAACGCGCTGAACCGTGAGCTCAACCTCACCTGGCTGGAGGAGCTGCCGGCGGACAATCGCCTCAGGGCCGGTGAGTGGTGGCAGGAGGGCAACAGCGACGGGGTGTCCGTGGAGGCTGAGCTGTTCGAGGAGCTGGGGCTGTCACTGGGGGATGAGCTGCGCTTCCGCATTGGCGGACTGGACCTGAGCGCCGAGGTGCGCAATGTGCGGGAAGTGCAGTGGGACAGCATGCGGCCGAATTTCTACATGGCCTTCTCACCGGGCACACTGGAGGAATTCTCCGCCACCTGGATCACCAGTTTCTACATGGAGGACAGTGACAAGGGGGTTCTGAACGATCTGACCCGGGCTTTCCCCACGGTGTCGGTGCTGGAGCTGGACCAGTTCATCGAGCGCATCCGTGGCATTGTCGGCCAGGTGACCACCGCCGTGGAGGCCCTGCTGGTGATGATACTGATCTCGGCGGTACTGGTGATGGCCGCCGTGGTCAGCGCCACATTGGGTGACCGGCAGCGGGAAGGCGCCCTGTTGCGCACACTGGGCGCCCGGCGCCAGCTGCTGGTGCGCAGCACCATGCTGGAGTTTGCGGCACTGGGTGCCATTGCCGGCCTGCTGGGTGTGATGGCCGCGGAGGTGGCGGTCTGGTCGCTGCAGTATCGCCTTTTCGAGGGGCGGTTTGTATGGCACGGCAGCCTCTGGCTGACCCTGCCCGTGCTCAGTGCCCTGGTGCTTTCTCTGTTCGGGCGCTGGCAACTGGGGACGGTTCTGAATGTCTCTCCCATGCTGCTGATGCGGCGTCTTGAAGGCTGACGGAAACCCGTCCAGGCAGGCGACATGGAAAAATGCCCGCCAAGCCTGCATAATAGGCGCACTTTTCTTAACTCCATGGCTCTTATTCGACGTCATGATCAACGGGAGAACCGAGGATGAACAACCAAGAGTTGCAGGCACTGAAAGAGCGTTATGTGGCTGCCGGTGCCGCCAGTCCCAATGAACAGTTCGCCGATCACGCCAGGAACGCGGAAGTCTGGGACGCCGATGGCAAGCGCATGATCGACTTCGCCGGTGGTATCGGTGTGCTTAACATCGGGCACCGTCACCCCAAGGTGGTGGAAGCGGTGAAAGCCCAGCTGGACAAGCTGATGCACACCTGCCAGACCGTCATGCCCTATGCCGGTTATGTGCAGCTGGCCGAGAAGCTCAGCGGCATCGTTCCGGTGCGTGGACACGCCAAGGTGATGCTGGCCAACTCCGGTGCCGAGGCGCTGGAAAACGCCCTGAAGATCGCCCGTGCCGCCACAGGCCGCACCAATGCCATCTGCTTTGACGGCGGCTATCACGGCCGCACCTTCATGACCATGGCCATGAACGGCAAGGTCAATCCCTACCAGACGGATTTCGGCCCCATGCCGGGCACCATTTTCCGGGCTCCTTACCCGGTGCCCTATCACGGTGTCAGTGAAGACGAGGCCATCCGTGGCCTGCAGATGGTGCTCAAGACCGACGCCAATCCGAAGGACACCGCTGCGGTGTTTATCGAGCCGATCCTGGGTGAGGGCGGTTTCTACCCGGCTCCGGCCAGCTTCCTCAAGCGGGTCCGTGAGATCTGTGACGAGCACGGCATGCTGATGATCGTGGACGAAGTGCAGAGCGGCTTTGGCCGCACAGGCAAGATGTTCGCCATCGAGCACAGCGGTGTGGAACCGGACATGATGACCATGGCCAAGTCCATGGCCGACGGCATGCCCATCTCCGCCATCGTGGGCACCGACAAGATCATGGACAGCTCAGGCCCCAACTCGCTGGGCGGCACCTACACCGGCAGTCCCACCGCCTGTGCCGCCGCACTGGCCGTGATGGAAGTCTTTGAAACAGAGGACATCCTGGGCAAGGCACAGCAGCTGGGGGATAAGCTTCAGCAGCGTTTCGCCAAGTGGCAGGAGCAGTTCGGTTTTGTGGACAATGCCCGCAATGTGGGTCCCATGGCGGCCTTTGAGCTGGTCACGGACAAGCAGTCCCGTGAGCCCCGTGCCGACCTATCCGGCAAGGTCATGAAAATGGCCAAGGAGAAGGGCCTGATTCTTCTCGCCTGTGGCATGTATGGCAACACACTGCGTTTCCTGATGCCGGTGACGATTGAAGACGAGGTGCTGGAAGAGGGCCTTCAGATCGTCGAGGACTGCCTCGCCGCACTCTAAGCAACCCCTGAAAGGGCGCCTGCGCACCGTTGCAGGGCCCTTCCACGGCAGCAAACCCCGGGCCTGGTCCCGGGGTTTTTGTTATTATGGGCCATACAGGGTGAATGCCCGGAATTAGAGTGTTTATTCAAGAAAATCCGGGTAGCGTTAAGGCAACAATAAGGTGTGGTCAGGAAGACCCCGGACAAGAAACGCACAGCGAGGGTTTCTTTCAAGTCAGCAAAGGAGGCTCACCTATGAGCATGATAGAGAAACGTTTGATTGGTCTTTCTGACGAAGTGGCGCTGGAGCGTCGTCTGGGTATACAGGACCTGCACATTGGCTGGCAGGTGGAAGAAGACCGGCAATACCAGGCGGACCCGGAGGGGCGAGTGCATATTGCCCCCGTGGTGCGCTGGAAGTACACCGGAACCCAGCAGCGCCTGGTGCCTGCACTGAGCTTCAGGGAGGACAATAACCCGGAAACACGGCTGCGGCGGTTTTTCGGCCTCTTTGCGCCGACCCGCTACCGTATTGATGGTGAGCGTCTGCTGAAGGACATCGAACGGGATATCCGCCGTCATATGAACGACATGGCCCACACTGCAGCCTGATCGTTTCCGTCCTTCGTTAAAAAAACCGGGGCCTGCCCCGGTTTTTTTGTATCCGCAACCGGTTGCCGCTGACGCAAATCTGTAACGGTTGGCTAGACTTTGGGTCACTGATTCACAACGATGCCGGCCTGCGGTGAATCCGCAGGGCCGGTCTATGCGTAATCTGACGGTATCCCGCAGTCCGCCCCATTGCGGGGCTGCTGTTTTCACTGGACTTACGACAGGACTCCCTATGCAAGCGTTTGACACGATTCCGGTAAAAAACCTGCAGCGTGAAAAGTTCCGCGACCCTCATGTCACCCTGACCGGTGAGCCCCGGGCCACGGTGGGGCTGAACAAACTGGAAACCCTGTGGTTCTGTACCGGCACCCTGTGCAACCTGGCCTGTGAAAACTGCTATATCGAATCCTCCCCCAGCAACGACAGCCTGGTGTACATCAGTGCCGCGGAAGTGGCCGCCTACCTGGACGAAATCGAGCGGGAGAAGCTGGGTACAAGCTGCATTGCCTTTACCGGTGGCGAGCCCTTCATGAACCCGGAGCTGCTGCCGATTCTCGAGGACTGCCTTGAGCGGGGCTTTGAGGTGCTGGTGCTGACCAACGCGATGCGGCCCATGATGAAAGTCAGCGACGCCTTTCTGGCCCTCAAGGAGCGCTACCCGGACAAAATCACGGTGCGTGTGTCCATTGATCACTACTCCCGGGAAGTCCATGAACAGGAGCGGGGCCCCCGCTCCTGGAACCCGGCGGTAAAGGGGCTGCACTGGCTGACCAGCCAGGGCTTTACCGTAGACATCGCCGGCCGTCTGTTCTCCGGGGAGACGGATGCCGAGATGCGCCTGGGCTACGCCCGCTTCTTTGCCCAGGAAGAGATCGATCTGGACGCCCATGATCCGTCCACAGTGGTGTTGTTTCCGGAAATGGACGCCAGCATGGACGTGCCGGAAATCACCACCGCCTGCTGGGATAAGCTTGGGGTCAGCCCGGACGCCCAGATGTGCGCCACATCGCGCATGGTGGTCAAGCGCAAGGGGGCGGACAAGCCGGTGGTGGTGCCCTGCACACTGCTGCCTTACCAGCCAGAGTTCGAGCTGAGCCACAGCCTTGTGGACAGCTTCCAGGAGGTGCCACTGAATCACCCCCACTGCGCCAAGTTCTGTGTTCTGGGTGGAGCTTCCTGCAGCGGCTGAACAAAAAAGGCCGGCTCTGGTACAGATTTTACGTGCTTGCACAGTTTTTTGTTGGAGTCGACTTAACCCTACGCTATTCTATACAATGACGATTTGTGGGTGATAACGCCAAAACCACACAACATCCATAAATCCATGAAGCGGCGTTGTGTTTTTTCGCCGCTTGAACGGATGATTGGATATACTGCGATGTTTGACAGTACCCCTTCTTTGAAGACCGCCCATTCCCGGCTGGATCTTCTGAACGATTACGGCCTGGTCAACAATGCCAATCTGAACGAGCTCAGCGGTTTTGCTGCCATGGCGGCCTCGATGGCTGACCTGCCAATAGCGCTTGTCAATTTTCTGAAAAGTTCAGGCGACTGGTTCAGCACCATCCACGGCACTCTTCCTCAGCGTACTGCTCCGGAACTGGCATTGTGTCGCTGGGTGGTCGACAGCGGTCGAACTCGTATGGTCAGTGACCTGCATGAATCTTCGTTTTCGGAGTTCACCCAGGTCCCGGACTCCTCCGATATCCGTTTTTTCGCCGGTGTCCCCCTGGTAGCCCATAACGGCACCGTAATTGGCACGCTGTCTGTTATGGATAATCGCAGCCGCACTCTCAGCAGCGCCTGCATACGCTCACTCGAAACCCTGGCCCGTCAGGTGATGACGCTGCTCGAGAGCCGGCGGGAACAGATCCGGCTTCGTCATCAACTGGACCAGCGGGATAACGCGCTGTTGTCCCGAGCCTCCATGATGGACGCGGTGCCTGCCAACGTGGTGTTGCTGGATGGCAACGGTGTGATCATCGAGACCAATGCCTACTGGCGAAAATTCGCCCGTGACAATGACTACGGTCAGGAACATTGGGGGCTGGGTGAAAATTACCTGGAGGTCTGCCGCTCGGCTAATCAGGACAGTCAGGAGGCAGAAGACGCGGCCGCAGTCTCTCATGGCCTCGAGCAGGTTCTGCGTGGGAAGGTCAGAGGCTTTGCTTACGAGTACCCCTGTCACTCCAAAAACACAAAGCGCTGGTTCCGCATGTTGGCGGAGGCGCTTTCTTACAGTGAGATCAACAACAGCGCCAATCAGGGACGCGCTGTTGTCATGCACCTGGACATTACCGAGCGCAAGCTGGCGGAGAAAGAAAGCGATCTGATGCGCTTCTCCGTGGACAACGCCACCGACGGCATTGTCTGGCTGCGCAGTGACGGCACGACCCGTTATGTCAACCGCGCCATCAGCCGCATGATGGGCTATGACCGTGACGAGCTGTCGCGCATGACGGTGTTTGACGGTCTGCCCATGTTGACTCCGGAGATGTGGCGCAAACAGTGGTCGGAGCTCAAGCGGTGGGGCAGTACGTCCTGTGAGTCTCCTGGCCAGACTCGGGATGGCTCGCCCTTGATGCTCGAAGTCCGGGCTCAGCACATGGGCTATGATGGCGAAGAATACACGTTCACCTCGGTCAGGGACATTACCGAGCGCCGCAAGACCGATCAGGAATACCGCTCCAAACAGCGTTATCAGGACGCGATTCAGCAGATGAGCCGTGTGGCCTGGCATCAGAAATCCCTGACGGACTACCTTCAATACATTCTGGAGTTGACCGTAGACACTCTGGCCCTGGACCAGGGCATGGTACTGCGAATTCGCGGCAGTGAGGGGCACTGTCTGGCACGCACCGGTCTCAACCCCTGGAATCTACCGCCACAGCGGTTTGAGCTGGCCGTGGACGGAGAGTTGTCGCGATTGCTAAAGGCGGGCCAGGTGGTCAGTGTGGAAGACTGGGGGCTGGAGGATAAGGCCCGTAAAGAGGCGTTCCCCTTCCTGGAGGAGGCCCGCAGCAGTGCTCTGTTGCCGTTGCTCGATCATCAGGGCGCCTGGGGCCTGATCTGGCTGGGTGCGCGTTACAGTCACGTATTCAGTGTTGAAGCAGAGGCCTTTCTTCAGCAGGTGGTCAATCTGGCATCGGAGCAGATGCGCCTCAGGCAATCCAGGGACACGTTGCGCCACAGTCAGCATCTGGTGCAGGTGGCCAGTCGTCTGGTGGGCCTGGCGGGCTGGTCCATTGAACTGCCTCATTACGAACTGAACTGGTCCGATGAGCTGGGCGACATGCTGGGTTTCCTGCCTGGCGAGGTGCCTTCACTGGAAACAGCCCTTTCCCTTCTGCCGCCCCGTGACCGTGATCGAGTGAATCAGTCACTGCGGCGTTGTGAAGAGCAGGGACTCCCCTTCAACCTGGATTTGCAGATGCGCACCCTGGGCGGTGAGCGGCTGGATTGTCACTTTCATGGCTACCCGGTCTACGCCAGTGACGGAACACTGGAACGTATCGAAGGGGCTCTCCAGTCCCACCAGTAAGTCAGAGCCACTCAGGCTGACTCGTTAAAGGCAGCGCCCACTCACTATACAGACCCGGAATCACGGGTTAAGGTTCGTGCATTACCCATTCCAACAAAAAGACGGAGGGCAATGCCTGTGACCAGCTGGCTGTTGGCACTGAGTGCCTTTGTGGTGTTTTTTCTCGGTTACCGCTTCTATTCCCGCTATCTGGCGGAGAAGCTGTTTCGCCTGGATCCGGAATTTGTCACACCGGCCGTGCGTCTCGAGGACGGCATCGACTTTGTGCCCACCAACAAATTCGTGCTCTGGGGGCATCACTTCACCTCTGTGGCCGGGGCCGCCCCCATTATCGGTCCCGCCATTGCCATGATCTGGGGCTGGGGGCCGGCACTGGCCTGGGTGCTTATGGGCACCGTCTTCATGGCCGGCATTCACGATTTCGGCACCCTCTGGGCCTCCGTGCGCCACCGTGGCCAGTCCATGGGCATGATTGCCCGCAACGTCATCGGGCCCAGGGCGCTGACCCTGTTTCTGCTGATCATCTTCTTCCTGCTGCTGATGGTGAACGCGGTCTTTGCCGTGGCCATCGGCACCCTGTTCACCAAGTTCCCGGCCAGTGTCATGCCTTACTGGCTGCAGATCCCCGTCGCCATCGCCATCGGTGTTCTGGTGTACCGCCGTCAGTGGTCCATTCTGCTGCCCTCACTGGTGGGTCTGGCGGTGCTGCTGGGGCTGGTGTATGCCGGTACAAAGATGCCGGTGTCACTGCCGGAGGAGACCGCGGGTTACCCGGCCACCGCCTGGTGGGTGCTGATCATGCTGGCCTATGGCGCCATTGCCTCACGTCTGCCGGTGTGGCTGCTGCTTCAGCCACGTGACTTTATCAACGCCCAGCTGCTGTTTGTGTGTCTTTTCCTGGTGTACCTGGGGGTCTTTGTGGGGCGCCCTGAGATTGTCGCCCCCATGCTCAACCAGGACCTGCCGGCGGATACCCCCCCCATGCTGCCACTGCTGTTTGTAACCATCGCCTGCGGCGCCATTTCCGGCTTCCACGGACTGGTCAGCTCAGGCACCAGCTCCAAACAGCTGCAGAAGGAAACCGACGCCCGCTTTGTGGGCTATCTCGGCTCCACCGGTGAGGGGCTTCTGGCGGTGGCGGCGATACTGGCCACGGCGGCGGGCTTTGCCACTTTCAGTGACTGGAGTGCCCATTACGGCTCCTGGGAGCAGGCCAGCAGCCAGGGTATCGCCGCCTTTGTCCGGGGAGCCGGCAGCTTCCTGCAGCATCTGGGCATTCCGCTGGTTGTGGCCACCACCTTCATGTCCATGATGGTGGTGGCCTTTGCCGCCACCACATTGGACACGGGCATGCGTCTGCAGCGCTTTATACTCGGTGAAATCGGCCGTCAGTACTCGATCCCTGCACTGAGCAATATCAATGTCGCCACGGTTCTGGTGTTTGCCAGTTGCGTGGCACTGGCCTTCTTTGCCGATCCCTCCAACCCCGGTGCCGGTGGCATGGTGCTCTGGCCGCTGTTTGGCACCACCAACCAGCTCACTGCCGGTCTTTCGCTGCTGGTGCTGACGCTGATACTGATGCACCTCAAACGCAATTACCTGCTGGCGCTGATTCCCTGCCTCTTTGTGGGGGTGATGACCGCCTGGAGCATGCTGATCAACATCGGCCATTACATCGCCCGGGAAAACTGGCTGCTTACCGGCATCGGCGTGCTGATTCTGGTGCTCAATGTCTGGCTGGTTCTGGAAGGGGTGGCCGCGTCCCGCCGCCGGCGCGACCCCCGTGAGCTGCTGGACCAGGGGGAGGTATGATGGACTGGCTGCGACGCCGATGGCGACAGATCAATGAGGTCTGTGACAACCTCTATGTCACGCCTTATCGGCGCACAGCCCGCCGCGCCCGTCGCCGCGAGGACGATCTGTTCCGGCTTCTGTTGATGTCAGAGGCGCTGGGAATCCCCAATCCGGCGTCTTTTTATACCCTGGAGATGCTGCCATTCCTGATGGAGGATTTTCACGAATGGCACAAACGCATGGGCATGGATCACTCCCCGCTGGAAGGTTTCCGATGCTGCTGAAGCTGTCCCGGTGGCTGCCACGTCGCCGCCGGAGGCCGGTCGTGCGCACCGAGGGGGCGGCGCTGAGCTTCTTTGGCGGCAAGGGGGGCGTGGGCAAAACCACCTGTGCCGCCGCCTACGCCGTGGGACAGGCCAGCCGAGGTCAGCAGGTGTTGCTGGTGTCCACGGACCCGGCCCATTCACTGGGGGATTTGCTGGGGCAGAAGCTGGGCATGAGGGACAGTACCGTCTGTCCGGGACTCACCGCCCTGGAAATCGACCCGGAACAGGCACTGACACGCTACCTGAAACAGGTGCAGGACAACCTGCAGCAACTGGCCAGCCCGGAGCTGCGGGAGGCGGCGGCCCGTCAGGCGAAGCTGTCCATGCAGGCACCGGGGGCCGAGGAGGCGGCCCTGTTTGATGAGGTGGTGGCCCTGGTGCTGGACCGTGGCCAGGCCTTCCACCAGATCGTGTTTGATACCGCCCCCACAGGCCACACATTGCAGTTACTGACCCTGCCCGAGGTGATGAGCACCTGGGCCGACGGATTGCTTTCACGCCGCTCAGAGGCCCTTGAGAAATGGCCGGACCGGAGCGGTCAGACGGACAGCGCAGAAGACCGGGCCGCCGCCATACTGCGCCGCCGCCGTGACCGCTTTGCGGCCATGCGGGACTGTCTGCGGGACCACCGTCGCACCCGGTTTATTCCGGTACTCAATCCCGATGCCCTGTCCCGGGAAGAAACCAGGCGCATGGTGCGGGCCCTGAAAGCCCAGTCACTGATTGTGGACACACTGATTATCAACCGGGTGATGCCACCGCAACAGGAACAGGAAGGGGCTTTCTGGCGGGAGCGCAGAGCCACGGAAACGGCCCATTTACAGGCCATAGAGCGGGATTTTCACGATTTCCGGCAGATACGGGTGCCGTTGACGGCGGGGGAGATTCAGGGCCTGGCGGCCCTGAGGGAGCTGTCCCAGCGGCTGCCGGCGGAGGCCACCGGCAACAGCCGCCAGTCTGGTTAGCCCCAGGCCGCCTGGAGAATGGCGCGCACGTCCTTGAGACGGGCTTCCTTGGGGTTGAACATGATGGAGCCGTCATCCAGCGTGGCCTTGGCGATGCGCTCCAGCTGATCTTTCTCCACCTTGCCGGTCTCCTGCAGCGTGCGGGGCAGCTTGCAGCGGTGGTAGAGATCGTCACGCATCTTGCGGATGGTGGCAATGGACTCTTCCGCACGCTGTGCCCTGGGGGTGATGGCGTAGATCTCGGGGCCGGCCAGATGCAGCAGCAGCTCGCTCAGCGGCTCGCGGATGCTCTCCAGGTTGTATTCCAGCACGTAGGGCAGGAACAGGCTCATGCACAGACCGTGGGGCAGGTGGCAGATGGCGCCCAGTGAGTGGCCCAGTGCGTGGACCAGACCCACCATGGAGTTGGAGAAGGCAATGCCGGCCATGGTGGAGGCCTGTGCCAGTTCCAGACGACGGTCTGAATCCTTGGGGTTGTCCATCACCGCCAGCAGGTTGCTGCTGATCTTCTTGATGGCCGCCGAGGCGTAGGCATCGCTGATGGGGTTCTTGGCGATGCAGGTGAAGGCCTCCACCGAGTGGGTCATGGCGTCCATGCCCGTGGCGGCTGTCACGTGGGGTGGCAGCGTCAGGGTCATGCGCGGGTCCAGTATGGCCACGTTGGGCAGCATGAAACCGGAGGAGAAGGGCAGCTTCACCTCACGCTTGGTGTCGGAAATCACCGCCACGTTGGTCACCTCGGAGCCGGTGCCCGCGGTGGTGGGGATGACAAAGAACGGCTTGAGGGGGCGCTTGAGCACACCGGCGCCGGAGTACTTGCTGATGTCGTCGCCACCCTCGGAGACCAGGATGTTCACCGCCTTGGCCGTATCAATGGGAGAGCCGCCGCCAATGGCGATGATGCTGTCGCATTTCTCCTTGCGGTAGAGCTTGGCAATGGCCGCCACCACCTGGGTGGAGGAATCCGGCGGTACATCGTCATAGATGCTGGCGATCTCCACGCTGCTCTCGTCGCAGGCGGCAATCACCGGGTCCAGCAGGCCATTGGTGCGCACACCCTGGTCAGTAATGATCAGTGGCCGTGAGCAGTTGTGTGAGGACAGCTCGAAGGGCAGGTGCTCCAGGGCGGCCTTGCCGGCCAGCACTTTGACCGGGCAGAAGAATTCGTAATATTGATTGCTCATTGTGACCTCACCGTGTCCACGAAGTTGGTAGCGACTTTCAGGTAAACCCGTGCCGCGTGAATCAGTTTATGGGGCAGCTTCAGTGAGCTGGGGTATTCCTTGACCGCCCGCTCCGCCAGCAGCTTGGGCAGGATATAGGCTTCCAGGTGATTCAGTACCCGGGTCATGCGGATGGCAAAGCCCAGGTCCCCGTCCACCAGAAGGCGGTCATTGGCAAAGGCGATGGCGGTTTTTTCCTGGAAGGACAGGACCAGAAAGGCGTGGTGCAGATGCTTGAACTGAACGCTCAGATCCGGTTTGCGGGGGCCTTCGCTGCCGATGTAGGACAGCTCACCGCTTTTCTCCTTGCGCATCACCAGTGCCGGGCCACTGGGCATGATTTTCATTTCAAACAGAAAACCCTCGGGCAGCACACTGATTTCGCTCTGAACCTCATCATCGAATTCGCTGATGGCTTCCATGGCGCGACCCACCACTTCCATCATCAGCTGGACATACAGGCGTTTAGCCTGGCTGGCCATGGGTCTAAGACGGCTTTTTATCATGGGTTGATATCCCTTGTTTGGCGACCGACAACTGCGCACCCGACTGACACACAGTGAGTCAAAGAAAAATGGCGACCTATGTGACGCTCAGCCCGCTGGAAAGGAACCGGGGGGCGAACACTGGCAACGGCCATCATACCTGATCTGGTTATGGCAGGCAGTAGCCCAGACATTGGCACTGATTTTTAGAGTTTTTGCTCTAAAAGTCAAGGGGCGCATCCCGCTTCAAAATACCGCCGACAACGGCTAATCTGCTCTATTTCTCACGTAAGGAGCTTCCCTTGGGTTTCACCCTGGATTCAGGCGTTGTATTGGAAAACTGGACCCATACCACCCGTGCCGGACACCGGGTCAGTGGTTACCTCAGCCCTCCCAGCGGCAAGCCGGTGCTGCATTTTATCCACGGTAACGGTTATTGCGGGCTGGTGTATCAGCCACTGCTGAGCCGCCTCAGCGAGCACTACGATCTTTTTATCAGCGATATACAGGGCCATGGCAACAGCGAAACCGGTGACGGCTTTGTGGGCTGGAACGAGACCGCCGAGCTGTGCCGTGAGGTCTGGCTGCATTTCCGCCCCCGCTGGGGCGCTGTGCCCGTGATCGGCGCCGGACACAGCTTTGGCGCCATCATGACCTCGCTGATGCTGCACCGTCAGCCGGATCTGTTTGACCGGGCCATTCTGCTGGACCCGGTGCTTTTCAGCCCCAATATGCTCCGTGTCATGTGGCTGGCCACCCGTCTCGGCCTCTGGCACCGCAACGCCATGGCCACCCGCACCCGGCGCAAGCGCCGCCAGTGGCCGGACCGTGACAGCGCCCGTGAAGCCTTTCGCGAGCGTGGCATGTTCCGAGGCTGGGATAAAAGGGCCCTTGAGGCCTACGTCACCCATGGCCTGAAAGCACAGAGGGATGCCGTCACCCTGAAGTGCCCGCCGGAGCTTGAGGCGCAGATTTTCTCCACCTTCCCGCGGCGACTGTGGCGCTCCATCAAGGCGGTGACCACACCCATCCATGTGCTCTATGGGGACAGCAGCTACCCCTTCGTGCGCACCTGTGTCCCTCGCTGGGCGTCACTCAACCCGGCCGTGACCGCAGAAAGCCTGCCCGGCGGGCACTGCTTCATGCAGCAGGACCCGGACCGGGCCGCAGAGGTTATTCTGGCCCGGCTGAAGAGTAACGCTTAGAGTCAATGCCAGTCTCAGGGAAAGATACCCTACATGGGCATCAATGCGACCAGACAGGGAAGAAGCCATCCGCACTGGCGTGTTTCAGTCACCCAGCTCCTGCAGCCGGCGCCTGGCGGCTTCCCCCACCTCGCCCTCGGCCTGTGCGGCCACCTGGTAGTACTCGCGGGCTTCGTCACGGCGGCCCTGGGCCTTGGCGGCATCCCCCAGACCCAGGTAAGCGATGCTGGTGGGGACGGACTCAATGGAGCGTTTGAAGTCCGCCTCCGCTTCGGGCCAGTTGTTCAGTGAGCGGTGCACCAGCCCCCGGCCCAGTGTGTAGCTGAACATCTCCGGGTACAGGTTCACGGCCCTGTCGTAGTCGCTCAGGGCCGCTTTTGACTCTCCCTTCTGCTGGCGGATATCGCCCCGCAATGCCAGGAAGGCCGCCTCCTGAGGTACCTTCTCAATGGCCTGGTTGATGGTGGACAGGGCCTGGTCGCCCTGTTTTTCCCGGTGCTGTTTCAGTGCCGTTTCATAGAGATCGTAGGCAGGTTGCTTCTCCCGGATACCGGCGATCATCCGCTGGTATTTTTCCTCGCCGACGCGGCCGTCCCGGCCCAGTTCGGCGGCGAGTTGTTCATTGGCTTCCACCCGTTCACGGGAAGGGGGGTGGGTCTGGAACAGGCTGGTGACGAAGTTGTCTTCACGGCCCTCCGAGAGGCGCAGGAAAATCCGCTGAAGTTCCGCCGCCTGCTGGGGGTTGTAACCGGCCTCGGCCATGTAGCGGGTACCGTACTGGTCCGACTCCAGCTCGTGTTCACGGCTGTAGCGGGCCAGTGCCATCTGTGCGCCTATGGCGGCTCCGCCCACGATCAGTGGTGCATAGGGGTTGTCCCTTGCCGCCAGCACCGCCCCCACACCGGCCAGACCGATATTCACCAGCATGCCTTTCTGCATGCGTTGTGCGCTGTGGCGGGCGGCGGCGTGGACCACCTCGTGGCCCATCACGGCGGCCAGCTGGGCCTCGTTTTCCATCTCCAGCAGCAGCCCCCGGTTGATGGCCATCTTGCCGCCGGGCAATGCCCAGGCATTGGGCACATTGCTGTTGATGATCACAACCTCATAGGGAAGGTCCGGGCGGTCGCTCTGTTTTGCCACCTTCATGGTGACCGACGTTACATAGTCGCTCAGGTCGGGTTCCAGGTAGTAGCGCCCGCCCTGTGATTGTACGGTGGGGGTATAATTTTTCTGTCCCAGCTGGATTTCTTCCGATTCGGAAATCAGGCTCAGTTCGCGCTCGCCGGTCACCGGGTTCACACTGCAGGCGTTGACCATCAGCAACAGCGACAGCAGGACCGCGAGCCTTTCCATGGTGGAACTTTTCAAAGCCTGTAAGGGAGTCAGTAACATGGTGCGGTTTCCTTGTTGAGCGGCCTGATCTGTGCATCCCGGGCTCTCTGGCGGGGCCCCGGGCATTTCGTTATGATGCGCGCCAACGCGCCCGTTGGCGAATGGGTTTCTGCCCGTCAGTATAAACAAGGCAGTGTGGTCTGACTGCCCCCTGCAATGGAGACAGGGCACAAAAAAGCCCGTTACTGTCTGGTGCTGATTTACAATGGGGATCTACGCAGCCCAAGGAGAACAAGCCCATGAGCGGAATTCAGGAGTCACCGGATCTGCTGGCCCGGGTCAACCGGTTTGTCGGCACGCTCCGGCATTGCCAGCATCTGGGCATACGCCCCGTGTCGGCCAGGGAGAATGAGCTGGTGATGGAGCTGCCTTATTCCCGGCGGATTGTGGGCAACCCGGAAACCGGTGTGATACACGGCGGCGCCATCACCACCCTGATGGACACCACCTCGGGCACGGTGGTGCTGTGCGCGCTGCCGGAATTCGAACTGTGCCCGACACTGGACCTGCGGGTGGATTACATGCGCGCCGCCGAGCCGGGCCAGCCGGTGCATGCCAGGGCCGTGGCCTATCGGGTAACCAGCAACATCCTCTTTACCCGCTGTGAGGCCTACCAGGAGTCCCCCCGGCAAACCGTGGCCCACTGTGTAGCCACGTTCATGCGCATTGGCAGTGAGGCCACCCCCAAGGCCTACCGCCAGCTGATTACGGGAGAGGAAGGCGAATGAACCTCAGTGAGAAGATGCTGGCCGCCCGTGACACCGGGCACTACGCCGAGCTGCTGCGGGAGATACCCTATGCCGCCACACTGGGCATGAGCTGCGAGATTTTTGGCCGTGAGGTGGTGTTCCGCCTGCCCCGCAACGAGGACAACCTGGGCAATCCCATACTGCCGGCCATTCACGGCGGTGTGATTGGTGGCTTCATGGAGATGTCCGCCTCCTTTTTCCTGATGATGACCCAGGACAAACCCCGCTTCCCCCGCATCGTGGACTTTTCACTGGACTACCTGCGTGCCGGCCTGGACCGGGAGACCTACGCCGAGTGCCTTCTCACACGCCAGGGCAACCGGGTGGCCAATGTCACCGTCTCCGCCTGGCAGAAGTCCCGCCAGACACCCATTGCCACGGCCAGGGCGCACTTCATTATCCAGTAGCGCACAGGCCCGGGGCATTGTCCTGCTCTGAGACGAATGCCCCGGGCAGGCCTTGAATTCCGCGTCGCCGTCCCCAAATCCTCTATCAGGTCATAGTGGCCCCCCGACAGGGCCGTGACGCCTGTATTCACTCATGCCTGTCCAACACCAGTCCAGTCCAACACAACAAGGAGTAGGTCGCGCCATGACGGTCGACACGCAGAAAGAAACCCTCGGCTTCCAGGCCGAGGTGAAACAACTACTGAACCTGATGATCCACTCCCTGTACTCCAACAAGGAAATTTTCCTTCGGGAGCTGATCTCCAACGCCTCCGACGCGGAGGACAAATTGCGCTTCCAGTCCCTCTCCAGCCCGGAGCTGCTGGAAGAGGATCCGGAACTGGCCATCCACCTGGATTACGACAGCGAGGCGGGCACCGTGACGGTGCGGGATAACGGTATCGGCATGAGCCGCCAGGAGGTGATCGACAACCTGGGCACCATCGCCCGCTCCGGCACCTCGGACTTCCTCAACCAGCTCAGCGGCGACCAGAAGAAAGACGCCAAGCTGATCGGCCAGTTCGGTGTGGGTTTCTACTCCTCCTTCATCGTCGCCGACCGGGTACGGGTGGAAACCCGCAAAGCGGGAGCACCGGCCTCGGAAGGGGTGCGCTGGGAGTCCGCCGGTGATGGTGAATTCACCATCGAGAAAGCGGAAGGCGCCCCCCGGGGGACCCGCATCACCCTGTTTCTCAAGGACGACGCCCAGGAGTTTGCCGACGGCACCCGTCTGCGCCATCTGGTGAAGAAGTACTCCGACCATATCTCCTTCCCGGTGAAGATGCCCAAGGAACCCAGTGGCGAGGAAGAGGAGAAGCAAAAGAAGGAAGATCTCGGCGAGGAGACCGTCAACGAGGCCACGGCCCTGTGGACACTGCCCCGCACCGAGATCAAGGACGAGGAATACAGGAATTTCTACAAGCATCTTTCCCACGATTTCGAGGATCCGCTCACCTGGTCCCATAATCGGGTGGAAGGCAGCCTGGACTACACCAGCCTGTTGTACATTCCCGGCCGGGCGCCCTTCGACCTGTACAACCGGGAGGCGCCCCGTGGGCTGAAGCTCTATGTGCAGCGGGTCTTTATCATGGACGACGCGGAGCAGTTCCTGCCCCTGTACCTGCGTTTCGTCAAGGGGGTGATCGACAGCAACGACCTGTCACTGAACGTCTCCCGTGAGATCCTGCAGAACGACAAGACCGTGGAGAGCATCAAGACGGCCCTGACCAAGCGTGTGCTGGATATGCTCAAGAAGCTGGCCAACAACGAGCCGGAGAAATACCAGCAGTTCTGGAACGAGTTTGGGCAGGTGCTCAAGGAGGGGCCGGCGGAGGACTTCGGCAACCGTGAGCGCATCGCCAAGCTGTTGCGCTTCGCCTCCACCCACAGCGGTGAGCCGGCCCAGACTGTCTCACTGGACGATTACCTGGGCCGCATGAAGGAAGGCCAGGACAAGATCTACTTCCTCACCGCCGACAGCCACACCGCGGCACTGAGCAGCCCCCATCTGGAGATCTTCCGCAAGAAGGGCATCGAAGTGCTGATCCTCACGGACCGCATCGACGAGTGGATGATGGGCTACCTGAGCGACTACGAGGGCAAGCATCTGCAGGATGTGGCCCGTGGCGCACTGGACCTGGGGGATGTGGAAACGGAAGAGGACAAGAAAGAGCAGGAAGAGGCCACACAGAGCCACAAGGCGCTGCTGGACCGCATCAAGGAAGCCCTCAAGGACAGGGTCAAGGAAGTGAAGGTGACCAAGCGCCTCACCGACTCACCGGCCTGCCTGGTGGTGGGTGACTACGATATGGGCGCCCAGATGCGCAAGATCATGGAAGCCGCCGGCCAGCCGGTGCCGGACAGCAAGCCCATCTTCGAGGTGAATGTGGATCATCCGCTGGTGCAGCGCCTCGAAAAAGAAGACAACGAGAGCCGCTTCACCGACCTCTCGGCGATTCTCTTCGACCAGGCCTCACTGGCCAGTGGCGAGCAACTCTCGGACCCGGGCAACTACGTGTCCCGACTCAACCGGCTCCTCCTGGAACTGGCGGAGTAATCGCCTTTGACGCACAATCCCCGGTATCGACCGGGGATTTTTTTGTCTGCCGGAAAATCCGCACAGCACAGGGGAGGGGCATGTCAGCCGACAGCATTGTGGTGGACATCCATATCGGCCGCCAGGAGTGGCTGGAGATCTATTACGACGGTGCGGGCCGCAACCTGCGGGTCCGTGCCCGTGACGGCCGCAGCGTGGTCTTCCCCGCCCGCATTCTGCACCCCTGGATCACCCACGACGGCGTCAAAGGCACCTTCATGATCCTCTTCGACCGCCACGGCAAATTCCACTCCGCCAGCAAACTGGCCTGAGTCCGCAGCCCGCCACGGCTTTCTGTCTGAACTGTGAACCCTGCAGTGGGCAACGTTCCCGATGCTCTTCATTGTGTGTCTTTCTTCTGACACCGGAGGGGACTTATGACGGAGAAAACCAGCCATGATCAGAACTTCAAGAACCTGATTCTGGATTATCCTCAGCAGGCACTGGCCTTTTTCGCGCCCCAGGAAGCCCCTTCCGAGTCAGAGAACATCACCATCACACCGGTCCGCCAAGAACAGCTTAAGCAGCGCCTTTCAGACCGGTTCCACGAACTGGATGTGCCCCTACTGGTGACATGGCCAGATGGGCGTCGTGAAGCATTGCTCTTTGTTCTGGAGGAGGAAACGCAGCCATCCCGGTTTTCCATTCATCGATTGGCTGTTTACTGCATCGAACTGGCCGAACTGTTCAGGATTGACCGGGTGGTTCCGGTGGTGATTTTTTTACGAAGGTCCCGCAAGACGCCAAAGTCCCTCCAGTTGGGGGGTGAACATCACTGCTATCTCAACTTTCAATATCTTTGCTGCGATCTCTCACGGCTATCACCGGAAGACTACTGGGACAGTCCGAATCTGGTCGCCCGTCTGAACCTTTCGAATATGAACTTATCTCAGTACGACAGGGTGACTGTTTATGCTCAGGCGGTGCGGGCACTGCTGGATCTGGAGCCGGATAACGACAAACGGATCAAGTACCTGGACTTTATCGACATTTATTCCGCCCTGACAGAAAATGAACAACAGGAGTATCAAACCCGATATCCAAAGGAGAGGGCTGCCATGAGCCGATTTGCAGAACGCTTTTTAAAAGAAGGTCGTGAAGAAGGTCGTAAAGAGGGAGTTTTGTCTCTGCTGAAAAATTTGCTTCAACATCGCTTTGGCCCTCTGGATGAGCTCAGCCAACAGAGACTCGAGAAAGCCACTCTTGAAGAGCTGGAGCTCTGGGCGGATAACCTGCTGGAGGCTCGGACGCTGGAAGAGGTGTTCAGAGAGTAGTCGTATACTCGCCGGTGTCTAATGCCTTAATAATTGACGTGATAGAACTGTTCCAGGGCATTGAAGACCCGCTCCGGGTACCAGGTTTTCCCCAGGCTGCCGTTGTAACGGGCCAGAGCCCGTGTCAGGTCGCCGTTTTCCCGGTCGATGTAGTAGCGCAGTATGGTGGTGCCATAACGCAGGTTGGTTTCGATCCGCATCAGGTTGTCGTCTTCACGGCCGATCTCGTTTTTCCAGAAGGGCATGATCTGCATGATGCCCATGGCTCCGGCGCTGGAGACGGCAAAGCGCTCGAACAGACTTTCCACATGGATGACGGCCAGCACCAGCTCGGGGCTCAGGTCGTGGCGGGTGGCCTCCCGGTGCACCAGTCGCAGTATGGTCAGCCGTTCCTCTTCATCCCGCACATAGCGGCGGATTCGGGAGGACATGTCCACCAGCCAGACTTCCGCGTCGAAGCGGTCCTGGAAACTGCTGGACTGGGTAATGGCCTCTTGCAGCATCTGTCGCAGACGTGGGTCGTCGGTGGGCTTCTCCGCCAGAGCAGCGGCAGGCCAGAGCAGTACAAGCCCCGTCAACAGAACGGCAAGGGCCCGACCAGACAGGGTCCGGTTTGTGGAATGTTCTGACCGGCTCGGGGCGTACATGCGATCACCAGGACTCAGGGAAGCAGCCGCTCTTTGAGGAACGCCAGTAGGCTGTCACGGGCCAGATCCTGCTTGTCCTCATCCTGACGGCCCTTGTATTCCATGGTGCCGGCGGTCAGGCCCCGCTCACTGATCACCACCCGGTGGGGAATGCCGATCAGCTCCATGTCGGCGAATTTCACGCCGGGACGTTCCTTGCGGTCATCCAGCAGCACTTCCACGCCGGCCGCTTTGAGCCCGGAATAGAGCGCCTCGGCGGCGTCCCGCACGGCTTCGGACTTGTGGCCGTTGAGTGTGACCAGCACCACCTGGAAGGGGGCCAGCTGTGCGGGCCAGACAATGCCACGCTCATCGTGGTTCTGCTCAATGGCGGCGGCCACGATGCGTGAGACGCCGATGCCGTAGCAGCCCATCTCTAGCACCACGCCCTTGCCGCCCTCGTCCAGCACCGTGGCGTTCATCTTGTCGCTGTAGTTGCGGCCCAGCTTGAACACATGGCCCACCTCGATGCCACGGCGGATTTCCAGTGTGCCCTGGCCATCGGGGCTGGCATCACCGGCTTCGATATTGCGCAGGTCCGCCGTCTGGGCAATGCTGGCATCCCGCTCCCAGTTGACACCCGTGAGGTGGTAACCGTCACGGTTGGCGCCGCAGACAAAGTCCGCCAGATGGGCGGCGGCGTGGTCCACGATCACCGGCATGGGCAGATCCACCGGGCCCAGTGAGCCGGCACCGCAGCCGGTGGCGGCCCGGATGACGTCGTCATCGGCCATGGTCAGTGGCTCCGCCACACCGGGGAGTTTCTCCGCCTTGAGGTCGTTGAGGGTGTGATCACCACGCAGCACCAGCGCGATCAGTGACTTGGGCTCGCCGGGCTCGGCAGTGCCCTCCACCACCAGGGTCTTGACCATTGTCGAGGCAGGCCGGCCCAGCAGCTCCGCCACCTCGGCGATGGTTTTCTGCTCCGGTGTTTCAATTTCCTCCATGGCCGCACCCGGGGCAGGGCGCTCACCCTGGGGAGGCAGGGCCTCGGCCAGCTCGATATTGGCGGCGTAGTCACTGCCGGTGCTGAAGGCGATGGCATCCTCGCCGGAGTCCGCCAGCACATGAAACTCATGGGACTTGCTGCCGCCGATGCTGCCGGAATCCGCCGCCACGGCGCGGAAATTCAGGCCCAGGCGGCGGAAGATGGCGCTGTAGGCGTCGTACATGGCCTGGTAGGTCTCGTCCAGTGAGGCCTCGTCCACATGGAAGGAATAGGCGTCCTTCATGAGAAACTCCCGGGCCCGCATGATGCCAAAGCGCGGGCGGCGCTCGTCCCGGAACTTGGTCTGGATCTGGTAGAAATTGGCGGGCAGCTCCCGGTAGCTCTTGATGGTGTTGCGGACCAGGTCCGTGATCACCTCCTCGTGGGTGGGGCCGACACAGAAGTCGCGCTCGTGGCGGTCCTTGATGCGCAGCAGCTCATCCCCGTACTTCTGCCAGCGCCCGGACTCCTGCCACAGCTCGGCGGGCTGCACCGCCGGCATCAGCAGCTCCTGAGCGCCGGCCCGGTCCATTTCCTCCCGCACCACGTTTTCCACCCGTCGCAGCACCCGCAGCCCCATGGGCAGCCAGGTATAGAGACCGGCGGCGACCTTGCGGATCAGCCCGGCACGGAGCATCAGCTGGTGACTGATGACTTCGGCGTCAGCGGGGGTTTCCTTGAGAGTGGCGATCAGAGATTGACTGGCGCGCATACAGGTTGGGTATCCGTCTGGTGATTTGCGAATGAAGCCGGTATTTTACGAGGGCTGTCCCACAAGGTACAGCACACACGGCGGATTCCGTCACAGACAGCCTAGCCAATCAAGGAGTCGCTATCCATGTCGTTGTCGGCACAGCAGGTACAACAACTGATCCGGGAAGGGGTGCCCATGGCCAATGACATCGACCTGAGGGTCGAGCGTATTGAGCCGGGCCAGGCACTGGCGCGCATTCCCTTTCACGACCGCATGCTGCGCCCCGGTGGCAGCCTGTCGGGCCCGGTGCAGATGGCCCTGTCCGACGCCACCATGTACGCGGCGGTGCTGGGCACACTGGGGGCGGTGGAAATGGCCGTGACCAGCAACCTGAATATCAACTTCCTGCGCCGCCCGGCGGCGGTGGATCTCTATGCCCATGCCCGGGTGCTGAAAATGGGGGCCCGCCTGGCTTACTGTGACGTGCGTCTGACCAGCGCCGTGGAAGGCGTTTACGATGAACACAGTGATCTGGTGGCCCATGTCACCGGCACCTACGCACTGCCCGGCAACCCGGGGTGACAGGGAGCGGGTCCGCTGAGATCACCACCCGTTACAGGTAGCCCAGTGGCAGCTCCGTGTTATCCACCACCCGTCGCATGACAAAGCTGGAGTGGACACCGCTGACCCCCTCGATGCGGGTGATCTTCTCCAGTAGAAACGCCTGGTAGTGGTCCATGTCCGGCACCACCACCTTCAGCAGATAATCCGCCTGCTGGCCGGTGATCAGGTAGCACTCCTGCACCTCCGGATAACTGGCCACCTTCTCCTCGAAGGCCTGGAACCGCTCCGGGGTATGCCGGTCCATACCGATCTGCAGCACCACCGTCAGTGACAGCCCCAGCAGCTTGCGTTCCAGCAGGGTGACCCGGCGCAGTATGATGCCCGCCTCCTCAAGGGCCTTGACGCGCCTTGAGCAGGGGGAGGGGGAGAGCCCCACCTTGCCCGCCAGCTCCTGGTTGGACAGTCCGCCATCCTTCTGCAGGTGCTCGAGGATCTGCCGGTCAATGCGGTCCAGTGTCACCAGGGGTTTGTTGCTTACGGCCATGTTTCTTGCTCCTGCAGTCATTACAGTGGCGGTGATGAAAGTGGTTGGCCAGTCTTTGGCAGTATATTGCGTAAATATAAATAATATTGAAATAATAGTGCAAAAATACTGCGTTTAACCGGAAACTTGCAACAACATTGCGCCGTTTTTTGGTTACCATGGTTTTGTCGATGAAAAGCCGCCCGGGGTTGCCGCCTGCGGGGGGAGCTGCCAGCACGGCCCCTCACCGGAAGGCCGTTATGACACAGGGCCAAAAGCCTGACGCGGCAGGGTGGTGACACCCTGCGGAATTCCCGGCACTGGCCGGCGCCGTGAAGCAATCCTTCAACGCCGCCGGCTACTGTCATTCACCGTTGTTTCACGAGGAAACCGCCATGGCATTTGATCATCGCAAGTACCGCCCCTTTCCGCCGGTCCGCAAGACGGATCGCCGCTGGCCCGACCGGGTCATTGAGCAGGCACCCCAGTATTGTGCCGTGGACCTGCGGGACGGCAACCAGGCGCTGGTCAAACCCATGAACATCGCCCAGAAGCAGCGTCTGTTCGACCTGCTGGTGAAGCTGGGCTTCAAGCAGATCGAAATCGGCTTCCCGGCCGCCAGCCAGCCGGATTTCGATTTCTGCCGCAAGCTGATCGAGGAAGACCGCATTCCCGAGGATGTCACCATCCAGGTGCTCACACAGGCCCGTCCGGAGCTGATCGCCCGCTCCTACGAGGCGCTGGTGGGGGCCCGCCAGGCCATTGTGCACGTGTACAACTCCACCTCCACGGTGCAGCGCAAGCAGGTGTTCAACATGGACCGTGAAGGGGTCAAGGCCATTGCCGTGGAAGGGGCCAAAGAGGTGAAACGGGTGGCCGAGCAATACCCGGACACCCGCTGGACCTTCCAGTACTCCCCGGAGAGCTTCACTGGCACCGAGCTGGACTACGCCGTGGAGGTGGTGGATGCGGTCACCGAGGTGTGGCGCCCGGACCATGGCCAGCCGGTGATCATCAACCTGCCCGCCACGGTGGAAATGTCCACCCCCAATGTCTTCGCCGACCAGATCGAGTGGTTCTGCGACCATGTCCAGCGCCGTGAGCATATTGCCATCAGCCTGCACACCCACGACGACCGTGGCTGCGCCGTGGCCGCCGCCGAGCTGGGGCTGATGGCCGGCGCCGACCGGGTGGAAGGCACGCTGCTGGGCAATGGCGAGCGCACCGGCAACATGGACCTGGTGACCATGGCCATGAACCTCTACTCACAGGGCGTGGACCCGAAGCTGGACCTCTCCGGCATGGCCGAGATTGTGGACGTGGTGGAGGCCTGCACCGAAATCAGTACCCACCCCCGTCACCCCTATGCCGGCGAGCTGGTGTTTACCGCCTTCTCAGGCAGCCACCAGGACGCCATCCGCAAGTGCATGGCCAAGCGCCGTGACACGGACGAGGTGTGGAACGTGGCCTACCTGCCAATCGACCCCAAGGACCTGGGCCGTCGCTATGAGGAAGTGGTGCGCATCAACAGCCAGTCCGGCAAGGGCGGTGTGGCCCTGGTGCTGGAGCGGGACTACAACATCAGCCTGCCGCGCTGGCTGCAGATCGAGTTTGCCCGTGTGGTGCAGAAAGAGGCGGAAGTAACCGGTGGCGAGATCGACTCCCACACCATCCACCAGCTCTTCGAGCGGGACTATCTGCAGGTGCCCAGGGGCTGGCGGCTGAATACCTACGACCTGCACCGCACGGACGAGG
This sequence comes from Oleiphilaceae bacterium, assembly GCA_033721915.1. GTDB lineage: Bacteria > Pseudomonadota > Gammaproteobacteria > Pseudomonadales > Oleiphilaceae > REBR01. The sequence continues at coordinate 45,868 of JAWWAC010000020.1, forward strand.
GCGTCCAGGCCAGCGTCAGTGTCGGCAATGGCCAGCGCACGGAGTTTTCCGGCCAGGGCCATGGCGCCGTGGAAGCACTGGCGGCGGCACTGGAAGCCCGTCATGGCATCAAGGTGGCGGTGGAGGCCTACGACGAATTCGCTCTGGGTGAGGGTACGAGCGCCAACGCACTGGCCTGCATCCGCATCCAGGTGGACGGTGAGGCCTACAGTGCGGCCGCACTGGCGGAAGACACCACCTCTGCCACCCTCCAGGCCCTGCTCTCCGCCTTGGCCCGCTGTGTGGAAGCCAAGGCGGTGGTCACCG
>JAWWAC010000021.1:0-46094 GCA_033721915.1 Oleiphilaceae bacterium
CACGTGGTAGCCCAGTGACTGCACCTGCTCGAGGGGAAACTGATCATCACTGACCTTGGTTTCCTGCAGGCCTATGACATCCGGCGCGTAATCCGCCACCAGCTGTTCCAGTTGATGCATCCGGGCACGGATGCCGTTCACGTTGAAACTGACCACTCGGAAGACGGACATGGGGTAACAGGGCTCCATGGGACGCTGAAAGAATGAACCGGAGTGTAACACAGCTGCCGGGCCTGACAGTGTCCCCAGAGCCGGTACGGCAGACGGGTGTCAGCCGCAGTCCGGCCATTGCTGGTACTGGTAGCGGATATGGCCGTCGACGTTTTCTTCCGGGTTGCCCTCACGGCGGATGTTGGTCCGGCCGATGTAGTCTGTCAGCTGGCGCTGTTCGTTGTAGCCGACGATGATGTCATCCACAAACCAGCGGGTGACCCAGCCGGTGGACTGCAGGGCGAAGGCGTAGTCGCCGCTCATGCCCTCGGGACTGTCGGTTCTGGCCACCTTGAAATCGTAGAATTTGCCCCGGGTGGAGGCCAGGAATCCGAGGCTGACAGGCTCTTTCTTCTCCACCAGCGTTTCCCAGTTACGCCCGGCCAGGGCGGTGAAGCCGGCATCAATGACGCCGTTGGAGGGGATTCTGGCGGTGAAGGTTTTTTCCTCGCCTTCCATGGTCTGCCAGCGGATCTCGGCCCGCTTGTCGTCCCGGTTGGTGACCTGCATGATTTCGTCGAAGCGTAGCTCTTCAATGGTGTAGCTCGGGCGCAGCTGGGAGTGCCTGTAGGTCAGTTCCTTGGTGGCAATGACCTCGCCGTCCGCGTCCTCGTAGCGGACAGTGTGCTCACGGATCCGCCAGTCACCGTCCTCACAGACACCCTGTTGTTCATGGTATTCCGTGTAGGCCAGGTTCCCGGTACTGCGGTCGGTGACCTCTCCCTTGAACACTGCCCGTTGCTTGTCGTCGTCGGCCAGTGTCAGTGGCGCCACCAGCAACAGGGTCGCGGTGGCAAAAACCGTGGTTTTACCAGCGTTGTTCCACATAACCAGGCTCCTCATCCGATTCCATCCAGCGGCTGATGCGCTGGAATGTGGGAAACAAAAACAGCCATCCCAGCGCCAGGGCCAGAAGCCCCCAGAGACCGTGTCCGATCTCAACAGCACCGATCTGTGCCGCGCTGTAATAGGCGAAGGCGCCGGCGAAGGGGGCCATCAGCAGTGTCAGCCTGGGCCAGCTGCGCATCCAGTAAAGACAGTGGTTCACCGTCGTGGCAAAGATCAGCCAGATGGCCACCAGCCACACCGGGATCATGCCCTCGGCGTAATAACCCTGGTTGTCCGGGAATCTCAGCACCCCCAGATTCTGCCAGAGAATGTCCACGACCATGCCGAGAAAGGCGGCCATGACAATAAACCTCAGCTCACGCAGCGCCCTCTGGCTGATCCACAGCAGGTGCAGCGCAACGGCCGCCACCGTGACCAGTGCCGAGAGCTGCCCCGGCATCAGCACATTCAGTGTCCAGCACAACTGGAAGAGAACGAAGTTGGTGACCTTGCTCTGGGTGTCACTCAGGCGGGGCAGTGGGCTCATACAGTCACCAGGTTGGGGCGTTTGTTGCGGGGCTTGGCAAACAGCAGCTGTGCGTCGCCAATGGCCCTCTCGGCAAAACCGGCCTCACAGTAGCAGAAATAGAAATCCCAGAGGCGTACAAAGGCCTCATTGTAGCCCGTCTCGTGCAGTGCCTGGCGGCTGCCCAGGAAACGCTCTCGCCAGCAGGCCAGTGTGCGGGCATAGTGAAAGCCGATGTCTTCCAGGTGGGTCAGCACCAGGTCCGACTGGGTCTGTGTGGATTCCAGAATCGCCGCCAGCGAGGGGATGAAGCTGCCCGGGAAGATATGGCGCTGGATAAAGTCCACGTTTTTCAGTGCCCGCTGGTAGCGTTGCTCAGGCAGTGTAATGGCCTGGATCAGCGCCAGTCCGTCTTCCTTGAGCAGCTGGCTGACAGTGCGGATATAGGTGGGCAGGTACTGGGGGCCCACCGCCTCGATCATCTCGATGGAGACCAGCTTGTCGAAACGCCCGGTGAGTTTGCGGTAATCCTCAAACAGCAGTGTGATGCGATCCTCCAGGCCCTGTTCGCGGATGCGTTCTGCAGCCCAGTCGTACTGTTCCCTGGAGATGGTGGTGGTGGTGACATGGCAGCCGTAATGACGGGCGGCGTGAAGTGCGAAACCGCCCCATCCGGTACCGATTTCCACCACATGGTCCGTTGGTGTCAGTGCCAGCTTCTGGCAGATCCGGTCCAGCTTGGTGAACTGGGCCTGTTCCAGTGTGCTGTCGTCGCTGGGGAAAATGGCCGCAGAGTACATCATGCTGCTGTCCAGGAAGCGCTCGAACAGGTCGTTGCCCAGGTCGTAGTGGGCCTCGATGTTCTTGCGCGATCCGGTCTCGCTGTTGCGGTTGGCCCAGTGCAGCGCTTTCAGTGCCGGTTTGGTCAGCCAGCTGTAGCGGTCCTCGAACTGGTTGAGACGGTCCACGTTGCGGGCAAACAGACGCAGCAGTGCGGTGAGGTCGGGGCTGCTCCAGTCACCGGCCACATAGGCTTCCGCCGCGCCGATGCTGCCACCGGTGAGCATGTCTCGCCAGCAGCTGGAGTCGCTGATGCTCAGGCTGGCACTGAGTCCGTCACTGGCTGGTTCGCCGAAGTGGTGGCTTTCATGGCCTTCGTGGATGCTCAGCTCACCGTCACGGATCTGGCTCAGCTGAGCCAGCACCAGCTTGCGGGCCAGACGGTCCAGACGTCCCGGAGAGACGCTTTGGTTGTTGATGTCTATATTTTCCATGAGGTTACCTTGCCTTCATGCGGTATTTTCGAGGAAGACGCCCGACGTTGCGCGGGGTTCTCCGGTTGTTGTTCCGGTGTGGTGCGCTCTGTGGCGTCACCCGGGTGATCATGAAAACGGGCCCCCTTGAGCTTCAGTTGCAGTGCCTGCCAGTAGATGCCCGCCGTGCCCTTGAGGGTTTCCAGTGGGTAGCGCACCAGTGAGCGGCTCATGCTGGCTTTAGTCAGAGGCTCACGGGTGAGATCCAGGGTGGCATCGAACACCTTGATGCCCTCCCGGTGCACGTTCATATGCACCCGGAATTCGCCGGGACGGAAGCTGAACAGCCACTCGTAGCCCTGATCCATGGGGTTGAAGGGGGAGACATGGAAGTCCTTGCTGAAGCGGTAGCGCTGGGTCCACCAGCCGTCATCGGATACCTGTCCCTGTGGCTGGTAAAGGCAGTAGCTGTGCCGCTCTCCCCAGGGGGTATTGGTGATCTGGGCCACGATGCTGCGGGGCACCGGGTTGGACTGGGACGGGGCACTGGCTTCGTAGCAGAGATAGAAACTGACCGGGTTGAAGCAGTAGCCCAGGTAACGGGGGTGGGTGACCAACTGTATGGGGCCGTCAGGGCGCCATCCGGTGGCCTTGTGCACATGGCTGCGCACGGCCTCGTCCAGATCCGCCTGTGCGGGGTCGAAATAGTCCTTGCGGCGAAACCAGACCCAGTTGAAGTACCCTGTGGAAACCAGCGGGTTCAGGGCGCCGAGCTTGTTCCATTCCGACAGGACCACGCCGTACATGCCAATGGGGTAGTCAAAGGCATGGATCACCGGCGTCATGCGACGGTGGCGGATATGACCTGTCAGAAATTCGCTGTGCATTACCAGTCTATCCCCAGTGACCGGGTCACTCTCAGGGCGCTCTGCACCCCGTCTTCGTGGAAGCCATTGAACCAGTAGGCACCACAGTAATGAGTACGATTGACAGCACCGATCTGATCATACTGTTGCTGCGCTTTAATGCCCTCCAGGGTGAAGCTGGGGTGGGCGTAGCGGAAGCGTTTGATAATACGATCCGGGTCTATGGCGTGTGTGCGGTTGAGCGTCACACAGAGGGTCTCCGGGGCATCCTGGAAGTTCTGCAGGATGTTCATGTTGTAGGTGACCGACACCGGCTCATTGGCCTTTTCCGGAATATGGTAGTTCCAGGCCGCCCAGGCGCGGCGGTTGCGTGGCAGCACGGAGGCGTCCGTGTGCAGGACCACGTCGTTGTCCTGGTAGGGCAGTGCACCGAGAATGCGTTTCTCGTCGTCACTGGGGTCGGACAGCATCGCCAGTGCCTGGTCGCTGTGGGTGGCCATCACCACCTGGTCGAACCGCTCGGCACCTCGGTGCGAGTGCAGTGTGACACCGTCCGGGTCACGCTCCACGGCGGTGACCTGGGTGTTCAGGTAAAGCTGGTCGCCGAAGGCGGGTAGCATCTTCTCGATATAGCTGGCAGAGCCGCCACTGAGCACCCGCCAGGTGGGTCGGTCGTCCACCGAGAGCATGCCGTGGTTGTTGAAGAAATCCAGGAAGAAGCGCACCGGGAATGCCTCCATGGCCGACTCAGAAGCCGACCAGATGGCCGAGCCCATGGGCACAATGTAGTAATCCCGGAAATAGCGGGAAAAACCGTGCTGTTTCAGGTAATCCTGCAGCGTCTGCTGCTCCGGTATGCGTCCCGCGGCCAGGTCATCACGGCTGAGCTTGTTGAAACGGAGTATTTCCCGGATCAGGTTGAGAAAGCGGGGGTTGAGCAGGTTGCTGCGCTGGGCAAACAGGGTGTTGAGGCTGGTGCCGTTGTATTCCAGGCCATTGTATTCGCTTTTGACGCTGAAGCTCATGGAGCTGACTTCACTGGTCACACCCAGTTCGTCCATCAGACGGATAAAACCGGGGTAGGTCCAGTCGTTGTAGACAATAAAACCGGTGTTCACGGGCCAGACGCGGCCACCCAGTGTCACCTGCTCGGTGTTGGTGTGGCCACCGGGCTTGTCACTGGCTTCGAACAGGTGCACATCGTACTGGCGGGAAAGCAGCCAGGCGCTGGTCAGTCCGGCGATGCCGGTGCCGATCACGGCAATGGAGGTTCTGTTCATGTTTGCGGGAAGGTCCTTGGGTTAGGCAGTACCCGGCTCAGGCCGGGTCATCCTTGCGGTTGCTGCGGGCCATGGAGGCGGCCAGGGCATCGGTCAGCCACTGTGGCAGCAGGCCCATCAGCTTCAGTGTCAGTGTAAAACGCTTGGGAAACTGGATTTCACGGCGGCCTTTGGCCAGTCCGCTGACAATGCGCTCCGCCGCGTCCTCTGCGCTGATCAGGAACGGCATGGGGAAGTCGTTCTGGTCGGTCAATGGGGTTTTGACGAAGCCCGGTGACACCACCGAGACGGTGATGTTCTCCGCCTTCAGGTCCGCCCTCAGGGACTGGCCGAAGTAGGTGAGTGCCGCTTTGGAGGCGCCATAGGCCTCGGCCCTGGTAAAGGGGAACCACCAGGCGGAGGAGCTCACCAGAGCCAGCATGGGCGCGCGGCCCTGTTTGACGCTGGCCCTCAGTGCGGGCAGTGCCGCCTGAACGGATCGGGCCGAGCCCACCACATTGGTGTTCATCACACGGGCCACCATTTCGGCGTCGAAATCCGCCACATCCATGTACTCACAGGTACCGGCATTGAGAATGGCCCAGTCCAGTGATTCCTGTTGCGACAGGAACTCCCCCATGCGGGCACAGTCCTCATCACTGGTGGTATCACCGGGCAGTGGAATCACCAGTCCGTTATGCCGACGGGCCAGTTCATCGAGGCGGTCACGGCTGCGACCGGTGGCGATCACCCGGTGCCCCTGTGCCACCAGCATTTCCAGTACCGACAGTCCAATGCCGGAGGTGGCTCCGGTCAGCCAGACGGTGCGGGTTGATGGTTGTGTTGCCTGATTCATGCCGCGTACCTCTTTAACCAGCGAACAGCCGCGCCGAGCAACGGTATGTTTTCATACAGCAGTTGGCCGGCATCGAAATAATCCCGGTGGTGGGTGACCCGCTGCCCTGCAAACTGCAGATGACTGATGCCATCCACCTGCAGTGACTGACCCGAGCGCAGTTTCCTGTGCTGCAGGTGCATCACCCAGGGCAGAACGATACGGTCACCGTCCACTACCGGCTTTCCGTAATCAAAACGACATTGGATCACATTGCTGTAGGCGCCGGTGAAGTAAGCGGTCAGTGACTGAAGACCTTCCACCCGCACAAAGGGGTCCTGGAACAGGGCGTTCTCATGGTAGACCTGTTCCAGGCCCTCCAAGTGCTGGCTGCCAAGCCGGTTGAACAGGGCTTTGAAATGCTCAAGACCCGTCAGAGCCTCACTCATTGGCGGCTCCCGGAAGGGACGGATCCACAGGGCCGGAGCGGCGTCGCTGGTCCTGATGCAGTGTCTCCTGGCGAATGTGCTGGGGGATGGGCTTGAGGTCGTAGATGATACCCAGTTTCGACATCAGCCACAGAACGTAATAGGTGATATCCACCTCGTACCAGCGGAATCCCTGGCGGGCAGAACCCGGCCAGCGGTGATGGTTGTTGTGCCAGCCCTCACCCAGTGTGACCAGTGCCAGCAGGAAATTGTTGCGGCTGGAGTCCGGTGTATTGAAACGACGGCGCCCCCAGACATGAGCCAGTGAATTGATGGAGACGGTGCCGTGGAACAGGGCCACGGTGGAGATAAAGAAGCCCCAGATCAGCAGTTGCGGGCCGTTGGTGCCCAGTAACGGTGCCGTGGCCGCCAGCAGCTCGCCCAGGCCGTAGATCAGCAGTATGCAGCTCAGAGGTACCAGTGCATCAAAGCGGTTGATAAAGCGCAGCTCCGGGAACTTCATCCAGTCCTTGATGCGTTTTTCGTCGGTGCGGAAGGCCGCATCACAGGTGAACCAGCCCAGGTGAGACCACCAGAAGCCCTGTTGTGTGGGCGAGTGCAGGTCGTTGGGCTCATCGGAGTGCTGGTGGTGGTGCCTGTGGTGGGCGGCCCACCACAGGGGGCCACGCTGTGCGGCAGAGGCGCCGAGTATGGCAAACACCAGCTGCCAGCCGCGGTTGGCCTTGAAGGTCTTGTGGGCAAAATAGCGGTGGTAGAAACCGGTAATGGCAAACATGCGCAGCAGGAAAAAGCCCACGGCAAACCAGACCGCAAAGGGGCTGATACCGACCCAGATAACCCCAAGGCAGGCCAGGTGCAGTGCGATAAAGGGCAGCACCCGGATCCAGTTGAAGTCGGTGTTGGTGCTGTCGATGTGATCCGTTTGCGCTTCGGAATCGAACCATCTCACAATATTCAGAGCAAAGTTCTTGATCTGGGACATTATTCCAACCTGTTACGTCTTGGAGGTGACCGGAATCCGGCCATTGCTGTTTCCGGTCACCGTCATTGAAACCTGCGCGGTCATCCCTACCGGCGCATTTATGCGGAGCGCTCCATGCCATTGCCACCTATACGTCGTGTTGCCATTATCGGTTCAGGAATGGCGGGCCTGACTATGGCCATTTCACTGCAAGCGCAAGGTATTGAAGTCACCGTGCTGGAGAAAAGCCGCGGCCCCGGCGGCCGTCTGGCCAGCAAGCGGGTGCCGGGGGGCTCCGTGGATATCGGTGCGCAGTTCTTCACCATACGCAACGAAGCCTTTCGCCAGTTTCTCGATCAGTACGCCGGCAGGGACAGTTACCGCCAGTGGACCGGTGTCCTGTTTCACGAACAGCAACCCGGGCTGCCAACCCCGTATCACGCCGCACAACGCTACGTGGGGGTGCCCCGCATGACTGCCGTTTCCCGGGCCCTGTCACGGCATGTGCCGGTTCAGTACCAGATACGTGCCGATCGGGTGGTTCGGATGCAGCAACAGTGGCAGATACTGGAAGAATCCGGACACAGCCATGGGCCCTTTGATGGGGTGGTGATCACCGCCCCGCCGGAGCAGGCCAGGGAGCTGGTCCGGGAGCTGCCGCAAGTAAAGCAGGCTTTGCAGGATTTCGCCATGCTGCCCACCTGGAGTCTGGCGATGAAATTCCGGGAGCCACTGCGGCTGTCCTTTGACGGCATGTCATTGAAAGACGGTCTGCTCGGCTGGGTGGCCAGGGATGCCTCCAAGCCGGAGCGGGACAGCGGCGAGTGGTGGGTGGTGCACGCCAGCAGCGACTGGTCAGAGGCCCACCAGGATGACGATGCGCCCTCCGTGGAGGCGGCCATGACCCGGGCCTTTGCAGAGCGCTTCAGCCATGGCCAGACGCCGGAATCGGTGGTCAGCCATCGCTGGCTTTACGCCCGTCCGGCGTCTTCTGAAACCGATAGCGGTTTTGCTGCCTTCCAGGACAGCCGCCTGGCATTCTGCGGCGACTGGCTCAACGGAGGCCGTGTGGAGGGCGCCTGGGAGAGCGCCGATGCGCTGATCCGTCACTGGCGGGAGAGCGGGTTACTGCTTTCTCAGCACGGCGGGTAGCCGGTAGAAATGGTCAATGGTGCCGTCGGAAAATTTCTGGAAGAAGGTGGAGACCTCGGTGATCCGGTGCAGTCGCCGGTGGCCGGTGACCGGCTCCCGCACCAGCACCTTGATGCCCTCGAAGTTGTCCTGGATGTGGGAGAAGCGTGCCTTCATGGTGCAGGTGACGATTTCATCCAGCGGCACGGACAGCGCCTCGGCCAGGTGACGCCGGTGGGCCTCGCGATCCCCCTCGTCCAGGTCCTCGCGGGTTTCCAGGTGATCCAGGCGGATGCGGTCCACAATGCAGCGTGAATAGCTCTGGGGGTACTTGCGTGCATGGCGCCGGAAGGCCTCCCAGAAAAAGGTGTCCGTCACCTCGGCGAAGCTGGCGATATTGCCCAGACAGTCATCCACCCAGGCGAAGGTTTCGCCATCCTGCAGCACCTCGTTGATCGCCTCCCGCAGCAGCCAGTCAAAGCCCAGCGCTGTCTTGTGGGCATACACCTGGCGGTACATCTGGTGGCGGCTGTAGACAAAATCCTCCAGGGCGCCCAGCCCCTTGCGGGCAATGGCCAGACCCAGCCAGGGGGTTTCCAGAGTCCAGCCGAATCGCATGTTGCTCAGCAGGTGGTCCAGGTTGAATCCGCCGATGGTCACGGAGGAGTGAAATCCGTCACGGAGCATGTAATCGGCCCGGTCCGCGTCGATTTCCCCGGAGACAATGGAGGAGAGCAGGTCCATCACCAGTGACGGGGTGGAGGTCTGCGCCAGTGCCCCGGCACTGGCGTCCTCGCCGGCGATAAAGGCCCAGAAGGTGCGTGCATGACGGGCAAAGCGCTCACTGGGGCGCACCTGTGTGGTTTCCATGCAGCCCAGAACATCCTCGATGTCAATGCCCTGTGCGGGCAGATCCATATCACGGAAAATCTCATAGGCCACCCGCACCGAGTAATGCTCGTGTTCCAGTGCTTCCGGCGGTTGCGGATACAGGTTGCTGATGTCGATGCCGTCCCACAACTGGGCAAAGCGCCCTGGCTGCTGCATCAGCGACTGGATGCGCCGTGACTGGTTGAACTGGTGGGAAAAGCTGGAATGGCCGCTGTCATGGAGCAGGCAGGCCAGGCGGATGACCTTGGCGATGTAATCGATGGCCTCCAGCTGACTGAAGGTCAGCTCGGCGCGGCGGCTGAGGTTGCGCTCGCGCAGATAGGCGTCAATCATGGCCCGGAACATGCGGCTGCCCACGTACATGACCCCCACGCTGTGGAGAAAGCGCGAGTGGGTGGCGCCAGGGAAGACCAGGCTGAGTATGTCGTTCTGGCAGATATTGCGCAGCCGCTGGAACAGACGGTGATCGATGACATCGATCTCGTGGCTGTACAGCGGAATCCCGCCGTGTACCGGGTCCATGATCAGTTTGTCGTAGGCACCGAGCAGGTCATCAATGGCACTGCGCATGGCGGGCTCCCTGGCAGAAATCGTGAAGTGCATCAGGATAACACAGGGCAGTGGACAGGGTTTTGCCGTTTTTTTGCCTAAACAGGGTGAAATGCCGTGCAGTCCGGCCTAGGCTAAGGGCAGGATTCACAAGGGGGCGATTTCGCCCTGGGATACCGCATTTCCCGGACTGAACACTATGGCCGACAGCACCGAGCACATTCTGATCATTGACCCGGACAGCCAGTCACGCCGTGAGCTGGCCCGTTACCTGGAGGACAAGGGCTTTTACGTGGTCACCCGTGCCAGCCTGCAGACGGCGGTTAACCTGCTCAATGGCACCACGCCGGACGCCATTTTTGCGGATCTGCCCCCTGCCACCATCCATCAGCTGATTCACCAGAAGCCCCTCAGCGAGCGCAGTACGCCTCTGATTGCCTTCACCCGTGCGGAGAGGGCCAATGAGGTGGTGGATGCCCTCAGGGCCGGTGCCTCGGATTTTGTGATCAAGCCACTGGGTGATACCGCGGCACTGGATGATGTGCTGGCCAAGCTGTTCGAGCGGCTGCGACTGGCCAGGCTCAACCAGGTCTACCGGCGCGAGCTGGAGGGGGCCAACCGCGACCTCAGGGCCGGCATCAGCGAGCTGAGGGCGGACCAGAATGCCGGCCGCAAGGTGCAGATGAAAATGCTCCCCGAGAACCGCCGCACCATTGGCGACTGGCAGTTTGCCCACATGGTCAAGCCCTCACTCTATCTCAGCGGGGATTTTCTCGACTACGTGCGCCTGGATGACCACCGGACACTGGTGTACATCGCCGATGTGTCCGGCCACGGCGCCAGCTCCGCCTTTGTCACCGTGCTGCTGAAAAACCTCACCAACCGCCTGCAGCGCAACCTGCGCCGTGGCTCCAGCCATGATATTCTTTCACCCAGACACTTTCTGGCCCGGGTCAACAAGGAGCTCAAGGACACCCAGCTGGGCAAACATGTCACCATGTTCGTGGCATTGATGGATGCCCGCAACCGCACCATGCAGTATTCCGTGGCGGCCCATTTCCCCATGCCGATACTGTCCTCGCACCAGGGCACCGCCTTTCTCGAGGGTACCGGTCTGCCGGTGGGCATCTTTGATGAGCCCCATTGGGAGGAATACGAGTGTTCGCTGCCGCCGGGCTTTCACCTGGTTCTGTTTTCCGATGGTATACTGGAGGTGATCGAAGCTTCTGGGCTGGATCACAAAGAGCGCCGATTGCTTGAACTCGTTGCGGCTGGACGTCACACTATACTGGCTTTGTCCGATGCCCTTGGGTTGGATCAGATCGATGAATTGCCCGACGACATAGCAATCGTGACCGTCACCGACGAATTGGTTGATGCCCATGGCAACTTACAGGATCCTGCAGGCTGAAGAACGGGGCATTTATGTGCTCAAGTTCATTGGTGAAATCCGCCTGAACCTGTGTTCCACCCTGGATCAGATCATTGACGATATGGTCAGCAACCCGGAATTCAAGACCGTGGTGGTGGACCTGTCCGAGACGGAAGTGATCGACAGCACCACGCTGGGGCTTCTGGCCAAGATCGCACTGGCATCGGAAGAGCGCAGCCAGTTTCTTCCCACCCTGATTTCCACCAACCCTGACATTACCCGGATTGTCCAGTCCATGGGGTTTGACCGCATTTTCCTGATTGTCAGCGAGCCCGCCTCGGAAATTGAAGAGCTGGAGGAAATCCCGTTGATGCGTGCCAGCGAGCAGCAGGTGCGTGAGAAGGTACTGGACGCCCACCGGGTACTGATGAGCATGAACAAGCGTAACCGGGAAGAGTTCCAGAACCTGGTCCACGCACTGGAAACTGAAGAATAAAACCCATGACCCAGCCTTTGAATGTGACCGTCCTTGGCGGTGGCAGCTTCGGTACCGCTATTGCCAGGGTACTCAGCGAAAACAACCCATCCGTCACTCTGTGGATGCGCAGCGAGCAGCAGGCCAGGGATATCCGTGAGAACCGTGAAAACAGCCAGTACATGCCCGGCGTCTTCCTGCCTGAAGCGATCCGCCCCAGCACCTGCCTGAAGGAGTCCATCGCCGGTGCCGACGTGGTCTTTGTGGCCCTGCCCAGCAAGGTGTTCCGCCAGGTCATCCGTGACGCCGCCGGGCTCTTTCCCCAGGGCCAGATGGTCATCAGCACCACCAAGGGCATTGAGCAGGAAGGCTTCAAGCTGATGAGCGAGGTGCTGGAGGAGGAAATCCCCCAGACCCGTGTTGGCGTGCTCAGCGGCCCCAACCTGGCCGCGGAGATGGTGCGCGGCGAGCTCACCGCCTCGGTGATCGCCTCGGCCCATGACGAGGTGCGCCAGACCGTCCAGTCACTGCTGGGCTGTGACTACTTCCGGGTCTACGCCAATGTGGACCTGTACGGGGTGGAGCTGGGGGGCGCACTGAAGAACATCTACGCCATCATATCCGGCCTGGCCGCGGCCCGTGGCATGGGGGAGAACACCCGCTCCATGCTGATCACCCGCAGCCTGGCCGAGATGAGCCGCTTTGCGGTCAGTCTCGGGGCCAACCCCATGACCTTTATGGGCCTGGCCGGGGTGGGGGACCTGATTGTGACCTGTACCTCCGACAAGAGCCGCAATTACCGGGTCGGCTACGCACTGGGGCAGGGTGCCAGCCTGGATGACGCCGTGGCCCGCCTCGGCCAGGTGGCGGAAGGGGTACAGACGCTGCTGCTGGTGCGTGAGAAGGCCCGGGCAATGGGTGTGCATATGCCACTGGTTCAGGGGCTCTATGAGATTCTTTACAATAAGGCCTCCATTGGCGATGTGGTCAAGGCACTCATGAGCGCCACCCAGAACAGCGACGTGGAATTCATACTGCCCAGGCAATAGCTCAGAGGCGGGAAGACAACGGCGGGAGCTCCAATGCACCTGATTGTGATGCGACACGGAGAGGCGGGAATGCACGCGGTGGATGCCCAGCGCCCTCTGACACCCCCAGGGCGCAAGGATGTGGCCCGTGTCGCCGAAGCCATTGCCGCCGGCGCCCCCGCGCCGGAGGCCCTCTGGCACAGCCCCTACCGTCGGGCCCGGGAAAGCGCGGACATTGTCGCCCGGCTGTTGCGCCAGTCCGGCAGCCCGAATCTGCCCATGGTGATGGACGAGTCCCTGACACCGGAGCAGGATCCCATGCCGGTGATACGGCGACTGCAGTCACAGCCGTCTGACAGCACCCTGATGCTGGTCAGCCATATGCCGCTGGTGAACGTGCTCTGCGGCCTTCTGGTGGATGGCCGTGCCGGGGGCTATCCCTTCGCCACCAGTCAGGCGCTTGTCCTCGAGACGGATTATCCGGCCATGGCCAGCGCCACGGTCATCAGGACGTTTTACTAGTCCCTGCTCAGGACCCCGTGATCTCACGGACCTGGTCAATGGCCTGATCCAGCACCCGGAACGGGGTGTAATAGTGGGGCGAAAAGCGCACGCCACCGCCACGGCTGGCACAGATCACACCACGCTGCATCAGCTGTTTGTGCAGCGCCTTGCTGTCGTGACCGTCCATGGCAAAGGTATAGATGCCCAGCCGTCGCGCCGGGTCGCTGCCCGTGATGGCCCTGAAGCCCGCCAGCCGCGACAGACCCTGCTCCAGGTAATCCACCCGGCGGGCTATGGACTGCCTCACCAGTTCCAGCCCGGTGTCCAGCAACAGCCCGGTGCTGGCCTCCAGGGCGTGGGCCGCCAGCATATTGGGGCTGCCGCACTCAAAGCGGCTGGCATCCTCCGCCGGCTGCCAGTCCTTGCGGTCGTAATTGCCCCGGTCGGCCACCATGTGCCAGCCATACTCCTGTATGTTCAGCTTTTCCCGGATCTCCGGGCGCACATAAAAGAGGGCCAGCCCCTCCGGACCCAGCATCCACTTGTGGCCATCCGCCATGGCAAAGTCCACCTGGTCGGACTGCACATCCAGTGCCTCGGCCCCCAGGCTCTGTATGGCGTCCAGACAGAACAGCACACCCCGTGAACGGCACAATTCGCCCAGATGACGGCTGTCGATGCGCAGGCCGGTGCCGTACTGCACCGAGCTGACCGACAGCAGGCGTGTGCGCTCGCTGAAGACATCCTCAATGGCCGCCTCGGGGGTTTTCCCCGGGTCGGAAATGGCCGCCACACGCAGCACCACCCCCTGATCCGCCAGTGCCTCCCAGACAATGCGGTTGGAGGGGAACTCCTGGTCTGTGATAATGACTTCATCACCCGGCGACCAGTCCAGCCCCATGGCCACAAAGGACAGTGCCTCTGAGGTGTTCTTGCACAGGGCAATATCCGCCACGGACGGGGCATTGATCATCCCGGCCAGATTATGGCGCAGTGACTGCTCCACCTTCAGCCAGCGGGGGTAGTCCGCGGCACCACGCAGTGTGTTTTCTGTGGCAAAGGCCATTACCGCGTCCCTCGCCACACGGGGCCAGGGGGCCACGGCGGCATGGTTGAGGTAACACAAGTCACCGGACTGGGGAAATTCCCGCGCGAGCGGGTTGCCCGTGGTACTCATTGACAGACTCCCTGATTCAACAACGGAGAAACAGAACGGCCATGACCGCCTTCCCGATACAGTACATTGAGCCGGTGTTCCGGCCACCCAGTGAAGCCCGTTCACTGATCCTGCCGGTCACCAATGGCTGCTCATGGAATCAGTGTACCTTCTGTGAGATGTATACCCAGCCCCAGAAGCAATTCCGTGCCCGCAAGGACGACGATATCCGCGGTGATATCCGCCGGGCCGCCCGTCTGGGGTCCGTGCGGCGGGTGTTCCTCGCCGACGGAGACGCCATGGTACTCCCCACGCGACGCCTGCTGCAGATCCTCGACTGGTTGCACGAGGCCTTTCCGGGGCTTGAGCGCATTTCCAGCTACTGTCTGCCCCGCAACCTCAGGCGCAAGTCCGTGGAGGAGCTGGCGGAACTGCGTGCCAGGGGGCTGGAAATGCTCTATATCGGCGTGGAATCCGGCGACGACACCGTACTGGCCCGGGTCAACAAGGGGGAAACCGCCGCCTCTGAGATCGACGCACTGCAACGCATCCATGCCGCCGGCATCACCAGCTCCGTGATGATCCTCAACGGGCTGGGCGGGCGCCGCTACAGCGAGCAGCACGCCATTGCTTCGGCCCGTGTGGTCAACGAGACCCAGCCGCGTTTTGTCTCCACACTGGTGGTGAGCTTCCCACAGGGGGAGGAGCGATTCCGGGCCGGTTTTCCGGAGTTCGAGCCACTGGATCCGTCGGAACTGTTTCAGGAGGTGGGCCTGTTTCTGGAGCATACACGACTTGAGAACAGCGTTTTCCGCAGCGACCACGCCTCCAATTATCTGGTGCTGCGGGGTGAACTGAACCGGGACCGGGACCGTCTGTTAAGGGAAGTGAAGATGGCACTGGAGCAACCCGGTGTGATGCCCTTGCGGGAAGAATGGCAGCGGGGCCTTTAAAATCGCCATGGAGGCCCCTAGAACTGGTCGTGGGGCCTGAAAAGCACAACAGGTGGCACAACGACTGCAATGCGGCGCTGATACAGGAGAGCAGGCAACATGAGCGATGAGAACAAGCATCCCCCGGTGGAGGATCTGGCCCGGCGCTTTGATCAGGTCCTGGATCAGGACACCGCACTGAAAGCCCCGCCCGTGGAACAATGGGACCCGCCCCACAGGGGCGACCTGGACATGCGCATCAGCCGTGACGGACAGTGGCATTATCAGGGTAAGCCCCTGACCCGCCAGTCGCTGGTGCGTCTGTTTGCCTCCATAGTGCGCCTGGAGCCGAACGGCGACTATGTGCTGGTGACGCCGGCGGAGAAGTTCCGCATCCAGGTGGAGGACGTGCCTTTTGTGGCCCACAGCCTGGAGGTAACAGGGCAGGGGGACGACCAGGTGCTGTGGCTCACCACCAGCACAGACGATCGACTGGCCCTGGGGCCGGAGCACGCACTGGTCCTCGAGCAGGGTCCGGACAGCCAGGAGCCGGCGCCCTATGTGTGGGTGCGGCGCAACCTGCAGGCGCGCATCGAGCGCAGCACCTGGTACCACCTGATCAACCTGGCGGAAGAGCGTGAGCACCAGGGGGAGACCCATCTGGGCGTGCTCAGCCAGGGGCAGTTCTTCAGCCTCGGGTGCCTGTGACAGGCCCCGGGTTTCAACGAAGCGCCGATTCGCCTAGAATGACTGTCTGAATTGTTGGTGCCAAGGCCTTATGTCGCTCCGTCATTTCCTTCGGTGGTTTCAATTCCGCACAGCGAACGGGGCATTTACGGAATGGCCCGTCGCACTCAAGCAACGCCGCCACGCGGCAGAACCGATGAAACGCAAGGAGTAAACATGGCCGACCCACGTGTTGTCACCATTCATTACACGCTGACAAACGCAGACGGTGAGGTGCTGGATTCCTCCCGCGAACGTGAGCCACTGAGCTACCTGGAAGGCGCTCAGAACATCATCAGCGGCCTGGAAGACGCTCTGGCCGAGAAGCAGCAGGGCGATACGGCCAAAGTCGACGTCGATCCCGAGAATGGCTACGGCGAAGTCAAGGAAGAGCTGATCCAGCCGGTCCCCGCTTCTGCCTTTGAGGGTGTGGATAAAGTCGAGCCGGGCATGCAGTTCCAGGCACAGACTCCGGGCGGCCCGCAGGTTGTGCGTGTGGTCTCCGTGGAAGACGAGCAGGTGGTGATTGACGCCAATCACCCCCTGGCCGGTCAGAAGCTGCACTTTGACGTGGAAGTGGTGGAAACCCGCGAGCCCACGGAAGAAGAGAAAGAGCACGGCCACAGCCACGACGGCGCAAACGCTCACGAGTAAAGTCCCTGACAGGGGCTGTCAGAGCAGGATGGCGGGCACCTTTCAGACTGCCTGCCATCCGGAGAACCGATCTGTCCTGACGTCCTGACCTGTCATGAGCGTACCGAGCGGGCATTAAAAAAGGCGACCTTTGGGTCGCCTTTTTTAATGCCGGTAAAACGGATCGCCTGGACGGGCCGGTGACTGTCACCGGCCCGGAACCGCCCCTTACATGTTGGGGTAGTTGGGACCACCGCCGCCGGCGGGAGTGACCCAGGTGATGTTCTGGGCCGGGTCCTTGATGTCGCAGGTCTTGCAGTGGACACAGTTCTGGGCATTGATCTGGAACTTCTTGCCACTGCCGTCCTCGGCATCCACCACCTCATAGACGCCGGCCGGGCAGTAACGCTGTGCCGGCTCGTCGTACTTGGGCAGATTGTCCCGGATGGGCAGGTCCGGATCATCCAGCTTCAGGTGACAGGGCTGGTTTTCCTCATGGTTGGTGTTGGACATGAACACCGAGGTCAGTCTGTCAAAGGTCAGCTTGTTGTCCGGCTTGGGGTAGTCGATCTTCTTGCACTGGTCCGCCGGTTTCAGTGTGGCGTAATCCGGCGTGGTGTCGTGGAAGGTGATCGGCAGACTGCGGTGCAGGATGTTCTGCTCGAAAAACGCAATGCCGCCACCGATGAGGGTGCCGAACTTGTGCACGGCGGGGCCGAAGTTGCGCTCATCGAACAGCTCCTTGTACAGCCAGCTGTTTTTGAAGTTGTCAGCGAAGCTGGTGAGATCCTCGCCCACCTTGTCCTGCTGCAGCGCCTCGAACACCGTCTCAGCGCCGATCAGTCCGGACTTCATGGCGGTGTGGGAACCCTTGATCTTGGAGGAGTTCAGGGTGCCCGCATCACAGCCCAGCAGCAGACCGCCGGGGAAGCTCATCTTGGGCAGTGAGTTGTAACCGCCCTTGGTGATGGCACGGGCGCCGTAGGAGACCCGCTTGCCCCCTTCCAGATGGGCCTTGATGGTGGGGTGGGTCTTGAGGCGCTGAAATTCCTGGAACGGCGACACATGGGGATTGGAGTAGGACAGATCCGTGATCAGCCCCACATACACCTGGCCGTTTTCCAGATGGTAGAGGAAAGAGCCACCGGTGGTGCCGCTCTCGCTCAGTGGCCAGCCGGTGCTGTGGATGACCAGGCCCGGCTCGTGCTTGTCCGGGTCAATGTCCCACAGCTCCTTGATACCCAGGCCGTAATGCTGCGGGTCCTTGCCTTCGTCCAGCTTGTACTTCGCCAGCAGCTCCTTGCCCAGGTGGCCACGGCAGCCCTCGGAGAACAGGGTGTACTTGGCCCGCAGCTCCATGCCCGGCATGTAGCCTTCTTTTTCGGAGCCGTCGGCGGCCACGCCCATGTCACCGGTGATGATGCCCTGCACCACGTCGTTGTCATCGTAGATGACACTGGCGGCGGGGAAGCCGGGGTAGACCTCCACGCCCAGGGCCTCGGCCTGTTCCGCCAGCCAGCGACACAGGTTGCCCAGGCTGATGATGTAGTTGCCGTGGTTGTGCATGTTCTTGGGCACAAAGGCATTGGGGATCTTGCGGGCTTTGGTCTCGCTGCCCATCAGATAGATGTCGTCCCGGGTCACCGGGGTGTTCAGCGGTGCACCCAGCTCTTTCCAGTTGGGAAACAGCTCATTGAGTGCGGTGGGCTCAAACACGGTACCGGCAATGATGTGCGCCCCCACTTCGGAGCCTTTCTCCACCACGCAGACATTCAGCTCCTGCTCCGCTTCGTTGGCAAGCTGCTTGATGCGGCAGGCAGCAGAAAGCCCGGCAGGGCCGGCACCGACGATCAGAACGTCAAATTCCATCGATTCCCGTTCCACAATAGATCTCCTCAGGCGTCACTTTGAACGAAATACGGACCCGCAGGCCCGGACAGGGCATATATTAACAGGCCCCAATATTAACGAAAAATCGCTCCGGGCACGAACTGCTCTGGTCATTCATTGTCATAGACTATAACATTTACGACCTCAAACAAACGTTTGTTTGAATTTTGGGCGGTCGGGCACGCCACTGGCAATGACTTCGCCCATGGGCCCAAATGGCCCGGATGGGGCGGCAACAGAGCTATTGACCCTGGAGCCCTTTATCGTCAGTATTAGGGCGCTTTTGACGCCTTGAGAGGCTCTCCCACGATCACGGTCCGTGTTTCGGCATGTCTGTTTTCGGGAGCCACACAAACCCATCGTAGAAGAACGAGGAATCTATGAAGGTTCTGGTCGCTGTTAAACGAGTACTCGACTACAACGTAAAGGTCCGTGTAAAGCCTGACAATTCAGGTGTGGATCTGGCCAACGTCAAAATGGCCATGAACCCTTTCTGTGAGATCGCCGTGGAAGAAGCGGTGCGTCTGAAAGAGAAAGGCATTGCCACTGAAATCGTTGTGGCCACCATTGGCCCCAAGGTGGCCCAGGAGCAGCTGCGGACCGCACTGGCTCTGGGTGCCGACCGTGCCATCCAGATTGAGTCCGACGAAGAGGTCCAGTCACTGGACGCGGCCAAGCTGCTCAAGGCTCTGGCCGATAAGGAAGAGCCCGGCCTGGTGATTCTGGGCAAGCAGTCCATCGACAGTGACAACAACCAGACGGGCCAGATGCTGGCACAGATGGCGGGCATGGCCCAGGGCACCTTTGCCTCCGAGCTGGTCATTGAAGGGGACAAGGCACAGGTCACCCGTGAGATCGACGGTGGTCTTGTGACGGTGTCACTGAAGCTGCCGGCCGTGGTCACCACGGATCTGCGCCTCAATGAGCCGCGCTATGCCTCACTGCCCAACATCATGAAAGCCAAGAAAAAGCCCCTGGAGACAATGACTCCGGCGGACCTTGGTGTGGAAGTCACCCCCCGTTTGTCCACCCTGAAAGTGGAAGCGCCCAAGCCGCGCGAGCCCGGTATCAAGGTTGAGAGCGTTGCCGAGCTGGTCGACAAACTGAAGAACGAAGCAAAGGTGATTTAAATGAGCATTCTGGTTATTGCTGATCACGAAAAGGGCAGCCTGAAGGGCTCCACCCTCAACGTTCTCGCGGCGGCCAAGGCCATCGGCGGCGACATTGATGTGCTGGTGGCCGGCAAGGACATCGGCGGCGTTGCGGAAGCGGCGGCCAAAGCTGAAGGCGTGAACAAGGTACTGGCTGCGGACAACGAGGTTTACGCCCACAACCTGGCGGAAAACCTGGCGCTGCTGGTGGCGGACCTGGGCAAGGACTACGGTCATATCCTCGCTTCAGCCGGCACCATGGGCAAGGATTTCATGCCCCGCGTGGCCGCCCAGCTGGACGTGGCCCAGGTCTCCGACATCATCGGTGTGGAGTCCGCGGACACCTTTGTGCGTCCCATCTATGCCGGTAACGCCATTGCCACGGTGCAGTCCTCCGACAGCATCAAGGTGGTGACCGTGCGTCCCACCAGTTTCGATCCAGTGGCTGCAGAGGGCGGTTCCGCCTCCGTGGAATCCGTGGACGCGGCCCACGATGCCGGCCTGTCCAGCTTCGTCTCCGAAGAGCTGGCCGAGTCCGACCGTCCCGAGCTGGCCGGTGCCAAGACCGTTATCTCCGGTGGCCGTGGCATGCAGAATGGCGAGAATTTCAGGATTCTCGAGTCCGTCGCCGACCTGCTGGGTGCCGCCATCGGCGCCTCCCGCGCCGCCGTGGACGCCGGCTTCGTGCCCAACGACATGCAGGTGGGCCAGACCGGCAAGATCGTCGCCCCGGACCTGTACATTGCCGTTGGCATCTCCGGTGCCATCCAGCACCTGGCAGGTATGGGTGACTCCAAGGTCATCGTTGCCATCAACAAGGACGAAGACGCCCCCATCTTCCAGGTGGCGGACTACGGCCTGGTGGCGGACCTGTTCGAAGCGGTTCCCGAGCTTGAGTCTGAGCTGAAGAAAGTGCTGTAAAGCACTGATTTCATTATCAGGCCAAAAGCCGCACCTCCGGGTGCGGTTTTTTTGTGCCTGAAATTCCCCTTTCACTCCGAAGAAACTCACAAGCGTTGTACAGGGACTATAGTAAAAGGACAGAATCCCAAACGGCGGAGGTGGAATCATGTTGCGTGTGGCTATCAGCGGTTTCGGACGCATCGGACGCTGCCTGATCTGGGCGCTCCATGAACGGGGGCTGGAAAAGGACATCCAGGTGGTGGCCATCAACGATCTGGTGGCCCCGAAGATGCTGGCCCACCTGCTGCGCCATGACAGCACCCATGGCCACTTCAAGGTGCCCGTCACGGTGGAGGAAGACCGGCTGCGGGTGGGGGAGCAGAGCATTGTGTGCCTGTCACAGAAAGACCCGGCCAGTCTGCCCTGGGCGTCACTGGGCATAGACCTGGTTCTGGAATGCAGCGGCAAGCTCAAGAGCCGCGCCCTGCAGCAGGGCCACCTGGACGCCGGTGCCCAACGGGTCCTGGTGAGCTACCCCATGGAAGACGCCGACCGCACCCTGGTGTATGGCGTCAACCACCAGCAACTGAGCCCGGAGGACCGGGTCATTTCCAATGCCAGCTGCACCACGAACTGCCTGGCCCCCATCGTCCAGGTGCTGGACAGTGCCTTTGGTCTTGAGCAGGGGCAGATGACCACCATCCACGCCTACACCAACGACCAGAACCTGGTGGACAAGGCCCACAGCGACCCTTACCGGGCCAGGGCGGCGGCGGTGAACATGATCCCGAGCCAGACCGGCGCTGCCAAAGCAGTGGGGCTGGTGTTGCCCCATCTGTCGGGCCGGCTGGATGGCATGGCGGTGCGGGTGCCCACGCTGAACGTGTCCATCGTGGATTTGCATGCCCTGCTGAGCCGTGAGGTGACGGTGGAGGCCATTCACGAGGCCATGGAGTCAGCGGCCCAGGGTTCCCTCTCAGGGGTTCTGAGGGTCTCTCACGAGCCTCTGGTGTCCAGCGACTACAACCACGATCCGGTCTCCGCCACCTACGACGCCACACAGACCCGGGTTCTGGGCCGGCAGGTGAAGGTCATGGCCTGGTACGACAACGAGTGGGGCTTCAGCAACCGCATGCTGGATATTGCCTTACTGTTGAATTGACCATGGGTTGGCGGCACTGGCTTGCCGATTCTTTCTTGTAGGCGCGAGAGGTCCCCAGGCAGCAAGCAACTGCCGAAACCGGCAGCGATCCTTAAAAGGGGGTTTTTGAGGGGAAAATAGCCCCTTTAAGGGCATTTTCCGGCCTGAATTGCCGGAAAAATGCCTTTAATACAAGGGTTTGGTCTGGTCCGACCCCGTCGGTTAGTGGTTGAGTTCGGGGCGGTTGCGGAAGTGGTCCAGGGCTTCGGGGTTGGCGAGGGCGTCCTGGTTTTTGACGGGTTCCCCGTGGACCACGTTGCGCACGGCCAGTTCCACGATCTTGCCGCTAAGGGTGCGGGGGATGTCCGGCACCTGCAGGATTCTGGCCGGTACGTGGCGTGGGGTGGTGTGGGCGCGGATGGTCTGGCGGATGGTCTGGCACAGTGCCTCGTCCAGCGCCACCCCTTCGCGCAGGCGCACAAACAGCACCACCCGCACATCGTCCTGCCACTGCTGGCCAATGGCCAGTGACTCCAGCACCTCGTCGATGGTTTCCACCTGACGGTAGATCTCGGCGGTGCCGATGCGCACGCCGCCGGGGTTCAGTACCGCATCCGCACGACCGTGGATAATCAGCCCCTTCTGTCCCGTGTGAGAGCGGATCTCGGCGAAATCCCCCTGGGCCCAGACGCCGGGGAAACGGCTGAAGTAGGCCTTCTGGTAGCGCTCGCCCTCCGGGTCGTTCCAGAAACCGATGGGCATGCTGGGGAAGGGCGCCTCGCACACCAGTTCCCCCTTTTCCCCTTCACAGGGCTCACCCTGGTCGTTGTACACCGCCACCGCCATGCCCAGGCCCGCGCACTGCAGCTCGCCACGGTACACCGCCAGCCAGGGGCAGCCCAGTGCGAAGCAGGAGACAATGTCCGTGCCACCGGAGATGCTGGCCAGCAGCAGGTCCTGCTTGACGCTGCGGTAGAGGTAATCAAAGCTCTCGTGGGCCAGTGGGCTGCCGGTGGAGAGCAGTGTCCTGAGGGGGGCGATGTCGTGGGTGCGGCCCGGTTCCAGCCCCGCCTTCTCGCAGGCGGCGTAGTACTTGGCGCTGGCGCCGAACACGGTGATGCCCTGTTCCTCCGCCAGATTCCACAGCACCTCCGGCTCCGGGGCAAAGGGGGAGCCGTCGAACAGCACCGCTGTGGCCCCCAGTGCCAGTGTGCTCACCAGCCAGTTCCACATCATCCAGCCGGTGGTGGTGTAGTAGAACACCACATCCTCTGATCTCACATCCGTATGCAGCGACAACTCCTTGATATGCTGGAGCAGGGTGCCACCCACGCTGTGCACGATGCACTTGGGGGCGCCGGTGGTGCCTGAGGAATAGAGGATGTACAGGGGCGCGTCGAAGGCCACCGGGGTAAAGCCCGTGCGGGGGGCGTGGGACAGGGCCTGTGACCAGCTCAGTGGCTGATCCCCGGGCCAGGGACAGTCCTCCTGGTTGTCGATGGTGATGCAGGCGGCCAGTTGCGGCAGCGAGTCACGCAGCTTCTCCACCCGTTCACGCACATCGATGGTCTTGCCGTTGTAGGTGTAGCCGTTGACGGCGATCAGCACCTTGGGGTCGATCTGGCCGAAACGGTCCAGCACTCCCTGGAAACCGAAATCCGGCGAGCAGGAGGACCAGACCGCCCCCAGACGGGCCGTGGCCAGCATGGCGATGACCGCCTCCAGGCCATTGCTGATAAAGCCCGCCACACGGTCGCCGGGGCCCACCCCCTGGTCTTCCAGTGTACCGGCCAGACGGGCGCTGGCGTCACTGAGTTCGCCGTAGCTCATGGCACGGCCACGGCCGTCTTCCCGCTGCTCGATCAGGGCCGTGGCATCGGGCTCGCCGCGGAGCAGGTTTTCCGCAAAGTTCACTGTGGCGCCGGGAAACCAGCGGGCGCCGGGCATGCGACGGCCGTCTTCCAGTACCCGCTGCGGGTCGAAGTCGCCCCGCACATCGTGGAACTGCCAGATGGCCTGCCAGAATCGTTCCGGGTGGTTCACAGACCACTGGTGCAGCCCCTGGTAATCGCCAAAGGTGGGCAGTTCGCCAGGGTATTGCCGCTCCAGGTAGCGGTGGAAGCCGCTGAGGTTGGCCTTTTCCAGTCGCCGTGAGGAGGGGCGCCACAGCAGGGCGTTGTCGGTCTGGTCTGTGCTGCTCATGTCGCGGTCCTCATTTGTTCGGTTAATCGGCTCGTCTGGTTTTGTTCGGTTAATCGGCTCGTCTGGCCTGTTCCTTGTCCGGTCAGGGAGTCTGGCGAGCCGCCTGTACCGCCTGGGCCACTTTCGACGGTGTCCTGCGGTTCAGTGTGCGGCAGATGGACTCCCCCACGGACTGGACCGCGTCGGCATCCACCCCGGTGCTCAGCCCCTGGCCCTGCAGCAGGTACAGCAGATCTTCCGTGGCCAGGTTGCCGGAGGCGCCTTTGGCGTAGGGGCAGCCCCCCAGGCCCGCCACGGCGCTGTCGAAAATCCGGATGCCCCGGCTCAGACCCTGCAGCACATTGGCCAGTGCCTGTCCGTAGGTGTCATGGCAGTGCAGCGCCAGCTGGTTGGCGGGGACCAGTGACAGCACCGCGTCCAGCACCCGGTCGATCTCCAGTGGGCGTGCCACGCCGATGGTGTCCCCCAGCGACAGGTCCGTGATGCCCAGTGCCAGAAGCTGTTCGCAGACCCCGGCCACGGACCCCGGTGCGATGGCGCCGGCGTAGGGGCAGCCGACGATGGTGGAAATATAGCCACGCACCGGGATCCCCGCCGCATGGGCCGCCTCCACCACCGGGCGGAACCGCTCGATGCTCTCCGCCACGGTGCAGTTGATATTGGCCCGGGTAAAGTCGTCCGAGGCGGCGGTGAACAGGGCAATGCCGTCCACCCCCGCGGCGATGGCCGACTCCAGGCCCCGCTGGTTGGGCACCAGCACTTCAAGGCGTGTGCCCGGTCGGCGCTGTATGGCGGCAATCACCTCGTCGGTACCGGCCATCTGGGGCACCCACTTGGGGGAGACAAAGCTGCCCGCCTCGATGCGGGGCAAGCCGGCGGCGGAGAGCTGGTTGAACCATTCCGCCCTCTGGGCGGGGGACAGGGGTGTGGCCTCGTTCTGCAGGCCGTCCCTCAGGCCCACCTCCACCACTGTGACGTGATCAGCGCTCATGGCTTACTCCTGGTTGGCTCATGGCTTACTCCTGGTTGGCTCATGGCTTACTCCTGGTTGGCTCATGACTTATTCCTTGTCCTTGCCGGAATCCGTGGGCTCGAAGGTCAGTACGCTTTCCCCGGCGCTGACGTTGTCACCCAGGGCACAGTGCAGCTCCGTGACCTGTCCGTCCGCCGGGGCGGTGATGGTGTGCTCCATCTTCATGGCCTCCATCACCACCAGTGCCTCTCCGGCCACCACGGTGGCCCCTTCGCTCACATGCACGCCGATAATGCGGCCGTGCATGGGGGCGGTGAGGCTGTCCTCGTCCACCGCCGTGCCGGCCATTTCCGGGTGGTTGACGGCCACCTGCCAGGTCTCACCCTGGCAGAACAGGGTCAGGCTGTTCATGGGCTCCGGTACAAAGGCCAGTCGCAGTGGCTCACTCAGTGTCTCACTGAAGACATCCAGATCCTGCCCCTGTCGCTGCCACTGCCAGTGGCTGATGGTCTCGCCCTGTTGCAGCCGTACCTGCCCGCGGTCCGGACCGGCCGGCCCCGTGATCTGGTAGAGCCACTCGATGCTCTCGCCGGACGCCCTCAGTTCCGCCTTCTGCCAGTCGTCAGGACCGGTGCGGAAGGCACTCAGCTGTCCCCAGGGGTCCCCTGCCTGCACGGACACGCCGCTGTTGGCAGAGAAACTGCCCAGTGAGCCGGACAGCCAGGCCACCAGTGCCAGTGGCGACTGCAGTGACTGTGGCAGCAGTGGCTGTGACAGTCGCTCGGCCTGACCCTCGATAAAGTCCGTGCGCAGATCACCGTTGCGGAAGGCCTCTGTGGTCAGCAGGCGCTGAAGGTAGCCCGTGTTGATCACTGGCCCTGCCAGCTGGTAGCCGCTCAGTGCCTGTGACAGGCGCTCGATGGCGGTGATCCGGTCCGGCCCGTGGGCAATGACCTTTGCCAGCATGGGGTCGTAATAGGGGCTCACGGTCAGCCCGGCGGCGATGCCCGAGTCAATGCGGATGCCGGGCAGGTCGGTGGGCTCACGCAGCGTGTGAATGGGGCCGCTGGTGGGCAGAAAGCCCGCGTCGGGGTTTTCCGCGTAGATCCGCGCTTCCACGGCATGGCCGGTGGCGTGGATTTCCTCCTGGCGCCAAGGCAGTGATTCGCCACGGGCCACCCGAATCTGCCATTCCACCAGGTCAATGCCGGTCACGGCCTCGGTCACCGGATGCTCCACCTGAAGGCGGGTATTCATCTCCATGAAGAAGAACTCACCACCGGGTTCCAGCAGAAACTCCACGGTGCCGGCTCCCACATAGCCAATGGCCTCGCCGCAACGCAGTGCCGCCTCGCCCATGGCCTGTCGCTGTGCGTCACTGAGCCCCGGGGCCGGGGCTTCCTCGATGATTTTCTGGTGGCGGCGCTGCAGCGAACAGTCCCGGTCCAGCAGATAAACCCCGTTGCCCTGCTGGTCGAAAAACAGCTGCACCTCCACATGGCGGGGCCTCTCCACGAAGCGCTCCAGCAGCACATGGTCGTTGCCGAAGGCGCTCCTGGCCTCGCGCATGGCAGCGGCCAGCTCCTCACGGAAGCGGGCCGGATCCCGCACCACCCGCATGCCCTTGCCACCGCCACCGGCGCTGGCCTTGATCATCAGCGGGTAGCCGGTGTCACGGGCCATGGCTTCCAGATGGTCCGGGTCCTGGTCGTCGCCGTGGTAGCCCGGCACCAGTGGCACGCCGGCCTTGGCCATGAGCTGCTTGGCGGCGGTCTTGTCCCCCATGGCGGCAATGGCGCTGGCAGGCGGGCCGATAAAGGCAATGTCCGCCTCCTGGCAGCGCCGTGCCAGTTCGGTGTTCTCCGAGAGAAAGCCGTAGCCCGGGTGAATCATCTGGGCGCCGGTCTCTTTCGCCACCGCCATCAGCTTGTCCATGTCCAGGTAGGATTCCGTGGCCGGCGGAGGACCTATCCGGTGGGCCTCGTGGGCCTGTTGCACAAAGGGGGCCTGGGCATCGGCGTCGGAGTAGACGGCGATGCAGTGCAGGCCCATGGAACGGGCGCTGCGGATAATGCGGCTGGCGATCTCGCCACGGTTGGCAATCAGCAGTCGGTTCATACCGGGGCCTCCCCACCATCGTCCCGCCAGGCGGGGGCGCGCTTGTCAAAGAACGCCTGCAGCCCTTCCTGGCCCTCGTCGCTGGTGCGAAGGCGGGCAATGGTCTCGGCGGTCATGCGGTCCACACCCTCGGTGAAGGCCGGGTTGTCCAGATGCTGCAGCAGGGCCTTGCAGGCACTCTGGGCCTGTGGTCCGCCCTGAAGCAGTGCCTGTGTGTGCTCGTTGATGCGTTCATCCAGCTGTGCCTCGGGCACCTGCTCGTGGACCACACCCAGTGCGCAGGCGGTGTCGGCGTCAAAGATCTCGGCGGTGAGCATGAAACGCCGTGCCTGGCGGTGGCCCATGGCCCGCACCACATAGGGGCTGATAGCCGCCGGGGCCAGTCCCAGCTTCACTTCGCTCAGGCAGAAGCGGGACTGGTCACTGGCAATGGCCAGGTCACAGCAACAGATCAGACCCAGCGCGCCGCCAAAGGCCGCCCCCTGGACCCGGGCCACCGTGGGTTTGCCCAGTCGGTCCAGTGTGCTCATCAGGCCGGCCAGCGCCAGTGCGTCGGCCCTGTTGTCCGCCTCGCTCATGGCGGCGGTGTCCTTCATCCAGTTCAGGTCGGCGCCGGCGGAGAAGTGCTTGCCGGCGGCGGCCAGTATCACCACACGGACCGCCGGATCCCGGTCCAGTCGTGTCAGTGTGTCCGTCAGCCCGGCGATAATGGACGCATCAAAGGCATTGCGCTTGTCCGGGCGGTTCAGTGTCAGGCGGGCGATGCCGCCTTCTTCGTACTCCAGGGCAACCGCCTGGTGTTGTTCAGTGCTCATGACTGCTTCCTTACATGCGGAAAACGCCGAATTGGGTGGCCGGAATCGGTGCATTGAGTGCGGCGGACAGGCCCAGTGCGATCACCTCGCGGGTCTGTGCCGGGTCGATGACGCCGTCGTCCCAGAGCCGTGCGCTGGCGTAATAGGGGTGAGACTGAGTCTCGAACTGTTGCGTAATGGGCTGTTTGAACCGGCTTTCCTCTTCGTCGGACCATTCCACGCCCTTGCGCTCAAGACCGGCGCGACGCACATCCGCCAGCACCCCGGCGGCCTGCTCGCCGCCCATGACGGCAATGCGGGCATTGGGCCACATGAACAGCAGGCGAGGGCGATAGGCACGACCGCACATGCCGTAGTTGCCGGCGCCAAAGCTGCCGCCAATGATCACCGTAAACTTGGGCACACGGGCACAGGCCACGGCGTGCACCAGCTTGGCACCGTGGCGGGCGATGCCGCCGTGCTCCGCCTCCTTGCCCACCATGAAGCCGGTGATGTTCTGCAGGAACACCAGCGGGATGCCACGCTGACAGCACAGCTCGATAAAGTGGGCGCCCTTGGCGGCGGACTCGGAAAACAGGATGCCGTTGTTGGCGATAATGCCCACGGGCATGCCGGCCCAGTGGGCGAAACCGCACACCAGCGTGGTGCCGAAGCCGGCCTTGAACTCGTCAAAGTCCGAGTCGTCCACCAGACGGGCAATCACTTCCCGCACATCGTAGGGGGTCTTGAGGTCCGTGGGCACCACGCCGTAGAGCTCATCCGCCGGGTAGCGGGGCGGCTTCGGCTCTCGCAGTGTCAGTGCCGGTGCCTTGCACCAGTTGAGGTTGGCAATGCAGTGGCGGGCCTTCTCAAGGGCCTCCTCCTCGCTGTGGGCGAGGTGGTCCGCCACACCGGAGATGCGGGTGTGCACATCGGCACCGCCGAGATCCTCGGCGCTGATCACCTCGCCGGTGGCGGCCTTCACCAGGGGTGGCCCGGCCAGGTACACAAAGCTCTGTTCCTTGACCATGATGCTCTCGTCGGCCATGGCCGGCACATAGGCGCCGCCGGCGGTGCAGGGGCCCATGACCACGGCGATCTGGGGGATGCCCTGTGCGGAGAGGTTGGCCTGGCGGTAGAAGATATGGCCGAAGTGGTCGTGATCCGGGAACACCTCGTCCTGCAGTGCCAGGTTGGCGCCGCCGGAGTCCACCAGGTAAATGCAGGGCAGGCGGTTCTCCTCGGCGATGGTCTGGGCCCGCAGGTGCTTTTTTACGGTCAGTGGGTAATAGGTGCCCCCCTTGACCGTGGCGTCGTTGCCCAGAATCATGCACTCCACACCGCTGACACGGCCGATGCCCGCCACCACGCCGGCGGCGGGGACGTCTTCCCCGTACACCTCATGGGCGGCCATGGCCCCCACTTCCAGGAAAGGAGAGCCCGGGTCGATCAGTCGGTTGATGCGGGTGCGCACCGGCAGCTTGTTCTTGGCCTTGTGGCGGGCACGGGCCGCCTCGCCGCCACCGTCGTGGATGCGGGCGTGCTGGGCCCGCAGATCCGCCACCAGTTTCCGGAAGTGGGCGCTGCGCTCGCTGAAGACGTCGCTGCCGGGGTCCATCTGTGACTGGATAAAGGCCATAATCAGCGACTCTCGTTGAACAGTTCGCGACCGATCAGCATGCGGCGTATCTCCTGGGTGCCGGCGCCGATCTCGTACAGCTTGGCGTCCCGCAGCAGTCGTCCCGCCGGGTAATCGTTCACGTAGCCGTTGCCGCCGAGAATCTGGATGGCTTCCAGGGCCATCTTGGTGGCCTGCTCGGAGCAGTAGAGAATGGCCGCCGCGGCGTCCTTGCGGGTGGTCTCGCCACGGTCACAGGCACGGGCCACGGCGTAGAGGTAGGCGCGGCTGACGCTGGTCTGGGTGTACATGTCCGCCAGCTTGGCCTGAATCAGCTGGAACTCGCCGATGGCCTGGCCGAACTGCTGTCGTTCACCCACATAGGGCACCACCAGGTCCAGGCAGGCCTGCATCAGACCCAGCGGGCCGCCGGCCAGCACCACACGCTCGTAGTCCAGTCCGGACATGAGCACGCCCACGCCCTTGTTCTCGCCACCGAGAATGTTCTCGACAGGGACCATGGCGTCTTCGAAAATCAGCTCACAGGTGTTGGAGCCGCGCATGCCCAGCTTGTCCAGTTTGGGGCCCTGGCTGAAGCCTGGCGTGCCACGCTCGACGATAAAGGCGGTGATGCCGTGGGCCTTTTTCTCAGGGGCGGTCTTGGCGTAGATCACGTAGGTGTCCGCGTCAGGGCCGTTGGTGATCCACATCTTGTTGCCATTGAGGCGGTAATGATTCCCATCACGCACGGCTCTCAGGCTCATGCTCACCACGTCGGAGCCGGCATTCACCTCGCTCATGGCCAGAGCGCCGATTTTCTCGCCACTGACCAGACCCGGCAGGTAGAGTTCTTTCTGGGCCTGTGTGCCGTTGCGGGTGATCTGGTTGACGCACAGGTTGGAGTGGGCGCCGTAGCTCAGTCCGATGGAGGCGGAAGCGCGGCTGATCTCCTCCATGGCAATCACATGGGCCAGATAGCCCATGTCGGAGCCGCCGAATTCCTCGGGTACCGTCACACCCAGCAGGCCCATTTCGCCCAGCTTGGGCCAGAGCTCGTTGGGGAAGGCGTTGTTGCGATCCGTGGCGTCCGCCAGAGGGGCGATGACGCCATCGGCAAACTGGCGTACCTGCTGCTGCAGCATGGCGGTGGTGTCGTCCAGGTCGTGATTAAGTGCTGAGAAGCTCATGATGGATCCTCATTCAGGGCAGGGGAGTTGTTTTCAGGGGGTTTTCGGCCAATGTCGGCCGGCTTAGGGCTGTCCCTGCCCTGTCGGTCCAGTTCGGCCAGGGCTTCGTGGCAGCGCCCGGCCACGGCGTCCAGCTCCGTCTGCATCAGCTGGATATCCAGCATCTGCTGACGCAGTGATTCACGCCGTTCCTCAATTTTGTCCAGTAACGCCTTGAGCTGGCTGCGGTTTCCCGTGACAGGGTCGTACTGCTCAATCAGCTCCCTGGATTCCGCAAGACTGAAGCCCAGCCGCTTGCCCCGTAGAATCAGCTTGAGTTTGACCCTGTCGGATTCCTGATAGATGCGCTGCTGCCCCTGTCGGGCGGGGGAAAGCAGCCCGGCCTCCTCGTAGAAGCGGATGGTGCGGGTGGTGATGTCGAATTCGCTGGCCAGCTCACCAATGGTGTAGTGGCGGGCGCTGTGTTGACGGGGCTGGGTCATGGCATGGTGGTCCTGTGGCAGCAACCCGTGTCATGGATTGACCGGATAACGGGTTCTGACGGGTTCGGCTCCAAGGGTTAAGACCGATAACCTTTACGTTAACGTAAAGCGTAAACACTATGAAATGTCCTTTGATCCCTGTCAATAGGGGACGATCAGGGGCAGGGAATCGGTACGGGACTCACCGCAGGCAGGCCCGGTCGCGCGGGGGCTTTCTCAGGTCAGCGGTTGGTTGAGAGCAGCGGATGCTGGATGGCCAGTTGCAGGCCCGGTCGCCGGTCGGGACCTGTCGCGACTCCCCCGCAGAGGTGGGGTGGTTTCCTGATCAGTTGTTGCGCAGCCGTTGCCGCAGTTCGTCGAGACGGGCCCGCACTTCCTGTTGCCGGCTGCTGTTGTCGCCGCTGTTCATGCGCACGTTATTGAGCCCGCCATTGCCGCGACTGGATGAACGGCGGGATGACCGGCCCGAGCCACTCCGGCTGGCGCTCATGGACAGTTCTTCCTCATCCGGGAAATGCAGTGTCTCAAGGGCTCCGCCGCGTTCGATGACGATGCGCCGTTCGTGCACCTTGTGCAGCCTGGCGTTGCCGGGCAGCTCCTGGCCGACAAAGTACAGGTCCGTTTCCTTGTCCGGCCCTTCCACCAGTGCGCTGTTGCGGGTGGCTTCCCGTTCTCCGGCCATGACGCCGCGCAGTGTCAGTCGCAGATTGGTCTCCGGCAGGTTTTCCGTTTCCACCAGCTCGGGCCCTTCTTCCTCCTGACCCGGCTGACCGAACAGCAGGACCTCTTCAATGGCCAGGTCACGGGCCGGAGAGGCCTTTTTGTTGCCGGCGCTGGCGGACTGCTCCAGTTGCGGCTGCGGTGACTGCCACTGCTGATACAGACCCAGGCCCTGCCAGGTGACGCCGGCGGCAATCAGTACTCCCAGGGAGATGGCCGCCATCAAGGGCAGCTGTTTTAAGTCGAGCATGCTGTTTATAAATCCACTATTCTGGTAAAAGCCTGGTTAATTGTATGACGGCGTCCACGCCCGGGCCATGATAACCTCTGCGGCTGTTGCCTTCACGTGCCGGTGATACTACGGTATTCCACACCTGACCCTGCTGCCAGGTCTTTGTTCCCGTTCCGGGCAGGCTGGCCTCATTGGCGTTGAACCTTGCCCTGTTGCCTGTCTTGTCGCAGCGCCTGTTGCTGGCTGTTACGGCAGCTCCAAGAGCCACAGAGAGTGTATAGAAGGACTGTTGTAGAGATGGATAACCAATCCAGCGAAATTTCCCGCGGTACAGCGCGGCTCCCCTTTGCCTTTGCCAAGCGCAACGGGGTCATACTGACCCAGGACGAGAGCCACAAGCCGCAGCTGCTGGTCCGCCCCGGCGCCTCCGCCAGAGCCATTGCCGAAGCCACCCGTCTGAGCCGGGGACACGCCAGCTTGCGTGAAATCGACGCGGAAAGCTTTGACGACGCTCTCAATCGTGCCTATCAGAACGATTCCGCCGAGGCCATGCAGATGGTGGAGGGCATCGGTGACGACATGGACCTGGCCAGCCTGGCGGATTCCGTGCCGGAGACGGAAGACCTGATGGAGCAGGCGGATGACGCCCCCATTATCCGCCTGATCAACGCCATCCTCACCGAAGCGGTGAAAACCAGCGCCTCGGACATTCACATTGAAACCTATGAACGCCGCCTTGTCATCCGCTTCCGGGTGGATGGCGTGCTGCGCGAGGTGGTGCAACCCAAGCGGGCGCTGGCGCCGCTGCTGGTCTCGCGCATCAAGGTCATGTCCAAGCTGGACATCGCCGAGAAGCGGGTGCCTCAGGACGGTCGCATGACCTTGCGTGTTGGCGGCCGTGAGGTGGATATCCGGGTCTCCACCATGCCGTCTTCCAGTGGCGAGCGGGTGGTGCTGCGTCTGCTGGACAAGCAGGCCGGGCTGCTGACACTGGATCACGTGGGCATGGCCGATCGGGACCTGAACCTGCTCAAGGAGCTGATCCACCGCCCCCACGGCATTATCCTAGTCACCGGCCCCACCGGTTCGGGCAAGACCACCACACTGTACGGCGCCCTGACGGAAATCAACGACCGCTCCCGGAACATACTGACGGTGGAGGATCCCATCGAGTATAACCTGCCGGGCATCGGCCAGACCCAGGTCAACCCCAAGGTGGAGATGACCTTTGCCCGTGGCCTGAGGGCCATTCTGCGCCAGGACCCGGATGTGGTGATGATCGGTGAGATCCGGGACCTGGAAACAGCGGAAATCGCCGTACAGGCCAGTCTGACCGGCCACCTGGTACTCTCAACCCTGCACACCAACACCGCCACCGGCGCCATCACCCGACTGATGGACATGGGCATCGAGCCCTTCCTGATCTCATCCAGCCTGATCGGTATTGCCGCGCAGCGACTGGTGCGAGTCCTCTGCCCCCACTGCAAGGAGGCCTATACCGCCGATGCCAAGGAGTGCGAGTACATGCAGGTGGATCCGGCGGATCCGCCAACGCTGTATCACGCCAGGGGCTGTGACGAGTGCAACCAGCTCGGTTACAGCGGACGCATGGGTATTTACGAGATGATCGGTGTGGACGAGGACATGCGCCGCCTGATCCACAACCAGGCCGGCGAGATGGAACTGGAGCACATGGCCAGGGCCAAGGGGCCCAGCATCAACACCGACGGCATTAACCGGGTACTGGCGGGCTCCACCACCCTGGAAGAAGTCCTGCGCGTCACACACCGAGGTTAATGGCCCATGGCAGCCTACGAATTCAAGGCCCTGGACGGGCGCGGCAAGCAGAAGCAGGGAGTGCTGGAGGCGGACAGCCCCCGTGCCGTGCGCCAGCAGTTGCGGGAGAAGGGCCTGGCACCGCTGGAAGTGAACATCAGCACCGAGAAGGACAAGCAGTCCAGCTCACTGTCCTTCGGCCGTGGTCTGTCGGCAACGGACCTGGCACTCATCACACGCCAGCTGGCCACACTGATCCAGTCCGGCATTCCCGTGGAGCAGTCCCTTTACGCCGTCGCCATGCAGTCCGAGAAGCCCCGCATCAAGAGCATGATGCTGGCGGTGCGGGGCAAGGTGATGGAGGGCTATACACTGGCCGCCAGCCTGGGGGAGTTCCCCTCGGCCTTTCCCACACTGTACCGCTCCACCGTAGCCGCCGGCGAGCACGCCGGCCACATGGACCTGGTGCTCAACCGCCTGGCGGATTACACCGAGGCGCGCCAGGAGGCGCGCCAGAAGATCCAGCTGGCAGCCATCTATCCGGTGATACTGACGGTGGTGGCCATCAGCATCGTGATTTTCCTGCTCACCTATGTGGTGCCGGACATTATTGATGTCTTTGTGCGCAGTGGTCAGGAACTTCCAACACTGACACAGGGTCTACTGGCGGTCAGTGATTTTCTCGCCAGCTGGGGCTGGCTGTTGCTGATCCTGCTGGTCACGGCGATTGTGGCATTCCGCATCTCCCTGAGAAAGGACAGGGTGCGGCTGGCGTTTCACCGCTGGCTGTTGCACATGCCCTTTATTTCGGGCCTGATTCGCGGGGTCAACACGGCCCGCTTTGCCAGTACACTGAGCATACTCACCAGCAGTGGCGTGCCACTGGTGGACGCCATGCGCATCGCCGGCGAGGTGCTCTCCAACGAGTACCTCAAGGCGCGCATCCAGGAAGCGGCACAGTCCGTTACCGAGGGCGGATCCCTGCACCGGGCACTGGATCAGACCGATT
Source organism: Oleiphilaceae bacterium (assembly GCA_033721915.1). Taxonomy (GTDB): domain Bacteria; phylum Pseudomonadota; class Gammaproteobacteria; order Pseudomonadales; family Oleiphilaceae; genus REBR01. Next base: position 34,781 of record JAWWAC010000021.1, read on the forward strand.
ACTTTCCGCCCATGATGCTGCACATGATCGGCAGTGGTGAGGCCAGCGGTGAGCTGGATGATATGCTGTCACGCACAGCGCACATGCAGGAGAACAACCTGCAGGGTAAGATCTCAGCCATGGTGGGTCTGTTTGAGCCACTCATGCTGCTGGTGATGGGGGCGGTGGTCCTGATTATTGTCATGGCCATCATGCTGCCGATTATGGATATGAGCCAATTAATGGGTTGATTGAATGAATACGAGACACAAAAGCAGTGGTTTTACATTGATCGAAATCATGGTGGTCATGGTGATACTGGGCCTTCTGGTGGCCCTGGTGGCACCCAACATCATGGGCCGGGGTGATGACGCCCGCGTCACCACCGCCAAGGCGCAGATGCGCAATATCAGCAATGCCCTGGACATGTACCGCCTGGACAACAGCCATTACCCCTCCAGCGAGCAGGGGCTTGAGGCCCTGGTGGAGGAGCCCTCCGGCTTTCCGGAGCCGCGCAACTGGAACCCGGACGGCTACCTCAGCTCCGTGCCCAAGGACCCCTGGGGCAATGACTACGAATACGTCAGCCCCGGCTCCGAGGGCCCCTACGATCTCTACTCACTGGGGGCCGACGGCCGCTCCGGCGGTGAAGGCAACAACGCCGACATCAGTGTCAGGGACATCGAATAGGATCGCCTCATGAGCCGCCCTCCGGCCTCACGCCCAACGCCCCGGCTGCAGCAGCGGGGCTTTACCCTCATAGAGCTGATGGTGGTGCTGATTGTGATCGGTCTGCTGGTGTCTCTGGTGGGGCTGAACATGGGCGGTGGCGGCGAGCGGCGCCAGCTGGAAGAGAACACCCGGGAGCTGTACCTGAAGATGCAGGCCGCCTCGGAGGAGGCGGTCATCAGCAACCGGGAAATCGGCCTTCTGCTGGAGGAGGACAGCTACCGCTTTATCAATTACAACCTCGAGGAGCAGGTCTGGGAGCCCCGTCAGGATCGGCGCCTTCCGCCCTCCGCTGTGCCGGAATGGATGAACCTGGACCTGCAGACGGAAGGGCAGGAAGAGGCACTGACCACCCGCGGTGGCAACAATGGCGATGAGGAAGAGGCGCTGGTCCCCTCCATTGTGTTCTTCTCCAGTGGAGAAGTGACCCCCTTCGATCTGGAGCTGCGCCTGAAAGACCGGGAGGACAGCGTTCACTACCTGACCAGTGACGGCATCAATCCCATTCAGTGGTCCCGCCCCGGCGATGAAGACAGGCCGGGGGCCTAGCCATGCACAAGCCCACCCGTCGCCACAGCCGTGGCTTTACGCTGATGGAAGTGATGATTGCCCTGATGATCTTCGGCATGCTGGCCCTGACCATCCAGCAGGTCTCCAGTGGCTACATGGGCAGCTATCAGCGCCTTGAGGGGCAGACCATGGCGGTCTGGATCGCCCAGAACCGTCTGGCGGAGATGCGTCTGGCGGAGGACATGCCCGGCACAGGCGAGAGCGACGAAGAGCTGCGTTTTGGTCCCCATGAGTGGGAGCTGGGCATCAATGTCACGGATACGGAAGACCCGACAATACGCCGCGTTGAAATCACCGTGAGCCGGATCAATGAAGTCTTCGGCCGTCAGCGCCAGCGTGTGGTTACCGGCTTCCTGGGGGCCAACTGATGGCCTTTGCCGCAACACCCCGGGCACGCCGCCGGTGTCCCTCCGGGCACGCACCAGAACAGCAGGGCGGCTTCACCCTGCTGGAGATCCTGGTTGCGGTACTGATCACCGGCATGCTCGGCCTTGGGATCTGGCAGGTGATGAACGGCCTGATCGCCTCCCGGGAGTCCGTGGACCGGGTCTCCGGGCAGTTCAAGGATGTCCACCGCAGCGTCATGCTGCTGGAGCGGGATCTGTTTCAGGCCGTGGACAGGGCGGTACGAGACAGCTTTGGCGACCCCCGCCCCGCCATGAGCAGCCGTGAGCGGGACGCCGGTCTGACACTGACCCGACAGGGCTGGCGCAACCCGCTGGGCCAGCGACGCAGCGAGTTGCAGCGGGTGGCCTGGCAGTATGACGAGCTGGAGAAGACGCTGATGCGCCGCTACTGGACGGTCCTGGACCGGGCACAGGGTAGCGAGCCCCGTGAGCAGTTGCTGCTGGAGAATGTGCTGTCCATGGAAGTCCGATTTCTCAATCACAGCAACGAATGGGTGGAGGACTGGCCCCAGAACACACCGGATGCGTCCTCCCAGGATATTGACCCCACCACCGGTGAAGCCCGTGACAAGCCCGCCGTGACGCCCTCTGGTGGCCTGCCAAAGGCCGTCGAGGTGAGCTTTGAGCACGAGCGATTCGGCCTGATTACCCGACTGATCGACCTGGGTGGCTTCAGCACCGAACGGATCCGGCAGAATGAGCGGGAGCGGGAACAGCAACGGCAGCAGAACCAGCAGGAGGGGCAGCAGCCATGAGAGCCTCCCCCCGCCAGCAATCCGGTGTGGCCCTGATGATGGTGTTGCTGGCCTTTGCACTGGCCGGCATTTTCACCACCGGCATGATGTCCAGGCAGTCATTGATGATCCAGGGCACAGGCAATTACCTGACCCAGTCGGAGGCACAGAGCCTGGCACTGGGTGCGGAGGCCTTTGCCCGCCAGATTCTGTGGCGTGACTGGCAAGGCGACAGGGAAAGCGACGCCTTCGTGGACGACGGCAATGAGACCTGGGCGGCCAACTCGGTGGCACTGCCAGTGGAACGTGGCGCCATTGAGGCCCAGATCAACGACCTGCAGGGGCGGCTGAACCTGAACGATCTGGTGGATTCCCAGGGGCAGGTCAACCCGGTGATGGCGGGGCGTTTCGGCCGCCTTCTGGAGGCGCTGGATGTGCGCTCTGTCACGGTTGAAGCAATGATAGACTGGATTGATCCCGATAACGACCCAACAGGCCCGGGAGGATCGGAAGACGGGGATTATCTGTTATATGATCCACCTTACAGGGCCGCTGACCGTCCCATGACAGATCTGTCGGAGCTGCGCCTGATTGATGGCATGAGCCGGGAGGATTACCAGAGGCTGTTGCCCCATGTGGCCGTCCTGCCCATGGCGGGGCAGCCACTGAATGTGAACATGATGACGGTGCCGGTGATCCAGTCACTGCACGAGGACATCACCACCGCCGCGGCGGAATCCGTGGCGGAGGCCCGCGCCGAGGCACGTTTTGAAACCGTGGGGGATTTTCTGGCGCGGGAGGAATTTGCCGGCATGGGGCTGGACGAGGAGGGGCTCACGGTGCGCAGCTTCTTTTTCCAGTCCGCCAGCCGTGTCACCGTGGCGGACAATGTGTACCGTCTGGTCAGTACACTGCACCGCGACCCTGAGGGAGAACTGTCGGTGATTGCCCGGGATGCCGGGCAAACGGGCATTATCACTAAGGAACGGGTGTCTGTACCGGAAGGCTGAACCGACACTGAAACACCAGGCTGAACTGGAATTGATAACGCCGCAAGGCTGAACAGGAACGGGTAATCATGTCCTATCTTCTTTATCTGCGACCCCATCCGGATGCCGTGGACGCGCCGTCGCAAAGCCCCCGGTTTGACTGGGTGCTGCTGGACGCCGCCGGCGACACACTGGCCGAAGGGGCGGACGAGCCCCGGGAGGCGGTGGAGAACGCACTGTCCGCCAACCGCATCGACCAACCCCGGGTGGCGGGCCTGATCCCCGCCTACGAGGTCAGCCACTGCAGCGCCCGTATTCCCGCCCGCCAGAGCCGTTTCATACAGCAGGCACTGCCGTTCGCGGTGGAAGAGCAGGTGGCGCAGGACATCGAGGACATGCACCTGGCGGTGGGCCGTCGCAGCGGCGACCTGTGGCAGGTGGCGGCCATCGACCGCCATCGCATGGCCGCCTATCAGGCCCTGTTCAACAGCTGGGAGTATCCCCTGGAGGGGATCTACGCCGATGCCATGATGCTGCCCACACAGCGGTCACGCTGGTCCGCACTGGTCAGTGAAGGGCATGTGCTGGTGGCCGGCAGCGAGGGAGAGTGGTTTGATGTGCCCGTGGAAGGGCTGAGTGTCTTTATCGACTCACTGGTGAAAGACTCGGACCCGGACAATCCGCCGGTGGTACGACTCTACCTCTCACCACAGGAGGCGGAAGAGCGCCAGGTGGAGCTGGCCGCTCTGGGGCAGAACCCCGAGATCGATCTGCAGTCGGTGACACTGGATATCGGTGATCTGTCCTTTCTGGCCAGGACCCACCACCAGCACCCGAAACAGCCACTCAACCTCTGTCAGGGTGAATTCTCACTGCGGGATCACGGTGACTCACCGCTGCGCCGCTGGCGGGCCGTGGCGGTGGTGGCGGCCATTGGCCTGGTGCTGCAGCTGGGGCTGATGGCCGCCGACGGCTATTACCACTATCAGCGTGCCGATGCCTTCGAGGAGAGGGCCGTGGCACTGTACCAGGACATCTTCCCCAGCGACAGCCGTGTCCATGCCGGTAACCTCAAGGCCAACCTGCAAGGGCGCCTGAGGGCGGCGGACCGGGGTGGCAGCCAGGCGGATTACCTGGATCTGCTGCGCCAGGCGGGCTACCAGTACCAGCAGCTGGAGAACCCGGACCAGGTGCGTTTCGATAGCATCAATTTCAGCCGCCAGCGGGGTGAACTGGTCATGGAGCTGCGGGGCGACAGTTTCTCGCGCCTGGACAGCCTGCGCAGCGGCCTGAACGAAGCCGGACTGCAGGCCCGGATCGGCTCCGTGGTCAATGAAGACGACCATACCCGGGGTCGTATCACCGTTTCCCAAGGAGGCAGCTGATGGCGTTTCGTGACCGTCTGGATCCCCTGTTAAAGCACCCGCAGCTGGAAAAGCTGCACCGCCGTTATGACCAGCTGCCACAGCGTGACCGGCGTGCCTTGCAGTTGCTGGTGGTGGCCGTGGCCGTGGTGCTCCTGTACGCCCTGTTGTGGAAGCCCGTCAGCGACTACCGGGCCGATGCCCACAGTGCGGCCGAATCCGCCGAGCAACTGCTGGGCTATGTGCAGAGCCAGGAAGTGCGCGCCCGTGATGCGGCCGCTTCGGTACAGAGAGGGCAGACCCAGCAGCTCAAGCCCGGGTCGGATTTCCTGACCACTGTGACCAGTTCCGCCCAGAAATCCGGCCTGTCACTGTCGCGGTTTGAGCCCAGCGGCGATGACGGCATGCGCATCCGTCTCGAGCAGGTGCCTTTCAACGAGTTGTCACAGTGGCTGGAGCATCTCGGTACTGAATACGGCATCAAGGTGGATCAGGCCTCCATTGAGCGCAGCGGTGAGCCCGGGCGGGTCAATGCCCGCATGGTGCTGTCACTGTGAGCCGGCTTCTGTCACCGGCTGGGTGAAGCCTGTCGCCCCCGGAAAACCGCGTACAGAGTCCTGCTGCCCCGGGCGGCCGTGACTGTGTCGCGGTTTTCCCCGTTCTGCCACGTCACTTATGCGTCTGACCGGGTTCCGTCATGCCATTTCCCGCTTTGCCGGCTGGACTTGCCGGCACTGGCCCGGCACTGTTGCCTGGACACTGCAGGGAAACCACAGTGGTTTTTTCAGGGCGGCTGTTCGTACGTAACAAAAACGCGTCCCTGTCGTCTCCAGTGCCTGTTCGTTATCACTGAGCGTTCAGTCACCGATGGCACCATCTTGCATTCATCCATCAGGAGGTCTCGTGTCCGACTCTTTCCAGTATGACCTGATTGTTATTGGCGCCGGCTCCGGCGGCGTGCGCCTGGCCCGTACCGCCGCCGCCCGTGGCGCCCGTGTGGCCATTGTCGAGTCCCGCTATCTGGGGGGCACCTGTGTCAACGTGGGCTGTGTTCCGAAAAAGCTCTTTGTCTACGCCTCCCATGTACTGGAAGAGGCGGAGGACGCCGCCGGTTACGGTTTCAGCATCCCCCGGGAGTCCGTGGGCTTTGACTGGCCCACTCTGGTGGCCAACAAGAACCGGGAAATCGAGCGCCTCAACGGCATCTATGAGCGTCTGCTGGACAACGCCGGTGTCACACTGATCAACGGCACCGCCCTGGTCACAGGGCCACAGGAAGTCACGGTGGGGGAGACCCGCTACAGCACCGAACGCATCGCCGTGGCCGTGGGCGGCTGGCCCTTCATTCCGGATATTCCGGGCCGTGAGCACATGGTGAGTTCCAATGAGATGTTTTTCCTGGAGCAGCTGCCGGAAAAGGCCGTGGTCTGGGGGGGCGGATACATTGCCGTGGAGTTCGCCGGCATCCTGGCGGGGCTGGGTGTGGATGTACGACTGGTGTACCGGGGCGAGCTGTTTCTGCGGGGCTTTGACCGGGATGTGCGGGAATTTGTCGCACAGGAGATGGGCAAGAAGGGCATTCATCTGGATTTCGGCAACAATATCCAGTCCGTGTCCGCCTCCGGTGACCGCTATGAGGTGACACTGGACAGCGGTGAGCGCTTTGAAACCGGGCTGGTGATGGCGGCCACGGGGCGCAAGCCACTGGTGAAGGGACTGGGGCTGGAAGCGCTGGATCTGGCTCTGAACAGGGACGGCTCCATCAAGGTCAATGAGCAGTTCCAGAGCTCGGTGCCGTCCATCTACGCACTGGGGGATGTCATCGGTACACCCCAGCTGACCCCCGTGGCCATTGCTCAGGCCATGGTGCTGTCACGGAATCTCTACGGTGATGGCCAGGGTCGCATGGATTACGACTGCATCCCCACCGCCGTGTTCTGCCAGCCCAGCATCGGCACCGTGGGGCTGACGGAAGAGGCGGCCCGTGAGAAATACGGGGCGCTGCGAATCTATCGCACGGACTTCAAGCCCATGAAGCACACCCTGTCGGGGCGGGATGAAAGAACCCTGATGAAGCTGGTGGTGGACGACGCCAGTGACCGGGTGGTGGGTGCCCATATGGTGGGCCCCGAGGCCGGTGAGATGATGCAGGGGATTGCCGTGGCCATGAAGGCCGGCGCCACCAAGGCGGACTTCGATGGCACCGTGGGGATTCACCCCACCTCGGCGGAGGAGTTTGTCACCATGCGGGAAGTCAGCTCCCGCTAATGTGTCGTGACAGGGAGCGGCCAGGATCAGGCCGCCCCGGGCATGACGGATGGCTTAAAAATGCATGGTGATGGAGCCGGTGAACACATGCACCTCACCATCGGCCGTGACGAATTCAATGCTTTCGTCACTGCTGCCCTCGTTATTGACCAGCTCAAAGTCCCTTTCGGTCAGACGCTGATACTGATAGCCGATGCCCAGGGTCACCGGATGGGCAATCACCGGCAGACGACAGAAGCAGTACTGGGCACCCAGACCCACCACATAGCGGTCATTGTCCAGGTAGTTCACTTCCGGGTTGCGCGTGCTCTCCAGGGGTGACTCCTCATAGGCCAGTCCGCCCATCACGGTAAACAGCCGGGTAAATTCGTATTCCACACCGAGGCGGGGAATCAGGATATCCCGGAACTGCACATTGCCATCGTCCTTGATGGTGTCGTTGCCGTTCAGCTCATTGGAAAGCTGCTCCCAGCGCTGGAACTCGGCCGTGGCACCGATGCGCCAGCTGCCAAATCGGTACTCGGCACCGGCGGTGTAGGTCTCCGGCTGGTAGGAGTCGATGGTGTTGATGCGGATGGGAATGGTGCCGGCGATGCCGTCCACATCCACGTCCGCATTCACACCGGTGCGTGTGTTGGACAGTGTGCGGTAGGCGGTGGCCAATGTCAGTCCGTCGTACCAGCACCCCTGATCGGGGCAGAAGGTCTCACCCATGTCCATGGTCAGTCCGGCAATCACACGGATAAAGGGCTTGGTGCCAACGGTCAGTTTTTCATCGGAGGTTTCACCGGCGGTGGTGGTGGTGGCCTCCAGGTTGGCATCCGCATGGAGTGTCACCCGGGTGGCCAGTCCCGCATCAATGCCCCGCCAGAGCCTGGTCCCCACGCCGGCACTGACAAACAGCGGCTGACGGCCGTACTCCAGAAACTGACCTTCCTCCGCCTTGCGGGATTCAAAGGCCAGCAGTTCCCGTCCGAATTTTTCCACACCCAGCATCAGGCCGAAGTTGATGGGGTGATCGTAGATGGTCAGGTCGCTCAGGTCGGTCTTGAGGCCCAGAACCACCTGCTGTGCCCGGTCATCCTCCAGCACGGTGCCACTGCGCTGTGGCGCGTTCTGGTTGCCGCCGGTCTGGTTGACCCGCAGCTCCGGCTCGGCGTGGAGCAGTCCCGCCACCAGCTCGCCATTACGGCCCTGCACCAGGTTGGCCGGGTTGTAGTAGGTGGCGGAGAGGCGTCCATTGAACAGTGACAGCCCCTGGGCGGTTCCCACATCCGAATAGAGCAGCCCATAGGTGGTGGCGATGCTGCCCATGCTGGCCTGGGCGGCGGCACCGGCGCCCATGGCGGCGGCGAAGACTAGGGTGTGTCCCATGCGTGGAATCAGCGACATAATCTACCTCATTATGTTTGTTTTTTGTCAGGCCTGTTGGCCTGAGGTGTTCGGGTTGACAGGGCTCCGTCAGGAAGCCCTGTCATCGGGATGGGTCTCTCAGGGCTGCGTGTACGGGGAAAGATAGTTCAGAACCAGCTCGCCAGGAGGGATGCGCAGGGTCAGGTCCGTATCCGGGCTTCCGGCAAACACATCCCCCAGGCCACCCAGAATGCTGCCACGTACTTCCACATTCAGATCCACCGGCTCCGCATTGCGCAGGGCAATCTGCATGCGCCCGTCATTCAGGAAGTCGATGGGACCTTGCAGCTTGAGGTTGTCGATAGGGAAACTGCGCAGGTTGTGGTCCAGGTCGGTCAGGTCAATATCAATGGTCAGGTAGGGGGCATCCAGGTACACATCCAGCTCAAGCTCGATCTGCAACTGGCCCTCATCGTCCCGGGAGATAAAAGCCGGGAAGGGACGATCACGGTTCTCGCCACCGTAGCGCATACGCATCATCATGGGCCCGGTGGGGGAGACCTGGTTCTCGCCCACCAGATCCGCCGCGCTGCACAAGAACAGACAGGCCGCCAGCGGCGTGTCATCAATGCGGATATGCACGTCCAGATCGGTGGTGTACAACACGGAAGGGTCGATCAGTGTCATGACACGGTCATCCGTGCCCGGATCAAGGGCCTGTCCACTGATGTCGGTATTGAGCATGCCGGTGAGATAGATGAACTTGTTTTCAGGGCACGTCTGTCCCACCTCGCAGCCGATATTGCCGTCGGCCATCAGGTTGCTGTCCACGCTTCCCGGCACCACGTCCAGGCCGCTGGTGTTGGCCGTGGCGGAGTAACGGCCATCCACTGGAGGTACGGGAGACTCCTGGGGGTTGATGGCCAGATCGGCGTTCACATCATTGGCCGGCAGGTTGCGCAGTGGCGCCAGAGTGCGACTGGCGGGTTCACCACCACGGAAATGGTTGACCAGATCGGGGCCACCGAAATCCCGTACCGTAAAATCACGTGGCGTTGGGCTGAGCAGACGGGTCTGCAGTGGGAGTCCCGCTTCGGACTGTATCCCGGAGGCGCTGCCGTCCGGGTCCGAAACCAGGGTGTAGCGATACAGCCGTCCCTGCTGCCAGCGCTGTGCCGGTACCAGGCGGATTTCCCGGGCGCTGGTTTCCAGTACCCAGTCATTCATGGGCGCCCAGGCGCCATCCGCGAACTGCTCCAGAAGGACGGTCTCGTCCGCTACCAGGCTGTCCGGATCCATGTTCTGTGAGAAGCGCACGATCAGTGGCCGGTCCGTCGGGTGCTCAGTGACAGGCAGTGTGTCGTCCGTTGAGCGGCCACCGTCGCAGCGGCCCTGCCGGGTGGCATCCCCGGAGAGCGGCTCCTGCGGTGTCTTGGCGCAGGGGTAGCCGGGGAGGGTGGTCAGCACCAGTGGCGACTGCTCCACGGAGTCGCCGCTGCTGCCCTGGGCCAGGGTGAAGCCCTGTGTGGCCACCGGGTCCATGAGCTGGCCATCCAGGCCCTTGAGACCGTTGATCGTGAGATCGTATTGCACGCCGTGACGCAGTGGCTGCTGTGGTCTGAGTGTCAGTACCGAGCCATTGAGGCGGCTGGAGACAGGCACCGGCTGGCCATCCGCCAGCAGGCTGACGGCATTGGCCAGTGAGCTTCTCAGCAGTGGCCGGTCGAAGAACAGGATCAGCGGATCACCGGGACGCAGGCTGGCGCTGTTGTCACCGGGCACCCAGGCACTGAGACGGGGGCCCTGGGTGTCCTGGAGACGGGTTTCCAGTGGGCTGTCAGAGGCCCGCTCAAACCCCTCAAGACGGAACGAGACCAGACCGGTGGCCTGGTCAATACCCAGTATTTCCGGTGCAATCACGGCCACGGCGTCGATGGAGAGAACCCCGTTTTCGATGGCCACTGTGCCCACCAGAGGCACATTCAGCAGCGCCTGGCCCAGTGCGCTGTTGGAACGGGTGTCCTGGGTGTTCAGGGCCATGTCCACAAACAGCAGCACATTGCGCGGTGCCCGGCTGCTGTCGCTGTAGGGGTTGGGCACCATGAAGCCGGTGGCATCGGAGAGGAAGCGCACGCTGATTTCACCGGAAGACAGCCCCGCGGGCTGCACACCGGCCACCTGCACGTCCACTCCGGTGCCACGCAGCAGTGTGCCCCTGGGGATGGACATGGGGGTGCGCTCGCTGAAGGTGCTGAGGCTGGCCAGGTTGGCAAAGATCATGTCCCTGGTACCGCCGGGCTCAGGACCGATGAAAGTCAGGTTGTCAGGACCCAGCAGGTTGGAGCCCAGGCGAACGGAGTTGAGCAGCTCACCGGTGATGCGGGACTGGCGCTGGCCCTGGTTGTGTGAGACCACCTGCAGTGGCAGCGGGTCACCCGACTCGGAATCCAGGGGAGTGAAACGGAAATCCGCAAAGCGCCCGGCATTGAGTGAAGCGCCGGTCACGGTGCTGCGGATGCTGTCTGTCAGTGACAGCTGGTAACGGGTGCCGGGGGCCAGTGGCTCCTCGGGATCCAGTGTCAGGTTCTCGCCCATTACCAGCAGCTGGGCCGGCACCAGCTCGCCATCGGGTGTTTCCAGGGAGAGGCTCTCACCGTAGATCACCGTCGCGGGGTCGAGCGGCTCGCTGAAGCTCAGGCGCAGTGAGGCCAGATCCGTCAGGGGGAAATGGCTGCCATCGGGGATCATCTCCAGCACGGCAAAGCTGCCGCCGTTACCGCCGAAACCGTTTTCCGGAATCGGTGCCACCCGCTCCAGCAGCGGACCCGTCCGGGACAGACGGGTAGTGAAGTTCACCCCGCCGTCCGGGAAGCTCAGGCCGCGCCCGTTGCTGGCCAGGGGAAGGTCGGTGCGACTGAGAC
>JAWWAC010000022.1:0-44567 GCA_033721915.1 Oleiphilaceae bacterium
CAACCGCTGCCATCAGTTACGTTGGTGGGGGTTAAATATCATGAAAACAGACTAAAGGTAATTATCATGACCAAGTACACTTCAGCCCTCGCTCTCGCTATCGCTATGGCTTCCGGATCTGCCATGGCGAACGATGCCCTCATTGATCAGATTGGTGATAACTATGAGGCCTCCATCGACCAGTCCGGTGCGATTAATAATGCCACTGTGATCCAGTCAGGTGGAAGTAATGGGCTGGGTGAAATCACCCAGTCCGGCGATGAAAACTCTGCATCCATCACTCAACTTAACATTTCCAGTGGTCAAACCTTTGCAACCGTTGAACAGATCGGCGATAGAAACGATGCCTCTGTCAGCCAAAAACAGAACGGTAAAAAACAAGCCACTGTTTTTCAGGACGGTAACGATAACTCGGCCAGTGTAGATGTCAGCGGCTTCGGTGATTTCAATGCTGATATTTCCCAGGTTGGCAATGGAAACGACGCTAGCATTGATCAAAGTCAGCTTGGTGCCCCTACCAGTGCCTCCATTGCTCAGGAGGGTGATGATAACAAGGCCAGCGTGAATATTGTTTCCGGCGGCGGGGCTCATGAAGCGACCATTAACCAGGATGGAAACTCTAACGTGGCTGACATTGATATCCGGCACGCCAAAGGCAATGTTGCTCAGATTGACCAGGTGGGTAACACCAATACTGCTACTATCGATATCTTCACCAGCAACAACGGTTTTGCTGATATCAGCCAGATTGGCAACGACAACCTGGGTTCTATCACACAGCAGTGATCACAGAAGTCAGGTTATTCCCGGGGCACTCTGTGTGCCCCGGGGGTTATAGGGAACGGTAAAAGATGAGAATTCTGGTTTTTTTCCTGTGTCTTCTGGGAGGCCCTGTAATGGCTGATAACAGCTCACTGCAGTCCTGGATTGAACTGGAAGACACAGGAAAAATACTGCGGATCCAACCCATGGCCAGTTCGAAGCAGTCGCGTAGTGTGCAGTACGAGTTGATAGTAAACACCCTGGCAGGATCCGGAAGTAACAGAACCCGACAGCAGGGCCATGCGGTTATCGATCCTGAGGGAGCCGTACTTTCCACTTCCAGCGTCAGCCTGCCCAATGGGGCACGCTATGAGATAACACTGACCGTGACGGATTCCGAAAGCGGTGAGAAGACGCAGGTGACAAGGATTTTTTCAGAATGAGCCGCTCAGACAGCCGCTTTAAAAAATGCATAACCATTATCATGCGATTCACGAATGGTTTTTTTGCTGTCTTGCTTATTATGATGGCTTTCGCCGCCACTCAGGTCTCGGCTTCGGGACGGGATCTGGGCCCTACTGAAGGGATTCTTGACGAGACGCGTCAGTTTGGAAAGGACGTTCAGTTTCTTTTTTCAGAGTCTGAGGACGAAGGTCAGCGGGCTTTGATTGAACAGCATGGCAATTTCAATCAGGCCCGGATTGATCAGAATGGTATCTCCAACAAGGCGGAGATTCACCAGCAAGGTTCCGGTAATGACGGAAGCATCAGTCAGAGCGGTGAAGGTAACCGCGCACTCATTCGTCAGCAGGGCCATGATAACAGCGCCCGTATTCATCAGACCGGCGATTACAATCGGGCATTGATCAGTCAGAAAGGCAGCGGACTTAGCGCGACTCTCAATCAGGATGGTGGAAACTTCGGGGTTGGTGTGGTTCGAAGCCGGGGGGTACCGCTGGAGTTTGTAGAGCAGATTGGCACCGGGCTGACACTGAATATCCGCTGATATCTGCAGTAGCCTGAAATGCAGCAGGCATCTTATGACAAAACACCCTCGCGCACCTAGCGGATGATTTTTCTGTTATTTCCTGTTTTATCCCTTGTATGAAACCCCTGAGTTGCGTTTCTTCAGTAACGCCACTTGAAAGTGCCCGTTACTGCCTGAAAAACAAAATCTGGTTCGCTCAGATAACGCACATAGTCCACTGTGACTGCATAACGGTCTCCCGGGCGGAATTCCATGCCCAGCCCAAAGCTCAGCCCTGAGGCAGATTCCGCGGAGCCTTCCACTTCTTCTGGCGTGATGATGATCTGTGCCGTGCTGAATCCGGCCAGTGCATGAAAGTTCAAACCAGGAAACGCCGGGCCATTAAGCCTGAGCAGCACACTGTCGACAGTGTCAAGCTCCACCGTGACTCGCTCCTCAGTCAGCCTGTTCTCACCAATCATGCCCAGATGCAACTCAACGCCTATTCGGTCTGTGATCAGCACTCCGGCGCTCAGCCGTCCTCCAGTGGCGGTGGAGCTGGGTAAACTGTCGTCATCGTAGTACCAGCCCATGGGGCCGATTCCGATATAAGCCTCATGGATAAAGCGGAATTTGCTTTTGGCATCTGTCTCAGCGGACGCGAGCAGAGGGAGAGCGGACAGCGAGAGAATCAGTGGCAGCTTTTGAAATGACATCATCTGAAACCCGGTCTGAGAGGAAATTAGCCACTGGGAGGGCTCAATACATTTCGATACTAACATTTCAAGGTACCATCAAGTTTTGTGGCTTTAAACTATTACTTGTGGCAATACACACAATTTGACATCGGCTGTGTGCAGGTTTTTTGCCGGCGTTTGTCTTCTACCCCTCGTAATGTCTTCAGGGGTCAGAAGTGCGATCAACACCAACTCAGGCGATCCCAGTGACATGCGGTTGGCCGCCACCGCCACTCTGATCGACGAGCCCAACGACGGTCTGGTACCGGCCTGCAGCATGAAACTGGGTGAGGTGCTCAGTGTCGAGTACGACCACAACCACAACCACAACCACCTGGATGAGATCAACCAGGTGCTGGGTGCGGTGGGTCGCAATGCCGCCGACCCCGTGGGGCTGTACCGTCAGCAGGCCAACCGCCTTAAAAAAGCCGGCCTCTGAAGAAGGGTGCAGTACCGGCGGATCCATGGCCGCCATAAAAAAAGCGGGGCTGAAAAGCCCCGCTTTTTTTGTGCAAACGCCCTGGTGATCAGAAGGCGACCTTGGCGGAGAACTGCAGCCGGTAAAGCTCACCGCTGTCACGGTTCTCATTTTCCCGCTTGCCGTAGATCAGCTCGGTACCCAGGTCGATGTTGGGCAGCGGCGAGTGGATCAGGTTGATGTGGCCGCTGCTGTAGCGGCGTGCCACGCCGCCGCTGACGCTGTCCGGATTGTCCGCCTCGGCATGGGACAGTGACAGGTTGGAGCGCCACTGGGGGGACCACAGGTGGCGGTAGGAGACATGGCCGCCGAACTGGTCGATCAGCTCAATATCACCGTCACTTTCGATCTGTCCTTCACTGAAGCCGTTGAGGGTCATATAGCGGCCAATGGCGTTGCCACCGGTGACCTGGGCACGCAGATCATGGCCACTGTCCCCCACCGGGAAGCGGGCAGAGGCGGTGACACCGTAGCCAAACCGGCTCTCGCGGCTGTTGCTGTTGTTGTCATCCCGGTAGGCCACTTCCCGGCCCATGGCGGCCAGGCTCAGGCTGCCACTGTCCAGTGGCACCCGGTAGCGCACAATGGCGTCCGGCACACTGTTGTCATCAAACTCGGTAAAGCCGTTCGCGCCGTCCTCGTAGAGCGTGGACTGGGGGTTCTCCAGTGCGAGCTCCCAGTCACCGGTCTGGTAGCGGATCAGTGGCTGACGGACGAAAGTGATGCCCACCGGGCCGACAAGGTCCAGCAGATCCGGCAAAGAGGCCGGGTCAAAGAAGGTGGACCAGGTCTGGCCGACGGTCAGACCGTTGAAGGTGGCGGCAGCATGGCGCAGACGGAGCGAGTAGCTGTTGGTGATGCGCTCATTGCCCTGTGCGGAACCCAGAAAATCGAACTCCAGCAATGTAGTGACCTTGCCCAGCTCCGTGGGGGTCGAGGTGCGAAAGCTCAGCCGGCTCTCATTGGCGTGCTTTTCCGGGAAAGTGCTGCTGTTGATGCGCTGGACCGGTGTCAGGCTGGGAATGAAGACGTCTGAGTTGACGCGACCGTCACGGTTGGTCTGTGTGAACTGGGTGTCGAGCTTGATGTAACCGCCGACACTGTAGCTTGTGTCGCCAATAATGCCGCTTTCCAGGGCGGAAACCCGCTCCTGTAACGTCTCGCCGTAACTGACAGTGGCGCACAGCCCCATGGCCAGTGCACTGACCCAGTGTTTCTTGTTCATTATGGTGTCCTTTTGCCGGTGCAAGTGGGATTTTGCTGACCTGTTAACAGTGCCGCTATCCGGGGGGGCGATAACTGGATCATGGTCGTAGCCTTTGCATGGCGGCCAAAGCCCGCCTGTCATGGCGCCGTGGTGGCCATTCATTGTGCGTGGCGTCCCATTCGTACAATTACGGCTTGCGGGTATGTGGACAGACGTCTTGTGATGGCCATTGATTGAATACGATGATGATCAGACGGAATAAAACGGCCCATACAACAACCATAAAAAATGTAGAGGTGGTTTATGAATCTGTCAAAAGGACACTGGCTGACCCTGGCCGGAGTGACCGTGGCTGTTGCCCTGGGTACAGGGCTGATGGGCTATCGCGGTGATTCCTCTGGTCCGGAACAGACAGCGCAGTCCGCGCTCCAGGAGCCCGTTCAGGATTTCGTGGAGAGGCCGCAGGAAACCGGCACCGCCCGCCGGGCGGGGCGCCGGGTGGCCGCCGGGGTGAGCGACGATGGCGGCCTGCCAGCGCTGCCGGGGGATGAGGTGGTGGAAGGGCTGGATGTGGACGGTGGTGTGCGACTGGACCGCAATGGCAACCTCGTGCTGGATATCCAGCTGCGGCGTTTGCTGGGCTTCTTTATCGGTCTGACCCGGGGGCCGGAAGACGAGCCGGCACTGAAAAAGCGCATCGCCGCCCATATGGCCAGAGAGGGCATTCCGGAAAGCGTGCGACTGCAGGTGCTGGAGATACTGGTGGATTACCTGGATTACCGCGAGGCCGGGGAGGCACTGGTCAATAACGGCGGCGATGCGCTGGAGCAGACCTTTGAGCGCCTCTACAGCCTGCGGCGGGACAGGCTGGGGCCGGAAGTGGCGGAAGGCTTCTTTGCCGAAGACGAGGCCCGGGTGCGCAGGGCACTGGACCGGCGCCGCATCATGGAGGACGAAAGCCTCAGCGAGGCACAGCGGCGCCAGGCACTGGCACAGCTGGAGCAGGGCCTGCCGGAAGCCAGCCGTGAGCGTCTGGAGCAGTCACGGCGCCTGAGTGAAGTCTCCCGGCAGGTGACCGCCATGCGCGAGGAGGGGGGCAGTGAGCTGGCGATCCACCGGCTCAGGGCCGAGAAGCTGGGGCCCGAAGCCGCGCAGCGTCTGGCCAGTCTGGATGAGCGGCGTCACCAGTGGCAACGCAAGCTCTCCGCCTACCAGGCCAGCAAAGAGCGCATAGAGAACGCCCGGGGGCTGAGTCCGCAAGACCGTGAGAAGGCCCTTGAGGGTCTGCTGGAGGAACACTTCGATACGGACCACGAAATCCGCCGGGCACGGGCACTGGCCCGCATCCGTGATTGAGAGCGGGCCCGGGACCGGGTCAGAGGCAGTCAGCGTGCGGCCGCCTCCACCCGCTCCCACATGCGCAGGTACGCCTCCGCCGAGGTAAACAGCTGATTGATGGCGTGGTCCACTTCCGCCTGTGGGCGGTCGCTGTGGAGGCGCATATCGGCAATCTGGTCCGGGTAGAGGCCGTAGTGGGCGACACCGCGGCCGCTGTAGAGGCTGAACGCCCGGTCGCCGGTCTTCTGGATGTCAAAGACCACGCGCCCGTCCACCGAAGTAAACGGATACAGCCGGGCTTCGTCCTCGGCATCGCCGTTGTTGTTGGCCAGTGCGGAGATGCCATTCACATCCGTGGCAAAGCCGGCGCCACCGAAAGGCCCCACCATGAACTGCTCGTCACGGGGGCGTGTGCCGTTTTTGATCAGGCTGTCCACCCAGCCCTCACGGGTCTTGTCAAAGTCGGCGGTAATGCCCCCCTGGGCGGCAATACGGTCCCGCAGGAACTCGGTACCACCCCAGCCGCCGTGGCTGTTGATCACCGGGTAGCCCTGTTTGCCGGTGATTTCCAGAATCCGGGCGGAGGCCTTGCGGCTGATATGGTCGGTCTCGATCATGATGCCACGGCGCATCATCTCCTGGACCATGAAGTGGCCAAAGTCCGTCAGCCCCCGGGTGTTGCAGAGCCGTTCAGTGCCATTGCGGGGATCGAGCTGCTGCACCTCCTCCGGTGACTCGGGGAAGCGGGCACCCATGTAGTCCATCTGAAACAGGGCCTGGTCAATCAGCCCCAGCGGGTCCAGACGGTCCGGCTCCTGGTCGCTCTCACGGCCGCTGTACTCCTGGCGGGTGCTGTCATTATTGCCGCCGTTCTGTTGCAGCGGGTCCAGGTGGCCGGCGAAGCTCTCGGGGCACTCCTCGAACTCTATGGGATGGCCCGTGGAGAGGATGTTGCCGCCATAGAGTATGGAGCCGATGCCGATGCCGTCCGACAGGTCCGGCAGGTGGCCACCAAAGGCGTTGTCGAACTTGTGCACCGGGAACATGTTGCGCACGCCCATGCGGGTGAAGAAATCCAGGTCCTCCACCAGCTGCTCACGGCTGCATTGCGGTATGCCGTTGAATTCACGGCAGCCGAAGGGGTGGGACATTTCAATGCCCAGCACCACCGCCAGATGCCCCTGGTCGATCACCTCACGGGCCTGTGCCGGGCTGGTGACGATCTGGAAAAACCCCTTGCCGGGGCCGCCGGCCTGGGCATCGATGTAGTTCTGCATTTCATACATGCGCTGGATCTGCAGCTTGATGCTCTCGTTGGGGTCGCAGTCGTTCTCTTTCTGGGGGTTGATCTGGCAAAGAATCTCGTTGTGCACCAGGTGGTTCACCAGCAGTTTCATGCCACCCAGGTGCGCCCGCTCTATCCAGCGGTAATAGCTCTGGTGGTGCATCAGTGAATCGCGCCTTGGCCAGTCATTGAAGGTGGGCCAGCCCTGGGTGTCGTGCAGTCCGGTGATGCCGGTGAACTGTTCCAGCAGACCGGTGGTGCCCATGGGGCCATGGTGCACCTCACAGTCCTCCACGGCGTGGGGAATACCGAAGCGGTGGAAGGGGTCGCCGTAGTTGATGCGCCCGCCGATAAACTCGTAGGCGGAGATGTGGGAGTGGGTGTCCACGTAACCGAAGACGTCCTTTTCCGTCAGGCCGGGAATATCATCGAACCGGGATACTTCGTGCAGGTAACGGGCCGGGCCGGGTTCCGACACCGTGGCGTTGAGCTCCGCCTCGGGGTAAGGCTCACAGCCGTTGGCCTCAATGAGCTGAAACTGACTGTTGGCGGAGGCCACGGAGGGGGATGAGAGCATCAGCCCCTCCTCCCGGGGGTCCAGTACCAGGCCGGTTTCACGGGATTCCAGTGTGAAGCGGTCCTGCTCGGCGGGGTTGAGCTGCCACACAGCCAGGTCATTGGCGCGGGTGACCATGCCCAGTTGCGGCCGCACCTGGATATCACCGGCGTCGGAGCCCAGCTGCTCAAGAGCCTCGGCCAGTGAGCGCACGGAATCCCCCACGGGCAGGACAAAGTCCGCCGCCAGGTTGACGGTATCCCCCAGACCGGCAATCAGGAAGCTGACTTCGCCGACAAAATTGCCCGCCTGATCCAGAAATTCACGGCCAGGGTCCTGGATGCCCAGCAACTCCATGGTGCCGGTCTCGCCGGTCGCCCTCTGGTAATCCGACATCAGCAGGTAGGACCCCAGCTGTGTGGGACGCATTGTGAACCGGGCCGCCCCGGTGGACGTCTCTGTCAGATGGTACTGGCTATTATCCGGATCCGCCGCCAGAAAACGCTGACCGGACTGAAGGGTGTAGCAGCCATTGGCAAACTGGAAACGGTCCGGCTGGATGATGTCATCCACCGGGTCGGTGGGGCCTTTGCCGGGAGGAGGGCCTTTGCCCTGGCCGGAGTTGTTGCCGCTGGTGCCGGTGGCCGCATCCGGCTCGCCGGTGGCGGAGTCGCCGCCCGTCGGGCAGCCGGTGAGCAGAACGGCGCTGGCAAGCAGGGCGGTCAATGCATGGGTTTTCTTGTTGTTCATGGGGTTCGCCTTTTCCCGGACTACGGATCAGGCCGCCTTCCCCGGGTGCGATCCCGGCAGGGCAGGGTACCTGATGACTGGTTCGTGTCCTTTTGTAACAAGTCATTACCCGTATGTAATTGACCGATCTGTCGTGACGGGGTGGCAAAAGTGTGTGCTCTGTGAGCAGCCCACTCATCCGTCCGCAGGAAACCGACGTAACAGGCGGCACGGCTGTACCGGATCCTTTATTCACCCGGAGCACCTCAGTGCTCTGGTTCACAAAGCCCCGAACGGGCAAGGAAGATCCCATGATTACATTGCATCACCTGAACAACTCCCGCTCACAGCGGATCATCTGGCTGCTGGAAGAGCTGGGCATGGACTACCGGGTGGAGCGCCATGAGCGTGACCCGCAGACCATGCTGGCTCCGGCCAGTCTCAAGGCCGTGCATCCCCTGGGGAAGTCCCCGGTGATTGTGGACGGTGAGATCACCATCGCCGAGTCCGGTGCCATCATTGAATACCTGGTGAACAAGGACGAGCAGCGCCGCCTGGTGCCGGAGCCGGGCACGACGGAGCAGAGGGAATACACCTTCTGGCTGCATTACGGGGAAGGCTCCCTGATGCCGCCCATGGTGATGCGACTGGTGTTTGAGAAAATCCGCACCAGCCCCATGCCGTTCTTTGTGCGCCCGGTAGCCAAGGGGATTGTAGAGAAAACCTATAAGATGTTTCTGACACCCATGCTGAAGACCCATCTGGGATTTGTGGAAGACCACCTCAGCCGCAATACCTGGATGACCGGCGACCGGATGAGTGGTGCGGATATCCAGATGAGCTTCCCCCTGGAGGCCAGTGTGGCTCGGGGCATGGTGGAGGAGGCGCGCTACCCGGCCATCAACGCCTATGTCAAACGCTTCCAGGCACTGCCGGCCTACCAGCGGGCCCTGAAGGCCGGTGGCGAATACGATTTCGCCTGAAACCCTGCCTCAGGCCTCGCCTCTGGCGATCATGTCACGGGCCATATAGAGAGCGGCGATAACACGGGATTCGTTCAGCTCCTCACGAGCCACCAGTGCGTCCAGCTCGGAGAGCTTCCAGGTCAGCACCTCCAGCGGCTCGGGTTCATCTCCTGGCAGCCGTGAGGGGGTCAGGCCACTGGCCAGGACCGCCCTTATGGTATGGCCCATGTAGCCGGGTGACAGGGTCATTTCCTTGATCAGTGTCAGGCGTGCCGCGGCGTAGCCGGCTTCTTCCTGAAGCTCCCGGTTGGCCGCCTCGCGCCAGTCCTCACCGTGTTCGCAACCCCCCTTGGGCAGCGTCAGATGGTACTGCTCGGTGCCGGCTCCGTATTCACGGATCAGCACCACCGTGTCTTCATCCAGCATGGGCACGCACATGACGCCAGCGATGGGCGGTGTGCGCAGTCGCTCAAAGGTGCGTTCCTGGCCATTGCTGAAGCGCAGATTCACTTCCTCGACGCCAAAGAGGTTGCTCCTGGCCACCACACGGGTGTTGAGGACTTCCGGTTTGTTTTCCATGGGCGGCTCCAATGGGGTCGTTGTGAAACGGCAGTCAGGACAGACTATAAAGCCTGCCGTCCCTGATGGCATGAGCCGGAGGGGAGGGCACCGGGAGCCGGCAAAGACAGAGGACGGGTCCCGGTGCCTGGGGTGGTGGTTAGAGCCGGTAGCTGCGGATCTGTTGCTTCAGTGTCTGTGACAGCTGACGCAGCTGTCCGCTGGCGGTACTGGTACTGGCGGCGTATTCTTGGGTCTCTTCGGCAATATCCCGGATCTGCAGGATACTGCGGTTGATCTCTTCCGCCACATGGCGCTGCTGTTCCGCCGCACTGGCCATTTCCGTATTGCGGCTGCTGATGTCCTGCACCGACTCCAGCACCGAGGCGAGGGCGGCGCCGGACTCCTGGGCCTGGCCGACATTTTCCCGGGCCAGTTGCTGGCTTTTTTCCATGGCCTCCAGTGCCTTTCTGGCCTGGGCCTGGAAGCGCTCAACGATGGTGTTGATCTCGCCGGTGGAGCTTTGCGTTCGGCTGGCCAGTGTGCGCACCTCGTCCGCCACCACGGAAAAGCCCCGCCCCGCCTCACCGGCACGGGCTGCCTCGATGGCCGCGTTCAGTGCCAGCAGGTTGGTCTGCTCGGCAATGTTGACGATCACGTCCAGCACCTTGCCAATATCCTTGCTGGAGCTGACCAGCTCACGGATCACATCGGCGGCGGCCTCGGTATCGCCGGCCTGCTGTTCAATGCGGGTGATGGTGGCCTTGACCGAGGCGCTGCCTGAACGGGCCTGTTCTTCCGCCTGACTGGCGCCGGAGGCGGCCTGTTCGGTATTGTGGGCCACGGTTTCCGCGGTCGCGGTCATTTCATGCATGGCCGTGGCCACCTGTTCCGTGTCGCTGGTCTGGCGGGTCACGGACTGGCTGGTCCCCTCGGCGATTTCGGACAGGGAGTCGGCGGCATCGGAAAGCTCGGAGACCGAGTCGGACATGGCTGTCATGGTCTTGTGGAAGCGCTCCAGCACCCGGTCAAACCCCCGCTCCAGATCACCCAGCTCGTTGCGCTGGGTGGCGTTGAACCGTTGCGTGAGATCCGCCTCGCCGCTGGCAATGGCATCCAGCCGGGCAATGGTGCGGTTCAGTGGCCGCTGAATCACCGTGCGGGTCAGCAGCGTGATGGTCACCACCAGCATGGCGCCGATCAGGGCAATGGCCAGGAAGGTGCCCCAGACCCGCTGGCGGATCAGCCCGCCCAGTTCATCCTCGGAGATGGCCATGGTGACCCGGTAACCCCAGGGGTCAAAGGGCACCTGTAGCAGCTGCCAGTCCGGGGGCGTGTCATTGACAACAGACTCGACGAACTCCTGGTTGTGATGATCGGAATGGGCTCGTACACGGCCCATGTCGTCTTCCAGTGCCACAAAGCCCTGGTTGAGGACACGGGACTCGGAGACGGCCCGGGTCAGTCCGGCCAGGTCCGCCTGGTAGCCCACGTACCAGATGCCGATCACCTCTCCCCCGGCGTTGTGCAGTGGCGCGTAACCGGTGATGAATGGCCGGCCGAGGATATCCACCTGGCCGAAGAAAGACTCGTTGTTGCGGATCTTCCTGATGGCGGCGCCGTCCGGGTCCAGGCGGGTGCCCACGGCCCTTTCCCCGTTGCGCTGCACATTGGTGCTGATGCGTACAAAGTCCTCACCGTCTTTGACAAACAGGGTGGCGGTGCCGCCCATGATTTCCGTGACCAGGTCCACCAGATAGAAGTCATTGGCCTGTGGGTTGTCACCGAGTATCAGGTTCGGCACCTCCCGGCCTCCCACAGTCACGGTATCGCCCAGGCGGGGGTCCCCCAGCATCAGGCCCTGGTCCTTGAGCAGATCCATGCTGTTATGGACCCGCTCGGTCATCAGCTGGTTGGTGATCTCCAGCATGGCGGTGATGCGTTCACCGGCACGCACGGCCTGGTTTTCGGCTTCTTCCCGCACCTCTGTGGCGGCCATCCGCCCCATGGTCAGGCTGCCCACCAGACCCAGAATCAGTATCAGGGCGCTGAGTGCCAGAGTGAACTGTTTCCCAAGACTCATAATGACTGCTCTCCTCTGAAAACCTGTCATAAGAGGACAGGGCTTTCTCAGAAGAGTAGTTGATTTTTCTGCCTCGGCAACAGAGAAAAGAGCGGTGCGCGGGCGCGGCAGCGCCGTCTTTTTTACCAGGTGCCCTGGTTTTCCATGCTGGCCCAGGGCTCCCTGGCGGGCAGCGGGTCGCCTTTCTGCAGCAACTCCACGGAAATCCCGTCCGGTGAGCGGACAAAGGCCATATGGCCGTCACGGGGTGGGCGGTTGATGGTGACGCCATTGTCCTGCAGGTGCTGGCACAGGGCGTAGATGTCTTCCACCAGGTAGGCCAGGTGGCCGAAGTTGCGCCCGCCCTGGTAGGTTTCCGGGTCCCAGTTCCAGGTCAGCTCCAACAGTGGGGAGCGCTGGGCTTTGGCGTTTTCCCGGTCATCGGGGGCGCACAGAAAGACCAGGGTAAAGCGGCCCTTCTCACTGTCCTTGCGGCTGAATTCCTCCAGCCCGAGCAGGTTGCAGTAAAAGTTCAGTGATTCGTCCAGATCACTGACCCGGACCATGGTGTGCAGATAGCGCATAAAACGGACTCCGTTTTAGCCGGCCACACTGTGTCGGTAGCTTGCGACACTAGTCGTGGTCTTCCAATGAATGTGTGATGCCGCCACTGCGCAGCAGTTCCTGCACGGACGGTGAGCAGTTGAGATACAGCAGCAGTAATTCCCGCTGTATGTCCTGATCCCGTTTGCGGGCGGCATAATGGATCATAGCATGCACGGTGGCATCATCATCACCGGGGAAGTTCTGTTCGTAGCGCAGCCAGAGCAGTTTGCGCAGGCGCTCGAGGTGGTACTGGCCCGCCTCGTTGAGCTGCTCGTACAGGGATGCGGCGGCCGCAGGCGGGGGGCCACTGTTGTCCCGGTACTGCAAGGATTGGTATTTGCGCCAGAATGTCCTGAGTCCCACGCTGGTAACGCTCCTGTTGCTGTAAACAGGCTCTGTGGCCTTATTGCCGGGGTTGTCATTAATGAGCCGGGGTCGGGTTCAGTGCGGCCATCACGGCTGAGCGTATCAAGTGGGCCTGAGCGGGAACCGGTATTAGTCCTCAAACTGAGCTATTAGCCATGGTGCTCAACGTCGCTATCCCGGGGCGTGCCGGCGGTTACCAGGGTCCGGGCGCTTTTGCACAGGCCATCACAGAGTCGATGCCATGACACGTCTACAATCTGAAGTTCCCTGCACGAATCGGCGCTACAGCGTCTATGCTTAGGCTCAGGATCTGTCTGAGAGCTGTGAGCTGTGCACTGAAAGTTCAGGGACGGATGTCTGCCCCGTGACCAGCCCCTGACCGGGGCTGGCCGGGTCGGCGGCTAAGGGCCTTTTTGCAACAGGCCGGTTAAACAGGAAGCAGGGGAAAGTCATGAAGTTGCGTTGTATCGCTTTTGCCGGGGGAATGCTGCTGGCCTTGAGTCTGCCATTGAGCGCCAACCTCTCACTGGAGGATGAGTCGCAGCGTTTGCTGATTGCCACTGAAACGGCCGTGGCGGAAGGGCGCTGGCAAGAGGCCAAGGATTACATGAACCGGCTTCTGGAGAAGGAACAGGTACGCCTGCCAGCGGAGTTCTATTTCCTGCGCGGGCGCATCATGGAGCAGGCCGGGCAACCCCGTCAGGCCCGTCAGGCCTACGAGCGCTACGTGAACGGTGCCGGGCGTGAAGGGGAGATGTATCAGGTGGCACTGCGCCGGATCACCCAGCTGGAGGAGAGCGAATCCCGCCGTGGCGGGGATTTTTCCGGCTCCGGCGAGTTTTCCCGGTCCGGCCAGCAGAGCATTGCCAGTATTGAGCCGGCCGGCGCCGACGAGCTGAAACAGCTCAGGGCCCTGTACCTGACCGATAACAACGTCCAGGCCCTGGTGGAGCACGCCAACAGTCTTCTGAGTCTCAACGCCTGGGAAGGGCCCAGCCGCGTGGTGGTGCGCCAGTCCCAGCGGGGAGTGCGCTACCGGTTGCGGGTGGATGACGGCCGCCTGCAGGTGCGCACCCGTAAGTTTGACAATGAGGGAGGGGTCCGTGTGCGAATGGACCCGATCAATGTCTACGGGGTGAACCCCCGCCTGGACAGTGACTGTTACCCGGAAGAATCCGCCTGCTGGATTGCCGACCCCCGGGATAATTCCCGCTGGCTGAAACTCAGGGAGGATCCCTCCGCTGCCCGGGAGACCGCCAGGGTGCTGGGGCTGTTAATTCGTGAAATGCAGCAGAACCGGTAACGCCACCTCGGCAGAAGCCTGGCGGTGGCCACTCAGGCTCCGGGGGACAACGCCTTGATCATCCTCCGCCGTGGCAGGCTGGTGCCATTGGCCATGACCCACTCTTCCTGGCCCGGTGAGTAACCCATGCGGAGAAACAGCGGTTGTGAGGCGCGGCTGGCCCGGGTATGCAGTGTAGCCACCTGCGCCTCCAGGGCCCGTCCCTCCAGCTGACTGACCAGCGCCGACGCCACCCCCTGACGGCCATGGGCCGGGTCCACGTAAAGCATGTTGATGCAGTCAACAGGCAGTAACTGGGCGAACCCCAAAACCTGACCTTCTTTGCAGGCCAGCAGTGTCACTCCCTGTGCCAGCAGGGCAGCGGCACGTCGCGGGTCATTGCCCCAGCCACTCCAGGCCAGACGCTGCCCCTCGTCATAAAGCCCCTCGTCCAGGCCGTGAATGGCCCTGCGGTAAAGAGCCAGCACCGTCTCCAGGTGCTGTGGTGGGCTGTAAAGCCGGAACTGCATGGGGACATTCTCCTGCACTGAACCGTATCAAATCGATGTTCTATTACACACACTTTTACAATTGGCGGCGTTAGCATTGCTCCTGAAGTCAATAACCAGGTGTAATAAGATGTCAAATCCCGTCAAGAAAATGTCGTTCCCTGCCGTGGCCGCCATACTGGTGGCCAGTGCCGGAATTTCCGGTTGTCTGGAAGAGGCCAATGAACTCGTTAACAATATCAGGGAAGCCAACCAGGAACTCCAGGGGGAAGAAAACCTCGTCAGTGACAATGTCGCCATGCTGAGCTGGTACGCGCCCTCAAAGCGGGTCAATGGCGAGTCACTGCTTATCCATGATCTCAGGGAATACGTTATCCATTATGGGCAGGATCCCGCCAATCTGGATAAAAATGTACGGATGGCCAACGACAACAGCGGCGAGATGGATTTCTTCTTTTCCCATCCGGAAGGTGGCGAGTGGTTTTTTGCCGTACAGGCCGTGGATGTGGACGGCAAGGTAAGCACCCTGTCGCAGGTAGTCAGCAAGACCCTTTAACCATGGCTTTACCGGTGGGCCGGCAGTGATGCAGCTCACCGGAATGCCTACTGGCCGGGTGTCAGTGGCAGTATCAGCCGGAAACAGGTGCCTTCCCCGGGGACGCTGTCCACGGTGACCTGCCCCCGGTGGCGATCCGCCACGGTGCGCACAAAGGTCAGCCCCAGTCCGGCGCCTCTCGGGCCCTGCACTTCGCTGTCCATCTGCCGGTGGAACCGCTCGAAGATAAAGGGCTGCTCCTCCCAGGGAATGCCCGGGCCCTGGTCCGATACTGTCACCACCGCGTTCTGCTCTTCCTGGCTGACCAGCACAGTCACCCGGGCATGGTCCGGCCCGTACTGGATGGCGTTGGTGAGCAGGTTGATGATGGCCCGCTCCAGCAGTTCCGCATTGCCTTTGAGGCAGATCGCCTCGTCCCCCTCCACCTCAATCCGTGTATGGCGCAACTGCGCCTGACCATCCACGGAGTCGGCGGCGTTCTCGGCAATGGCCAGAAGGTCACACTCGTAGAAGCGGTCTTCCGTGAGCTGCTCGGCCCGTGCCAGCTGCACAAACTCCTCCGCCAGCTGGTAGCTGCGCCGTGCCAGCCTGACGGCCTGATCCAGTGCCTCGGCGGGCACCGGATCGGAACGGGTACGCAACTGATCCAGCAGCGCCAGCTGTGAGACCAGCGGTGAGCGCATGTCATGGGAGATAAAGTTGATGGCATCACGGTGCTGTCTCTGCTGCTCCCGCAGCAGGTGAATGTCCGAGACATTGGCCACAATGCCAAACTGCCCCTGGCTGGACAGGGGGAAGGGCGCCAGGTGCAGCAGCAGGTCCCGGCCCGCCACGGCGGTGCCCAGTGTCCTGGATTCGCCACCCTGAAGAATGGACAGCAGCTGCTCGTGCCATTCCTCACGATGCTCCGGCTGGCTGTGGCGCAGAAGGCGCACCAGTGGCATGCCTTCCAGGCTGGCCCTTGGCTGGTCGAACCAGCGGGGAATATGGTGGTTGCAGTAGCGGATTACCCCGAGGCCATCGGTGACAATGACCCCGTCGGGCATCTGCTCAAAGCCCTGTCCCACGAAGCGGCGCATGCTGGCCAGGGCCTCGGTGGCATCACGCACCTTGTCAATGCGCTGTGAGACCTGCTCACGGGCACGGCGAATGGACTCTTTGTTGTCATTGTCCTGCAGCGAGAGTTGTGACAGAAAATCCCTCAGGCTGGCCGGAGCCGGCCCCTGATGCCAGCGAAAGCCCAGTTCATGCCAGCGTCCATGGCGGCTGAAGCCGACCCGGCTGAAATCCTCGCTGTGCTGCCATTCGCCACTGCGGGAGGGGGCCGGCAGCAGGGCCATCAGGGCAGGACGCTCGCCATGGAGCGGTTTACCGTCCCGCAGCAGCCAGCTCTGTGCCGGCTGCAGCAACTCTCTGAGCTGATCCAGCAGCTGCAGTGGCGTGCGCCGGGCATGGCCCTCCAGCTGGATGCGGGGCTCCTGCCCCAGGGCATCCAGCTGGCGGTTGAGGAAGCGGTTCAGCAGAGCCAGCCGCTGACCGCTCCAGAGCGGAAAGGCCAGTATGGCCGCCATGGCCGGCAGCGCGGGGGGCAGCCAGAGGCTGTGGTGATACAGCAGCCAGAAGGACAGTCCCGGGGGCAGGGCAATCAGCGCGGCGCACAGCAGGGCCGTGTGCCCCGGCAGAAGACGAGGCAGCTGCCAGATAATCAGTGCCAGTATGGCCAGTGTCAGCCCCTGTGCCCAGAAGGGTGGCAGTGTGTGTATCAGGCGCTGCTGCACCAGCGCGGAGTAGGCATTGCCGTGGAACTCCACGCCGCTCATGGGTTGTGCCCGGCCCGATACGGGGGTGGGCAGAAGATCCCCCAGGCCGGGGGCCGTGGCGCCGACGATGATCACGCGGTCGCGCAGCTGCCGCGGCGGCACCCGGCCCTCCAGGACGTCCACATAGGAGACCCGTGGAAGGGTGCCGGCAACGCCGGCAAAGGGGACCCGCACCGGTGCGTTGCGCACATTGACAAAGGGGGAGGCCTGACGGTGCCGGGCGGCGGGGCTCAAACCCGGATGCCCCGCCTGACGGGCGGTGGCATCCGCCAGGCTGGGCCAGAGGGCCTCCCCCAGCCCCTCCTGGCGGTAGAAGCCCCTGGCGATGCCGTCCTCACCCAGCTCCACATGCACATGACCCAGTGCCGCCGCGGCACGGGACAGTGAGCTGGTGGGGAGAAATTCCGCCAGGGCGTGTTCGCCACTGCCCTGGTAGAGGTGCACCGGCAGCACCACATTGCCGTGGCGGGCCATGGCTTTGGCCAGCAGCACGTCCTCGGAGGTGTTTCTGGCCGGTTCGGTAAACAGGATGTCCAGTGCGATGACCCTGGCGCCGGCGTCATGTAGGCGGTTGATCAGGCGGGCGTGGGTGCTTCTCGGCCAGGGCCACTGGCCCAGTGCCATCAGGCTTTTCTCGTCAATGGTCAGCAGCAGCAGCTCATCGGCCACCGGCTGGGCCAGCCGGGTGATCAGTGTGTCGTAAATCCACAGGTCCAGCTGCTGTTTCACCGGCGACCAGGCCAGTGCCAGCAGCATCAGTGACAGGGGCAGAGCCAGTTGCCAGCGAGCCAGCCTCTGGGAGGGGAATAGCAGCCTGGATCGCATGGGTGCGGTGGGTTACTCCAGTGACAATGAGTGTGCCGGCCCCCAGTGACTCTTGGCGGCCTCATCACTGCGGGGCCTGATGCGCACATGATAGCGGCTGCCCGGCTCAAGCTCCAGGCTGGTGCGGGTACCCTGCAGGCGGACATCCTGCAGGATATCCCGGAAATCCGGGTCGCTGGCCAGTTGCAGCTGATAGTCCTCAGCGCCGTTGACCGTCTGCCAGAACAGCGTGACACGGTCACCCAGTGTGTTGACGTGGATGACACGGCTGCCCGGTAACACGACCGGTGGCGGTGGCTGGTCCACCTGGAAGCGGTGTGTGGCCGTCATCCCCTGCAGGCCCTGGCTGTCCAGTGCCGCCAGCTCAAGGCGGTACTCACCATTGTCCAGGTTGTTGACGGTCAGCTTGCCGCTGTTGATGGTGCGGCTGATCAGCCACTGGCCGCTTTCCTCATTGAGCAGGTCCACCCGCACGGGGCCCGAGTGGCTGTCCTGCCAGTTCAGTGTCAGTGGCAGTCCTGTACCGGGGCTGTCGCTACTGGCAATGGTGGGGGCGGCAGGCAGTGGCTGGCTGCGTAATGGCCGCCCCGGTTCCTGGCGGGCGGCGCGGCCGGCGGGAATCATCACCTCACGGCCGGGTTCGCCAAACAGCACCTGCCCCTCGGTGACCGCCAGTCGGGTGCCGCTCTCATCCACCTGCATTTCAAAAACAGTGCCCCTGATGGTCGCCACGGCCGAGGGGGTTTCCACCTCAAAGCGCGAGCGACTGTCTTCCACCGGCTTGATACGGGTCTTGATACGGCCCCGGTCAAGGCGCATGCGGGTATCCGCCATGCCGGTGCGCCCGAACTGGGTCAGGCGGTTCAGTGTCAGTGTGCTGTTGCTGTCAATGCGCAGTGTGCTGCCATCCGCCAGTGTCAGCTTGACCTGGCCATGTCGGCCGGTGCGCAGGCTGTCCCCCACATTCAGCAGCATCCCCCCGGAGAGGGGCTCCATGGTGGCCTGGAGGTGGCGCCTGACCAGGGCATCACCCCTGGCGGATGTGACCCGGGCCGGTGCCGGTTTCTGCTTCAGCCATTGCATGGGGATGCGCACGGTATCGCCGCTGCTCAGCTGTATCTGGCTGAGGCCGTTGTGGCGGCGCAGATCGTCGGTGCTGTAGGCCGTGGCCAGCAGGCGTTCGGTAATATCCGCCAGGTTCTCATCGGGCCTGGCCCGGTAGTGCCAGTCACCATCGCTGCCTTGCGGCCCTGTCAGTGAAGGGGCCGTCTGGGCCTGAACCGGCACGGTGCACAGCAGCCCCCACAGCAGCAGGATCAGGGCGGGGGTCCTGATGAGGCACGGTCGCCGGCGGCTAAACACTGAGTTCGGTCTCCTGTGACACCACTTCCAGGCGGTAGCCCCGCTGGTAGATGGTCTTGATGCGGTAGCCGTTTTCCGGCTTGATGCCCAGCCGGCGGCGCAACCGGCTCATATGGGTGTCCACGGTGCGGGTGTTGATATCGCTGGAAACGCCCCAGACCCGCTCCAGCAGCATTTCCCGTGTCAGCAGCCGGCCCTGGTTGCGGAACAGGAACAGGCTCAGGTCAAAGTCCTTGTCCGTCAGGTCCAGTGCCTCTCCATGGCGGAAAATGGTGCGGGACCCGGTGTCTATGACAAAGGGGCCAAAGGTCAGCACCTCTTTCTTTTCCGTGTCCGGGTTCACCCGGCGCAGCAGTGCCCGCAGTCTGGCCACCAGCTCTCCGGCCCGGGTGGGTTTGGCCAGGTAGTCGTCGGCGCCGGCATCCAGCGCCTTGATCACATCTTCCTCGCTGTCACGCTGGGTGACAAAAAGCACGGGGATGGGCCAGTCAAACTGACTGCGCAGGGTTTTCAGCACCTGGATGCCATCCATGTCGGGAATCTGCCAGTCCAGGATCAGCAGGTCGTAGCTGTGGTGGGTGATGGCACTCAGGAAGGCTTGGCCGGTGGCAAACGTATCGCACTGGCGGTGTTCGCCGAAGCTGGTCTGACCCTCAATCAGTGTGCGGATGTATTGAGCCTGTTCCTGCTCGTCTTCCAGTAATGCGATGCGCATTCAACGCCTCCCTCTGTGGCCGTGTTACGCCTGCTGTGGCCGTGTTACGCCTGTCGCCCTGAACGGCATTTCCCCCGGATTCAGTGAATCCTTGCAGATAACCGGCGATGCTTCAGTAACTGTTTAGTAACCTTTGTCAGGTTTATAACAAGATGGATTACAATGAATGAACGTTCAAGTGTAAAACAAAGAAAAACAGGCTCTGGGACGGGGCCGGGGCGCCATTGGGTGGGTCAGTTCAGGGGGATGACCGGTTTGCCGTCCCGGTCCGAAAAGCGGCTGCGGCAGGCCGGGTAGCTGCTGCATCCCCAGAAAGGCCCGTGGGCCCCGTTGCGGCGAACCAGGGGGGAGAAGCAGCGAGGGCAGGGGATGGGTGGCTGATCCATGCCATCCCCCTGCTGCGGGTCGTCCTCCAGGGGACGTGTCCCCTGGCACTGGGGGTAGCGGTGGCAGGACCAGAACTCGCCGAAACGGCCACTGCGCCTGCGCATGGGGGCGCGGCAGCGGGGGCAGTGGACGCCACTGTCAGGCACCTGTGAAGGGTCGGTCAGTGCCTGCTCAAGCAGGTTTTTCAGGGCCTCCTGCAGGCGTTCGATAAAGGCGGCTTCCGTATCCCGGCCGTGTCTTACCGTCTCCAGCTGTGCCTCCCACTGGGCGGTGCGGTCCGGTGCGACCACCGAGGCCGGCAGTGCATCAATCAGTGCCAACCCCCGCTCGCTGGCGTGAATGGCACGGCCCTGACGGTAGAGAAACTCCCGCCGGAACAGGGTCTGGATAATGCCGGCCCGGGTGGCTTCCGTGCCCAGCCCGTCCGTCTCCCGGAGCGTCTTTCGCAGCTGCGGGTCACTGACAAAGCGGGCAATGCCGGTCATGGCCGACAACAGGGTGGCATCGGTAAAGGGACTGGGTGGCTGGGTTTCTTTCTGGCTGACGAGACTGTCCAGGCAGGTGACCGGCTCCCCCTCCCTGAGCCGAGGCAGTGGCCTTGGGGCCGGTGCCTCGCGCTTGCGCTGTCGTGCCTCCAGCCGCTTCCAGCCCGGCTCCAGAAGCCCCGTCTCCCGGGCGCGGAAACGCTCACCGGCCAGCTCGCACACCAGAGTCCCCTCCCGGTAGCGGGCCTCACTGGCAAACTGCATCAGAAAGTAGCGCGACACCAGGTCGTATACGGCCGCCTCACTGCGATTGAGTGAGCGCAGCGGCCGTCGGCTCTCGGTGGGGATAATGGCGTGGTGGGCATCCACTTCGCTGTCGTTCCAGGCACGGCTGCGTTGCCGGGGGTCCAGGTCGCTGCTCAGTGGCGTCAGGTCCGGGTGGTTCTCGCGGATGGCGTCCATGACCGCCTCCCGCTGCGGCCATTGTGCCTGGGGCAGGTAGCGGCTGTCCGAGCGGGGGTAGGTGATCAGCTGGTGTTTCTCGTACAGGGACTGTGCGGCATCCAGGATCTCCTGGGCGGACAGGCCGTAAAGCCGGCCGGCGGTTATCTGCAGTATGGACAGTGACAGTGGCAGCGGTGGCGCCTCGCCACGCTCACGAAAGCGCGAGTGCACCACGGCGCCACTCTCACCGCGAATTCTCTCCGCCAGGGTCCGGGCCGGTGATTCCTCCATCAGCCGGCCTTCCTCATCCAGTGGCTGCGACTCCCCGGGCAGCCAGCGGGCCATGAAACGGCTTCCCTCCTGGCCCGGCTTGTGCAGCGTTACATCCAGCAGGTAGTAAGGGTGGGGCCTGAAGTGGGCAATGGCCCGATCACGGCTGGCCACCAGCCCCAGTACCGGTGTCTGTACCCGCCCCACGGAGAAAACCCCGGTCTGGCCCTGTTGCTGCTGCAGCAATGTGTAGGCCCTGGTGAGGTTCAGGCCATAGAGCCAGTCTGCCCTCTGGCGCGCCCGGGCGGAGTCGGACAGTCGCTGGAACTGGCGGTTGTCCCGGGTTGAGGCCAGTGCCTTGTGGACCGCGGCCGGTGTCAGGTCATTGATCAGCACACGGCTGACCGGCACCGAGACCCGGAACCACTGCAGCACCTCATCCACCAGCAGCTGGCCCTCCCGGTCCGGATCGCCGGCATGGACCACCTCGCTGGCCTCACGGATCAGATCCCCCAGCACCCTGAGCTGGCCGGCGGCATCGGGACGGGGCTGCAGCTGCCACTGAGCGGGCATTATGGGCAGGTTGTGCAGCTGCCAACGCTTCCACTGTGGGTTGTAGTGGGCCGGCTCCGCCGGTTCCAGCAGGTGGCCAATGCACCAGCTCACCACCAGCGGTTCCCCGGAGGCGTCTTCACCGCAGCGGATCGCCCCCTGGCTGCGTCGGGCAGGGCCTGGTAGTGCCTGGGCAATGGCACGGCCCAGACTGGGTTTTTCCGCGATGTAAAGGCGCATGGCGTGCAGGCTCTGACGGTGGTGGCCGGGTGATGGCTGAGTGTGCCGGCGCTCAAGATGCGAGACTGTCGCCATCCTGTCAAGACGCCCGCAGGCTGTTACACTGTTGGAAAATCCGTTTCAGGAGTCGTCACATGGTCATGCAGCAGATCCTTGAACAGAAACTGACCGAGGAGTTCCGCCCGCAATGGCTGCAGGTGGAGAATGAAAGCCATCAGCACTCGGTGCCGGCCAACTCCGAGACCCATTTCAGGGTGGTCCTGGTCAGCGAGCAGTTCCAGGGACAAAGCCGCATTGCCCGCCACCAGGCGGTGCACGGACTGCTCTCCGAGGAGCTCAGTAACGGCATTCACGCACTGACGCTGCACCTCTATACCCCCGAGCAATGGCAGCAACGCCAGGAGCAGGCCCCGGCATCACCGGCCTGTATGGGCGGCTCCAAAGCGGACGCCGCCGGTTAAGCCGCTTTCACTGCCAATGCCTGCCCGTGGTGACAGGCCCCTGACAGGACCTGACCGTTTTACCCGCCCCAGCAAAGAGTGCCCGGTATGAGCCAGTATTTTGCCATCCATCCCCAGAACCCCCAGCCACGTCTGATCAAGCAGGCCGTGGCGATTCTCAACCAGGGAGGCGTGATTGCCTACCCCACGGACTCCGCCTACGCCCTGGGCTGCCACCTGGGGGACAAGAAAGCCGCTGAGCGCATCAAGACATTGCGCCAGCTGGACGACAAGCACAACTTCACACTGATGTGCCGTGACCTGTCGGACATTGGCACCTACGCCAAGGTGGACAACGTCCAGTACCGCTTTCTCAAGGCCCACACACCGGGCCCCTACACCTATATTCTTGACGCCACCACGGAAGTGCCACGGCGGCTGCTGCACCCCAAGCGTCGCCATATCGGTATCCGTGTGCCGGACAACCACATTGTCCAGGCCCTGCTGGCGGAGCTGGGTGAGCCCATCATGAGCACCACCCTGATCATGCCCGGTGAGGAGCTGCCGCTGACCGACGGCGAGGCCATCCGTGACCGGCTGGAGCACCATCTGGATCTGGTGATCGAAGGGGGCTTCTGTGGTCTCGAGCCCACCACGGTGGTGAACCTGTGCAACGATGCGCCGGAAATCCTGCGGGTGGGCAAGGGGGACGTGACGCCATTTGAGGTTTAAAAGGCGCTCTGCCGCAGCCCGGGGCCCTGCCTGACCCTTTCAGGCAGGGCGGTCAGCAGGTTGTTGCGGATTGTCAGAAAACCCGACGGCGCAGTGCCATCGCCCCCACCCCCAGCACCATCAGCCCCAGCGTCGCTGGGGCTGGTACGCTCACCGGGCTGACCTTTTCCAGCCCGAAGCCGTTAATGATAAAGCCCGGCTCATACCAGCTGGTCTGGATCCACATGACGGTGCTGGAGAGAGAGTCCAGGTTGTAAATTATCTCGTCATAGCCAAAGTCCTTGCCCTCCAGCCAGATATCGGCAAAAGGCACAAACACGTCCAGTGACAGGCCGTCCTTTTCGATGGCGCCGCCATGAAACGCCACGGTCACCACGTCGTCTTCCGGACCGATGTGCATCAGTGTGTCATCGCGGGTCACCGGATCACCGTCCAGCAGTGAGCTCTGGACAACAAATTCAGTCATTTCATGGGTCTGGCTGTCCACGCTGAAGTGGAAATCCAGGCTGTGATCCGTGGCCTGCAAGTTGCCCCGGTCCGTTATTTCGATAATGTCCCTGCTCTGGTACTGGATAATGGACGCCTGTGCCCCCGCTGCAAAGCAGCAAAACACCAGGGCGCTGGTGGCGATTTTTTTCATGACATCCTCCGTGATGAAGATCGAGGGGTGTGTTTTTCACTGCCATCAGGCCGGTCAGCCCTCCAACCCGCCCTGTCAACAATGGATCAGCAATAAACATACCGGAGTTCATTGAAACGGCCTTGAACCGGCCTCCAATGATACGGGAGAGCGGCCATGTCTTTTGGACACAGACCACAATGCGGTGATTGTTTGTGAGGACAGGTCGACATTTTCTTATGGATGAAGAGACCCTAAGCGGGCGTTCATGATCAGCAGGGTGCCATGGGGACGGGGAATGAAAGGGGAGGCCGGGCCATCAGCCACCGCCTAGGCGGTGGCATTGACCCGGATTTCGTAGTTGCTGCGCTGGCTGTCCATGGGGTTTTCGGCGGTGTTCAACTGCCTTCGCATCTGGTCGTACCGGTGGGCGATGTCCTGCAGGCCGTTGTTGCCCTCGCTCTCGCTCACCAGGGTTTCAAACAGGTTGTTGCCGGTGCCATAGGCCTGTGAGAGCCGCGAGACATTGTCCAGGTAATCCAGCGTCGGCTGGTTGACACTGAGCCGGTCGAAGGCGGCCCTGAAAGCCCGGTTCTGGTTCAGGTCGTTTTCCATGCGCGAGCGCTGCTCCGGCGCCAGGTTGCTCTCCAGTTCCAGCTCGCCCAGGGCGTTCTTGCGGACAGACAGCTTGGTGTCCGGGCTCAGGTTCAGCTCCGAGAGCTTGGTGCGCAGTGTGTCCTTCACAAAGTCCGCATCCGTGGCCACGCTGCTCTTGTAGTCCCGTATCGGCAGGTTCAGCGTCCGGCGCTGTCTTGCCGCCTGGGCTTCCAGAGTGACATTGTCGCCGGGCAGGCTGTTGCCGTCCCGGGCCGCCGGGGCCGCGGCGGCCTGTTGCTCAGACGCACGGGCTGTCTGATTCCCTGGCCGGAAGGCCTGGGCACCGAAGTTCAACGCTGCATCCAGTAATCCCATGGTCCTGACTCCTGGCAGTTTTTTGCCGTCATGATGGTTCTCACAGGGGATAATGCAGGTTTCGGGCCAAAAATATGGCAAGTCCCGGTTACTCGCTGGCGCCGTTAGTTCCCTGTCGATAATGACGGGGTATAGTCGGGGGCGAGGGGCAGAGGGAGAAGTCAGGAAAAGTAAAGTGGTGCCCTCGACAGGAATTGAACCTGTGACCTTCCACTTAGGAGGCGGACGCTCTATCCAACTGAGCTACGAGGGCATCAGGGTGCGTATGGTAGCGGGGTGGGGCGCCGGCATCAATTGCTTTATCCTCTGACAAGAATCCTTACCGTGAAGCGACTTATGAAAATCTCCGTCATTGTCCCGCTGCTGAACGAAGCCGACGGCATTGCCACCACTCTGGGGCCCTTGCAGGCCTGGCGGATCGCCGGCCATGAGGTGATTCTTGCGGATGGGGGCAGTCGTGATGCCTCTCGCGAGGCCGCCAGGGGCCTTTATGACCGCTGGCTGGACGCCCCCCGTGGCCGTGCCCGGCAGATGAACGCCGGGGCGGCACTGGCCCGTGGTGATGTGCTGCTGTTCCTCCATGCCGACACGGTGCTGCCGGCGGATGCACTGGCACAGCTGCAGGCCTTTGCCGCCAGTGACTCTCTCTGGGGGCGCTTCAATGTGCGCCTCTCCGGGGGAGGGGCGCTGTTTCGCCTGATCGGTTTCCTGATCAACTGGCGCTCCAGGCTGACCGGAATTGCCACGGGGGATCAGGGGATTTTTGTCCGCGCCGACCTGTTTCACCGCCTTGGCGGCTTTGCCGATATCCCCCTGATGGAAGACGTTGAGCTTTGCCGACGGCTCAGGGCCCTGGGCCGCCCCAGGTGCATCCGCGCACGGGCACTGACCAGCAGCCGCCGCTGGCGGGAGCACGGCCCCTGGCGCACCATCTTCCTGATGTGGCGCCTGCGCTGGGAGTACTGGCGGGGCCGGCCACCGGAGCAGCTGGTAGCCCGTTATGACCGCACTTCCGTGCCGGCGTCTTCCCGCCGGAGTGGAGCACAACAAGGGGTGGACCGTGATTCCTGACACCGATGCACCCGGCAGTACCCTGCTGATCCAGTTCGCCAAATGGCCTGAGCGGGGCCGGGTCAAGACCCGCCTGGCGGCGGCCCTGGGGGAGCAGGGTGCACTTGAGGCCCATATTGCCCTGACCCGGGCCGTGCTCGGGCAGTTGCGTGCCACCGGACTGCCGGTGGCCTTCTGGTGGGATCGGCCACTGGCCACGCCGCCCCCGGAGGCGTCCTCCGTGCTGGCGGAACTCTCGGCCGGGGAGGTGGCACAGGGCTACCAGCAGGGGGCGGATCTGGGGGAGCGCATGAGCCGGGCCCTGTCCCGGGGGCTTGAGGACCACGCACAGGTGATCATTATCGGCAGTGACTGCCCCTCCGTGGACCCGGAGTACATCGCCGCCGCCCGGTTGGCTCTGATGCAGCAGGACCTGGTGATGGGGCCTTCCGATGATGGCGGCTACGTATTGATCGGTGCCCGCCGCACCACCCCGTCCATGCTCTCGGACATTGAGTGGGGCACCCCCGGGGTTCTGGCACAGACACGGCAGCGGCTCAGTGACTGCGGACTGAGCCACGGGGTGCTGGAGCCGCGCTGGGACGTGGATGAGCCGGCGGACTGGGAGCGCTTTCTGCGCTGGCGGGCAGAGCGGGCTGTAGACGAGTCTTGATACAAAGGCGCAATGAAAAAGGGCAGCCATGGGCTGCCCTTTCTTCTGTCCGCTTGCCGGGTGGCCTCCCGGCGCCTAGCGCCGGCGCTGGAAGTACAGGCTCAGCCCGTGCTCAGTGAGGCTGCGCACGCTGCTGCCTGTGCCCTGTGCCTGCAGCTGCGCCTGTACCGGGCGGGGGGCCAGGTCGTGGCCGTCGTGGTCACGGGCGCGCACCAGTTTCCAGTCCACCTCGTTGCTCAGTGTGCCCATGACCTGGCTGATCTGCGCAGGATCCTGGGGGAAGAACCAGCGGCGCCGGCAGCCGGCGGTGGCGTAGAAGTCCGGGTCCGCCAGCAGTTCGCTCCAGGGGGCCTGGTCGGGATTGTTGAGCACCATGCGACGCAGCCGCTGGATGGTGACGGCCGTGGGGGGCAGCTTGTGGCGCTCCACCATGCGGCGTATGGCCTGGTCCACACGGGGGCTGGTGAGCTGTTGGGTGTTGATGTGCAGGACACCGCCGGGCACCAGGGCCTTGCTGACCATGGCGTTGATGGACACGGGCTGGACCCGCCCGGAGGGCAGTTGTCCCAGTTCCACCATCTGCACCTGGTTGCCGTCGTTGATAAAGCGGCCGGCCAGTGAGTAGGGCCAGAAAACGATGTTCTCCAGGTTCATCTCACGGGCGCGGCGGGCGGAGTGGGCCAGGTTGGCCAGCTCCTCGTCCACCGCCACCACTTCCACATCGGTAAAGTAGCGGGCCAGTTCCAGTGCCCTCTGGCCGGAGCCGGCACCGATGAGCAGAATGCGCAGTGTCTCGGGCCATTGCTCCGGGGTGATGCCCAGTGACTGTTCCAGTTCATCCCGCAGGCGCTGGGGTGTGAAATGGCTGAGGTTGCTGTAGGCGGGCCAGGCGTGGGGCAGGTCGTTGCGCTCCAGAGCCAGCTCCTGCTGCTTTTCCTCGAAGTTCTGCTTGTAGGCTTCCTCCTCCACCTTGTGGTAGTGGGACACCGCCATCATGGGGCGCATGCCCATGGGCCAGTCGTTCAGCTCTGCCTGTCCCAGATGCACGGCGTAGGGCTGGTGGAAGAGGGCGCCGTAGAGGCTGCGCAGTATCAGGGCGCCGGCCAGCTCATGGCTGGGGCCGTCACTGGACAGCGATTCCATCAGGGCACTGTCCAGCTGCTGCACAAAGAGCTGCTCTTTCCCGCTGGTGAACAGGGCGTAGCCGGTTTTCTCGCCGTAGATGGCCAGTGCCAGGGCCAGCTGTTGCAGGGATTCACGCAGTTCGCCGGTGGCGGCCACTTCATTGACCAGTGTCGCACGCAGTCGGGTCAGCAGTTTTTCCACCTGGGGGTCCGGCAGCAGTGAGCGCTCCAGGGCCAGCAGCAACAGTGTGTCCTGTGCGGCGCTGTCCAGCAGCCAACCCTGCGCCTGATCATCCACGCTGTACTGGGCCCGCAGAATGGCGCTGACAAAGCGGGCCAGGTTCTGGTGGGGCAGCTCATCCCGTTGCAGCAGGCGGATGGCGTCCAGGGCCAGTGCGCTGTCCGCCTGGTGGATCTCCAGCTGTTCGGCGCAGGCCATCATACCTTCATAGACCGATGGCCACTCCAGCCCCAGATCCAGCAGGCGGCGGTAATGCAGGTAGGCGCTGTCGAATTCCCCCAGCTGGCGCCGTGCATGGGCCACACCGGCAAAGGCGGCGGCGGATTGCCGATCCTGCTTCAGTGCCTTGTCGAAAGACTCCAGTGCCGTCTCCGGCTTTCCGGCCATCAGGGCCCAATAGCCGTAGTTGGTCAGGATCTGTGGCGAGTCCGGGCTGACTTCCAGTGCCAGCACAAACATCTCACGGGCGGACTCCAGGTGGCCGGCGTCCATCTCCACACGCCCCAGAAGGCTCAGTGCGTCCGGCTGGGTGGGGTGGGCCTGCAGCACGCTCTGCAGAATATCCCGCACCTGGATCCGGGCCTGTTTGCGACCGCTGGGTGACAGAGAACCGTCGTTGGATGTGGCATAGAGCGCGTTGGCGTCAATCAGACGGCGGGCCACGGCAGCGGCCTGTTGCCGGTCGACGGACTCCAGATGACGTTGTGCTTGCATGATCTACCCCTTGTCAGTGTGCAGGTCGGTTCCCGGTGGGCGGCAAGGATCTGCAGTGTTTTTTAGAATCTGTAAGGTGTAATGCGAAAGGCGTGCCAATGTTCAGGGTCAAGGAGTAGGCAGTAATCGGGTATGGCTTTTCCCGTCAGGACGTCAAGCCATCGAAAGCGATTTCGGAGCCGCAAAAAAAAGCCGGCACAGGATGCCGGCTCTTTTAACAGGCAAGGGCAACTCCCCTTGCTGCTGGCTTTAACCCTGCAGCAGCTGCAGTACCTGCTGCGGCTGGGCATTGGCCTGGGCCAGTATGGACAGGCCGGCCTGCTGCAGCACCTGGGTGCGGGACAGCTCGGCGGTTTCCGCCGCGAAGTCCGCATCCCGGATACGGGAGTTGGCGGCAGTCAGGTTCTCCGAAGCGATCTCCTGGTTCTGGATGGTGGACTCGAAGCGGTTCTGGATGGCACCCAGTGTGGCCCTCTGGCGGTTCACTGTGTCCAGGGCGTTGTCAATGGCACCGATGGCCTTGTTGGCACCGTCCACGGTGGAGATGTCCACGTCCCGCAGTAACTGGCCTGCCTCGTTGCTGCCGTAGTTGCCCACTTCAAAGCCCGCCGAGAGGTTGTTGCCGGTCAGTGTGCCGATTTCGATGCGGCCGGCGGACTCCAGTGCGATGGAGGCGCGCTGGATCTGGCCATTGGCAATGCCAACATTGTCGGCCGCCGCGTCAAAGCCGAAATCCGCCGCCGTGTAATTGGCTTCGGCATCGGCGAAGTCACTGACGGCCACGTTACGGCCATCCTCGGCCACCAGACGGAATGTGTCGTTGCCATCCACCGAGAACGCCTCCGCAGA
Source organism: Oleiphilaceae bacterium (assembly GCA_033721915.1). Taxonomy (GTDB): domain Bacteria; phylum Pseudomonadota; class Gammaproteobacteria; order Pseudomonadales; family Oleiphilaceae; genus REBR01. Next base: position 29,478 of record JAWWAC010000022.1, read on the forward strand.
GACCCCGGTCAGGCCGGAACGGGCATTGACGGCACTGACAATGGCCTGCTGTTTGGTGGCCGGTGTGGCGGCTGCATCAAAGGAAACCGCAATTTCAACGCCATTGATCTGGAAGGTGGCATTGGCGGCGCCATTATCGGCAATGGCCTGTCCTGGCAGAAACGTGGGGTTGGTGGAGGCGGTAATCCCCGTGGCTTCGGAAGAGTCGTTAATGGCCGCTGCCTTGGCGATGGCGCTGGAGGCCGGGTCGGTTTCCACGGGAGAGGCGGTATCCGAGGAGTCCACGCTCTTGCCAATGGGCACTCCGTTCAGTGTGATATCACCGCTGTCCATGGGAGCCGCTCCAACCACCTGTCCGGCGGCACCGCTGTTGGTGCCGCTGAAGGAGCCGATCTGGAAGCCGGCACGGCTGATATCCCCTTCACTGTCCAGCTCAATGTCACGGCCATCATCAGAGATCAGGGTGTAGGTACCGGTGTAGGTCCGCAGTGTATCCGGGTCGCCATTGGGTGAGTTGGTGGTCGGAGGCAGACCGAAGTTGGCGGCGGTATCAGTGGCCGGCCCTTCAATGGTGATATTGCGCCCATCGGCCGCGGTCAGCTCGATACCCACCGTGGGGTCGCCGTTAAAGGACGCTTCCACGCCGGTCTGGCCGGAGAATTTGTTGACCTTTTCCACCACCCCATTCAGGAAGCCTTCCAGGTCGTCGGTGGTGCCGGGCGGCAGTTCAATGTCCACGCCGTTCAGCGTGATGGTAGCGGGAGCGGTCTGCACGGCGGCCACGGAAGAGCCGGTGACGCTGGTCTCGTTGACCACGGCACTGATGCCGGACTGCTCGGTCCGTTCATTCACCGCAGCGGCCTTGGCAATGGCGCTGGCGTTGTTACCGGCAAAGGAGGTGATGTCGTTGCCCGCCTCGGAGGCCGGTATTGAAAAACCGTTTATCACCAGATCGCCGCCCTGAAGGGGAAATGGCGAGGGGGAGGAGGTGATGCCATCGGTGGCGGCACTGCCCAGTGTGTCCAGTGTGGTGCCGGCGATGTTCACGTCCACGGTCTCGCCCCGGTTGGCACCGATCTGGAAGAAGGCGGAGTCAAAGGAGCCGTCCAGCAGCTTGGTGCCGTTGAAGTTGGTCTGTTCCGCCACGCGGCCAATCTCTTTCTTGAGCTGCTGCACTTCCTCGTTCAGCGACTCACGGTCTGCACGGCTGTTGGTGCCGTTGGCGGACTGCAGGGCCAGATCCCGGATGCGCTGCAGGTTTTCCGTCATGGAGCCCAGTGCGCCCTCCGCTGTCTGGGCCAGTGAAACACCGTCGTTGGCATTACGGATGGCCACTTCCAGACCCCGTGTCTGGGAAGAGAACCGGGTGGAGATGGCCAGGCCGGCCGCATCGTCCGAGGCGCTGTTGATACGCAGCCCGGAGGACAGGCGCTCCAGGGCCTGCTGGCCCTGAGACTGGCTGTTGGCCAGGTTCCGCTGGGCATTAATGGAAGCGATATTGGTGTTGATGATCTGAGACATAATGCTCTCCGTCCTCTATCGCCGGTTGTGCCCAGTGTGTTTGGCTCCAGGACCGGCAAGGTCATTGAAAGTTATCCTGCCTGCTCCCATGCTAGTGTCGTGCCAACATTGTTAAATTTTCTTCATTATATTGATTTATATGGATTATTTTTATTTTACAGAATGCCCGGCCAGATCTTGTTGCCGGCTTAATGGCGGGCGAGGGGCAGGCGATTGCCGCTTTTTTATCCAGCCTGGCATTCAGTAATGGCGTATTACGCCGATAAACGAACAAGCCCCAAAGCGATGGTGGCCGATAGGGACACAATTCGAGCCCTCCACTGGACGAGCTTCTGATGGCACTGAGCCTGATTACCAACCTCCCGTCACTGCGTGCCGGTAACCAGCTGCTGAAAGCCCAGGCGAGCACCAACCTTGCCCTGGCCCGGCTTGCCTCCGGATTTCGGATCAACTCCGCCAGAGACGACGCCGCGGGCCTGGCCATCGCCACCCGGTTTTCCGCCCAGATCAGCGGCCAGAACGTGGCCCGTCGCAATGCGGCGGACGGCATCTCGCTGGCACAGACCGCCGAGGGGGCCCTCAACGAGATCACCAGTAACCTGCAGCGGATCCGCGAGCTGTCACTGCAGTCCGCCAATGCCACCAACAGCGATTCTGACCGGCAGGCACTGGATGCGGAGGTGCAGCAACGCATTGAGGAAATCGACCGCATCGCCAGCCAGACGGCCTTCAATGGCCTGAAGGTGCTGGATGGCAGTCTCGAAGAACTGAGATTCCAGGTAGGTGCCAATGTGGGCCAGACCATCAGCCTGGACCTGCAGCTGGGGGTGCGTGCCAGTCAGGTGGGGTCGGTGGCGCAGGAGGTACTGGGCTTTGATGATACGGCCTTTACCGATGGCGGCCTGACCAACGCCGCCAGCCTGAGCCTGACTGTGGGGGAGGGTGTGGCGGTGACCGTTGATCTGGCGGCGGGCCTGACCCGTGAGGAGATAGCACTGGCCATTCGTGAGGTGGAGGTGCCCGGGCTGGTAACAGCGGAGATCGACGGTGCGGGGCTGCGACTGCTGGCCGGTGAGTCCATCACCCTGGGGGAGGATTTCCCGACCCTGTTTGAGAATGCACCGTTAGTCATTGAGCTGAGCGGTTCACTGGCCGACGGATCCATCACGACGGTGGCCGGAGCCAACGCCAGTATCCTGCGCTCAGACAACGCGCTGGAGTCGGTCAACCGCCTGCGCAGCCAGCTGGGGGCCATACAGAACCGCTTTGAGTCCACCATCAACAACCTGGACAACAGCACCGAGAGCCTCTCTGCCGCCCGCAGTCGCATAGTGGATGCGGATTTCGCGGCGGAAGCCGCCCGACTGATTCGCTCACAGATCCTGGAGCAGGTGGCCATCGCCATTCTGGCCCAGGCCAATAGCCGTCCGCAGCAGATACTGCCGTTGCTGGGCTAACCGCACCTTAAAATCCGTACCGGATTGTCATGGATGGCCTGCTCGCCGGTGACCCAGAGCCGTGACTTCTCCTCCCAGTGCATTCTCTTGGCGATCCCTGACGGAAAGGCTATCCTCATGCAGTCAACGCCTCCCCCAAACAAGCATGGTTTTTAAAAGTTTATGGCACCCACAAAGCAGGAAGTCGCCCAGCAGTTTCTTCGCCGCCGGGATAATAACCTCCGTTTTTTCCAGAAGACCCAGCCAGCCCTGTACAGGCACTTCCAGTCCTTCAGGATGAGCCGGGTGGAGGTGCAGGTGGGTACGGAAGGGAGCGATGTGGACCTGGTGGTGGACGGTCAGTCCTGGTACCAGGGGCGGGCCAAAGCCCATGGAACGGAAGAGGCAAAGCAGTTCCTGGCAGAGTATCAGCCCGGTAAAACCGTACAATCCATCGTGCCCCCTTTTGCAGAGAGTATAAACAGAAGCCTGTTTACCTCTGAGTATCAAAGGCAGTGCCTGGAAAAGTCGGCGGTGACTCAGGACAATTTTGCGGGTTTCAGGATGAGCAACTTCCTGCCCTCGGTGATCTTCATGGGGGTGGGGCTTGGCTACCACATTGAAGCGGTGTCCCGTCAGGTGGACATTGTGGACGCCATTATCTTCGAGCCGGACGACGAGGTCTTTGCCGCCTCCCTCTTCACTGTGGACTGGGCGGCTGTCTGTCAGCGCTTCCAGGGTCGCAAGGGGTATTCGCTGCGGTTTCTGATCACACCGTCGGGCAGGACGGACCAGCAACTGCAGGAGCTTCTGGAGCGCGAGGTGCATAAATCGGCCCCACTGTTTCCCGTGATCTCCTCTTACTTCAATCACCGGGGCCAGACCCGGATGAATGAGCTGGCACTGTCCATCGGGCGTGATACGTCAGCGCACCTGACCACCTGGGGGAATTACGACGACGAACTCAGGCGCATGAACAACATGCTTCACAACACCCGGCAGACGATACCCCTGCTAAAGCCCGAATCGGTTAACAGGTCTTCTCTGCCTGTGCTGATCGTGGGCAGTGGTCCTTCCATTGACGGGCGTATGGAGCAGATCAGGCAGTTGCGTTCACAGGTCATTCTGGTTTCAGCGGGCACGGGGATCCGGGCATTAACAGCCAACGGTCTGTCCCCGGACTTCCACGTTGAGCTGGACCCCCAATATTCCGTTTATCAGCACCTGGTGGATGTGGATCAGGAGATGACCCGGGAAACGACGCTGCTGGCCGTGGCGGAGGTGAACCCTCTGGTGACAGAGCTGTTTCGCCATTGCCACTTCTATGTGAAGGACAGGAGCCCCTATCCGGCGCTCTTTGATGCCCAGGATTACGCATTCAGGCTCTGTAACCCCACCTGTACCAACGCGGCATTATCCCTGTTCGTTCAGCTGGGCTTCAGGAACCTGTTCCTGCTGGGATGCGATTACGGCTTTCAATCCGCGGAAAAACACCACTCAGGGGCTTCCGTGTACCGTGAGGAAGGTGCCTCGGAGATTTCCCGGGCTTTCAAGGAGCGCACTCGCAGTCGTTACCATAAAAAGAATCTCTTTTTGGTGGACGGTGTGAGTGGAGAGCCGGTTTACACCAAGGCGGACTATCACGGCGCCAAAAAAGAAATAGAGACCCAGATTCGGTACTGGAAAAAAGAGCATGACGAGGTTCAGGTCCGCAACTGCTCTGACGGAGCCGTTATAGAGGGGGCTCCGTGGATGAGTGGCGACGACTTTATGGCCTCAGTCAGGCTGCAGCAGGAAGAGGTGCCGCAATCCAGTGTGCTCCGTGGCCTTCTTCCCACCACAGAGCTGTCCACTGCCCCTGACCAGCAGAAAGCCATAGTGGACGGTGTCAACAGGGGGTTGCGGGAGCGGGCAACCCAGCTAAAGGAAGCGCTCAGCGGTTTTCAGCTGAGAGGCAAAAAAGACATCAGCCGGGCGTCACGCTTTGTCTCGGCCGTGAATGAGAGGCGGGACCCTTCAGCGGCTCAACGCACAGCCGCCCACCTTTTATCAGGCACCACCAAGTGGTTTCTGGTGGCCGGCTTCAGTCACGCCATGGCCCATGAAGACGGGCCGGCAGTCAACAGCTTTCTGAAAGGGTGGCAGAACACCTTTAATGCTTTATTGCATGAAATCCCGGAGCATTTCAGCAAGAGACTTTCCCGGAGACTGCCTGTCAGCGAGGATCCTCTGGTTACCCGGGGGAAGTGGGAGGCTGAAGTTGACGCAGCAGAAACGCCTTCCCCAGAGGGTGGCCAGGGCTAATTACATACCCTTACAAACTAAGTGAATTTTCTTTTAAAGATCCCTGGGCGACCGCCGTTAAGAGATACAGAAGGCAACGGCACCGGTTCACCGGCTGGCCCGGCGCCTCTGCTCACTTAAGCCAACGCAGGCAGGAGAATCATCATGGCACTTGGAATCAACACCAACGTTGCATCAATCAGCGCCCAGAATGCACTCAGCCGCTCCCAGAACCAGAACGACCAGGCTCTGCAGCGTCTGTCCACCGGTCTTCGCATCAACTCCGCCAAGGACGATGCTGCGGGCCTGGCCATCTCAACCCGTTTCGAATCCCAGATCAGCGGCCTGGATGTGGCCACCCGGAATGCCAACGACGGCATCTCACTGGCCCAGACCGCCGAAGGCGCACTGAACGAGATCACCAACAACCTGCAGCGTGTCCGCGAGCTGGCCGTCCAGTCCGCCAACGCCACCAACAGTGCCTCCGACCGTGAAGCCCTGAACCAGGAAGTGCAGCAGCGTCTGGAAGAAGTGGACCGGATCGCCAGCCAGACCAGCTTTAACGGCCTGAACGTGCTGGACGGCTCTCTGGACCTGCAGAACTTCCAGGTGGGTGCCAACGCCGGTCAGACCATTGCCGTGGATCTGGCGCAAAGCACCCGGACCGCTGATTTCGGTCAGCTGGCACTCGGAACCGCCGCGTTTGCAGCAAGTGGTGTGACCGAAGCCAGTGGTACCTTTACTGCGGCAGTCGGTGATGCTGATGCGATTACGGTTAACTTCGACTTCTCCGAATTCAACTTTACCAGTGGTAACCTGGATGCCGGTCAGGACGCAGAGGTTCTCCAGTCTGCTGCCGATCAGATCAATGACGAGTTTGGCGGATCACTGATCGCATCCGTTAACGATGCAGGGGATGGCCTGGAGTTCCGCTCCACTGAGGCACTCTCTGAGGTAGCTTCTGCCAACTCCGGTCTGACACCCGCAGCGACAGACTTTGCGGTGGAGAATGGCAGTCTGGACTCCGTGTCGGTGGAGACAGTCAACGGTGCCAATGATACGATCCTGCGAATGGACGCCGCACTGGATACGGTGAACGACTTCCGCAGTGAGCTGGGTGCCATCCAGAACCGCTTCGAGTCCACCATTGCCAACCTGGCGACCACCTCCGAGAACCTGTCTGCCTCCAACAGCCGGATCCGTGATGCGGACTTCGCGGCGGAAACCGCCAAACTGTCCCAGTCACAGGTACTGCAGCAGGCCGGTATCTCGGTACTGGCACAGGCCAACGCACGGCCCCAGCAGGTACTGTCCCTGCTCCAGTAAACGGAGCCTTGAGGCGACCGCCACCCTCCGGGGTGGCGGTTCTGTCGTGACAGGCCCCAGTAAGGCCAAGCGAGGTGAGTTATGAGTGACGTAAACCTGAACAGTCCGAACCTGACGCCGCGTTCCAGCACCAATAGTGGTTCCAGTGGAGAGCAGCGTTCGGCCCGGGCGTCTTCATCAACTCCCGCTGAAGGTAACAGCAATTTCAGCCCGAGCCGTTCACGCAGTATTGGCAGTGCCCCACGCCTGGAGAATGTGTCCAGGGCAGAGGGTGTCAGTGAGTCCCGTGCCGCAGTGGCACAGGAGAAAGCGCAGGAGCAGCGTGAAGCACTCAACGGAGCGGTTTCTCAACTCAATGACTTTGTGCAGTCGGTACAGCGGAATCTGGAATTTGAAGTGGACGATGACAGCGGACGCACCATTGTCCGGGTGGTCGACCAGCAAACGGACGAAGTGATCCGTGAGATTCCCGATGAGCTGGCTCTGCGGCTGGCCGAGAACCTGAAGCAGGATGAGCCGCTGGTGTTGCTCAACATCCGCGTCTGATTCACAGCAAGCTACATGAAAGGCGGTTCCCGAAAGGGGACCGCTTTTTTTTGTCACTGTGAAATGCATTGCCTGTTAGAGGTGTCGTGTCTGCCTGTAATGGGCATTACCGGAGTCATCGCAGTGAAGTGGATTGCAAGTCGGTAGTAACATTCAGAAAATGACAGTGTCTTTTGCACAATGACGGGAAAACAATCAGTGGCCAGTGACACAGAGGAACAGGCATTGATCGACGGCTTGCGCCGGCGCGATCAGTCCGCTTATCAAAAGGCCGTGCGTCTTTACTCTGGCGCCATGATGGCCGCCGCACGGAGTATGGTGGACCCGGCCACGGCAGAGGACCTGGTGCAGGAGACCTGGCTGGTGGTGATTGACGCCATCGACGGTTTCGAGGGGCGCTCCGCATTGAAAACCTGGTTGTGCACCATTGTCGCCAACCGGGCCCGCAACCGGCTGCGCAGCCGCAAGCGTGAGGTGCTGACGGACTTCCAGTCGCCACTGGATCCGGCCATGGAGGCACGCTTCAGCCAGGGCGGCCAGTGGAGTCAGCCCACGGCACACTGGGGGGCCGAGTCGGCAGAGGCGCTGATGGAAAACGAGGCGCTCAGGAACTGCATTGACAAGCATGTACAGGCGTTGCCGGAGTCCCAGCGTTCAGTGCTGGCACTGCGTGACATGCAGGGACTGAAGTCCGAGGAGGTCAGCCAGATTGTGGGCCTCAGTGAAGGCAATGTGCGGGTGCTTCTGCACCGGGCGAGGCAGCGGATTTTTACCATGATTGAGGGCTTCCGCAAGAATGGCCGCTGCTGAAAACAGGCACAGGTCCCTTGCGGTGACAAGCTTGGGGCAGACGTTAAAAGTGGAAGTATTATGCTGAATTGTCGTGATGTGACCCGCCTGGCCAGCGACTGGATTGACGGGGAGTTGCCCCTTAGGGACCGGCTGAGGGTGCGGACGCATCTGTGGATGTGCCGTCACTGCCGGCGTTTCATGGCGGGCTTTGAGGCGGGGCGTGATCTGCTCCGTAAGACCAGCCAGTCGCCAGTGCCGGCGCGGTTCTATACCCAGCTGGACCGTGCCATTGAGCAGCAGCTGCGTCGCCAGTCCGGCCCCGCTGTCGTTGCCGCAGAGACCTTCAGCCCGGCTGAGGAAGCCAGCAATCAGCCCTTTGTGGAGGGGGTCGCCGAGACCGACAATCACAAGGTGCGGCGCATCTTTGCGGACATAGAAGCCCGTGAGGGGCATGTGCCCAACCTCTTCAGGGCCTATGCCCATCACCCGGAAATACTGGAGCATAACTGGAACCGGGTGAAGACGCTGATGTACGACGGCATCCTGTCACTGCGGCTGAAAAACGCCATCGCTGCGGTGGTCTCGCAGGACAACGGCTGTGAGTATTGCGTGGTGTATCATTCCAGCATGTTGCAGACGCTGGGCATGACACCCCGGCAGGTGGAGGCGTTGCTGCATCAGGACCAGGCACCGGGTTTTGCGCCACAGGAGGCGGCCCTGCTGCAACTGGCCCGCCACTCCAACCGGGACCCACAAGGCACCACACTGGCGCTGATTGATCAGGCCCGTGAAGCCGGTGCCAGGGAGGCGGCACTGATTGAAGCGCTGGGCGTGATGGAACTCTATTCCTCATTCAACAAATTTCTGGATACCCTCAAGATTCCACTGGATGTGGCCGCCGGGGAATAATGCCCCGGTTCTCCACAGCCCCTCTCTGACCAAATCCCTCTCTGTAACATCGTCCGACTGCCCTTGTCTCTTGAGACAGATACCGACAACAAACAGGGGCAGGCCTTCTCTCCATGCTTAAGTGCCGTGACATGACCTTGCTGGCAAGTGATTACATCGATGGCCGACTCAGGTGGCGCAAACGCCTGTCGGTGTGGATGCATCTGATGCTATGCCCCCCCTGCCGGGGGTTCATGGCCAACTTCCGCCTGGCCGTGCAGGTACTGCAGGGCCAGACGCCGCCGGAAATACAGCCAGAGACGCTGGAACAGTTTGACCGGGCGGTGCGGGAGGCGCTGGAGCGACGGCTGTCAGAGAAGTCCGGCAAGTCAGGCCCCCGATCCGACAAACACTAGACAAGCCGGTTTCCGGCACAGGCGGATTTGAGGAAGCAGGGACGCTTTTTCCTGTCAGTCATTCTTGTAACGGTGAAGGCGCGGGTCTCAGTCGATTTCGGGGAAGTTGCCGGGTTTGTTCAGAGCCCAGTCATACTCGATATAGCGGATGCTGTCCGTGCCCTCGATTTTCTCAATGACCGCCTCGTCCGCGTAGGCCCGGATAAAGTCTTTCACGGAGCCTTCTTCCTGCACAAAGTCCTTTTCATACCACTTGAACAGCTCCGTCAGGTACAGGGTATTGCCTTCCACCCGCAGGTGCCTGGGGGTGTTGAAGGCCCGCCGGGTGTTCTCCGTCATCAGCGCGTCGATATTCTCTGCGGTGTAGAGGGTCTTTCTCAGTGGCGGGCAGCCCACGGAGGCACAGTTGACGGTGAAGTGCACCCGGGCCTCTTTCCAGCCCTTCTCGCTGTATTCTTCCCCCAGCAGAATGCCTTTCTCCATGGTGTTCAGGCTGTATTTCTTGCCACCGATGTCAAACTTCTCCCGCTCAAACACGCTTTTGCTGAGGGGGTTGTAGCGTCCGCCATAGTCCCACACGGAGCTGACCGGCTCGCCACCGTCCAGGTTGGTCAGGATCTGCTGGATCATGAAATAGTTGTAGGCGTTGTTCCAGAAGGCGATGGCCTGCTCCCGGCTGTCCAGCTGGTCCGGGTCAAACTGCGCCAGCTGCCGGTCCTGCTTCTCCAGCCGTGTTTCGGTCTGTGGGGCCTGAAGGGCCCCCTGGTAATCGAATGCGGTCACCAGCCCGTCATTGTCCAGGGTTTTCTCCTGCAGGTGCTGCTCAAGCAGTGCTGCGTAGGGCGCGAATACGCGCTCATTGAGTGTGGCCTTGTCGTCGGCGACGGCCATGGCCGTCATCAGCAACAGAGCGGTCAGCAGGGCAATGCGCAGTGTCAGCATCATGAAGGGATCCTCTTGAATGAAAACGTTTGACTGAAGACGTTACCGACAGCGATCCGTTACAGTTGTAACCCAGGTCACCACAGGGTGTCACTGTGGCTCAACCCGAATTCCGCCCCTGGGGCGGAAATCACCCAGAGGAGAATGGAATGACCCATACCGGAATCGATCAGAGATTGCCACAGGCCCTTCTGGCACTGCGACTGGGGGTCTTTGTTGTCATGCTGATGTGGACTCTGGACAAGTTTGTTCAGCCGGATCATGCCGCCAGGGTGTTTGAGGGTTTCTACGGGCTGGCCGGACTGGGGGCAACGGCTTTTTATGTACTGGGGGCCTTGCAGATGGTGCTGATCCTGGGCTTTCTGCTGGGCATCCGCAAGCGCCTGACATACGGGCTGGTGTTTCTGCTGCACGGCATTTCCACATTATCCTCCTACGCCCAGTACCTGAACCCCTTTGAGAACCTGCTGTTCTTCGCCGCCTGGCCCATGCTGGCCGCCTGCTTTGCCCTTTACCTACTGCGGGACGCCGACCGACTATTCACCTGGGCTTCACTGACCGGTGGCCAGGTCCGTGGCCAGTAACCATTACCGGTCTTCCCGTAATCCAGAGGGGGCCGGTGTTGGGAAAATCCGTTGGCGCCAGGCCTTGCGGCTGTCTGTTTCCGATGGCACGCCCCGGCGGTCTTTCGGCCTGGCTCTGGTGGTGGGCACCGTGCTGGTGCTGATCAATCAGTGGGAGGCTTGGGTGGGGGCAGGGTCGTTCTCATGGGGCAAGGCCATTCTCACTTACACAGTGCCCTATCTGGTTTCCACCTATACGGCCGTGGTAAAAGATCTCAGGACGCGCTAGCCCGGCGCCATCGGGTGGTCGCAGTGCCGGCTGACCCCAGCCTGATGATATTTGGCATGGTCCCTGCAGTAATTCATGAACTTCTGTTTGCAGAGTGCTTCGATGGCCGTAAAGCTGTTTTCTTACACTCAGTAACAAATAAAGCGGCAATACCAGGCAAAGTTTTGCCGCTGTTGGCCGTTAAAGGTATTGGCGATGCAGTATTTTCTGCACAGTCTCGTTTCATGAGAGGTGTACCATGTCCATATCAGCGTTGGGTATCGGCTCAGGCTTTCTGAACAGCGATCTGATTGATCAGCTGGCCCAGGCACAGCGAAAACCGACGCAACTGCGACTGGATCGCCGTGAGGCTGAAGCGGATGCCAAACTCTCCGCGCTGGGCAAGATCCAGAGTGCGGTGACAGAACTGCGCCTGCCAGCCCGTCAGCTGAGTGACCCCAGTGCACTGCTGAGCTTCGAGGGCAAGTCTTCCAACTCTGCGGTGGGTGTCTCCGTGGACAGCTCAGAGGCCGGTCGAGGCAGTTTTTCCGTGGAGGTCAGCCAACTGGCCCAGGCACAGGCTCTGGCCACTGGTACCTTTGCGGATCGGGATTCCACCGCCGTGGGTACCGGTGACCTGAATTTTCAGGTGGGTGACAAGATTGGCACTCTGACCCTGGACGAGAACAACAACACCCTGGACGGGCTGGCCAAAGCCATTAATGAAGGGGACTTTGGCGTCAGTGCCTCCATCCTGGATACCGGTGACGGTTTCCGCATGGTGCTCAATGCCGACGAGACCGGTGAGGCCAACGCCATCAGCATCACCGCCAATGGCGATGCGACACTGGATCAGTTCAATTTTAACGCGGATGTGAAGAACCTGACCGAAACCACGGCAGCCCGGGATGCCAATGTCACAATCAATGGCATTGACATTGTCCGCAGCAGTAACTCCATTGATAACGTGGTGGACGGTGTCACTTTTATCGCCAATGAAGTCACCACCAGTGCGGCCACTGTCGATGTCGTTCAGGATATCAAACTCCCCACCGAGCGGGTCCAGTCGCTGGTGAATGCCTTCAATGCGCTTCAGGATCTGGTCACGGAGTTTACCAGCTTTGATGCGGAGGCCGGCCAGGGCAGCATTCTGACCGGTGACTCCGCCGTGCGTAATACCATGAATCAGATCCGTCGGGATCTGGGGCAGATTGTGCCGGGTCTTGAGAACGCCAATGTGCGCAGTCTGGCCGATGTGGGGATTGCCACGGATTTTGAGACCGGCAAGCTGGACTTTGATGTCCAGGCTTTCCAGGACCAGTTAAAAGCCAACCCTGACGATGTGGCGGCGCTGTTCGCCAACCAGGGGCGTGCCAGCGACAGCCAGGTGGACTTTGTCCGCAGCACGGTGAATACCCAGCCGGGGGAATTTGCCATTAATGTGGAGTCCCTGGCGACTCGTGGCAGCTTTACCGGTGACCCGGTGGCGGCTGAAATCACGCTGGACTCTTCCAACAACACCTTCAGCCTGAGTATTGACGGTGGTACCTCAGCCGATATCACCCTGCAGGAAGGGACCTTTACCCGGGATCAGGTACTCCAGCAGATCCGTGATCAGATTGCCAATAACTCCGTCATCGAGGCCTCTGGCAGTGACGTCAATGTCTCTCTCTCTGCCGACAATGGCTTCGAGTTTGTCTCCCGGAAATTTGGCAGTGAATCCTCGGTGGAAATCACCCAGGTGGGTACCAACACCCCCGCCGCCCTGGGGCTGAATCCCGGTACGGGTGTGGCGGGCACGGATGTGGTGGGCACCATTGACGGCCAGCAGGCCGAGGGGGATGGCCAGGTGCTGTTCCTGGGGGCCGACCAGGGTGATGCGTCCGGTATTCAGGTGCGTATTGCCGGCACGGACATTGGCGATCGTGGCACTGTCCGCTTCCTCGAAGGGGTGGGCAGCAGCGTTGTTGACCGCATTAACGCACTGCAGGACGAAGGGGGCATACTCGCTTCCCGCAGTGATTCACTGCGCAGCGACCTGGAACGTGTTGCCGAGGGCCGTCAGGATCTGGAAGAGCGGATCAATGCCCTCAGGGAACGTCTTTCCACTCAGTTTGCGGCAGCGGACGCCCTGATCTCTCAGTTCAACAACACCGGTGACTTCCTGACTCAGCAGCTGGCGTCACTGGCTCCCAACAGAAACAAATAATTCCTGAACCTGGCAATCTTGAGGCACAACCATGAATGCATTGCAGCAGTATCAACAGGTAAACACCCAGACCAGCACCATGGACGCCGATCCTCATCGTCTGATCCAGCTGCTGTTCAACGGCGCCCTGGAGCGTATTTACATGGCCAAGGGCAAAATCCAGCAGAAGGACTATGCGGCCAAGGGCACGCTCATTGGCAAGGCCATCGAGATTGTCTCCGGTCTGCGCGGCTTCCTGGATTTTGAGAAAGGCGGTGAGCTGGCGGGCAACCTGGAAGCGCTCTATGATTACATTGAGCGAGGCCTCCTTGAGGCCAGCATCCGTAACGATGAAGCCAAGCTGGATGAAATGGCCAAGTTGCTGCGCTCGGTCAAGGATGGCTGGGACGGTATCCGTTCCGAAGTGGTCAATCCCGGCTGATGGCGTTATGACTGTCTGAGTCTGGCAAGGCCGTGCGCTGCACTCCCGGATTGCCAGGGGAGTGCTCACTCTTTGTGTTGTTGCTCAGGAGTCCACTGCGTGTATCGACGCTCCGGTTTGATCGATAAGTCACTGTACTGCTTGAGCCGGGCGATCTTGCTCGTGGCGCTGTTGTGTGTTCCTCTGGCCCTCCAGGCCGAATCCGAGGTTCGGGTGGCGATTCCCCAGGTGGACCCCTGGGGCTACGTGGATGAGCAGGGCAATCCGGCGGGCATGCTGATGGAACTGCTGCAGGAGCTGAACAAGGCCACGGACCTCGAGCTTGTGTATTACCTGCGCCCCCTTTCCCGGGCCCTGCTTGAGCTGGAGCGGGGCGAGGTGGATTACTCCATTGCCTTCGAATCCCCTCGTGTGAACGAGATCGCCACACCTGTCCGGGAGCTGGTGGCTCTGCGTGTTCTGGCCCTGGGTCCGGTACAGGAAGATGCCCGGGCCTCCCCCCGTTCACTGGATGATCTCACTGGCCGTCCCGTGGGCTACATCCGGGGCACCTACTATGGTGCCACCTTCAACCGTCATGAGGGGATTGTGCGGGTACCAGTGCAGGACATGAGGCAGGGGCTGGAACTGGTGCATCGCGGGCGCCTGGACGCCATGATCGGCTCGGACATGGCCATGGCCGGAGCCTATGAGGCCATGCCTGAGGAGGAAAGGCCGGCGTTGAATATCCTGTTTGAACTGGAGCCTGCCAGGGGGATGTTTTATCGCTCGAATCAGGGCCCTGACAACACCACGGACGGCTTACTGAAAAACGCCCTTGAGCAGCTGGAGCGCTCTGGCCGTCTGTCGGAAATTTTCTCCCCAAGGCTGCGCTCAGAAGGTAAAACCCCGGGCCGCTGGGTGGTTGAGCCGCACTAATTCTCCCAGGTGGGCCTCAACCCCTTCCGCCAGAGCCTCCAGGTGGTACCCCCCTTCCAGCATGGAAACCACGCGCCCCCGGCAGCACTGGCGGGCCACATCCGTCACCATCTCCGTGATCCAGCGGAAGTCCCGCGGGCCCAGCTCCAGCTGCGCCAGGGGATCGCGCTTGTCCGCATCAAAGCCCGCCGAGATCAGAATCAGCTGGGGCCGGAAGTCTTGCAGGCGGTGCAGCCAGGCCTGTTCCACCTGGCGACGGAACTGAAGGCCGCTGCTGTGGGCCGGCAACGGGAGGTTGAGAATGTCCTCCCTGAGCCCATGCACCGGGCCAAACGGGTAGAAAGGGTGCTGGAAGCTGGAGCAGATCATCACCCGGGGATCGTTCCGGAAGATATCCACGGTGCCATTGCCCTGGTGCACATCAAAATCCACGATGGCCACGCGCTGCAGGTTATGGAAGTTCAGGGCATGCAGTGCGGCCACGGCGATGTTGTTGAAAAAACAGAAGCCCATGGTCTTGTTGCGCTCAGCGTGGTGCCCGGGCGGGCGAACCGCGCAGAA
>JAWWAC010000023.1:0-42741 GCA_033721915.1 Oleiphilaceae bacterium
CCTTCAGAGGCCCCTCGGAAGTAGCTCTCGTGAACGATCTCACCGTCTTTCAGCACCAGCATCGCGGTGGTGCGGGTGCGCTCGGCAAACTCGGCCATGTCCCGGGTTTCCCCGTTGAACTCATAGTGGCCGACCACGGGGAGCTCGTTGCGGGGGAAGGAATGGGACTCAGCAGGAGCCTGGATGGTGGTGTAGGGAAAGACCCGCTCCATATGGCGGAAATTCTCTTCACGCACCCCTTCCTCGAACAGATCCAGCATGGTGAGGGGGCTGTAGTCGGACCAGGGACGGCTGACAAACAGCACCAGGGCGATAATCAACAAGGCCGTCACTGACAGCGTCCAGAGCAGAACTTTGCGCATAACCGGGGTTCCTTGGTTTGTTGTTTTGGCGAGTATACCGGAACCGGGCGGGATATGTGCCTGTTGGCCGTAACGGGCGGTCAGGACGGGAAAGGCCGGGGCGGCGCCACGGATCAGGCCCGTGGCGCCATGGGAGGTCAGAAGCGGATCTTGTAGCCGGCGATCAGTGTTCGGGGCTGACCCGGGCGGGCACCGAAGGGGCGGCGGGAAATCAGGTACTCCTCGTCCAGCAGGTTGTTCGCCTTGAGGTAAACCTCCTGTCCCGGTGTGAACCGGTAGTGGGCCGTGGCGTCCAGCACGGTGTAGGACGGCACCGTGGAATCCTCCAGGGGTCCCCCTTCACCGGACTGTTCGTCCTGCTCGCTGAAATAGCTGGCCTTCAGGTTCACACCCCAGACAGCGCCTTCAAGCCCCAGGCTGGCGGCCAGCTGATGGCGGGGCATATAGGGCAGAGGGTCGCCCTTGCGCACCCGCTCGCCCCAGAGGGCAAAATCCGAGTCAAAGGTGGTCTGGAACTCCGTTTCCGTGAAGGTGTAGGTCATCAGCCCCGGCACGGCCCAGCCGTTGTTCAGGCGCCACTCGTGGCCGGCCTGTGCCTCCAGGCCATAGACCTCCACGGCACCGCCGTTGAAGGCCTCGCCATTGGCCTCGGTACAGCCGGAGGAGAAGGTGCACACCCCCTTGAGGTTGGAGTAGTCGTTGAAGAAACCGATCAGCTCCGCCCGGGTCACGCCACGGTTATAGCGCATGCCCGCCTCGTAGCTGATGCTTTTTTCCGGCTCAATGCCCTGCCCCACCCCGGGGCCTGAGGGCACAAAGCCCCGGTGAACACCGGCCAGAAAACCCAGCGAGGGGCGCCACTGGTAGAAAGCGCCAATGGCCGGCAGGATTTCCCGGTTATCATTGCGCAGCTTCCGGCCGGTCTGCTGGTTCACGGACTCGTAGTCCACCGACTCCAGGCGGACCCCGGGAGTGATGCGCCAGCGACCCATACGGATATCGTCCTGCACAAACAGCGCGATGGCGTCGGCGTTTTCCCGCTGCAGCAGTGTCTGTGCCACCGGCTCGCCGTCGGCTTCCAGGCGGCCGCTGCGCATCAGAAAGCCCTGCTCGGTGTGGTTGCGCTCGATCTGATCCTGATGGAATCGGGCGCCGAAGCTGAGATTGTGCTGCCAGGGGCCGGCGTCCAGTGACCATGAGAGCATGGACTGGATGCCACGGGAGAAAAACTCCCGGTCGTTGCTGCCCACAATCAGTGTCTCTTCATTGGTGTCGCTGTCCTTCTCGCCCCGCAGTACCGCCATGAATTCCTGGTTCAGGCCGGCATCGGGGTTGGCCAGTATTTCATTCAGGCTGCGGTCCGAGTTGAATCCGTTGAGCTTGTTCCAGTCCCGTTCAAAGGTCTGGTAGTAGCCGGTGGTGGTCAGTGACAGGCGGTCACTGAATTCCACCAGATGGCTGAGCTGGGCCTTGCGGTAGGTCCACTCGAACAGGGCGTTCTGGCTGGCGGCGTAACGCCTATAGGGGGTGTCGCGGAAGTCCCCGTCGGTCAGGCCCAGGTAGGTCTCGTCGGAGGTTTCGTCGGCGTACTCCAGTGACAGGTCCAGCTGCTGGTAAAGCGCCCGTGAGGGGTCGCTGAACAGACGCCCCTTGACCATCAGGTCGTTTTTCTCAAAGCCGGTGTCGGCCCCGTTGTCCAGGTTCTTGAAGCCATCGGAACGGGTCTGTATGCCCTCCACCAGCACACCGCCACGGGCAAAGGCGTCGCCAGCGTAGCCGTGGGCCTTGCGGTAGCCGTCCTCACCCACTGCCAGATCCAGCCCGGCGCTGCGCCTGGAGGGCACAGGACGTGTGACCAGGTTCAGGGCGCCCCCCACGGTGGCCGGCCCGTAGCGTATGGCGGCGGGGCCTTTCACCACCTCGACGCCGGTCATGCGCGACACCTGGGGGAAATAATAGGCCGCTGGCGCGGAATAGGCCGCCGGTGCCGCCAGCACCCCATCCACCATCAGGGTGATCTTCTGGCTGCGTTCGGTGGTGGTGCCCCGCAGGCCGATATTGGGCCGGTTGCCAAAGCCGTCCTCACCCCGCACATAGACCCCCGGCACATCCTGCAGGATGCGGTGGATGTTGTCGTGCTCATCCCGCTCCAGTGTGCCCTCGTCCACCCGGTGGGCGGCACCGGTGGCGGTGGCGTAGTCGGTCTCCGTCTGGCCCAGGACATGGACGGTATTGAGGCGGAACAGGGTTTCACCGGACGTCCCCTCGCTGCCCTGCCCCGTGTCGTCCTGCCCGGACTCTTGCGCCTGAAGGGGTGTCGCGGCTATCAGGGCGATAACACCCAGACTGACCGTCAATGGGAAATACCGGGGGGTTCTGAACATGGGGGACCTCTTTAAATGTTGAAGGCTGTTGGAGCACTGATGGCTCTTTTCTTCGCTGATGGCTCTTTTCTTCGCTGATGGCTCTTTTTCAGCGTTGGAGGCTCTTTTCTGCGCTGAAGGTTCAGTAAACCCTGAATAAATCCTGAAAAAACGGAGCCGCGCAACCTGTACCCGACCGGTTTCCCGGGAATCTGCGCGCTGGACGCTGCCGTCATGGCAGTGACCACTGCGAAGGCCCCTGGTCTCGATGACTGAACCGAAAAAAGCGGTGCCCCGACAGGGCGCCGCTTTACCGGAGTGACACCTGAAAAGGTGTTGTCACGGTGGTAACAGCAAAGCCATCCATGGCGGTACTCTCCCTTGAAAGGATTACCAGTTGAGCACGTCCTCTTCGGCAAAGCCGTAGGCGTTCTGCATCAGGGTCCGCGCCGAGATCAGGTCATCACGGTACGTTGAAAAGTCCTGAGCGCCAGGCAGCGAAGGACGCTCACTCACCAGACCGTGGAACTCGGCAAACAGTGTGTCGAAGCTCTGGTTGTCAGAGGATGCGTTCAACGGGGAGCGGGGGTTGAACTGCAGGCCCAGTGCAAAGCCTTTCAACTCGCTCCAGTGCTTGGTGTGGTCGATGTAGCTGTAGCTGCCATCATTGGCATCCGCGTTATCCATGTCACCCAGCACATCGTTGATGTAATGCACCACAGTGGCGGCAATGGCGTTCTCCCAGGCTTCCACGGCCTGATTACGAACGCCCTGGAGCTCTTCCAGCTCGGCATCGCTCAGAGCACCGTCCGCAGCGCTGATCAGTGCGCGGCCCGCCAGGAAGGCTTCCATGGCCTGCTTGGTGAAGTCAGTGCCTGACTGGCTGCCCAGATCCCGCTTGGCGGCATTCTGGGAGTGGCCGAAGTTGAACTCGCCCACCAGGTCGATGGCACCGTCATTGTCGGTGTCGTGGTAACCGTTTTCATAGGCGGCACGACCGCCTTTGCCGGCGATTTCCTCGTCGGTGTAGGCCAGGTAATCACGGGCGGCACCGAAGTAGCCGAAGCCTTCATCCCACTGGTGTTCCAGGTCGGTAAAAGCAGCAGCCCCATTATCGGCGGCACTGGTATTGTCTGTCAGGAGACCCTTGTTGGCCGTTGCATCATCCAGGTAATCGTCGGTGCCCTGGGAGAATGGCACCGCGCCCAGAAGGAACTTCTGAACCAGCTGCTTGAGATCCAGACCGTCATCAGTGTGATACACCTCTAGCTCTTCATCCTTGCCATCAGCCACCGGATCTGTGCGCGGGGTGCTGCGTTGGAAGTCGCTCTCCACGTTGGCGCCAATGGCGTTGAACCAGTCCTGAATCAGCTGATTGGGCGAATCCGGGTCTGTGCTGGTGTTCCAGCCCACAAAATCGCCACCATCCCAGTCTTTGTGATCCGTGACATCGTCATTGCCGGCGGTTTTACCCACCAGATTCTTGTCGGTTGAAATCTCGTTGTAGGTATCCTGTTTGGTGGCCGGGTCCGTAGTCAGCAGGAGAGCGTTATCACCAATGGCAGCGGTCCCTTCCTGGTAGAAGCTGTTGAGGACATCAACAATATCCTGCTGGGTTTTGTTTTCCGGCTTCAGCCCATTGATGGTGGTATTGAGATCGGCGATCAGAACATGACGGGTAGTCTGCCCCGGATACTGTGCACTCTCAGCACCATTGATAAAGCGACTCTGGAAATTGTAAGTCAGTGCCACTTCCTCTTCCTTGTTGTTGTCGGAGTTGCTTGAACCCCCACAACCGGTCAGACCCACTGTCAGGGCGACGGCGACGGCTGAAGCCAATAGTTTTTTCTGAATCATGTCCGTTTATCCTTTTGGGTTGCGTTCATCGATGCGAATACTATTATTAATGATAATAATTCGCAACTTCATTAGCAGAAACTTCCGAGTTTTGACCTGACAAGGACGGTGTGCCCTTCTCCACGGGCCTGACGGGGTAAAACCGGACCATCTGCCGCCCCAGATCCAGGACGGGTTCGCCGTAGGCATTCAGCAGATGGGTATGGGGGCTGGGCTGATTCTGTCTCAGACCAAAACCCGTGACCGTCTCGCCACGGGCCGGTGTCAGGGTTCCGAACAGGCCATCCCAGACCGCCAGGAAAGACCCCATGTTGCGGTCGAAATGCCTCGGGGCATTGCTGTGATGGATCTGGTGCTGTGCCGGGCTGATAAAGATCCGCTCCAGCCAGGGGCCGAATGAAAGCCACACATGGGAGTGGCGCAGATTGGAGCCGGCAAAATTGAAGGCATAGGTGAACAGGTTGGCGCCAGCGATCTCCCAGGCGGACAGACGCATGCCGAATGCGAAGAAAAACAGCCCCAGCACCAGCCCCTGTGCCAGCACCATGCGCAGGCTGTACAGCAGACTCTCGATGGGATGAATGCGGTAGACCGTCAGTGGCGTCAGCACTTCCGCCGAATGGTGCAGGCGGTGAATGGACCAGAGCCAGGGCACTTTGTGCATCAGGTAATGGAGCAGAAAGCGGGAAAAGTCGTCCGCCACAAACAGCGCCAGGGTGAACGCCAGTGTCACCCGTGCCCTGGGCCACTCCAGTGACACGGAGCCCAGCAGGACCGACAGGGAATCCGAGACCTGCAGTGCAACCGGCACCAGTGACAGGCTGGCGAGACCGGCAAAAAAAGTCTGGATTAATGGATTGATCACCACCAGCTGGTAGTCCAGCCGGGCCGAGGGGTGTGTCCAGACACGGGGGTTGAAAAACACCTGCAGGGCGTTCCTCTCCCCCGGCCCCGACGGGCGCAACCGCTGCCAGAGCGCCATCAGCAGCAGTATGCCCAGGGTCCCCAGGATATAGACCCCATAGACCCGTTTGGACGGGTCCGAGGGATAACTCAGAAAGCTCTGCAATGCCTCAATGTAAGGCGTTAAGCCATCCATCAGCATCGACCTCCCGGGTTGCCGTTATTCGGTGTGTGGCACAGAAGGCCTTGTTAATCGCCATCGCCGGCGGCGGCATCCGGGATACTCAGTCCGATAACGGTCAGGAAGTCTTCCTTGAGACGGTCAGTGACTTTCTTGGCCTTGTCGTGAATTACCTGAATCTGCTCACGGCCGGTTGCAGCTCCGTCCAGAGCCGCAAAAAAGGAGCCGCTGAGATTGGCAATCTCATCCAGAGTGGCATTGATGTCCGTCTCCATGGCACCGGCCACATTCTCGCCACTGGCGGCATTGAGCAGGTCGTCGAATCCGAGTCGTGCTTCGGTGCTGTCAGCCGCATTGCCCAGAAACAGACTCTGAAAGGCCACCATGTTCTGGCGCACATGTTCCTTGCTGCGCTGGCTCAGGGGGTTTTCCACCAGTTCGGGGCAGGCGTTATCGCAGGTGCCCTTGATACCCAGCGGCTCGGCCAATTTGATGTCCTTGACCTGCTTCTCGATGTAAAAGAGGGCATCGGAGACGGTATTAACCGCATCCTGTGCACTGCTGAAACCACTGCCCGCGGCTTCCGGGTCACTCAGTTTCGCCAGATACCCATCCGTCCCCTTCCAGGCATTCACCAGCTCGCTACCCCGGCTGTTAATACCAGCCGCGACATGTACCGCGAAATCCGCCCGGGTCTGGCGCTTGTCCGAATCAAGGCGGTTATTCCAGTTTTGTACCGAATCCACATTATCGGGGCAGGTTTCATTCAAATCGGCTGTGTACAGCAGGTATTCCAGTGCGTCCAGACCCTTGCGCAGAGGTGTGACATCACTGATGTCGTAATTGTCCACTTCGGCGGCAATGACTTCCTGATCCACCGCACATGTGCTGGTGCTGGGCCAGGAATAAATTTCGTTCCGCAGCTCACGCGGACCGTCTA
The DNA here is from genome assembly GCA_033721915.1 of Oleiphilaceae bacterium. Classification (GTDB taxonomy): domain Bacteria; phylum Pseudomonadota; class Gammaproteobacteria; order Pseudomonadales; family Oleiphilaceae; genus REBR01. The sequence goes on from JAWWAC010000023.1 coordinate 6,607, forward strand.
CCAGTGGCCCCACCTGCATCACCTCCACCGACTGCCACGCGAGAATGGCTTGCTGCCAGGCGGTCTGGAAATCGTTTTTCGCCTGAGGAACCTCGTCCCCGCCGGAGTCACGCAATGCCTGCTGGTAGTCCAGTGCGGCCTGCTCCAGAGCCGCTGACTGAACGGAGAAGTCCTCCATGGCCGGCAGCATGATGTTCTCACCCAGATTGGTCAGCATGGCGGGGCAGTCGAACTCGGCGCAGACACCACTGTTGGTGACACTGGTGCCGGATGAGGAACCGCCGCAACCGGCAAGCAGCAGAGGTGCCAGAAGCAGAGCGGTCAGGCCGGCGTGGCGGCGGCTGGAGGCAATAATGGATGACATTTTCATGGCAAAGATTGTCCTTCAGGAATAGGAATGAATCACAGCGCAATGAATAATAATTATATTGTTAATGATAATCAATTTTATTCGCAGAGAAAGCGAAACGCATCACGCTCTTCGTTGGCTCACAGGAGACGGTGCTGTATTGGGAAAGGTGGCAGAGGGCAGAAAAATCCGGGAGGCTGATATCGGCGCCTTAACGGCGAAACAGGCGTCCCAGTAACGACACCGGGCTGGTAAAAGTCACCACCAGAGTTTCCGTGCCCGGATTCTTGTCCGAGAGGCTCCCGTTGGATAGGTGGAAGATGGCCGCACCCAGCCGGTAGCCGGCGTCAGACTGATAACTCAGCTCAAGGCCACTGCGGAATTCCAGGGCCTTGCCAAGGTCCAGATTCAATCGGTTGTTGAAGCGTCCGACACCAAAGCTGGGGGTAAGCAGCCAGGGTCCATTGAGACGGAAATCCCGGCGCAGTTCGGCAGCGAGGTAGTTGGCGTCGTTATTGGCCCAGGCGATGGACAGTGAAGGAACAAGCCGGTAAGGGGTTCTGGGGGCAAAGCGGTACTGGAGTTCGTAACGCCAGGGCTCTTCCAGGTGCTTGTCGATGCCCACCTGCCCCACATTGAACTGGATCAGCGGCACATCCAGGCTCTGGCCACTGTGGGCAGACCCGGATCCGGCCAGTGCCGGCACCGTGGCCGTGAGTGACAGGATGAATGCCAGCAACAGGCCGGCAGGTCTTGCCCCGGTCAGGATGCGATAACCGCTTGCTACGAACATATACCCCTCTATTTCAACGACAGCTGGCTGATTCGCGTTTTGTCAGCCTTCACTGAGAGGGATCCTGCAAACACTGACATGTTACAAAAAAAGCTTTCTCCGCGCTGGTGCGCTCCGGTCGAACTGCTTTCGGCCGTTCTCATCTGGCCGTTTCTGGCCAACATAAAAAAAGCGCCCCTGGAGGAGCGCCTTTTTTATGTTGGTAGGACCAGGCAGATTCGAACTGCCGACCTCTGCCATGTCAAGGCAGCGCTCTAACCAACTGAGCTATGGTCCTGTTAAGCGTTGTTACCCGGGTGAGGCCACCCTGGCCAGGCCACTGGCCTGTGAACGGTGCGTAGAATAGCGACACCGGGTGGCCGGGTCAAGAGCCGGTTCAGACCTGATAGAAATCCCGGTACCAGTCCACGAAGTGGCGGATGCCCGTTTCCACGGTGGTGTCGGGCTGGTAGCCCACATCGTTGATCAGGTCGTCCACGTTGGCGTAGGTGGCGGGCACGTCACCGGGCTGCAGCGGCAGGAAGTTTTTCTCCGCCTTTTTGCCCAGGCACTGCTCCAGGATCTCGATAAAACGGGACAGCTCCACCGGGTTGTTGCTGCCGATGTTGTACAGCCGGTAAGGGGCACTGCTGGTGCCCGGGTCCGGCGCCTGTCCGGACCAGTCCGGGTTGGCCGGTGCCACGTGGTCCAGTGTGCGGATCACCCCTTCGACGATGTCGTCGATGTAGGTGAAATCCCGGCGGTGTTTGCCGTGGTTGAACACGTCAATGGGCTCCCCCGCCAGGATCTTTCTGGTGAAAATGAACAGCGCCATGTCCGGGCGCCCCCAGGGGCCGTAGACGGTAAAGAACCGCAGGCCGGTGGTGGGCAGCCGGTACAGGTGGCTGTAGGTGTGGGCCATCAGCTCGTTGGCCTTCTTGGAGGCGGCATAGAGGCTCAGTGGATGGTCCACGTTGTCGTGCACGGAGAACGGCATGGCCTCGTTGGCGCCATACACAGAGCTGCTGGAGGCATACACCAGATGACGGACGTCGTTGTGACGGCAGCCTTCCAGTATGTTCATGAAGCCCACCAGGTTGGCGTCCACGTAGGCGTGGGGGTTCTCGATGGAGTAGCGCACCCCGGCCTGTGCGGCCAGGTGCACCACCCGCTCCGGGCGATACTCCGCGAAGATGCGCTCCATGGCCCCACGGTCCGCCACGTCCACACGCTCCTGGGTAAAGCCGGGGTCGCCGGTGAGGCGGGCCAGCCGTGCCTCTTTGAGGTTGACGTCGTAGTAGTCATTGACGTTGTCCACGCCAATCACCTCTTCACCCCTGGCCAGCAGCCGCAGAGCCACGTGGGAACCAATAAATCCGGCGGTGCCGGTGACCAGAACGCGCAATGGAGTCTCCCTGTTCGTTCAGTGAGGCCATGCAGCGGCATGGCCGTTATCGCTTGAAAAGCGGATTAAAACTCCACCCCGATGCGTGCGAAGGGGCCGTTGATTTCACCGTCGATTTCCAGGTCATCGGAGGCTTCCACGTCCACGCGAAAATCCCGGTAACCCACCTGGCCATAGAACAGGTCGTAGCTGTAACCCAGATACAGCTCCACGTCCGAGAGGGAATCCCCGTCATAGGAAACGTGATTCACCTCGGCACCGGCACGCAGACCGGTCAGTGGCAGATCCACACGGCCATGGGCATGAATCATGGGCAGGTACTCGTTCAGGTTGACCCGCTCGCGACGGCTCTCGTCATTGCGGTCCTGAATCTCCACCTCACCGTTGAAGTGCTTGACGTTGAGGCCAATATCCAGACCCACAACCGGCAATGGCGCGGTGTAATAGAGAGTATAGTCAAAGTTGCTCAGATCCAGTGTGGTGCGCACATCCCGGTTGGTGAAGTCCACGCCCCGGAAGCTGGAGCTGGCCTGGCCGTTTTCAGTCTCGTCGAACTCCGTAAAGCGCACCCGCACATTGGGCAATACCGGCACAGGGTGTGCCACACGCAGTTGCCAGCCCAGTTGCTGATAGCTGTCAAAACCCAGATCGTTTTCCAGGTCCTGGGGGTCATCGCCGGAACGGACATCACCGGATACCGCGGCTTTCCAGGAATTGACGGAGACGTCAACATCCACCAGTGGAATCACATCGGCATTGGCGGTACCGGCGGCGGCCAGCAGGGCGACACCGGTCAGGCTTGTCAGTTTCTTGTTCATGAATCAACTCCAACTGCTTCAAAATCGATACCCAGACGACGCCCCACTTCTTCGTAGGTTTCGATCACGTCACCCAGATCCTGGCGGAAACGGTCCTTGTCCATTTTGCGGCGTGTCTGGGCATCCCAGATGCGGCAGCCGTCGGGACTGAACTCGTCGCCCAGTACAATCCGGCCATCGCAACGGCCGAATTCCAGCTTGTAGTCCACCAGCAACATGCCGGCATCCCGGAACAGTTGCTGCAAGACGCCGTTAACACGATAAGTCAAAGCCTTCATTTCATCCAGCTCTTCCGCACTGGCCCAGCCGAAAGTGACGGCCAGAGACTCGTTGATCATGGGGTCATGAAGGGCGTCGTTCTTGAGAAACAGCTCATAGGTGGGCGGGCTGAGGTCCTGGCCTTCCTTGACGCCCAGCCGGCGGCACAGGCTGCCGGCCGCCACGTTACGCACCACGCACTCCACCGGCATCATGTCCAGGCTGCGCACCAGGGATTCACGGGCACTGAGCACCCGCTCGAAGTGGGTGGGCACGCCGGCCTCGGCCAGGCGCTCCATGATAAAGGCGTTGAACAGGTTATTGACCTGGCCTTTGCGCGCCAGCTGCATGACCTTTTCGCCATCAAAGGCCGAGGTGTCATCACGGAACAGCATGATCACCCGCTTGGGGTCATCGGTGCTGTACACGGACTTGGCCTTGCCGGCGTAGAGTTCCTGACGTTTTTCCATGGGTTCTCCTGACAGGGCCCTATGGGCCCGCATTATGACTGCAATCGCGGTCCGGCCTTACTGCATCTCGTTGAACAGGGTGCGCAGCAACTCTTCTGAGCGGTCCTCACCCTCGTAATCAGGGGCCCTGCGCGCCGTCAGGCGCTGGTCCTGGCCCTGCCCCTCAAGGCGCAGCAGGAATGTGTATTCCGGCTCCCAACGCTCTTTCCAGAACAGCCAGCGACGGCCGCGGTCGTCCGGGTCGCGGAAGTCCACACGCCACTCTCCCAGGCTGCGGTCGAGGTCCACCACGGCAATTTCCGCCGCTGACAGGGCGCGGCCGACTTCAAACCAGGCACGGTCGAAATCCAGCGCCAGTGTCAACGCCTCAAGTTCGCCGTTGTCCATCTCACGGCTGACCGGGTTGTCACGGGGCAGGTTCAGAGCCACGCGGGAGAACGCCTTGGTGTCGTCCGTGTCGCTGAAATAGATCGCCATGTCGTCCAGTATGCGGCGCTCCAGCGCGGGCTTACGGGGTGCCGGGTTCCAGGGCAGCACCGGAGCGGGACGCTCCTGCACCGCCGGCAGGCGAACCTGGACCTCACTGCTGCGGGCACGAACCCCATGAGCAATGCGGAACTGGGCCACTCGCAGGGTTTCCCCCTCCCCGCCCTCCAGGTCCAGCCACTGACGGGCTCTCTGGCTGTCATTGAGGATCCGGGTCTGCTTGAGACCCGTGCGCGGGTTGTCCGCGGCCAGCTCAATGCCCTGCTCCCGCAGAAAGGCGGATACCGCCGGCCAGACACGGCCTGGCACGTCATTCACCAGCAGCCAGACCTGATCACCGGACTGCTCGATGCTGTAGTCCTGTTCCAGTATATCCGCCGTCAGATCCGGCGGCTCTGGCAGCTCGTAACCTTCCTCACGGCGCTCTTCTGTCACCCTCAACACGGACAGGGTCTCCGGGATGGGGTACTGGCTCTGAAGGCGGCTGCGGTCGGCCCCTTCCGGTACGGTCAGTGGCTCACCCTCGGGCTCGTCCAGGTAGGACTCCGCACGATCGGGAAACAGACTGCAGCCCGCCATGGAGGCGGCCAGTGACAGCACGAGCAAAAAGCGGCCCGTCCGGGGGGCCGCTCCATTGAGAATAGGCATTGAATCTCCATCAAACACGGATGAAAGGGCGGCGTTAAAGGGCACCACCCACACGCAGGGCGTCCAGTACGTCCTGGTGGTATTCCTCGCTCAGTGGCGTCAAGGGCAGGCGGATGCCTGCTTCGATCATGCCCATCTGCTGCAGGGCCCACTTGACCGGAATCGGATTGGCCTCAAGGAACAGCTTGCGGTTGAGGGGCATCAGCTTATCGTTCAGCTCACGGGCCCGGGTCTCGTCGCCGGCAATGGCCGCGGCGCACAGATCCGCCATGGTCCTGGGCGCCACATTGGCCGTCACCGAGACGTTGCCCCTGCCCCCACGCAACATCAGCTCCATGGCGGTGCCGTCGTCACCGGAGTAAACGGCAATCTTGTCACCCACCATCTGGATCAGCTCTTCACCACGGCTGACATTGCCGGTGGCGTCCTTGATGCCGATGATATTGGGTATGTCCGCCAGGCGCAGCACGGTCTCGTTGTGCATGTCACAGGCGGTACGGCCGGGGACATTGTACAGCATCTGGTGCACCGGCACGGATTCCGCCACGGTCTTGAAGTGGCGGTACAGCCCTTCCTGGGTGGGCTTGTTGTAATAAGGCACCACCAGCAGGCAGGCGTCCACGCCGATGTGGTGGGCCTCACGGGTGAGGTCCACGGACTCGTGGGTGGAGTTGCCGCCGGTACCGGCGATGACCGTGATACGGCCGTTGACCCGCTCCACCACGCGGCGGATGACCGACAGGTGCTCGTCGGGGCGCAGTGTGGCGGACTCACCGGTGGTGCCCACCGCCACAATGCCGTTGGTGCCGGACTCCAGATGAAAGTCCACCAACCGGTCCAGTCGCTCCCAGTCCAGGGTGCCGTCCGGATGCATCGGGGTCACAAGTGCGACCAGGCTGCCAGTGATCATAACCGCTCCATTGCATGAAAACCGTAATGGTAATGTTGGCCTGTCAGGGACACAAGCCTCTGTGAAAAAAGCGTCATCCACCCCCGGGAGGGTCTTCCGGCATGGGTGGTCTGGAGTAGTCGGCGGCTTTTCCGGACGCCACCCCCATGACGTCACCGGGCGGGACCTCCACCACCGGCCAGGCCTTGATGATAGCATTCACCAGGGTGGCCAGTGGAATGGCAAAAAAGACCCCCCAAAGGCCCCAGATGCCGCCAAAAAAGAGCACCGCCAGAATAATCACCACCGGGTGGAGGTCCACCACCTCCGAGAACAGCAGAGGCACCAGCACATTGCCGTCCAGGGCCTGTATGGTGAAATAAATGGCAATCAGCCAGAAGAACTCCGGGCTCCAGCCAAACTGGAACAGGCCGATCATGGCCACAGGGACGGTCACCACCGCCGCGCCAATGTAGGGAATCACCACCGACATCCCCACCAGAAGGGCCAGCAGCAGTGAGTAGTTCAGCCCCAGCAGGGTGAAACTGAGGAAGGTCACCGCCCCCACAATGAGAATCTCCAGGGCCTTGCCCCGTACATAATTGGCAAACTGCAGGTTCATTTCATTCCAGATGGTATTCATCAGTGGCCGCCGGGACGGCAGCAGCCGGCTGAGGGCCGCCAGAATCTGATCCCGGTCCTTGAGAAAGAAAAACACCAGAATGGGCACCAGCACCAGATAGATCAGCAGAACCACCAGGTTGGAAATACTTTCCAGTGAAAAAGACACCAGCCACTGGGTCACTTTGCCCACCTCAGAGGTAATCTGCTGGAACAGGGCGTTGACCTCTTCGATGGACACCAGTTGAGGGTATTCCTGGGGCAGCACTTCCAGGTACCGCTGTGTCGCCCGGATCATGCGCGGAAGCTCCACGGCCAGTGCCGAGATCTGGGTCCAGATCAGTGGCAGCATGCCGAAGATAAAACTCACCAGCACCCCCACAAACAGCACGAACACCGACAGAACAGAAACCAGATGGGGCAGGCCCAGAGCCTTGAGCTTGCTGACCAGGCCCTGCAGAATAAACGCGATAATGAGCGCGGCGATCACCGGCCCCAGTATATTGCCAAGGAAAACCACCGCCAGCAGCGCGGCCACCAGGATCAGAAAAAGGACCACCGCCTCTTCATCGGAAAAGTATTTGACGGCCAGTGAACGCAGCAGTTTTCTCATGATTCACCAGACTCCGGTGGCCGGGAATCACCTCCACAGACAATCACAAACCGGTAACGCTCACCGTCGTATTCCTGATGAGCCAGTGAATGGCGACTGAGATTGAGAAACGCGGGAATATCCCGTGCTGAGCCGGCATCCGTGGCCAGCACTTCCAGAGCCTGACCAGGCTCCATGCTGTTGAGGCGCAGCTTGGTCTTCAGCAACGGCATGGGGCAGGTCAGACCGGTCGCATCCAGGGTTTCTGCGGCTGTCTTGTGAGCCATGTCGGGGCGTTCCTGTGGGCTGGGCCGATGGTGATCGGAGTGGACTTGAGACTGTCAACAATAGCACGCCAGCCCCTGCCCTGTCCCACCCGGTGAAACGTCCGCATAACAGGGCTGTCACTACTTTCATACACGGTTTTATGGCATGGTCCGGTAAGGTGTGGATGACCCCACACCGCATGCTGGCAAAGGCGCAAAATGGCAAGCTGTAGTCCCCCTATCAGACAATCCCTGTTGAACCGCCTGCGGCGGCGCACCCGCCCGGTACTGGCCGGACTCCTGCTGGCCTTGCCGGCCCTGTCACCGGCCAGCGATGAGCTGCCCTCCATGGCCGGTGCCGGCGGCGGGCTGATTTCCAGCCAGCAGGAGCAGGCCATCGCCGAACAGGTCATGGCGGCCCTGAGGCAGGATGCGCCACTGCTCCATGACCCGCTGATGATGGATTACCTGACCAGCCTCACCTACCGCCTGGTGCCCAATGCGGAACTGGATGACCGCAACCTGACACTGGTGATCCTGGACGAATCCCAGATCAACGCCTTTGCCGTCCCCGGCGGCATTATCGGTGTCAATGCGGGTCTGTTCTACCACGCCGAGACAGAGCACCAGTTTGCCTCGGTCATTGCCCATGAAATCGCCCACCTCAGCCAGCGGCACTACTCACGCCGCCTGGAGCAGCAGCGCATGGACACCCCGCTGACAGTGGCCGGCATTGTCGCGGGCATTCTGCTGGCCGCCGCCACCGGCTCTGACGCGGGCATTGCCGCCATAGCCGGCACCCAGGCGGTGGCCATCGATAAGATGCTGCGCTACAGCCGTTATCACGAGCAGGAGGCGGACCGTGTGGGCATCGAGATACTGCACCGCTCCGGCTTCAACCCCCGGGGTATGCCGGAGATGTTCAGCCAGATGCAGAACCGGGCCCGCAACCGGGCACCGGAGTACCTCTCCACCCACCCACTGACGGAATCCCGGGTGGCGGACAGCCGCAACCGGGCCGAGCAGCTCGCCTCCGGGGACTACTCACAGAACCTGGAGTACCACCTGATGCGGGCCCGGGTCATCGTCCGTTACAGCGACTCCAAATCGGATGCCGCACAGCGCTTCCGTGAGCAGGCCGACGAGAGCGGGGGCCAGGGCCGGCTGGCGTCCCTTTACGGACTGGCCCATGCACTGCGCCAGGACGACAAACCCCGTGAGGCAGAAGCCCTTTACCGGGATCTGCTGGATAAAAGCGAGGGTCGCATTACCTTTGTGGTGGGGCTGGCCAACAGCCTGAGAGACCAGGAGCGGTTTGCAGAGGCACAGCAGCTGCTGGAAGAGCATGTGGAGCGCAACCCGGGCAACCTGCCACTGACACGCACCCTGGCGGAAACGCTGATGGAGCGGAACAGGCCCGGCGAGGCGGCGAGGCTCTATGAGCGGCTGCTGCGGGATCATGCAAAGGATGCCTCCCTCTGGGGGGATCTGGCGGATGCCCATGGCAGGGCCCGCAATATTGTGCAGGTGCACCGGGCCCGGGGAGAGAAAGCCATGCTCATGGGGGATTACGAAGCGGCACTGCGTCAGTTCCGACAGGCACTGGAGCGCACCGGCACCGACACCGCCCGCAATGAGGTCCTGCGCCAGCGCATGGACCAGGCCCAGGAGGAAGCCCGGAGGCAGCAGTCCCGGAGGCGATAAGGCTTCCTGGGGACTCGGGGAGCGAGCCAGGCCGGGGCTCTGACAATGGAAAGGCGTGAGTATCAGTCAGTGCCGGTGCCGGTTAGTAATCGAGACACAGGGACACGGGAGTTACCGGGCCGCTGTGAAATCCAGCATGCGCTGCAGCGGCCGCAGCGCCTTTTGCCGCTGGGATTCCTCCACGAAGATCTCCTGCCCGCCCTGTTTGAGCACCTGGTGCAGGTTCTCAAGGCCGTTCATGGCCATCCAGGGGCAATGGGCACAGCTGCGGCAGGTGGCGCCACGGCCCGCCGTGGGCGCTTCAATCAGCATCTTGTCCGGCGCCGCCTGCTGCATCTTGTAGAAGATGCCGCTGTCCGTGGCGACAATGATCTGCTCGTTGGGCAGTGTCCTGGCGGCATGGATCAGCCTGGAGGTAGAGCCCACCACATCCGCCAGTGCCACCACCGGTGCCGGGGATTCCGGATGGGCCAGCACCGCCGCACCGGGGTACAGGGCCTTGAGATCCTCCAGTGCCTGGGCCTTGAATTCCTCGTGCACAATGCAGGCGCCGTCCCACAGCAGCATGTCCGCGCCGGTGGCCTTCTGGATGTAGCTGCCCAGGTGCTTGTCCGGCGCCCACAGGATTTTCTCGCCACGGGCATCCAGGTGCTCCACGATGGCTTCGGCGCAGCTGGAGGTGACCACCCAGTCGGCACGGGCCTTTACCGCGGCGGAGGTATTGGCGTAGACCACCACGGTGCGGTCGCTGTGCTGGTCGCAGAAGGCCGCAAACTCATCGGCCGGGCAGCCGATGTCCAGTGAACAGGTGGCTTCCAGGGTGGGCATGAAGACGGATTTTTCCGGGCTGAGGATCTTGGCCGTCTCACCCATGAAGCGCACACCGGCCACCACCAGGGTACTGGCGGGATGCTTGGCGCCAAAACGGGCCATTTCCAGGGAGTCCGCCACACAGCCGCCGGTCTCTTCCGCCAGTGCCTGTATGGCCGGGTCCGTGTAGTAATGGGCCACCAGGGCCGCATCACGGGCCACCAGCAGCTCCCTGATGGAAGCCTTGAGCTGATCCTGAGAGACCCTGTCCAGTGCCGGAGCCGCCTGCTGATGGGCCAGATTCTCCTGCACCCGCACAGAATCCTGAATGTTGCTGCTTATTGCCATGGTCTGGTTTCGTGCTCCCGTCATGAATGCCTTTACCCTGTGACTGGGATGGAATTATGTCACATTGGTTCACTGAGCCACCACTGACTGGAGAGGGGGCCGGGCAAACGGAAAGGCCAGTACAAGTAATGTGGCGATCAGCACCGCCGGTTTCAATAGCCAGTGACGGCGTAACAAGCCGGAAAACGGGGGGAATATGGTGGGTCGTGTAGGATTCGAACCTACGACCAATTGGTTAAAAGCCAACTGCTCTACCAACTGAGCTAACGACCCGGAAACGGGGAACAACAGAAAATAGGTGGTGGGTCGTGTAGGATTCGAACCTACGACCAATTGGTTAAAAGCCAACTGCTCTACCAACTGAGCTAACGACCCAAACGAGGCGCATATGGTACCGATTTTTGCCGGTGACGCAAGCCTTTTGTCAGCCTTGTGCGCCTTTAGGGCGGCTAGAGCGATTCCAGCCGCTCACGGGCTTTGGAGCGGACGGATGCCTCCGGGTAACGGTCCAGCACCTGCTGCAGCGCCTTTCTGGCCTCTTCCTTCTCGCCACGCTGCTGTTGCGCCACCGCCAGCTTGTAGAGGGCATCCGGCGCCTTGCGGTGGTCGTCATAGCGGGACACCACAATGCTGAATGCCTGCCGGGCCTGGTCGGGGTTTTCCCTGGCCAGATACACCTCGCCCAGCCAGTAATAGGCATTCACCGTCAGGTCCCCTTCCGGGTACTTGTCCACAAACTCGAAGAGGGCGTCGAGGGCCCCGTCGTAGTCCCGCTCTTCCTGAATCAGCTTTTGTATGGCCGCGTAGTCCTTGCGCTCCTGCTCATCGGGCTGACGGTAGTCACGCTTCTTCTGGCCGGAATCGCCACTGACCGTTCCGGCCACGCTATCGTCCGAGCCACCCTGTGGCAGTGCCGCGCCCCCGGAGCCTGAGCCGCCCTGGGCGGCCCTGTCCTCCAGCCGGGTGAGTCGTTCACCCAGCTCCAGAATGCGCTCGTCCAGATCCACGTAACGCTCCCGCCCCTGGCGGCTGAGCTGGTCGATCTTGTGGGTCTGCTCTTCCACCTGCCCCTGCAGCTGACGCACCTGCTGACGCAGCTCCTGTATGACGAAAAACAGCTCGCCACTGGACTGACTGTCATCGCTGTCGTCCTGGAAAGACGGCACGGACTGGGCAAAGGCCCCTGATGCGGCCAGCATCAGGGCCAGGCAGAGCGGGATCATTGGCTGCATCACGGACTCCGCTTAGTTGTAGTTGATTTCCACACGGCGGTTCTCGGAGTAGGCTTCTTCGCTGTCGCCTTCCGCTGCGGGCTTTTCTTCACCGTAGCTGACGGTTTCGACCTGTGAACGGCTGACACCGTTGATCACCAGGAACTGCTTCACCGCTTCGGCACGGCGCTCCCCCAGGGCCAGGTTGTATTCCTTGGTGCCGCGCTGGTCCGTATGCCCCTCAAGCACCGCTTCGCGGCTGCCGTTCTCGGACAGGTAGGCGGCATGGGCTTCCAGCACAGGGCGGGACTCGCGCTTGATCTCGGCGCTGTCAAAGTCGAAATAGATCACCCGCTCGCTGCGCAGTGCCTCGGCTTCCTCCGCCTGGCGGCGGGCTTCACGGGCTTCCCGTTCTTCCGGGCTGAGGTCCTCATCGCGGATGCCATCACCGCTGCCGGCGCCAAAGGTACGGCCGCCTTCGGAGCGCTGGTCCTGCTCGCCGGAGGCCTGTCCGTCACGGGCATCGGCGCCCTCGTCATCCACGGAACCGGTGGTGCCGCATCCGGCCAGGAAAGCCAGTGTGAGTGCCATTGTCAGAAGTCGAAAGTTGCGTTTTTCCACGTTGGTCGTCCTTTTTCTGTTGGTTAAATGAACGGGTACTGTAATGCCTGTCAGGGTCAGGGCATCGGCGACCACGCCGGCCCCCGGATACCCTCGTGCTTTATGGGCAGCCGGAACTGGGACTGGCCATCGGTGGTGCTCAGCTCCAGGCTGCGACTGCCGCCTTCTTCGGTGACATAGATCAGAAGGCGGCCATTGGGTGCCACACCCGGTGACTCCTCCGAGGGGGTTCTCACCAGGATGCTCTGGTTGCCCGATTCCAGGTCCAGCTTGCCAATGTAGAAGCGGTTGTCACGGCCATGGACAAAATACAGGCTCTTGCCGTCCTGGCTGTACTTGGGGCTGGCGTTGTAATTGCCCTCAAAAGTCAGGCGCTTGCTTTCTCCCCGCTCCGGGTCCATCCGGTAAATCTGTGGTGAGCCGGAGCGGTCCGAGGTAAAGGCAAAGCGTTTGCCGTCCGGCGACCAGGCCGCCTCGGTGTTAATGGCCCAGTGTCGTGTCAGTTGCTCCACATTACGCGATCCCAGCACCATGCGATAGATATCCGCACTGCCGTCCTTGGACAGTGTCATCAGCATCGAGCGGCCATCCGGCGACCAGGCCGGTGCCGAATTCAGGCCGGAAAACCGGGTCAGGCGTTCACGCTCACCGGTGGCGATTTCCTGGCGATAGATGCTGGGGCGGCCCCCTTCAAAGGAGACATAGGCCAGCTCCTTGCCGTCCGGGGACCAGTCCGGGGAAAGTATGGGCTCTTTCGACTCCAGCAGTGTGCGCGGGCGATGGCCGTCAATGTCACTCAGGCGAAGACGGTAAATACTGTCACCGTTCTCACGGGTGCGTGTGACAAAGGCCAGGCGGGTGGTAAAGATGCCTTCCACGCCGGTGATGGTTTCATAGACCCGGTTGCTGACATGGTGTGCCAGGCGGCGCAGCTGTTGCTCAGAGGCGGTGGCCCTTGAGCGGATCAGGCGCCGTTGCTGGCTGACATCGTACAGCTCATATTCCAGTACATAGCGTCCGTCGTCCTGGCGCTTCTCGATGGCACCGGTCATGACGAACTGCTGCCCCAGCATGCGCCAGTCCCGGAAGTGCACCGTGTCGCCAAAGGCCGGCAGGCTGAGCATCCGCCCCGGCTCCAGCAGCTTGAAATCGCCGCTCATGGTGAGGTTGTTGCGGATAATGGCCGCCACATCCTCCGGCAGCGAGTCGGCACCGCGCAGCGGGAAAGGCACCACGGCAATGGGCACGCCACGGTCCGCCCCCTCGGTGATCTGGATCACCATCTCCCCTCGGGCCGGCTGCAACAGGGATGCCAGCAGCCAAAGGCACAGGAGTGCGGCCCCGGCCAGAGTCCGGGCAGAGCCCCGATTGCGGCTCAATGGGTGGTTGCCGAGAGTCGCCATAGCATGGTTTCCAAAAGTCATTATCAGTCGCTGTTCCAGGGCCCCGCCCTTACTGGCGGGGGTTGAATTCAATTCGCACCGGCGAACGGAAATGGCGGTCAAACACCGCCCTGTCCGAGGGCACCGGGTAGCTGTCCACGCCGCGCACGGCGCTCAGGGCCGAGTTGTCCAGTGCCTGGTTGCCACTGGAGGACACCACCCTGGCGTCGCTCAGCTCACCGGTGGGCAGCAGTTCCAGCTGGATCACCACGGTCAGGTTCTGGTCCGCCGACGGGGGGATAAACCAGTTATCCTGCACCCGCTGCTTGATCAGCATCATGTAACGGTCCCGCTCGCTGGCGGCCCGCTCTTCAAAGGCGGCCCTTTCCGCGGCTTCCCGCTCGGCCTGGAGCCGCTCCTGCTGACGCTCCCGCTCCTGCTGCTCCGCCTCTTTGGCCATCTCCTGCAGGCGCTGCTCCCGCTCACGGCGGCGCTGCTCGGCGGCTTCTTTCTCCCGCTGTTCCTGCTGACGCTTTTCTTCCTGCCTGCGTTGCTCTTCCTGTTTGCGCCGTTCCTCTTCCCTGCGCCGCTCCTCGGCTTTGCGCTGCTCCTCGGCCCGGCGTTCCGCCTCTTTTTTGGCTTCCCGCTCCGCCTGGAGTTTGGCCTCGCGCTCGGCTTTTCTCTGTGCCTCTTCACGGGCCTTTTTCTCGGCTTCCTGCCTGGCCTTTTCCTGTGCCTGGCGCTCCGCTTCCTGGCGGGCCTTCTGCTCGGCCTGCTCCTTCTGCCGCTGTGCCTCCAGCTCCGCCTCGGTGGGCCCTTCCGGCTCTGGTTCAGGCTCTGGTTCGGGTTCGGGCTCCGGTTCTGGTTCTGGTTCCGGTTCCGGCTCTGGCCTGGGTGCCGGCTTGGGTTCCGGCTTGGGTTCCGGCTTGGGTTCCGGCTTGGGTTCCGGAGCCGGTGCCGACTGGGTAATCAGCCGGGCACTCATCGCCTCTGGGGGCTCCGGAGGCGGTGTAAACAGATCCCAGCTCCAGACACTCACCACCACAATCACCCCGTGCAGCAGCAGTGAGAACAGCAATGGCTGGCGCCATGGAGTGGCCTCCCCGGCGGCGTCGCTCCCCTCCTGCCAGGTCAACTGCCACTGTCGCTTCAGCCAGTTGCCGAAGTCGCTCAGCCATCCCATAGCCACAGTCACTCCCGGGGCGGTTCGGTGATCAGGCCAACGCTGGCAGCACCCGCCTGCTGCAGAGACGCCATGAGGTTCATCACCACGCCGTAGCGCACCTGCTGGTCGCCCCGCACATAGACCTCGGTGCCCGGCGCCTGCTGCAGTATCTTGCCCACCTGACTGGTCAGGTCCGACAGGGCCATGGGCTTGCCACGCTCATCACCCACTTCCAGATAATAGGCACCATTGGTGTCCACGGAGACAATCAGCGGCTCACGATCGCTCTGTGGCAGTGGCTCGGAACTGGTCTCAGGCAGCTCCACATTCACGCCCTGGGTCAGCATGGGGGCGGTCACCATGAAGATCACCAGCAGGACCAGCATGACGTCGATGTAGGGCACCACGTTGATTTCCGACATGGGCTTTTTACGGGTTCTCGGGCTGAGACTCATCGGGCACTCCCTGAATCGGACCGGTACGGATCAGCTGCTGACATGGACACGCCGGTGCAGGATGCTGGAAAACTCTTCGGCGAAGGTCTCGTAATTTTTCATCAGGCCATCCGCCTGGTTGGAGAACCGGTTGTAGGCCACCACCGCGGGGATGGCCGCAAACAGGCCCATGGCCGTGGCGATCAGGGCCTCTGAGATGCCCGGGGCCACCGTGGCCAGCGTGGCCTGCTGGGCCTGTGCCAGTCCACGGAAGCTGTTCATGATGCCCCAGACGGTGCCGAACAGGCCCACATAGGGACTGGTGGAACCCACCGTGGCCAGAAACGGCAGGTGGTTTTCCAGCTTTTCCATCTCACGGGACAGGGCCACGCGCATGGAACGTTGTGTGCCTTCCATGACCGCCTCGCCGTCCTGGCTCTGCTGTCGCAGCCGGGTGAATTCACGAAAGCCGGCACGGAAGACGTTTTCCATGCCGCCGTGGGGGGTGGGGCTGGCGCTGACTTCCTTGTACAGCTGGCCCAGGTCCATGCCGGACCAGAAGCGCTCCTCGAAACTGTCCTGGGCCTTGCGGGCACGGCGATACAGCTGAACCCGCTGGAAGATCACCCACCAGGAACCCACCGAGGCCAGAACCAGCAGCAGCATGACCAACTGCACCAGAACACCGGCATTACTGACCAGATACCAGACCGACAACTGCTCTTCCACGGGTGACTCCCCTAACTGTGACTGTTGTTGGGCGAGACCTGAAGGATGGCCTTCAGATCCGCCGGAAATTTGCGCGGGCGCCCTTCCGGCAGCTGCACACAGGCCACCTTGACCCGGCCGCTGGCCAGCAGGGTGTCGTCATCAAGGCGACGGGCCTGCTGGCGAAACACCATATAGGAACGGCCCACATCAATGAGATCCGCACTAACCCCTATCTCGTCGTCCAGATAGGCCGGCTTGTGGTACTGCATTTCCAGGCTGTGCACCACAAAGCTGACCCCCTCCTCCAGACCACTGCGCAGTGAGATCCCCCGGTGACGGACCCACTCGGTCCGGGCCCGCTCGAAGAACTTGAGGTAATTGGCGTAGAACACGATGCCACCGGCATCCGTGTCCTCCACATAGACCCGCACCGGCCACTCAAAAACAGCCTTTTCACTCATCAGGACCACCCTGTGGAACACCGGTGGGGTTGGCCGCCGAGAGCAGGTCCGACCCCGGCGCCGGGTAGCCGAAATGCAGGTAGGCCTTGCTGGTGGCCATGCGCCCTCTCGGGGTGCGCATCATATAACCCTGCTGGATCAGGAAGGGCTCCAGCACATCCTCGATGGTGCCCCGCTCCTCGCTGATGGCGGCGGAGAGGCTCTCCACCCCCACCGGCCCACCGTCGAATTTCTCGATCAGGGCCAGCAACAGGCGACGGTCCATATGGTCGAAGCCCTGCTGATCCACTTTCAGCATGTTCAGTGCCTGGTCCGCCACCTCGGCGGTGACACGGCCGTCGCTGCGCACCTCGGCGTAATCACGGACCCGGCGCAGCAGGCGGTTGGCGATACGTGGGGTGCCCCTGGAGCGACAGGCGATTTCGCCGGCGCCGCCCGGGTCCACGCTCACACCCTGCAGATCCGCCGAGCGCAGCACGATATGGGTCAGATCCGCCACGTTGTAGAATTCCAGCCTCTGCACAATGCCGAAACGGTCGCGCAGCGGCGAGGTGAGAAGCCCGGCCCTTGTGGTGGCCCCCACCAGTGTGAAAGGGGGCAGCTCCAGCTTGATGGAGCGGGCCGCCGGCCCTTCACCGATCATGATATCCAGCTGGTAGTCTTCCATGGCCGGGTAGAGGATTTCCTCCACCACCGGGTTGAGGCGGTGGATCTCGTCGATAAAGAGCACGTCCCCCGCTTCCAGGTTGGTCAGCAGTGCCGCCAGGTCACCGGCTTTCTCCAGCACCGGGCCGGAGGTGCTCTTGATGGCCACGCCCATTTCATTGGCGATGATGTTGGCCAGTGTGGTCTTGCCCAGCCCGGGCGGGCCGAATATCAGCACATGGTCCAGTGCGTCGCTGCGCTGGCGGGCGGCGGTGACAAAGATCTCCATCTGCTCGCGCACCGTGGGCTGGCCCACGTAGTCCGCCAGTATGGTGGGCCGTACCGCCCTGTCCTGGGTGGCCTCGCCGGTTACTTCCTGGCCCGAAATCAGACGGTCCGATTCGATCATGGAAAATCCTGTGGTGTCCACCGCCGGCCTTGGGGCCGGTTTGATGGTCATTTTACATTCGCACCCGGCACAGTCACGTTACGAGAATGTCAGTGGCCAGTGGGCGCCCCCTGTGAATCCCCGGGCCGGAGCTCCGGTCAGGCCCTGATCATACCCTTCAGTGCCAGCCGGATCAGCACTTCACGGGTCTGCCCCGGCTCATGGGCCGCCTGGACGGCGCGGGCCGCCTCCTGGGGCTTGTAGCCCAGTGCAATCAGGGCGGACTCCGCCTCTTCCACCGGGTTTCCCAGAGGCTCCGGCACGGCAGCAGGCTCACCGGTGGCGCCGGTAATAGAGGTCACCGTGGCCGGCTCCAGCTGGCCGATGCGGTCACGCATCTCAATCAACAACCGCTCGGCGGTTTTCTTGCCCACACCGGGGATCTTCACCAGTGCGGTGACGTTGTTGTCCTCCACCACCCGGCTGAAGACATCGGCGCTGAGCCCGGAGAGTATGGCCAGTGCCAGTCGCGGCCCCACGCCGCTGGTCTTGATCAGCAGCCGGAACAGGGCCCGGTCGCTGGTGGCGGCAAAGCCGAACAGGGTCTGGCTGTCTTCACGCACCACCATCTGGGTATGGACGGTCACCTCATCCCCGGGCTCCGGAAGCACGAAAAAGGTGGTGTAGGGAATCTCCAGCTCGTAGCCCACACCGCCCACATCCAGCAGTATCTGGCCGGGTGTCTTGTGGATCAGGGTACCGCGCAATCGTGCAATCATAGTGTTCTCATTGTGCTCAATAATGGCAGCGTGGGATCAGCGACCGGCCAGCCTGGTGAGACTTTGTCGCATGTGGGCGTGGCAGATGGCAATCCCCAGTGCGTCCGCCGCGTCCTCCTGGGGCCGCCGTGGCAGCTCCAGTATGGCGGTGACCATGTGCTGCACCTGGGTCTTGTCGGCACTGCCCTTGCCCACCAGGGCCTGCTTGACCTGGCGGGCGGCGTATTCGTTCACCGCCAGACCGGCATTGGCGGCGCAGACCATGGCCACACCACGGGCCTGTCCCAGCTTCAGTGCCGAGTCCACATTGCGGGAGAGAAATACCTGCTCGATGGCAAACTCTTCGGGGCGGTAGCGCTCGATGATTTCCGCCAGCCCCGCGTAGATGGTCTGCAGGCGCTGTGCCATGGTGCCATCCTGCATGCGTATGCAGCCGCTGTCGATATAGCTCAGGCGGCTGCCCCCGGCGCGGATGACGCCGAAGCCGGTAATACGGGAACCGGGGTCCACGCCGAGGATAATGGGCATTGCTGCTCTCGCTGTCAGGTTAAGGAGCCGGCGGGGCAAAAGGGCTCAGGAATCCGGCTTGTCCAGAACGGAAGACGGGAAATCCGCATTGGAGTAGACATTCTGCACGTCATCCAGCTCTTCCAGCCATTCCAGTAGCTTGAGGATGGTTTCCGCCTGCTCTTCGTCCAGGCTGATGCGGGTCACCGGCACCATGGCCACCTCGCCATAGTCCGCCTGAAAACCGGATTGCGCCAGCCCGTCCTTCACGTCCATGTAGTTCTCCGGGGTGGTGACCACCTCCTTGCTGGCATCCTCCTGCACCACTACATCCTCAGCCCCCTGCTCCAGTGCCGCCTCCATCAGGCGGTTCTCCGGTGTGTCCGGGCCGAAGCTGATCACCCCCTGGCGGTTGAACAGGTAGGCCACTGAGCCGTCGGTGCCCAGGTTGCCGCCGAACTTGTTGAAGGCGTGGCGCACCTCGGAGACAGTCCGGTTGCGGTTGTCCGTCATGGCCTCGATGCAGATGGCGATGCCGCCGGGGCCGTAGCCTTCGTAGGTGAGTTCCTCGTAGTCGTCACCCTCCGCCTGGCCGGCGCCCCGTTCGATGGCCCGCTCGATGGTGTCTTTTTTCATGTTGTCCGCCAGCGCCTTGTCGATGGCGGTGCGCAGTCGGGGGTTGTCTTCCGGTGCCGGTCCACCCAGGCGGGTGGCGATCACCAGTTCACGGATATGGCGGGTAAAGACCTTGCCCTTTCTGGCGTCCTGGGCGGCCTTGCGGTGCTTGATGTTGGCCCATTTGCTGTGGCCGGCCATGGCGTCCTCCTACGGATTAAACGGCGCCGGCCCCGCTCCCTGCCCGGGAGCTGGAGGCGGCCGGTCCGGTTATTCTGCGGGGTTTTTCGCCTGTGCCTTGCGCAGGCGGATATGCAACTCCCTGAGCTGACGCTCGTCCACCTCCCCTGGGGCATCCGTGAGCAGACAGGTGGCGCTCTGGGTCTTGGGGAAGGGAATCACGTCGCGGATGGATTGTGCGCCGGTCATCAGCATCACCAGGCGGTCCAGGCCAAAGGCCAGTCCGCCGTGGGGCGGGCAGCCGTACTTGAGGGCATCCAGCAGGAAGCCGAACTTCTCCTGGGCTTCCTCGTCGCTGATGCCCAGTGTGCGGAACACCGAGGCCTGCATGGACTGGTCGTGGATACGGATGGAGCCGCCACCCAGCTCGGTGCCGTTGAGCACCATGTCATAGGCCCGTGACAGGGCGGCTGCGGGGTTCTTCTCCAGCGCCTCCACGGAACAGGACGGGGCGGTAAAGGGGTGGTGAATGGCGTGCAGGCTGCCATCGTCGTCCTGCTCGAACATGGGGAAGTCCACCACCCAGCAGGGGGCCCACTCGGATTCCAGACGCTTGAGGTCGTGGCCGAGTTTGACCCGCAGCGCTCCCAGCGCCTCGTTGACCACACGGGTCTTGTCCGCACCGAAGAAGACAATGTCACCGTCCTTCACGTTCAGGCGCTGCATGATGGCCTGTGTGGTCTCGTCACCCAGGAACTTGATGATGGGGGACTGCAGGCCTTCGATGCCCTTGGCCACCTCGTTGACCTTGATGTAGGCCAGGCCACGGGCGCCGTAGATGCCCACGAACTTGGTGTAGTCGTCGATCTGCTTGCGGGTCAGACTGCCGCCGCCGGGGATGTGCAGTGCCGCCACGCGGCCACCCTCGCTGTTGGCCGGGCCGGAGAAGACCTTGAAGTCCACGTCCGCCACCAGGTCCGCCACGTCCACCAGTTCGAAGGGAATGCGCAGGTCCGGCTTGTCGCTGCCGTAACGGTCCATGGCATCGGCGTAGGTCAGACGCGGGAAGCGGGGCAGCTCCACTTTCTGCAGGTCACGGAACAGGTCGCGGATCATGGTTTCCATGGTGTCCATGAGGCTGTCTTCGTCGGTGAAGGAGCACTCCACGTCCACCTGGGTGAATTCCGGCTGTCGGTCCGCCCTCAGGTCCTCGTCACGGAAGCACTTGGCGATCTGGTAGTAACGGTCCACGCCGGAGACCATCAGCAGCTGCTTGAACAGCTGCGGTGACTGGGGCAGCGCAAAGAAGCTGCCGGCGTGGGTGCGGCTTGGCACCAGGTAGTCACGGGCCCCTTCCGGTGTGGCGCGGGTCAGTATGGGGGTTTCCACATCCATAAAGCCCTGGCCGTCCAGGAAGTTGCGCAGGTAGCTGGTGACCCTGGAGCGGAAGCGCAGGCGGTTGAGCATCTCAGGGCGGCGCAGGTCCATGTAGCGGTAGCGAAGGCGCACGTCCTCCCCTACATCGCCGTACTCATCCAGTGGGAACGGCGGTGTGGCGGCGGCGTTGAGCAGCTCCAGCTCCGTGCCCAGCACTTCCACCTGGCCGGTGCTCATGTTGGCGTTCTCGGTACCGGCGGGACGGCGGCGTACACGGCCCTTGATACGAATCACATACTCGCTGCGCACCCGGTCGGCCCTGGCGAAGCTCTCCGGGGTGTCCGGGTCGAATACCACCTGGGCGATGCCGTCGCGGTCGCGCAGGTCCAGAAAAATGACACCACCGTGGTCGCGGCGACGGTGCACCCAGCCACAGAGGGTCACTTCCTGGTCGATGTGGGCTTCGTTGATGCCACCGCAATAATCACTGCGCATACCGAAAAATCCTGTGTTGTTGCTGTTGGCGATGACGGGCCCGCTGGGCCCGTCCGGAAATAAGGGGCGCCGGCGCTCAGTCAGCGGCCGGCGCGGCGGCGGGCTTGTCGCCGCTGTCCGCCAGGTTTTTCTTGCGACCGGTCTTGAAGTCGGTTTCGTACCAGCCACTGCCACTGAGGCGGAAACCGCTGGCGGAGACCCGCTTGCGGAACTGGCTGGCGCCACAGGACGGGCAGTCCGTCAGTGGCTCGGCACTCATGCGTTGCAGCACGTCTTTTTCATGACCGCAGCTGTTGCAGACGTATTCATAGATGGGCATGGATTTACTCGCTCTGGAACCATTACCATGCTGGCCCCGGCCCCCCTGAGGCAGACCGTGGCAGCGCCGGGGGCACATTATAAACACATCGGTGCGCCCCCACCAGCACAGCACCCCCAGTGATGCCCCGTCATTGCCAGTCATGACAGCCGCCGTCATGACCCCGTCTCACAAAACCCTTCGGGGCCACCCCCCAGTCACTCACACAGGGTCCCCCCGGAAAACCGCTATGGCGCCATCCGTGACGGACTGTGCAACAATCGCTACCATGAGCCCTGATTATGGAAAGGAGACAACGCACTTGTCAGTACGGGCAGAACAGAAACTGAAAACCCGCCGCGCCCTGCTGGATGCGGCGCTGCGCCAGCTCAGCGCGGACCGGGGCTTTGGCAGCCTGAGTCTGCGGGAGGTGGCCCGTGAGGCGGGCATCGCCCCCACCTCCTTCTACCGCCACTTCACCGAGCTGGACGAGCTGGGTCTGGCGCTGGTGGATGAGGCGGGCCTGGCACTGCGCCAGCTGATGCGCCAGGCACGCAAACGCATCCAGCAGAACGGCGGCGCCATCAACACCTCCGTGGAAACCTTCATGGAGTACCTGACGGACAACGCCAACCTGTTCCGCCTGCTGCTGCGTGAGCGCACCGGTGTCTCCAAGATGTTCCGCACCGCGGTGCAGGCAGAGATTGACCACTTTGTCACGGAGCTGACCGAGGACCTGGAGCGCATGGGTCTCGCCCAGGGCAAACCCCTTTACGACGCACGCCTGGTGGCAGAGTCCATGGTGATACTGGTGTTCAACCTGGGGGCGGAAGCCCTGGACGCCCCACCCCGCCAGCGCCGCCAGCTCAAGGAAAAGCTCAAGAACCAGCTGCGCATGATCCTCCTCGGCGCCCAGATCATGACGGACGCCGACAGGCAGGACTGATCCCGGTACAGAGTAGAGGATTGATCCCGGAGAAGCCCCCTCCTCAGCGGAACTGGTTGAGACCCCGCCCGATGGCGTAGTAGCTCAGCCCGTGACGGGCCAGAATCTGCTCGTCGTACAGGTTGCGGCCATCAAAAATCACCGGGTGACTGAGACTTTTGGCAATCTGCCCGAAATCCGGTGAACGGAATTCTTTCCACTCGGTGCAGATCACCAGTGCATCCGCCTCACGGATGGCCTGCTCCTTGGTGCCACACAGCACCAGCGCCGGCTGGTCCGGGTAGAGCCGCTGGGTCTCCTCCATGGCCTCCGGGTCAAAGGCCTGAACCTTCGCCCCCGCCGCCCAGAGCTTTTCCATCAGCACCCGGCTGGAGGCCTCACGCATGTCATCAGTGTTGGGTTTGAAGGACAGGCCCCAGAGGCCGATGGTGCGGCCGGACAGATCGCCCTTGAAGTGGTGGTGGATCTTGTCGAAGAGCACGGATTTCTGCGCCTCGTTCACCGCCTCCACTGCATCCAGCACACGGGCCTGGTAGCCGTACTCGCGGGCGGTGCGGGAAAGGGCCTTGACGTCCTTGGGGAAGCAGGAGCCGCCGTAGCCACAGCCCGGGTAGATAAAGTGGTAGCCGATGCGCGGGTCCGAGCCGATGCCACGGCGCACATGCTCGATGTCCGCACCCAGTCGTTCCGAGAGATTGGCAATCTCGTTCATGAAGCTGATTTTGGTGGCCAGCATGGCGTTGGCGGCGTACTTGGTCAGCTCAGCGGAGCGCACATCCATGAAGATGACCCGGTCGTGGCTGCGGTTGAAGGGGTAATAGAGCTCACGCAGCTGGGCCATGGGCCGCTCGCTGTCGGTGCCGATGATGATCCGGTCCGGCTTCATGAAGTCGTTGACCGCCGCCCCTTCCTTGAGAAACTCCGGGTTGGAGACCACATCGAAATCCAGTGACTCGCCACGGGCGCTGATCTGCTCGCGCACCGCCTTTGCCACCCGGTCGGCGGTACCCACCGGCACCGTGGACTTGTCGATAATGACCTTGTAGCCGGTCATGTGCTCACCGATGCTTTTGGCCACCGCCAGCACGTACTGCATGTCCGCCGAGCCGTCCTCGTCCGGGGGGGTGCCCACGGCAATAAACTGCAGCTCACCGAAGGCCACCGCCTCCGCCACATCCGTGGTAAAGCCCAGGCGTCCGGCCTCGTAGTTGTGCTTGACGATGGGCTCCAGCCCCGGCTCGTAGATGGGGATATGGCCCTGTCGCAGTGCGTCGATCTTTTTCTGATCCACGTCCATGCACATCACCTGATGGCCCACTTCCGCCAGACAGGCACCGGTGACAAGGCCCACGTAGCCGGTTCCGAAAATCGTGATTTGCATTGTTTATTTCCCTGTTAACAAGAATGGTTATCCGGGTGATTGCGTTGCTGCCAGTGACGCTCCCAGTCCAGTGCGGTCTGCACGATGGTGTCCAGGTCGTCATGGCGCGGTGTCCAGTCCAGAACAGCGCGGATTTTCTGATTGTCCGCCATCAGCGCCTCCGGGTCTCCCGGGCGTCGCGGCACGTCCGTGACGGGAAAATCCACCCCGGAGAGCCGCTTGACCGTCTCGATCACCTCGCGGACGGTAAAGCCGCGGCCGTAACCGCAGTTGAGTATGCTGGACTCACCGCCCCTGGCCATGTGCTCCAGTGCCCGGATATGGGCGGCCGCCAGGTCCTCCACATGAATGTAATCCCGCACACAGGTGCCATCACGGGTGGCGTAATCGGTGCCGAACACCTGCATGCCGCCACGAGCGCCGGTGGCGCACTCACAGGCCACCTTGATCAGATGGGTGGCTTCCGGCGTGGCCTGGCCCAGCCGGGTCTGCGGGTCGGCGCCGGCCACATTGAAGTAGCGCAGTATCACGTAGTCCAGCCCCGAGGCGTCGGCACTGTCGGTGATCATCCGCTCGCTCATCATCTTGGAGGCCCCGTAGGGGTTGATGGGCGACAGTGGGGTCTTCTCATCCAGCAGTGTCTTCTCCGGCATGCCGTACACGGCGGCGGTGGAGGAGAACACCAGCCGCGGCACCCGGTGTTTCTCCAGAGCCATCAGCAGGTTCAGTGTGTTGCGGGTATTGTTGCTGTAGTACTTGAGGGGGTTGCTGACGGACTCGGGCACCACGATATGGGCGGCAAAGTGCAGCACCGCCTCAAAGCGGTGGGACTGGAACAATGACTCGATGGCCCCGGGGTCCGCCAGGTCCCCCACCACCAGCTCGCCATGGGTCACGGCCCAGTCGTGGCCGGTGGAGAGGTTGTCGAACACCACCACCTCGTGGCCGGCCTCCCCCAGCTGTCGCACCACGTGGCTGCCGATATAGCCGGCACCGCCGGTCACCAGTACTTTCATTCCCGAACTCCTGCTGTTGTCTCTGCTGCAACATAGGGCCTGTTGCGGCCCATCCCTGTGTCTCTACGGCCATCCCGCAGCCTTTGCAACGGAACGGGCAGTTTAACCGGCCCACGGGTGATTTTCATGACAGCGCCTATTCCGGCGCCGGATCCTCCGGCATGCTGCCTTCCTGCCTGAGGGCGGCTTTCTCGGCGCGACGCCGGGCAAAGAACTCGCTGATCAGCCCGCGGCACTCCTCCGCCATGACACCCCCGGTGGCCTCGATGCGCCAGTTGAAATGGGGCTGCTCCAGCATCCGGGCGCGGGACTCCACCACACCGGCCTTGGGCTCCGTGGCGCCGTACACCAGCCGGGAAATGCGGGCGTGGATCAGGGCACCGGCGCACATGGTGCAGGGCTCTATGGTGACATAGAGTGTGGCGCCACTGAGGCGGTAGTTGTCCACACGGGCGGCGGCGTCCCGCAGTGCGCGGATTTCCGCGTGGGCACTGGGGTCGCAGCGGCCGATGGGGGCATTGTAGCCGGCGCCGATCTCACGGCCCTCCAGCACCACCACCGCCCCTACGGGCACCTCGTCCTGCTCCCCCGCCTGACGGGCCAGCTCCAGGGCCCGATTCATCCAGTGTCTGTCAGTGTCTCCCTGCCCTTCGCTCAAGGCCCCTCACTCCCATTCAATGGTGGCCGGAGGCTTGGAGGAGACATCGTAGGTGACCCTGGAGATGCCGGGGATCTCATTGATGATTCGGCTGGAGGTGACTTCCAGCAGTTCATAGGGCAGATGGGCCCAGCGTGCGGTCATGAAATCCACGGTTTCCACCGCCCTCAGTGCCACCACGTACTCGTAGCGCCGGGCCTCCCCCACCACGCCGACGGATTTCACCGGCAGAAACACGGCAAAGGCCTGGCTGGTCTTGTGGTACCAGCCGGCCCGGTGCAACTCTTCGAGGAAGATGGCGTCCGCCTGGCGCAGCATGTCGGCGTAGGGCTTTTTCACTTCGCCCAGTATGCGCACACCCAGACCGGGGCCCGGGAAGGGGTGACGGTAGACCATGTCGTAGGGCAGGCCCAGCTCCAGGCCGATCTTGCGCACCTCGTCCTTGAACAGCTCCCGCAGCGGCTCCACCAGCTTGAGCTTCATGTGCTCGGGCAGACCGCCCACATTGTGGTGGGACTTGATCATGGTGGCCTTGCCGGTCTTGGCGGCGGCGGATTCCACCACATCCGGGTAGATGGTGCCCTGTGCCAGCCAGTTCACATCACGGATCTCGGCGGCCTGCTCATCGAACACCTCGATAAAGCTGTTGCCGATGACCTTGCGCTTCTGTTCCGGGTCGGTGATCCCCTCGAGACGGGACAGGAACAGAGCCTCCATGTCCGCACGGATCACCTTGACACCCATGCTCTTGGCGAACATGTCCATCACCTGATCCCCTTCGTGCAAGCGCAGAAGGCCGTTGTCCACAAAGACACAGGTGAGCTGGTCGCCAATGGCCTCATGCAGAAGCGCGGCGGTCACCGAGGAATCAACACCGCCGGACAGGCCCAGCAGCACTTTCTCGCCGCCCACCTGGGCGCGGATCTGTTCGATGGCGTCATTGACGATGTGCCTGGGCGTCCAGAGCGCCTCACAGGCACTGATGCCCAGCACAAAGTGTTCGATAATGCGCTGCCCCTGGAGGGTGTGGGTCACCTCCGGATGGAACTGCACACCGTATATAGGCTTGCTGCTGTGCTGCATGGCGGCGATGGGGGCGCTGTCCGTGGACGCCACCAACTCGAACTGCGGCGGCAGCTGCACCACCTGATCCCCGTGGCTCATCCACACATCCAGTTCCCGCTGGCCGGCATGGTCCACGTGATCGGCAATGGCTTCCAGCAGGGCACTCTCGGCCCGGACCTGCACTCGGGCATAGCCGAATTCGTGCTTGTGGCAGCTCTCGACACGCCCGCCCAGCTGCTCGGCCATGGTCTGCATGCCATAGCAGATGCCCAGCACCGGAATGTCCAGCTCAAACAGCCCATCGGGCGCCCTGGGGCTGCCCATCTGGGTGACCGACTCGGGGCCGCCGGCCAGTATGATGCCACGGGGGGCAAAATCGCTGATGGCTTCGGGGGTCATGTCGAAGGGTTTGATCTCGCAGTAAACACCGGCCTCACGGACCCGGCGGGCAATCAGCTGGGTGTACTGTGAGCCAAAATCAAGAATCAGGATGCGGTGCTCATGGATATCGCGGGCCATGGTGTCCTCGGGAGTCATCAGGTTTCAGTGTCTGTAAACAGAAAGGGCGCTGACACCCTGCCCTGCCCGGTGGCAGTGCGGCCTGTGTCAGCGCCCCTGCGGTACGGCG
Organism: Oleiphilaceae bacterium; assembly: GCA_033721915.1. Classification (GTDB taxonomy): domain Bacteria; phylum Pseudomonadota; class Gammaproteobacteria; order Pseudomonadales; family Oleiphilaceae; genus REBR01. The sequence continues at coordinate 34,006 of JAWWAC010000023.1, forward strand.
CCCCTTAACCAATGCGGTAGTTGGGGGCTTCCTTGGTAATGGTCACGTCGTGCACGTGGCTTTCCCGCATGCCGGCATTGGTGATGCGGGCAAACTGGGGCTTGGTGCGCATGGTGGGTATGTCTGCGCAGCCGGTATACCCCATGGAGGCCCTCAGGCCACCCATCAGCTGGTGCACGATGGACTTCATGGGGCCCTTGCAGTCCACACGGCCTTCGATGCCCTCCGGAACCAGCTTGTCCACGCCCTTGCTGGCGTCCTGGAAATAACGGTCACTGGAGCCCTGGCCCATGGCACCGATGGAGCCCATGCCCCGGTAGGCCTTGTAGGTGCGGCCCTGGTACAGCTCTACCTCACCGGGAGCCTCGTCGGTACCGGCCAGCAGGCTGCCGATCATCACCGAGTGGGCGCCGGCGGCCACCGCCTTGGCGATATCACCGGAGAAGCGGATACCGCCATCGGCTATCACCGGCACGCCACGGTCTTTCAGAGCCTCGGCCACGTTGGACACGGCCGTGATCTGTGGCATGCCGATGCCTGCCACAATGCGGGTGGTGCAGATGGAGCCGGGGCCGATGCCCACCTTGACCCCGTCAGCGCCTGCATCCGCCAGGGCAATGGCCGCCTCGGCGGTGGCGATGTTGCCACCGATCACCTGCACCTGGGGGAAATTCTGTTTGACCCAGCGCACACGGTCGATCACCCCTTTCGAGTGACCGTGGGCGGTGTCTACCACAATCACGTCCACACCGGCGGCCGCCAGCGCGGCAATACGCTCGTTGGTATCCCCGGCCGTGCCCACCGCGGCGGCACAGCGCAGGTGTCCCTGGCTGTCCTTGCAGGCATCCGGGAAGTCACGGGCCTTCTGGATGTCCTTGACGGTAATCAGCCCACGCAGTTCGAAGCGGTCATTCACCACCAGCACCTTTTCAATGCGGTGCTTGTGCAGCAGGTCCTTGATATTCTGGACATCCTCCCCTTCCAGCACCGTCACCAGCTTGTCCTTGGGGGTCATGATGGTCTCGACACGGGTGTCCAGGCTGCCCTCGAAGCGGATGTCACGGCCGGTGACAATACCCACCAGGTCCTGGCTGCCCTCGTTCACCACCGGCAGGCCGGAGATATTGTTGGCCCGGGTAATCTCCAACAGCTCCCGGACCGTGGTCTGGGGGGTCACGGTGATGGGGTCCTGAACCACGCCACTCTCGAACTTTTTGACCGTGCGGACCGCCTCGGCCTGCTGCTGTATGGACATGTTCTTGTGAATCACGCCGATGCCGCCCACCTGAGCCATGGCAATGGCCAGCTCTGCCTCGGTCACCGTGTCCATGGCGGAAGACAGCAGCGGCACATTCAACTGGATATCACGGGTCAGATGGGACTTGAGGGAGACTTCGTGGGGCAGGACCTCGGAGTAACCGGGGACCAGCAGTACATCATCAAAGGTGAGAGCTTCTTCAGCGATTCGCAGCATGGGGGGTGAGCCTTTCGAACTTGCCAAAATGGGGGAACCTCTGTTTCACTCGGCTACCCGAGACCGACCGCCCTTAAAGGGCAGAAACGGCTGATTCCTTAAACCCACCATTATACGGTGTGTGCAGGCAACCCGTAAAGCTGAACAAAGAGGGCACGCCTTCATGAAAACCGGCCCGCAGGCCCTCAGCGTCAGTGAACTGACCCACCAGGTGCGACACCTGCTGGAAGTCAGCTTTGCCCAGGTCTGGGTGGTGGGGGAAATCTCCAGTTTCTCCCGCCCCGCCTCCGGCCACTGGTACTTCTCGCTGAAAGACAAAAAGTCCCAGGTGCGCTGCGCCATGTTCCGCAGCCGCAACCAGCAGGTGCGCCAGATCCCCCGGGAAGGCGACCAGGTGCTTTTGCGGGCCAGAGTCAGCCTCTATGAGGCCAGGGGGGATTTCCAGCTGATTGGCGAAAGCCTGGAGCCGGCCGGGCTGGGGGCGCTGCAGCAGGCCTTTGATGAGCTCAAGGCCCGGCTGGAGGCGGAGGGGCTCTTTGCCAGCGAGCGAAAACGGCCACTGCCCTCACTGCCGCGCCGCATTGGCGTGGTCACCTCCGCCACGGGGGCGGCCATCCACGACATCCTCACGGTGCTCAAACGCCGCTTCCCTGCCATTCCCGTGACCCTGTATGCCTGCCCGGTGCAGGGTAAGGCCGCCACAGCAGAGATTGTCCAGGCCATAGAGCGGGCCAACCGGGACGGCCGCTGCGATGTGCTGATTGTCGGCCGTGGCGGGGGTTCACTGGAGGATCTGTGGTGCTTCAATGAAGAGGCCGTGGCCAGAGCCATTGTGAAGAGCGGCATTCCCATCGTCAGCGCCGTGGGTCATGAGGTGGATATCACCATTGCCGACCTGGTGGCGGACCTGCGCGCACCCACCCCCTCGGCGGCGGCGGAGAAGCTCTCACCGGACAGGGCCGAATGGCTGCTGGCGTTCCGCCGCCTGGAGGAGCGCTTTGAGGCCGCCATACGGCGCCAGTGCCGCGAGGATCACCTGATGCTGCAGCAGTTGCAGGGCCGTCTGAAAGACCCACAGCAGCAGCTGCAGGCTCAGGCGCAGCGGCTGGATGAACTGGACCTGCGGCTGCGCCAGGCCTGGCAACAGCAACAGACACAGCGCCATGAACGGCTGCAGCAGAACCTGACACGACTGCAGCTGCAACGCCCCGACCGGCTGATCCGCGCCGGCTCTGAACGGGTGGAACAGCTCCAGACCAGGCTGAACCAGTCCATGGCCCTGCAACTGAAACAGGGCCAGCAGCGTTTTGCCGCGGCCACACAGCAACTGCACCTGGTCAGCCCACTGGCCACACTGGAGCGGGGCTACGCCATAGTGGAGGACAAACAGGGGCGGATACTGCGTCAGCCACAGTCCGTTGCCATCGGTGAATTGGTGCGCACTCGCCTGGCCGGCGGCGGACTCTGGTGCCGTGTGGAGAGGCAGGAAACCACTGCGCCCATGGCGGCCCCGGAGCCGGTAAAACCGGGCCACAAAAACAGCTGACGGCACCTTGTAAAATAAGCAGAAGGCTCTGGATAAAAACCGCTGAAGGCTCTCGATAAAAACCGCTGAGGGCTCTCGACAAAAACCGCTGAAGGCTCTCGATAAAAACCGCTGAAGGCTCCTGTAAAAACAGTTGACGACTCTTGTACAGGGCTTATACTGAAGTTGCTGCGAAAGTTTGCGGCTATTTATGTGAAAGATTTACGACGACCGGCTTTGAACTGATCATCGTTCGTTCCTCATAAGTAATGCCTGCGCTTCACAGCTCCAAGGCCCTGATGGTCAGGGCCAAGAAGATACTTTGATAGATAGGAATGCAACATGTCAGACGTCAATACTGGTCACGTTAAGTGGTTCAACGAAACAAAAGGCTTCGGCTTCATCGCGCAGGAAGGTGGATCCGATGTGTTTGTCCACTACAGTGCCATCACTGGCTCAGGATTCCGTACCCTGGCAGAAGGCCAGCAGGTACAGTTTACTGTGACACAAGGGCCCAAGGGTCCTCAGGCAGAGAACGTCCAGGCCATCTGAGCTTGCGAAATCTGTTTGAAAAAAACCCGGCCTATGGCCGGGTTTTTTTGTGCCCGGACTGTCAGTCCGCGTTGCCGTACTCCGTGGTGTTAAAGCTGAAGTGTTCCACAATGTTGCGGCTGTTGAAGCGGATCAGAAGATCACGGGTACTCGGTTCCCCGATCAGCCGGTAACGGTAATGGCCATAGGTCCAGGTACGCTTGCCATTCTCCACACCCACCCGCCAGGGCGGTCCGAACATCTCACGCACCTCCTCCTTGCTGGTCTCGCCAATACGGATATCGGACACCGGCGCTGCCGGAAACTCCTGCCCCACCGTGGCGCAGCCCGACAGCCAGGCCAGCAACAGCAGGCTCGCCACTGACCGCCGATGGGCGGATTTCAGAGTCCGTCTCATTGGGTTCTCCCATGTCTGATGAAAAGAGCCTGATAAAACAGCCGGACGAAAAACGCCCGGGGCCAAAGAGGCCTGCACAGTTTACCGGAATTTACCCGGTCCACGGTCAACTCGCTTCTAATACACTTCAACACCGGAACAATATATTGCACAATGATGAAACATTCGCTGTCGTTTCAGCCAATTTATTCCCAGTGGTGTTAAGGGTCAGCCCCCCAGACCGCGTCAACAAGGCATACTTCGGGAACCCGGTCTGACCTCACGCCGTTAGACAGGGTATAGACGCTTCGGCCCGAACCCGGGGTACACCATAAAAGCCCGCACTGCCAAGGGGTTTCTACAGGAGAAGTCAATGAAAACGGTCGTTAGTATCAGTCTTGGACCCGCCGATCTCGATTACGATCTGGAAACCGAGTTTCTGGGTCAACGTTTACGCGTCATCCGTGTTGGCACCGATGGCAGCGTCAGCCAGGCGGAATCCGCCATTCGGGAATGGGAGCCCAAGGCCGATGTGATTGGCCTGGGTATGGTGCAGGATCATTACCTGGTCGGCACCCGTCGCATTACCCACAGGGACACACTGCGCCTTGAGAATGCCGTGCAATCCGTGCCCGTCACCACCGGCGCCACACTGCGTGGCATTCTCCAGGACTGGGCGGTCCGGCACGCCCAGCTGGAGCTGGAGCACTGCTTTAACAACGCCCGTGTACTCTTCCTCAATGGCCAGGCCAATTACCGCCCGGCCCGGGTCTTCTCCGAGTACACGGACAACCTGTTCTTCGCCGACCCGGTCAAGCAGATGGGCATTCCCAAGCTGCTCACCTCACTGGAGGGCCTTGAGCTGTACGCCGCAGGCACCGGCCCGGTGCACGAGTACGCCCTCACCGGCACCCTGACCAAGCTGCCCGGCTCCAGAAACATCAACCGCTACGTCATGCGCAAGGCCGCCGCCAATGCCGACGTGATTGCCGCACGCTATGACGAGCTGCAGGACTTTGGCCTGGAAGAGCTGGGTGGCAAGACCGTGCTCACCGCCTCCATTTCCGACGAGCGCCTCAAGGACCTGGGTGACCGTGGCGTGAACACCGTGATCGACTACACGCCGCAGCTGTTCAACGAGACCGTGGGTGTGAACGTGGTACAGGCGATGATCATCGCCGCGCTGGAGCGCTCTCCCTCGGAGATCACCCACGACGACTACCTGGACATCATCACCAACCTGGGTATCGAGCCACGCATTCTCTACCCCTCCGGCTACAAGCGCATCAGCCGGTTCGCGTTTGTGATTCACCCGCTGTCACAGCAGTATTTCCGCAAGTCCAAGCCACTGGACATGGTGGCGGAGTACGCGCCCCCCATGTTCATGAACACGGTGGAGAAGGTCATGGCCTACTCACCACCTTTCGTCTACTCCCGGGTGAGCGGCATCAAGTCCCCCACCGGGGCGGAAGCGGAAGGCTGGCTGATCACCGTGGGTGGCACGCCCAAGGAGATCATGGCCCACAGCCCGGAATTCACTTACCGCCGGCTGCTCTCCGCGGCCAGGCTGGCCAAGCGCATGGGGGCACAGATCATGGGCCTGGGCGCCTTCACCAAGGTAGTGGGTGACGCCGGCCTGACAGTATCCAAGCGGGCACCGCTGCCCATCACCACCGGCAACAGCTACAGCGCCTCCGGCGCCCTCTGGGCGGCCAACGTGGCCCTCAAGAAGCTGGGCCTGGTGGAAATCGGTGACAGTGGCAAGGCCAAGGCCAAGGTCATGGTGGTGGGTGCCACCGGGGCTATCGGCTCCGTGTGCGCCCGCCTGCTGGCCAAGGCCGTGGACGAGGTCTACCTGGTGGCCCGTGAGTCCGCCAAGCTGCTGGCCCTGAAGGAGTCCATCCTCAAGGAGACGCCCCATGCCACGGTGCATGTGACCTCCAACCCCAACAAGTACCTGGGTGAGATGGACATGGTGGTCACCGCCACCTCCGGCGCCGGCAAGAAGATCCTGGACATCATGCAGGTCAAGCCGGGCTGCGTGATCACCGACGTGGCACGCCCGCTGGACATCCCCGCCTCCGACGTGGCCAAGCGCCCGGATGTGCTGGTGATCGAGTCCGGCGAAGTGGAACTGCCCGGCGACAACGTGCAGATGAAGAACATCGGCCTGCCGCCGAAAGTGGCCTACGCCTGCCTGGCGGAAACCATCGTGCTGGCCCTGGAAGGCCGCTACGAGAACTTCACCGTGGGCCGTGAAATCGAATGGGAAAAGGTCCGTGAGATCTACAAACTGGGCCTCAAGCACGGCATGAAGCTGGCTTCCATCTCCGGCGTCAACGGCGTCTACACGGAAGAGGACTTCGACCGGGTCCGCACTCTGGCCATGGAAGCCCGTGGCATCAGCCCAGCGGACAAGCCCAAGTCCAAGGCCGCACCCCGCAAGAAGGCCACCAAGGCGGCCACTACCTGAGTGATGCCTGAAACAGCGGTCCCCAGGGACCGCCACTGAAGAACCCGGCTGTTGCCGGGTTTTTTTATGGGCGCACTGTTTACTGAAGCACCAGCTCCACCCTCCGGTTATGGGCCCTGCCCTCATCGGCACCATTGGAAGCCTGGGGAGCCAGAGAGGCCACACCATGGCTCTTCAGACGGTCACGGCTTACTTTGAACGTTGTGCTTAAACGCTCCGCCACGGCCCTGGCCCGTCGCTCAGAAAGGCCCTGGTTATAATCGAACTCGCCGCTGTTATCGGTATGGCCAACCACATGGATCCGCATATCCGGGTGACTGTTCATCATCGCTGCCACCTGCTCCAGGGCCGGATCCGACGAGGGCATCAAATCGGCACTGTCATGATCAAAGAATATACCGCCCAGCACCGCTTTCCCGGTCGTATACAGTGCGTTTTTCAAGGCATCCGGTGACAGTACGGTTATGCGATTCTGCATACCGGCCTTTTCCAGAACAGTCAGCACGAACTCGTTGTAATCCCTGCCAGAGCCATGCTTTGGAAAGGCAACACTCACACGAAAACGATCATCGGCGCTTTTGGCGGCAATGTAACGCAGCCCCGATACCGGATTCACCCAGGGCTCAAAGTCTTTGAACGTCGTCAGGTAATTACCGCAATCATCATCCTCGCACTGAAACAGGGTCTCATATCCCGAGCGCTTCAGACTCTGGCGATAGGATTTCATCACCTCCAGTCCGGTCACAAGCGCAGGCACACGGTAGCGTATCCGGGTCAGCTTTCCTTCAAGGGTCTCAGTGCGGGTCTTTTCCGCGTCCAGCTCGCAGCAACCTGTTGTGTGCAGTGGTCCGAGCAACTGCCTGTACCGCTCAAACTCTGCCTGACTGTAGCGGTTAATGGACGCGGAAGAGTGACGGGGGAAGAGAGGGTGGTCACTGGAGCCGGAGACGTCAGGATCCATGGGGTCAGGGGCGGATGCCGGCAGGGTTTCTGTGGGCTCCGGGGGCAAAATACGGATACGGTTAACCAGTGGACGGCTCTCGGCCACATCCACCCCATAGCGCCAGCTGTCCGACGAATCGGATTCAGGAACAAAAGCCAGTGACACATGGGTATTGCCGTCAGGGCTGCGGGCGGCCAAGTAACTCAGACCATAGACTACGTTAAGCCGCTCATTCAAATATTCATACTGGTTAATATCGCCACAGGCACTGTCGACGCACTGAAACACCACCTCGTATCCGGCTTTCTGCAACGACTGCCGATGGGACTCAAAGAGTTCCATCTCGCTACTGGTGGCCGGCATCGTGTAAACAATACGAGTCAGCTTCCCCAGAACCCGATGGATCGGGGTGTTCTGCTCATCAATCCCACAACAGTCCTGCCGCTCCCCCAAAGGGCCGACCAACTGGCGATATTCCGTGTAATTCTGCTGGCTGAAGCGGTGCAAGGTAGCGTCCGGGTGACGACCGATCAGTGGATGGTCGCGGCTGCCGTCACTATCGCCAGCAGAAAAGGCGAACGGGCTCAGGCTCAGAGCCAGGGTGAGAAAAATCCGTTTGTAGAGCATGCAATCTCCTTATTCGTCGTCCATTAGTACCTGTTTCTGCCGGAAAACCGGCATTATGATCGTTCGCCGGCATCATCCCCCCTTCTCAGGCTCCACCTGCGGCCATTGTCGGCGGAAGCCTTGCCAGAAGGCTCGTGGCCCATCAACAGATCCACTCGACGCTGGAAAGATCGCCATTGTTCCGTCACGGGGCCGTCTGGTGCTGCAGCCCCATCACCTCGAATCGACAACCGATCTCCGTCCACTCCCTGGGAGATCAGATATTGTCGCACTGACTCTGCACGACGCTCTGACAGATTCCGGTTGTAATGCGCATCCCCCCGGTCATCGGCATGACCGACCAGCTCCAGCGTCCATTGGTCATTTTCTTCAAGAACCTGATTCGTCGCTTTGAGAATCTGGCGGCTACGGTCATCCAATCCGGCACTGTCGAAACGGAATGCAACCAGCGGAGTCACCATCGCCCCGCTCTTCAATTGCGCCTCCATTTTCCGGGCATAGGCGGCCACGTGTTCAGGCCCATCAGCCAGAACCGTTACCCGGTCAATCGTCGCTCTGGGCTGGCTGCCTATATCGGCCACGTGCAGGGTCAGATACTTCTCCGCCAACCCCTTTTCAGGGAAGCGGGCAAAGAGGTAATACTGGGCGTTGTTGCGACTATCCACCTGCGATGGAAAGAACAGAGCCCAGCCCTGGGCATCACCGCAGGATTCCCGCTGGCAACGGTAGTCAATACCGTAGCCCGCTGACATAAGTGAACGCTGAG
>JAWWAC010000024.1:0-42349 GCA_033721915.1 Oleiphilaceae bacterium
CTGATCCGCCACGGTGACAACCGGGCGGGCCGGGACGGGCAGCCGGTGTTCCATTGCGGTCTCATTGAAGCTGCGCCCCTGATTTCCGAAAGCCTTCTGCAGTGTGCCAACCGTCTGATTGCCCAGGTTCTGGGCGGGCAGTGCACGGCGGTGTGGCTGCAGTGCGACCATGCACCGCTCGCCCGTTCGATTCTCCGACAGCTGCAGCAGGCATTGTCATTGCAGGGGTTGGTGGAGGGGTTGGTGGAGGGGGTGGACTGTCCCAGCTGCTGCATCTCACACTGGCAACTGGCGGGCAATGACGGGGATTTCCATCCGCAGTCACTGCGTCGCCAGATCAGGGCGCTGCCCCACTCCCCCAGGCTGGTGCTGCTGGACGGTGTGACACCGGAGTTGTGGCGGGCCCGTATCGAGAAAGACGGTCTCTGGCACTGGCACCGCCTGCTGTCTGTGCCTGGGCTGACACTGGTGCTGCGCAGCGCCAGTGCCGGTGAGGGGCATGAGAACGCCTGCCACTGGCTGGCCAGCCAGTTTGATCGCCCGCTTTCCCGCCTGTCGGTGCCCGCCGCCAGGGCGGCGGATCTCAGGGCCAGGCTGCATTTCGAGCACGCGTCCCTGGAGTCCCAGCTGGGGCTGGAAATCGAGTCCGATGCACTGGATGTGGTGGTGGAGGCGGTGACCCTGGAGAAGGGCACGGACCCTCTGGTGGATGCCGCCGCCGCGGAGCGGCTGCTGGCCGGTGCGGCCGCGGCACTGGGCTGGGAGCTGCGTTGTGGCCCCGTGTCACTGCAATCCCTGAAGAATCGCTGCCGTGCGGCACAGCAGCGGGAGCTGATCAGCCTGGCCCGTGGCGAGACCATGCCCGAGTCGGAGGCCCCGGAGACACTGTCACTGTGGTGTGCCGCCGAGGAGGTCAGCTGGCGAGAGTCGGCCTGCCAGATACCCTTGCGACTGACCGCCGGGCAGGTGCGGGCCTATGTGCTGGACAGCTGCCCGGGCAGCGGTACCTTGCAGTAGCCTGCAGCTGCGGTGGCGGTTTTCAGTAATGAGGCGGTGGTGGTTCCGGCTCGTTAAGGTTCTCCTCCTGTGGCGTGTTGCCACGCTGCAGTGAACGCAGCTGATCCTGCAGCAGCCGGTTGGCATCCCAGAGACGGCCCATGGCCAGCTGCTGGTGGCTGACCTGGTCGTTGAGGGTGTTCAGCAGTTCTTCCTGAAAGCTGGCCTGGGTCTCCAGTGCGTCCAGTCTGGCCTGGACTGTTTCCCAGATCCTGTGTGTCCCGTCATGCTCCGCTGGCATGGTGTGCTCCTGTGCCGTTGAGTGAGGTTGTTTGCCGTCAGTTTCGTGATCCCTGCCGGGCATCTGGTATCATGCTCTCCGGAGTTCAGTCCGCCGCTTCCCATGAATCCCGGTAAGGGGTCGGTAACTCCAGTCAGTGCCCGCCATCCTACCAATCCGGCGGGCAGTCCAGAGAATCATCGCTGATAACGGGGCCGGTTGCCTGTTGCCAATCCCGGTGCCCTGATACAGCGTTTTAAAAGAGTTGAAGAGAGTAATTCATCATGCAATTCAATCGTAAAGCCCTGCTGGCAGCCCTGCTGGTTTCCATGCCGGCGCCATTTCTGCTCGGGATGCTGCTGAGTGTCAGTCCATTCACTCCGCAAGAGGGTCTCCCCGCCAGTCTGGCCGAGTACTTCCTGCTCTATGGCTTTTTTGTGCTGATCACACTGCTGACGGCCCTTCTGGCGGCGGCCCGCCCCGGCCCCCGTCTGGCGGCGGCGGCCAATGAGCTGGTACCGGCCAGGGCGGCCACCCAACTGGCCAAAGGGGAAGAGGAAGGCACCGTTAAATGGTTCAATGTGAAAAAAGGCTTCGGCTTTATTACCCGTGAAAACGGCGACGACGTCTTTGTCCACTTCCGCGCCATCCAGGGCCATGGCCGCCGTGTCCTGCGCCAGGGCCAGCGGGTCAAGTACCATGTGGTGGAGGCGGACAAGGGCCTGCAGGCCAATGATGTCACCGTCACCGATGGTTCTGATCAGGAGTAAATAAACCTTTCTGACCACTCCCGGCAGTCTCTGTGCCGGGAGTGGCGGATCAACCGCCCCTCCAGGACAGCGTTCCCCGCTTCAGGCCCTCAGGCCTCCTCCGTGGCCACCAGAAGGCGCTCCAGTATGCCCTCATAGATGGCAGAGAGCTGATTCAGCTCCGCCACACTCACCCGCTCGTCCACCTTGTGGATGGTGGCATTGACCGGCCCGAGCTCCACCACCTGGGCTCCCGTGGGGGCAATAAAGCGCCCGTCTGAGGTGCCGCCGGCGGTGGACAGTTGTGCCTGCAGTCCGGTGCTGTCGGCAATGGCGTCCACCGCCGCCTCCACCAGTGCGCCGGCGGCGGTAAGAAAGGGCTGGCCGCTGATGTGCCAGTCCAGACGGTAATCCAGCTCGTGCTGGTCGAGCAGGGTGCGAACCCGCTTCTGCAGCTGCTCGGCGGTCACCTCGGTGCTGAATCGGAAGTTGAAGGACAGCGCCAGTACACCGGGGACCACATTGTTGGCACCGGCGCCGGCATTGATGTTGGTCACCTGCAGGCTGGTGGCGGGGAAGAACTCGTTGCCCTGGTCCCAGACCGTGGCGGTCAGTTCAGCCAGCATGGGGGCGGCCCTGTGCACCGGGTTGACGGCGAACTGGGGGTAGGCCACATGGCCCTGCGTGCCGTGAACGCTCAGGTGACCATGCATGGAGCCGCGGCGGCCGTTTTTCAGGGTGTCCCCCACCTGGCGGGTGCTGGAGGGCTCCCCCACCAGGCACCAGTCCATCTGTTCGCCACGGGCCTGCAGGGTTTCCACCACCTTGACGGTGCCATCCGCCGCCGGGCCTTCCTCGTCGCTGGTGATCAGAAAGGCCAGTGAGCCGGCGCAGTCGGGTCGTCGCGCCAGAAAGCGCTCGCAGGCGGTGACAAAGGCGGCAATGCTGCCTTTCATGTCCGCTGCACCACGGCCGTAGAGCTCCCCATCGTGCACCTCGGCGGCAAAAGGCGGGTGGCTCCACTGCTCTTCAGGGCCGGTGGGCACCACATCCGTATGGCCGGCAAACACCAGCAGGGGGCCCTTGTCGCCACGCCGGGACCAGAGGTTGTCCACCTCGCCAAAGGGCATCCACTCACTGGTAAAGCCCATTGCTTCCAGGCGCCGGGCAATCAGCTTCTGACAGCCGGCATCGTCCGGGGTCAGTGAGGGGCGCCGGATCAGTTCCCGGGCCAGCTGCAGTGTGGCGCTTTCAGTGGGGGCGCTGGTCATGGTCTTGTCCATCAGTTGTTGGCGTGCAGTGCGTCGTTCAGTGCCACGGCGCTCTGGTTGCTGCGCACTTCCACGGCGCCGGTCTCGGAGTTGCGGCGGTACAGCAGGTCACTCTGTCCGGCCAGGTCCCTTGCCTTGACGGTTTTCACCAGCTCGCCCTGATCATCCAGCAGCCGCACCTTGGTGCCGGCGGTGATATAGAGTCCGGCCTCGACGGTGCAGCGGTCACCCAGGGGAATGCCGATGCCGGCGTTGGCCCCCAGCAGGCAGTTCCTGCCCACGGAGATGACGATGTTACCGCCACCGGAGAGGGTGCCCATGGTGGAACAGCCACCGCCGAGATCCGAGCCCTCGCCGATCATTACACCGGCTGAGACCCGGCCCTCGATCATGGACTTGCCCTCGGTGCCGGCGTTGAAGTTGATAAAGCCCTCGTGCATGACGGTGGTGCCTTCACCCACATAGGCACCCAGGCGCACCCGGGCGGTGTCGGCGATGCGCACGCCGGAGGGCACCACGTAATCGGTCATGGGGGGGAACTTGTCCACGGATTTCACTTCCAGCAGGCGCCCTGAGGTGCGGGCCTGGAGCTGGGCCAGTGACAGTTCCTGAAGGTCCACGGCCCCTTCATTGGTCCAGGCCACATTGGGCAGCAGTGCGAAGATGCCGTCCAGCTTCACGCCATGGGGCTTGACCAGGCGGTGTGAGATCAGGTGCAGCTTGAGGTAGACCTCCGGGGTGCTGGTGGCGGTGTCGTCCGTCTCCAGCAGCGTGACCACCACGGGGCGGGCGCTTTCGCTGGCCAGGTCCGCCAGCTGGGCCTGCTCCTCGTAGCCGGCCCGGCGCAGCTCCTCCGCCAGTGGCTGCAGCTGGTTGGCGTCGGCGTTGACCGCCTGGTTGCCGGAGGTCAGCTCATCGAAAGCCTCCCGGACCAGGTCCAGAAGGGCCTTTTCCGGCTGGTAGACCGGATGCTGGTAAAACACTTCCAGCCATTGCTGCTGCTGGTTCTTGCTGCCGATACCGATGCCAAATGCGAAACTCATTTTGGGTCATGCTCCTGATCTGTGTATGGATTAAGGGTGCGACAGTCAGTGACTGTCCATGGACGGCTGTCAGCCCAGCCGGCTCTGCCACGCCTCCGGGCTGAAGCCGGCGCTGAGCTCTGTGCCGTTGTCCAGCAGCGGGCGCTTGATCAGTGTCGGGGTTTCCAGCAGCAGTGCCACGGCACTGTTGTCGTCCAGGTTGTCACGGACTTCCGGCGGCAGTTTGCGCCAGCTGGGGCTGCGGCGGTTGACCAGGGTGTCCCGGTCAATCCGTGACAGCCAGTCACGCAGCTGGGCCTCGCTGAGGCCGTCCTTGCGGAAATCCCGGTACTGGTAGACCACACCCTGCTGATCCAGCCAGAGGCGGGCCTTGCGGACCGTGTCGCAGTTGCTGATGCCGTGGAGAGTCAGAGTCATGGTGTCCTCGTGGATGCTCTTGGGTCGGTTAAAGGGGCTGCTCGGGCTCACGCCAGTCCCGCAGAAAGCGGGCGATACGGTGGGCGGCCTCCAGGCACTCCTCAGCAGGCGCCACAAGTGCCATCCGCACCCGGTGGCTGCCGGGGTTGTAACCGTCCACGGTGCGTGACAGATAGCTGCCCGGGAGCACCGTGACATGCTCGCGGGCGTAGAGCTCACGGGCAAAGGTTTCCTCGTTCATGGGCGTTTCGGGCCAGAGATAGAAGCCCGCCTCAGGGGCACTGACGTTCATCCAGGGGGCCAGTACCGGCACCACCTGGTCAAACTTGGCCTGGTAAGCGGCCCGGTTGTCCGCCACATGGGCCTCGTCCTGCCAGGCGCTGATGCTGGCCATCTGGTGGTGGGTGGGCATGGCGCAGCCGTGGTAGGTGCGGTAGCGCAGAAAGTCCCCGATCAGCGCCCCGTCACCCGCCACAAAGCCCGAGCGCAGCCCCGGCAGGTTGCTGCGCTTGGACAGGCTGTGGAACACCAGGCAGCGGCGGAAGTCGTCACGCCCGGCCTCGCGGCAGGCCTGAAGCAGCCCCAGTGGTTGCTGTCCGTTCCGGCGGTAAATCTCGGAATAGCACTCATCGGCGGCGATGACAAAATCGAAGCGGTCGGCCTTCTCCAGCAGGTCCTCGTAGGCGGCCTGTGTCATCACGGCGCCGTTGGGGTTGCCCGGCGAGCACAGGTAGAGCAGCTCGCAGCGCTGCCAGACGCTGTCCGGTACCGAGGCGTAATCCGCCAGGCCCCCCAGTTCGTCACGGCAGGGCACAAACCAGGGGCTGGCGCCGGCGAGAAAGGCGGCCCCCTCGTAAATCTGGTAGAAGGGGTTGGGGCAGACCACCAGGGGGTCTGCCTTACCCCCCACCAGGGCCTGTGCAATGGCGAACAGCGCCTCACGGGTGCCGTTCACCGGCAGTATCTGGCGCTCCGGGTCCAGGGGGTGGCGATCCAGGGCAAAGCGCCGGCTGGCCCAGTCCGCCATGGCTTCTCTCAGCTCTGGCAGCCCCCGTGTGCCCGGGTAGACCGCCACCTTGTTCAGTGACTGCTGCAGTGTTTCCAGTACCCGCTGGGGGGCCGGGTGCTTGGGCTCGCCGATGGACAGGGCGATGGGGCTCAGGTCCTGTGGCGGTGTGACGCCGGCAAACAGCCGGGCCAGCTTCTCAAAGGGGTAGGGCTGTAGTCGTTGCAGGTCGGGATTCATGAGTCGCTGTGTCCGTTGGCGCCGGTGACTTCGTCCAGCTGCTGGCAGAGTTCATCGTGCAGCCGCTGGCACAGCTGCAGATCCTGTATGGGGTGACCGTCCTGGTCGGTGACAAAGAACACGTCCTCCACCCGCTCGCCGAGTGTGGCGATCTTGGCACTCACCAGCCGTACCTTCAGTGACAGCAGTATGCGGGCGATACGGGCCAGCAGGCCGGGGCGGTCCGGTGTGATCACCTCCAGCACGGTGCGCTGGTTGATGGTCTCGTTGGACAGTGTCACCTGGGTGGGGAAGGCGAAATGCTTGAGCTGGCGCGAGACCCGGCGCTGAATGATGTCCGGGTAGTCTTCCGGGTCGTCCAGCTCCTCGATCAGCAGCGAGCGCACTCTCTCGCGCCGCTCCGGGTCCTTGCCCAGTGGCTGTCCCTGCTCGTCCACCACCACAAAGCTGCTCAGGCTGTTGGGGCCCTGTCCTGAGTTGATGCGGGCGTCCACGATGTTGAGGTTGAGCTGCTCGAGCACCGCCGTGGTGGCGGCAAACAGATCCATGCGCTCGGTCATGTATATGATGATCTGGGTGTAGCCATCCGTGGGACCGCCGGTGGTGTCGCGGATCAGCACCAGTGGGTCCGGGTTGCGGCCGTGGCGGAGTATGGCGGAGGTCTGCCAGGCGATGTCCACGGTGGAGTCCTGCAGGAAATAATCGTCATCCAGTGTGGCCCAGAGCCGGTCCACCTGCGCCGGCGCGTGTTTCTGTGCCAGCAGCATCTCACGCACCTCGTTGCGGGTGGCTCGAATCCACTCATCCCGGTCGAATGGCCGGTCGGTGCCGCGGCGCAGCGCCCGGCGGCTTTCGATGTACAGCTGGCGCAGCAGCGAGTCCCGCCAGGTGCTCCAGAGGCTGGGGTTGGTGGCGCTGATGTCGCACACGGTCAGAACATAGAGATAGTCCAGGTGCACCTTGCTGGGAATACGGCGGGCGAAGTCATGGATGATGTCCGGGTCGGTGATGTCGCTTTTCTGGGAGGTGATGGACATCACCAGGTGATTCTCCACCAGCCAGGCCACCAGCTGGGTGTCCCGTTCGCTCAGGTGGTGGCGTCGGCAGAACTCGGCGGCGTCCACCGCCCCCAGCTCGGAGTGGTTGCCGCCACGGCCCTTGGCGATGTCGTGGTAGAGGCCGGCGATGTACAGCAGCTCCGGCTTGGGCAGGTGGTGCACCAGCCGTGACGCCAGTGGGTAACGGTCCCGGGCCTCGGGGCGGCGCAGCAGCTCCATGTTGCTGATGACCCGGATGGTGTGGGCATCCACGGTGTAGACATGGAACAGGTCGTGCTGCATCTGGCCGATGATCTGGCCGAACTCCGGCAGGTAGCGCCCCAGCACGTTGTAGCGCTTCATATAGGAGAGGGTGCGGTCGAGCTGGTGGGGTGTGCGCAGCAGCTCCATAAACAGGGTGCTGCAGGCCAGGTCCCGGCGGAAGGCGTCGTCGATCAGGTGCCGGTGAGCCCTCAGTGCCCGGATGGTGGGTGCGCGGATGCCCTTGCTCTCGGGGTGCTGTGCCATCAGCACAAAGATCTCCAGCATGGCATAGGGGGCGTAGGCAAAGACCTGGGTGTTGATGGCCTCGATATAGCCGTTGCGCAGCTGGAAGCGCTTGTTCAGTGGGACGATGTGTTTCTCTTCGTTGCGGCGCAGGATCACTTCGTCCAGGTGCTGCAGTATCACATCCGTCAGCTCCGCCAGTGAGAGGACGCAGCGGTAGTAGTGCTGCATCATCACTTCCACGCCCAGCTGCTGGTTCCGGTCGTGAAAGCCCAGCATGTCCGCCAGGGCCTTCTGGTGGTCGAACAGCAGCCGGTTTTCGTTGCGCTCCGCCAGCACCTGCAGGCCAAAGCGCAGTTGCCAGAGAAAAGTCTCACCCTCCCGCAACAGGCTGTACTCCTCGTCCGACAGGATGCCGAAGTGCACCAGGTCGGAGGCCTGTGAGAGGCCGAAATGCCGGCGTGTGATCCAGATAATGGTCTGTATGTCCCGCAGCGCGCCGGGTGAGCCCTTGAGGTTGGGCTCCAGGTTGTATTCCGTGTCGCCGTACTTGTGGTGGCGCTGGCGCTGCTCTTCCCGCTTGGCGATAAAGTACTGCTGGTCGCCGCTCACCTCGTCGGAATAGACCCGGCGCGAGAGTTGCTCCAGCAACTGCGGATCCCCGGTGAGGGTGCGTGCCTCCAGCAGGTTGGTGAGAATGGTGACGTCATCACGGGCGGCATTGACGCATTCTTCCAGGCTGCGCACGCTGTGGCCGATGTCCAGTCGCAGATCCCACAGCAGTGTGATGAACGCCGACAGGCTCTCCTGCCATTCCTCGGGGATGCTGTCACGGGTCAGTATCAGCAGGTCGATATCGGAGTGGGGGTGCAGCTCGCCACGGCCATAGCCCCCGACGGCAATCAGGCTGATAGCCTGTGACTCGCTGAAAGGCCAGCGCGACCAGAGGGTGGACAGGATATGGTCCATCAGCCGGGCGCGGTCCGCCACCAGCTGGCGCACATCGGCCCCGGCGGTAAAGGCGCCGGTCATGGCCTGCTGGGCGCGCTTGAGCATGCCCCGCACCGGCGCCACCGGCGAGCGGCTTTGCGCCAGTGCCCCTGGCAGGTCTTCCCGGGCCAGGAATTCGTCGAGCTGAAAGGTATCGCCGGGGCTGTCGCTCATAGAGGGGCTCAGAGGCTTTCTTCGTCGCGGAGGGTCAGTATTTCATGGCCCTGTGCCGTGACCAGTATGGTGTGTTCCCACTGGGCCGAGAGCTTGCGGTCCTTGGTGACCACGGTCCAGCCATCCGGCAGCACCTTGTTGTGGCGCTTGCCCTGGTTGATCATGGGCTCGATGGTGAAGATCATGCCCTCTTTCAGCTCCAGCCCGGTGCCGGCCTTGCCGTAATGCATCACCTGGGGTTCCTCGTGAAAGCCCTTGCCGATGCCGTGGCCGCAATACTCACGCACCACCGAGTAGTGGTTGCTCTCGGCGTGCTGCTGAATCACCTGGCCGATATCCCCCAGGTGCGCACCGGGGCGGACCACTTCAATGCCTTTGTACAGGCACTCCTGGGTGATGCGCACCAGCCGTTCCACCGGCGGCTTGGGCCTGCCCACAAAGAACATCTTGCTGGTATCACCGTGATAGCCGTCCTTGATGACGGTCACATCGATATTGAGGATGTCCCCGTCCTTGAGCACCTTGTCCTCATTGGGGATGCCGTGGCAGATCACCTGGTTGACCGAGGTGCAGATGGACTTGGGGAAGCCCTTGTAATTGAGCGGCGCGGGGATGGCCTGCTGCCTGTTGACGATATGGTCGTGGCAGATGTCATCCAGCTCCTTGGTGGTGACACCGGGACGCACATGCTCGCCGATCATCTCCAGCACTTCCGCCGCCAGGCGCCCGGCGGTGCGCATCTTTGCAATGTCTTCCGGCGTTTTAATAGGTACGTTCATGCCACTCCCAATGCATCCGTTTACAGAATCGCCCATTTTAGCGATTCGGGGTCACTATTGAAATGCGTTCGCTGTCCTGTGCCGCCACAGGCGCCCATGACGCCTCCCGGAGGCCCTTCCCGGTGGAAAATTATGGGGGATTTTCTGGTGTCGGCAGGGGGTTTTATGGTATAAACGCGCCGCCGGGATTGGCCCGGCAAATCCGCACAGGTACCGGCACATTGACCGGGTGCCCGCGTCATCACCAGAGCGCAGTAACAGGCTGGGTGGTGCCGGGTTGGTCAATGGGGTGCCTGGAGGCCCAACCCAAATCACACTAAAGGCAGAAGACAATGGCACAGGTAAGCATGCGTGACCTGCTCAAGGCGGGCGCACACTTCGGGCACCAGACCCGTTACTGGAACCCGAAAATGGACAAGTACATCTTCGGTTCCCGCAACAAGATCCACATCATCAACCTGGAGCACACGGTGCCGGCCCTCAACGGCGCACTGCAGCAGGTCCAGCAGATGGCCGCCAACAAGAACAAGATCCTGTTTGTGGGCACCAAGCGTGCCGCGGCCAAGACCATCAAGGAAGAGGCGCTGCGCTGCGGCATGCCTTACGTCAATCACCGCTGGCTCGGCGGCATGCTGACCAACTACAAGACACTGCGTCAGTCCATCAAGCGCTATCGTGAGCTGGATCAGCAGAACCAGGACGGCACCCTGGACAAGCTGACCAAGAAAGAAGCCCTGGACCGTCGTCGCGAGATGGACAAGCTCGAACGCAGCATCGGCGGCATCAAGGACATGGGCGGCCTGCCGGATGCCCTGTTCGTGGTGGACGTGGATCACGAAAACATTGCCATCAAGGAAGCCAACAAGCTGGGCATCCCGGTGATCGGCATTGTGGACACCAACAGTGATCCCGCCGGTATTGATGTGGTCATCCCCGGTAACGACGACGCCATCCGTGCGGTCCAGATCTACGTGGCAGCCGTGGCGGATGCCTGTATCGAAGGTGCCCAGCAGGGCAGCACCGGTGCCGACGAATTTGTCGAAGTCAGTGAGGACGCCGAACAGGCGCCGCAAGCCGATCAGCAGTAATCGGCCGTTCGCCGGACGGGGCCTGACAGCAGGCTCCGTCTGCCAACAAAGACCCTATTTGTGACATAACGAGGACTGAACATGGCTGGCATTTCCGCCTCTCAGGTAAAAGAACTCCGCGAGCGTACCGGTCTGGGTATGATGGAGTGCAAAAAGGCACTGGTCGCGGCCGAAGGCGACGTGGAGCGGGCAATTGAAGACCTGCGCAAATCCTCCGGCCTGAAAGCCGCCAAGAAAGCGGGCCGTACCGCCGCCGAAGGCGTGGTGCTGGTGGGTATTTCCGATGACCGTCAGAGCGGCATCCTGCTGGAAGTCAACTCCGAGACCGACTTTGTCGCCCGTGATGACAACTTCCTCAGCTTCGCCCGCAAGGTACTGGCCAAGGCCGTGGCCGAGAACGAAACCGACGTGGCCAAGCTGATGGCCGGCGATCTGGAATCCGAGCGCGAGGCGCTGGTGCAGAAGATCGGCGAGAACATCAGTGTGCGCCAGGCCGTGCGCATCGACGGCGGCTCCGTGGAGGGCTATGTGCACTCCAACAACAAGATGGCCGCCCTGGTGGCCCTTGACGGTGGCAGCCCGGAACTGGCGCGGGACATCGCCATGCACGTCACGGCGGTGAACCCCCGTGTGGCCTTCCCGGAAGACATGCCCAAAGAGGAGCTCGAGAAGGAAGAGGCCATTATCAAGGCACAGCCGGACATGGCCGGCAAGCCGGACAACATCGTCGAAAAGATGATGGGCGGACGCATCAAGAAGTTCCTCAAGGAGAACAGCCTTGTGGATCAGCCGTTCGTGAAGAACCCGGAGCAGACCGTGGCGGAGCTGTTGAAGGCCAACGACGCGAAGCTGAAATCCTTTGTGCGACTGGAAGTGGGTGAAGGCATCGAGAAAGACGATGTGGATTTCGCCTCCGAAGTGGCCGCGCAACTGAAGTCCTGATCCATGGGCGTTTGTCGCTCGCAAGACCGGACCCCTGAGCGGGTGCCGGCATGACCACGCCGCACCACGCCTCTCCTCAGGGAGAGGGGTGGTTGCGGCGGGTTTGTATTAAGATAGCCGTGCTTCGGATTGACCCTGACCCCACCGCCAGCAGGAGATAGCAGTCACCATGCCCAGTTCCCAGGCCGTTCAGCCCCGTTACAAGCGTGTTCTACTCAAGCTCAGTGGTGAAGCCCTGATGGGGGAGCACGATTTTGGCATCGACCCCAAGGTGCTGGACCGCATGGCACTGGAGATCGGCGAGCTGGTGGGCATTGGTGTCCAGGTGGGAGTGGTGATCGGCGGTGGCAACCTGTTCCGGGGTGCCGCGCTGCATGAGGCCGGAATGGACCGGGTGACCGGCGACCACATGGGTATGCTGGCCACGGTCATGAACGGTCTGGCCATGCGGGATGCACTGGAGCGCTCCAACATCCAGTCCCGGGTCATGTCCGCCATCCCCATGAGCGGCGTGGTGGATCAGTACGATCGGCGCAGTGCCATCCGTGATCTCAAGGAGGGGGATGTCGTGGTATTCTGTGCCGGTACCGGCAATCCGTTCTTTACCACCGACTCCGCCGCCTGTCTGCGTGGCATTGAAATGTCGGCGGATCTGGTGCTCAAGGCCACCAAGGTGGACGGTGTCTACTCGGACGATCCGGTAACCAACCCGGATGCGGTCAAGTACGAGCGACTGACCTATGACGAGGTGCTGAGCTCCAAGCTGGGTGTGATGGATCTCACCGCCATCTGCCTGTGCCGTGACCAGAACATGCCGGTGCGGGTGTTCAACATGAACAAGCCCGGAGCGCTCAAGCGCATCATGGCCGGTGAAAACGAAGGCACCCTGATCGAGGCCTGAGAAGGGCCGGTTAACGCACAGGGATACTCCGGTATCCTCAGATTCAGACGAGGGGAACACAGGTGATTAACGAGTTGAAAAAGGATGCCGAACAGCGCATGCAGAAAGCGCTGGAGTCCATGCACAAGTCCATGAACCGCATCCGTACCGGTCGCGCCCATCCCAGTATCCTGGATGGCATTACCGTGGACTACTACGGCCAGGAAAGCCCCCTGGGGCAGGTGGCCAGTGTCAATGTGGAGGACGGCCGCACCCTGACCATCTCCCCCTGGGAGAAGAGCATGGTGCCGGTGATCGAGAAGGCCATCATGGCCTCCGACCTGGGCCTCAATCCCTCCACCAGCGGCGAACTGATCCGCCTGCCCATGCCGGCGCTGACCGAGGAAAGCCGCAAGCAGTATGTGCGCCAGGCCCGCAACGAGGCAGAGCACGGCCGTGTGGCCATCCGCAACGTGCGACGTGATGTGAACAGCGACATCAAGGAGCTGCTTAAGGAGAAGGAAATCACCGAGGACGAAGAGCGCAGTGCCATGGACGACATCCAGAAAATCACGGACAAGTACATCGCCCAGATCGACTCTGAACTCAAGCAGAAAGAGCAGGACCTGATGCAGGTCTAGACAGCCGCTTTCTGCAGCCCGGCAGGCTGTGGTGGCAGAGCCGGTCACATCCGGCGATCCGTTCAAGAGGACAGCATGACAGAGACGGCATCAGCCGCAATACCGGCGGAAAAGGGCACTTGCCCCAGGCATGTGGCGGTAATCATGGATGGCAACAACCGCTGGGCCAGGGGGCGTCACCTCAGTGGTGTCGCCGGCCACAGGGCCGGTGTGGGGGCCGTGCGCGCCGCCGTGGAGACCTGTGCCCGTGCCGGCGTTGAAGTACTGACCCTGTTTGCCTTCAGCAGCGAAAACTGGCGGCGCCCCAGGGAAGAAGTGGGCGCACTGATGAAACTGTTCCTGATGGCACTGAAGCGGGAAGTGCGCAAGCTGGATCGCAACAACATCCGTCTGCGCGTCATTGGCGACCGCAGCCGCTTCAGCAACGTATTGCAGGAGCACATCCAGCAGGCGGAATCCGTCACGGCCGGCAATGACGGCATGACACTGGTGGTGGCGGCGGATTACGGCGGTCAGTGGGACATCACCCAGGCCACCCGGCACATCGCCCATGAGGTGGCCCAGGGCCGTATCCAGCCCGATGAGGTGGACGAGGCGCTGATAGAGCAGCACCTGTGCCTGGGAGATCTGCCACCGCCGGACCTGCTGATCCGCACCGGCGGCGAGCAGCGAATCAGCAACTTCCTGCTGTGGCAGTTTGCCTACACCGAGTTTTATTTTTCTCCGGTCTACTGGCCGGACTTCATGCATGATCAAATGCGCGCCGCCCTGGATGCCTTTGCCTTGCGCAAACGCCGTTTCGGTCGCACCGACGAACAACTGGCCGGCGACGTGCTGACCCACGCGCAAGAGTGACACCGGATTGTGTTAAAACAACGAATAATAACCGCATTGATACTGGCCCCCATTGTGGTGGCCGGGCTGTTTTTCCTGCCACCGGCGGGTTTTGCCCTGTTTACCGCCGTGGCACTGGCCATTGCCGGCTGGGAGTGGGCCAACATGGCCGGCATTGTCACCCAGAAAGGGCGCTGGGCCTATGGGGCGGTGCTGCTGCTTCTGATGGGCGGGCTCTATCAGCTGCCCACCACCGCCATACTGCCGGTGTTGTGGCTGAGCGTCATCTGGTGGCTTCTGGCCCTGTTGCTGATTGCCATCTATCCCCGGGGCAAGGCCTACTGGCAAAGCGTGGGGCTGCGTCTTCTGATGGGGCTGCCGGTGCTGCTGGGGGCCTGGCTGGGCCTGAACCATCTGCGCACCGGGGAGCTGGCACTGGGGCTATGGCAGAATAACCTGCTGCTGATTCTGTACACCTTTGTGGTGGTCTGGGGGGCGGATATCGGCGCCTATTTTGCCGGCCGCGCCATTGGCGGCCGCAAGCTCGCCCCCCGGGTCAGCCCGGGCAAGTCCTGGGCCGGTGTCTATGGCGGCCTGGCGGTGGTGCTGTTGCTGGCGCTGGTGGTGGCCTGGCAGGCGGAACTGTCCCGGGTCCAGTCGCTGCTGCTGGTACTGGTGTCACTGGTCACCGCCGCGCTGTCCGTGGTGGGGGATCTGCTGGAGAGCATGCTCAAGCGCAACCGGGGTATCAAGGACAGCAGTCAGTTGCTGCCCGGTCATGGCGGTGTCATGGACCGACTGGACAGTCTGGTGGCCGCCATACCGGTACTGGCGTTCTGCTTCACCCAGCTGGGCTGGCTGTCACAACTGGCCTGAGTCCTTCCGTTGAGGCAAGCGGGCCGGTCCGGGGCCCTGATCCACTGCAAGGCAGATTTTGAGGCACATTTCTATGCCGGATACGCCGGTCACAAGCAACACACAGCCACAGCAGGTGACACTGCTTGGAGCCACCGGTTCCATTGGCACCAGCACACTGGATGTGATGGCCCGTCACCCACGGCGTTTTGCCGTATTCGCACTCACCGCACACTCCCAGGTGAATGAGCTGGCCCGGCTCTGTCACCGGTTCCGCCCGGTGTACGCCGTCATCAGTGACCCGGCACTGGCGCCACAGCTGCGGCAGTTGCTGTCGGATCTGCCGGGTACCTCGGTGCTGGCCGGCAGCGAAGGGCTGGAGCAGGTGGCCACGGCGCCGGAAGTGGACGCGGTGATGGCCGCCATAGTCGGAGCCGCCGGACTGGCGTCCACACTGGCGGCGGTGCGGGCCGGCAAACGGGTGCTGCTGGCCAACAAGGAGGCGCTGGTGATGTCCGGCGGCCTCTTCATGGATGCGGTGCGGGATCATGGCGCCACGTTGCTGCCCATCGACAGCGAGCACAATGCCATCTTTCAGTGCCTGCCGCCGCACCAGATCCGCCAGATGGACAATGCCGGTGTCACCCGCATACTGCTCACCGCCTCCGGCGGCCCCTTCCGGGAACTGGACCTGGCGGCCCTGGAGAAGGTCACCCCGGATCAGGCCTGTGCCCACCCCAACTGGTCCATGGGGCGCAAGATTTCCGTGGATTCCGCCACACTCATGAACAAGGGCCTGGAGCTGATCGAGGCCTGCTGGCTGTTTGATGCCCGTCCCGAGCAGATCCAGGTCCATGTGCACCCTGAGAGCATTATCCACTCCATGGTGGAGTACCGCGACGGCTCGGTACTGGCCCAGCTGGGCAGTCCGGATATGCGCACGCCCATTGCCAATGCACTGGCCTGGCCCGAGCGTATTGATGCCGGAGTGGCCCCGCTGGATCTGTTTGAGCTGGGGCGCTTTCATTTCGAGCGGCCGGACCATCGCCGTTTTCCCTGTCTGGCACTGGCCGCTGCGGCGTTTGCCGCCGGTGGAACGTCGCCGGCGGTGCTCAACGCCGCCAATGAGGTGGCCGTGTCGGCCTTTCTCGGCGGACGTCTCGGCTTTACCGGCATCCCCCGGCTGATTGAGCAGGTCATGAGTCGCATGCCACCGCAAAGCGCAGAGACGCTGGATGGCATCATGGCGCAGGACCGTGAAGCCCGGGAGCGGGCCGAGACCCTGCTGGCGGGGAGTCTGACCCTGTGAAACCACTTCTGACACGGCCCCACAGCGGAGTATTTCCAGAATGCAGCTGATCATGACGGTACTGGCACTGATTCTGACACTGGGCATACTGGTGACCGTGCACGAGTTTGGTCACTTCTGGGTGGCGCGCCGCCTGGGTGTGAAGGTACTGCGCTTCTCAGTGGGCTTTGGCAGGCCACTGGCATTGTGGCGTGACCGTCAGGGCACGGAGTACGCCATTGCCGCCATTCCGCTGGGCGGCTACGTCAAGATGCTGGACGAGCGGGAGCAGGCGGTGAGCGAAGCCGAGGCGGCCATGGCCTACAACCGCCAGTCACCCCCACGGCGCATTGCCATTGCCTCCGCCGGCCCACTGGCCAACTTCATTTTTGCCCTGCTGGCTTACTGGCTGCTGAGCGTGGTGGGCTCTGTCAGCATCGTCCCCACGGTGGGGGAGGTGCAGGCCGACACACCGGCGGCGCGGATGTCACTGCAGTCGGGTATGGAGATTGCCGCTGTGGATGGTCGCGAGACCCCCACATGGCGCCACGTGGGCATGGCATTGCTGCAAAGGGCCGGTGAGCAGGGCGAGATCACCATGAGCCTGCGTCAGGATGGCCGCGAGGTGACCCGCAGTGCCACTCTCAATGGCTGGCTGGCCGGCGCCCGTGATCCCAATCCGGTACTGGAATTCGGCATCCGCCCCTGGCGCCCCGAGGTGCCGGCGGTGATCGGTGAGGTGCTGGACGATGGCGCGGCCGCCGAGGCCGGGTTGCGCCCCGGAGACCGCATCCTGGCCGTGGACGGTGAGCCGGTGGCGGACTGGTTTGCCCTGGTGGAGCGCATACAGGCCGCCCCCGGAGAGACACTGACACTGACACTGGAGCGGGAAGGGCGTGAGCAGAAACTGGATGTGACCCCCGCGTCACGCATCACGGAAGAGGGCCGTGAAATCGGCCATGTCGGCGCCGGTGTGGCTCCCATTGACTGGCCTGAGGACATGAAGCGCACCACCCGCTTTGGCCCCCTGGCGGCTTTGCCGGAAGCCGCCAACCAGTTCTGGTCCGACACCCGTGTCACCCTGGTGGCGGTCAAGAAAATCGCCACCGGGCTGCTGTCCGTGCAGAATCTCAGCGGCCCCATCACCATTGCCCGGGTGGCGGAGTCTTCGGTCAGCTCCGGTTTTGAGGACTTTCTGCGCTTTCTGGCCTACCTGAGCATCAGCCTTGGCATACTCAACCTGCTTCCGATACCCGTTCTCGATGGTGGCCACATTATTTTTTATCTCTTTGAGTGGGTGCGCGGCAGGCCCCTGTCGGACCGGGTCCAGGGCCTGTGGCTGCGCCTTGGGCTGGTGCTGATTGTCACGCTGATGCTGCTGGCCCTTTACAACGATGTGCTGCGGTTGTGAGAATTGCGCTCTGTTTTTCGCCCGTCCCACGGGCAACCCATGAAGAATTGGTAACGGTCAGGCGTACCCAGTGGCATCCAGGTCCGTTATTCTGTCTTCCCTCTGCCTGCCGGCCCTGCTCCGGTCGGCCCTTGTTTCTGTCAGGTGTGTATTGATTTCATGAGATTCCTGTTACGGCGAATAAGTCCGGTACTGCTACTGGCCCTGGGCGCTTCTCTGCCAGTCTGGGCGGAGAGTCTGGTGGTATCCGATATTGAGGTGGAGGGGCTGCAGAGAGTCTCCGCCGGTTCCGTGTTCGGCGCACTGCCCATTGAAATCGGTGACCGTGTGGACGACCAGGCCGTGGCCGATACCATTCGCGCCCTCTATCGCACCGGACTTTTTACCGACGTGGCCGTGTTTCGTGATGACAGCGTTCTGGTGCTCCGGGTAGAGGAGCGGCCCACCATTGCCTCCATTGAAGTGGAGGGCAACCGCAATATCGAGACCGAACAGCTGATGGAGGGGATGCGCCAGGCCGGTATCCGCGAGGGCCAGGTCTTCCAGAGGGCCACACTGGAGCGTCTTGAGCTGGAGATCCTGCGCTCCTATGTGGCCCAGGGCCGCTACAACGCCCAGGTGGAAGCCCAGGTGGAAGAGCTGCCCCGCAACCGGGTGTCACTGAAACTGGACATCGACGAAGGCAGTGTGGCCGCCATACAGCACATCAATATCATCGGCAACGAGAAGTTCGACGACAGCGAACTGATCAGCCTGATGGAGCTGCGTGAGACCAGCTGGTGGAATTCCATCCGCAACCGCGACAAGTACGCCCGTGAGCGTCTTGGCGGTGATCTGGAGCGGTTGCGCTCCTGGTACCTGGACCGGGGCTTTATCGATTTCAGCGTGGAAACCACCGATGTGTCCATTGCCCCGGACAAGCAGCTGGTGTTTATCACCCTGTCGCTGGAAGAGGGGCCCCAGTACAAGGTGCGTGACACCGAGCTGCGGGGTGACCTGATCGTGCCCGAGGAAGAGCTGGAGCGGCTGATTATCCTGGAGGAGGGGGAGGTGTTCTCACGGGAGCGCATGAACCTCAGTTCGGACCTGATCACACGGCGCCTCAGCCGCGAAGGCTACAGCTTCGCCAAGGTCAATGCCCGCCCACAGACCCATGACGACAACACCGCCACCGTGGTGTTTGAGGTGATTCCCGGCAAGCGCACCTATGTGCGGCGCATTGAATTCAGCGGCAATACCGCCACCCACGACGAGGTACTGCGTCAGGAGCTGCGCCAGATGGAGGGGGGCATCGCTTCCAACGACCTGATCGAGGCCTCACGCAACCGCCTGGAGCGCACCGGCTACTTCCGCACTGTGGAGGTGGACACCCGCCCGGTACCGGGCAGTGACGATCTGGTGGATGTGACCTATCAGGTGGAAGAGCAGCCCACGGGCAGCCTGTCCGCCAACCTTGGCTTCTCCCAGGTGTCGGGGCTGATTTTCGGTGCCAATATTTCCGAGCGCAACTTCTTCGGTACCGGCCGCCGGGTCTCGTTCGGCGTCAACACCAGCCGGTCCGTGAAAAGCGCGGATTTCTCCTACACCAACCCCTTTTACACCGTGGACGGTGTCAGCCGCACCTTCAGTGCCAGAGCCCGCCAGACGGACTTTGCCGAGGAAGAGATCTCCTCCTTTGTGTTGGACAGTGTGGAGGGGCGAATGAGCTTTGGTTACCCCATCAACAACACCACACGACTCAACTTCGGCGTGGGCTATTCCTATTCCAAGGTCAAGCCGGGCAACTTCCCGGTACTGGAAATCGCCGATTTCGTGGAGCGCGAGGGGGACTCCTTTGACAGTTATCTGCTCACCGCCTCATGGGTCGAAAACACCCATAACCGGGGTGTGCTGCCCACGGCCGGTTTCCGTCACAGCATCTCCACGGAAGTGGCCATTCCAGCCAGCGACCTGAGTTACTACAAGCTCAGTCACAGCGTCGATGCCTATTTCCCTCTGACCAGCAACCGCCACTGGGTGGCTCGCCTGCGGACGGATCTGGGTTTTGCCGATGGTTACGGTGACACCGAGCTGATGCCCTTCTTTGAGCACTTCTTTGCCGGTGGCTTTGGCTCCGTTCGGGGCTATGAGGCCAACTCACTGGGTCGTCGCGCCACTCAGCCGCCTGAGCTATCCTTCCGGCGCGATACGCCCTTTGGTGGTAATGTGCTGACGGAAGCCAGCGCCGAGCTGATTTTCCCGGTGCCCTTTGCCGCCGGCAGCCGCTCCATGCGCACAGCGCTTTTCGTGGAGGGGGGCAATGTGTTCGACACCCGCCGTGGCTTTGACCCGGCGCTGGATGAAATCCGCTACTCAGCGGGCGTCAGCTTCCAGTGGATCACCGCCATCGGCCCACTGGGTTTCAGTCTGGCGGAGCCCATCAACGCCCAGGAAGGGGACGACACACGCCGCTTCCAGTTCTCACTGGGCCAGCAGTTCTGATACGACCCGAACCCATACAGGAGAGACCGACTATGACAATGCGTAAAGGGATACTGTTACTGCTGCTGGCCCTGCTGGCCGCACCCGCCAGTGCGGAGATGAACATCGGCGTGGTGGACCTGCGCCAGGCGGTGTTCAGCTCAAAGGCGGCGGAGGATTTCACGGACCGGCTGCAGGGCCAGCTCCAGTCCGAGGAACAGGAGGTGCGCCGTGTCCAGGAAGAGGCCCAGAAGCTGCAACAGCGTCTGGAGCAGGACGGCGCCATGATGAACGATTCCGAGCGTGAGAGCCTGTCGCAGCAGTACCAGCAGAAAGTGCAGGAGTTCCAGCAGCTGCGCAACCGTTTCGACCAGATGGTCAACCGGCGGCAGCAGCAGTTTTTGCAGCAGTCACGACCTTTGGTGGATGAAGCCATGGAGGCTATCCTAGAGAAACATGAACTGGACCTGATCCTGCCCGCAGAAGCGGTGATTTACGTGACTCCGGATCGGGATCTGACCGAGGAACTGCGCCAGAGGCTGGATAAGGAAGTCGAGTAAACGGCGTCTGTCTGAGACCACTATGACCGAAAAGACACTGACCCTGGCCGCCATCGCCAGGATGCTGGATGCGACCCTGCAGGGGGATGGCGACATCCCTGTGGAAGGGATCGGGACCCTGGAGAAGGCGGGCCCGGGTCAGATCAGCTTTATGACCAACCCCCGCTACCAGAAACACCTGGCCGGTACCCGTGCCGCAGCGGTTCTGGTCACCCCGGAACTGGCGCCCCAGTGCCCGGGCAATGCCCTGGTGATGGACGACCCCTATTACGGTTTTGCCCGCCTCAGTCACCTCTTCGAGACCGCGCCCAGAGCCCCTGCGGGTGTTCACCCCAGTGCCGTGGTGCATCCGGATGCCCGTGTGGATGAGAGTGCCGCACTGGGGCCCAACGTGGTGGTGGAAGCCGGTGCCCGCATTGGCGCCGGCGTGGAAATCGGCCCCGGTACGGTGATCGGTGCCCGCTCACAGGTGGGTGATCACTGCTGGATCGGCCCCAACGTCACCCTCTACCACGATGTGCGCCTGGGCCAGCGTTGCCGTATCGCCGCCGGTGCCGTAATCGGCTCAGACGGGTTCGGCTACGCCCATCACAAGGGCCAGTGGCAGCGCATTGCCCAGCTTGGCGGCGTGACACTGGGGGACGATGTGGACGTGGGGGCCAACACCACCATCGACCGCGGGGCCCTGGAAGACACCCGCATCGGCCATGGCGTCAAGCTGGACAACCTGATCCAGATTGCCCACAACGTACAGATTGGCGACCACAGCGCCATGGCCGCCTTTGTGGGTATCGCCGGCAGCACTCAGGTGGGGCGTCACTGTGTTTTCGGCGGCGCCTCCGGAGTGGGCGGCCACCTGACCATCGGCGACCAGGTGCACCTCACCGGCATGACCATGGTCACCCGCAGTCTCAGTGAACCCGGTGTCTATTCTTCCGGCACCGGCGTTGAGAAAAACAAGGACTGGCGCAAAAGCGTGGTGCGCTTCCGTCAGCTGGACGATATGGCGCGCCGCCTGAAAGCCCTGGAGAAAAAACTGGATGAGTAACCCTGAGGCACCGATGATGTATATCGAGGAAATCATGGAGTTCCTGCCCCACCGCTATCCCTTTTTGCTGGTGGACCGGGTTCTGGAAGTGGAAAAGGGCGAGCGCATCGTCGGTCTCAAGAATGTCACCTTCAATGAGCCCTTCTTTCAGGGGCATTTCCCCCCCAAGCCGATCATGCCGGGGGTGCTGCTGATTGAGGCCATGGCACAGCTGTCGGGCATACTGGGTTTTGTCACCAACGACCGCAAGCCCTCCGATGGCCTGATCCACTACCTGGCCGGTTGCAGCAAGGCCCGCTTCAAGAAACCGGTGGTGCCGGGGGATCAGCTGCGCATCGAATCCACGCTGCTGGCGGACAAGCACAATATCTGGAAATTCGACTGTCGCGTCACAGTGGGCTCGGTGCTGGTCTGCAGCGCCGAAATCATGACCGCCGAGGGGGAAGTGTGATGAGCAGCAACCGTCATCCTGGCGTTCACCCACAGGCCATTGTCGACCCCTCCGCCCGTCTCGGTGAGGGGGTGACGGTCGGGCCCTGGAGCTGGATCGGACCCGATGTGGAAATCGGCGACGGCACCGAGGTGCTCTCCCATGTGGTGATCAAGGGTCCCACCCGCATCGGCCGCAACAACCGTATCTTCCAGTTCTCCAGCGTGGGCGAGGAGTGCCAGGACAAGAAATACCAGGGCGAGACCACCACGCTGGTGATCGGCGACAACAACGTCATCCGCGAAAGCTGCACCATCCACCGTGGCACCGTCCAGGACCGGGGCGAGACCCGCATCGGCAATGACAACCTGCTGATGGCCTATGTCCATGTGGCCCACGACTGCGTCATCGGCAACCACTGCATACTGGCCAACTGCGCCACACTGGCGGGCCATGTGGACCTGGACGATTACGCCATCCTGGGCGGCGGCACCATGGTGCACCAGTTCTGTCACCTGGGGGCCCACTGCATGAGCGCCGGTGGCAGTATTGTGCTCAAGGACATTCCCGCCTATGTCATGGCCGGTGGCCAGTCCGCCTCGGCCCATGGCCTGAACTCGGAAGGGCTCAAGCGCCGTGGCTTCAGCCGTGAGCTGATCCGCACACTGCGCCAGGCCTACCGGGTTATCTACCGGGAAGGCAACACACTGGCCCAGGCCATAGAACGCCTCGAGGCGGAGTATCCGGAACTGCCGGAAATGGCCATCCTGCTGGACAGCCTGAGGCGGGCCGAGCGGGGCATTGTCCGCTAGTGGCTGTGAGCGCCACGGACCCGGTGCCGGTGGCTGATGAGCGGCCGATGGTCATCGCCATGGTGGCCGGCGAGAGCTCAGGGGACCTGCTGGGGGCCGGCCTGATCCAGTCCCTTCGCTGCCGTTACCCCCGTGCCCGCTTTGTGGGCATCGGTGGTCCTCAGATGATCGAGCAGGGCTTTCTGTCCATCGTGCCCATGGAGCGGCTCTCCGTGATGGGTCTGGTGGAAGTGCTGGGCCGCATCCGTGAACTGTTTTCCATCCGTGCCCGTTTACGCCACTACTGTCTGAGCAACCGTCCCGCCGTTCTGATCGGCATTGACTCCCCGGACTTCACACTGGGGCTTGAGCTGCAGGTGCGTGCCGCCGGCATCCCCACGGTGCACTATGTCAGCCCCTCGGTCTGGGCCTGGCGGCAGGGGCGCATCCACAAGATCGCCCGTGCGGTGGACCTGATGCTGACCCTGTTTCCCTTCGAGTCGGCCTTCTACCATGAGCATGGCGTGCCAGTGCGCTTTGTCGGCCACCCACTGGCGGACCGGATCCCCATGAGCACGGATCAGGACGGCGCCAGAAACGCCCTGTCACTGCCGGTGCACCAGCCCCAACAGGCCCATCCGGTGGTGGCTCTTCTGCCGGGCAGCCGTGGTGGCGAGATGGGCTTTCTGGCCCCGGTCTTTCTGCAGGCGGCGGCACTGATTGCCCGTCAATGGCAATCCGAGAAGGGCCAGGACGGGGCAGAACCGCTGTTTCTGGTGCCCTGCATCAACAAGGCACGGCACAGCCAGATGCAGACGCTGCTGGAGACTCTGCCTGAGGCGCGGTCACTCAATATACAGTTGATATCCGGTCAGTCCCGGTCCGTCATGGCCGCCTCCGACCTGGTGCTGCTGGCCTCCGGCACCGCCACGCTGGAGGCGACACTGCTCAAGCGCCCCATGATCGTGGCCTACAAAATGGCCCCCATGTCCCACTGGCTGGTCTCCAGGATGGTGCAGGTCAAACACATTGCACTGCCCAACCTGCTGGCCCCGGAGCCCATAGTCCCGGAGCTGATACAGGCGGAATGCACCCCGGAGAATCTGGCGCAAGCGGCCATGGTGCGGCTGCTCTCGGACGAGCAGGTGGCGATGGAGCAGAAAGTCTTCCGTGGTATTCACGAACAGCTGCAACGCCATGCCAGTGAGCGTGCCGCGGAGGCGGTCACCGCCCTGCTGACCGGGGAACTGCTGCCGGAGCCGGAACATGACTGAACCCTTTGTCTGCCATTATCAGGGCCGCCTTCTGGCGGGTGTGGACGAGGTGGGTCGTGGCCCACTGGCGGGGCCGGTGGTGACCGCCGCGGTGATACTGGACCCGGACAGGCCCATTGCGGGGCTGAACGACTCCAAGCGCCTGAGCGAGAAGAAGCGGGAGGCCCTGTTCGACGAGATCCGGGAGAAAGCCCTGGCCTGGTGCGTAGCCAGGGCGGAGGTGGCGGAAATCGACCGTTTCAATATCTACCAGGCCACATTGCTGGCCATGACCCGTGCCGTGGCGGGCCTGGCCACGGCACCGGAATACGTGCTGGTGGACGGCAACCGCTGTCCGGACTGGCACTGGGCCAGCGAGGCCGTGATCAAGGGGGATGGCCGGGTACCCGCCATCTCCGCCGCCAGCATACTGGCCAAGGTCAGCCGCGACCGTGAAATGCAGGTCCTGGACCGGCAGTACCCGGGCTATGGCCTGGCCGGCCACAAGGGCTACCCCACCCAGTCCCACGTGGCCGCACTGGACTCACTGGGCGTCACACCACTGCACCGCCGCTCCTTCCGCCCGGTCCGGGAAGCCCTGGAACGTCAGACCCCGGGGTCGGACCAAGTCACTTCATTGAATTAAAAGCACTTTTTAGTGATTTTTGGCTGGAAAATGCCCATAAAGGGGGTATTTCCCCCTTAAAAACACCCTTTCAAGGATTGCTGCCCGGGAGACTTCTGGCGCTGGTGCCTGTAGAGGTTTCCCGCCTGCCTCCCAGGGCTGAAGGCTGCACACCCATCCGCCTTCTTCAAATTACAGGGCGGTGAGCTGCTCGAAGATGCGGAAGCCGGCGACATAGGTGCCGATGGCGGAGCCGATGGAGGCAAGCATAAAGATCATCAGGGTGCGGGAGACCCGGTTGCGCCACCAGCCCCGCAGCTGGGCCACATCGTCACGGAGTGACGAGAAATCCGCTACCTTGGGCTTGCGCAGCATCAGCTCCACACCGGCGGCCACAAAGCCCGCACCGATGGTGGGGTTGAGAGAGGTGATGGGCGCCGCCAGAAAGCTCGCCAGTATCGTCAGTGGGTGGGCCAGTGCGATGGTCGAGCCGATGGCGGACAGGACGCCATTGATCAGGAACCACTCCGCCACCAGCTGAAAACCCAGCTCCGTATTGCGGCTGAAACCGATCACAAAACCCGTCAGCACCAGCGCTGCCACCACCCAGGGAATGGCCCGCAATACGCGCCCTTTGGGCGGCAACGCATCCAGACTCTCCCGCTCCGCCACCGGGTCCGCCGGCGCCGGTTGTGACAGGTGCTCTTTCAGGCCCTTCAGGTGGCCGGCGCCAATCACCACCAGCACATGGCGGTGAGGGGCCTTTTTCTGCCGTTCAAACAGTCGCAGTGCCATGTAGCGGTCCCGCTCGGCGATCAGCGGCTGATACAGGCGCTCGGACTTTTCCGCAAACTCACTGAACGTGGCTTCCAGTACATCCCCCTCCTTGAGCTCCTCAATGCTCTCGGCACTGACCGTCTCCCGGGTCACTAGGCTGGCGAAGAGCCCCGCGATCAGGTTCAGACGCTGGTACCAGGGCACATTGTGGTAGACTCGGCGCAGTGTTACGCCGATTTCCCGGTCCACCAGCACCACCGGCAGCTCGGCTTTCTCCGCCTCCTCCAGTGCCGCCTTCATCTCGGCGCCGGGCTCAATGCCGGACTGGTCCGCCACCCGTTTCTGAAAGGCGCCCATGGCCAGGCTGGCGGCCACCATGCCCGCCTTGCCCTCACGGATCACCTGGAACAGATCCATGGAGGCCATGTTGTCCGGCCTGAGGATGCTGTTGTGGCGGGACTCGCACAGCTCCAGTGCCACCGCGTCAAAGTCCCCGGAGGCAATCAGGCGACGCACCTCATCGGCGGAGGCCTTTGAGACATGGGCGGTGCCCAGCAGGGTGTAGCGGGTGCCGTTCACATCCAGGGTGGCCGTGGGGCCGGAATTCTGTGCTGCGTTCATAAGGGGGCCGATTGCTGAAACTGGGAGCAGGGATTCTCGCCCATGAGGGCGCTGGTAACAAGTCGGCAGGGGCGGGATTGCGACCCGGGCCTGAGCCGACTGTCGGTGACCGGTGCCTGACGGGTCACAGGCGGGTCATCCGGGCCACCTGAGTGGGGCTGCCCAGCTGCTCATCCGCCTCGCCAATGCCGGAAATGCGCACCTGATAACCATGGCGCGCGGCAATGCCCAGACACCATCGGCGGAAGCGGTCCCTGGGCCACTCAAAGCGGTGATCCGGGTCCCGCTTCTCGCCGGGGCCCAGGCCCAGCAGGGGATTGTACTCCCCGTTGGGGGTGGTGATGATCACCTGAACCGGCCGGTAGTGGCCAAAAACCGCCATTTCCACCAGTGACAGCTGGCCCGGGTCCACATGCTCGATGGTTTCGATCAGTGTGGCGGCATCAAAGCCGGTCACCGGCAGCGATGTGTCGGTAAAGCTGCCTACTGTAAGCTGCAGGGGCGAGTCTTCCCTGAGCCAGGGGGCGAGATTGTGCCTGGCCTGGCGCAGCAGCCCTCCGTTTTGCTCTATGCCCAGTATCCGGGTCAGTCTGGGGTTGTGAACCAGCCGTTGCAGCAGGCTGCCCGATCCACAGCCCAGGTCCAGCACCGAGGCAATGGCCGGGCTGTCCAGCCACAGGGCCACCTGGTCAAGACGGTCTTCGTGGAGATTGCTGGGCATAGGGCGATACTCGGTATAAACCGGGAGTGATCCGTCCGTTTTACCGCTCCGGGGCGGTCTTCAGGCCAAAAAAAACCCCGCCGGCGCGAGGTTTTCAGGACCAGAGGAGCTCCGGCCGGGAATTACGAGGACGCCAGAGCCTTGACCTTGGCATTGAGTCGGCTCTTGGTGCGGGCCACCTTGTTCTTGGTGAAAATGCCCTTGTTGACCATGCTGTCCATGATGGGAGCAGCCTTGTCGAATGCGCTTCTGGCGGCCTCATGGTCGCCGGTGGCGATCTGGGTGTGCACTTTCTTGATGTAGGTGCGGGCCATGGAGCGCAGGCTTGCGTTGTGCTTACGGCGCTTCTCGTTCTGGATTGCGCGTTTCTTAGCTTGTGGAGAGTTAGCCACCGTTAAAAACTCCTCGAATTCGTGATGTCAGCGTGAGAGTCCGGACCCGGACTGCCCGTCGGGGGAAATGACGCGAGATTATGCCGCCAAAGGGGCGGTTTGTCAAGCCGTGGAGTGCGGATCCTGTTCGTTTTCAGGGCCCCGGGTGTTACCATCCACGACCCCCTGTAATCACAGAAGAGGATAACATGGCCGCCGAGCCGCCATCCACGGAAAAAGCCGATACATCCCGGGCTGAGGGCGCGGGTTCCGGCGGGGAAGCCCCCAGGTTGCCGTCCCGTCAGGGCCCGGCCAGGGCGCCGGGTCTGCTGCGCTCATCCGGCATGGTGGGGCTGTTTACCTTTGTCTCGCGGATTCTGGGTCTGGTGCGGGATATGGTGATTGCCCGCTATTTCGGCGCCGGTCCGGCAGCGGATGCTTTCTTTGTCGCCTTCAAGATCCCCAATTTCCTGCGCAGACTGTTTGCCGAGGGGGCCTTTAACCAGGCCTTTGTGCCGGTGCTCTCGGAGTACCGCACACGCTTCAGTCACGCCGATGTAAAAACCCTGGTCAACGCCGTCTCGGGCACCCTTGGGTTTGTGCTGCTGATGGTCACTCTGCTGGCGGTGGCCGGCTCGCCGGTGATTACTGCCGTCTTTGCGCCGGGGTTTGTGGGGGATGAGGTACGCTTTCCCCTGGCCACCGAGATGCTGCGCATCACCTTTCCCTACCTGTTGCTGGTCTCGCTGACCGCCTTTGCCGGCAGCATCCTCAACAGCTACGACCGCTTTGCCATACCGGCACTGACGCCGGTGATACTCAACCTCAGCCTGATCGGCGCGGCGGTGTGGCTGGCGCCGCTGATGAGCAACCCCATCATGGGTCTGGCCTGGGGGGTTCTGATTGCCGGCACGCTGCAGCTTCTGTTCCAGTTGCCATTCCTGTTGCGTCTGGGGCTGATGCCACGCCCACGGCTGGATTACCGCCATGAGGGGGTTTCCCGCATACTGAGGCTGATGGCACCGGCCCTGTTCGGTGTCTCGGTCAGCCAGATCAACCTGCTGCTGGATACGGTGCTGGCCTCCTTTCTGCAGGCTGGCAGTGTCTCCTGGCTGTACTACTCGGACCGCCTCTCGGAGTTGCCACTGGGGGTCTTTGCCATCGCCATCGGCACCGTCATACTGCCCCACCTGTCACGGGACCACGCCAGCGCCTCCCACGAGCAGTTTGCCCGCACACTGGACTGGGCGGTGCGGGCGGTGCTGCTGATCGGCGTGCCGGCGGCGCTGGCGCTGATTCTGCTGGCGGAGCCGCTGCTGGCGGCCCTGTTCCATTACGGTGAGGTGGGGGAGCGGGACATACTCATGTCCGCCCAGAGTCTGCGTGCCTACTCCCTGGGGCTGCTGGGTTTTATGCTGATCAAGATACTGGCGCCGGGGTTCTTCTCCCGCCAGGACATGCGCACACCGGTGCGTATTGCGGTGATCGCCATGACGGCCAACATGGTGTTCAACCTGATTCTGGTATGGCCACTGGCCCACGCCGGTCTGGCGCTGGCCACGGCCCTGTCCGCCTGGCTCAATGCGGGGCTGCTGTGGCGTACACTGCACCGTGAGAATGTGTTCCGCTTCCAGCCCGGCTGGCGGCGCTTTCTGGGCCAGCTACTGGCGGCCAACCTGGCCATGGGGGCGGCCCTGTGGTGGTGGCGCTCCAGCACGGAGCAGTGGCTGGCTTTCGGCCCCTGGGACCGGGTGGCGGAAATGGCGGTGCTGGTGGTTGGCGGCGGCGGTCTGTATTTCCTGGTGCTGGGACTTCTGGGGGTGCGCATTCGCCACTTTATCGGCCGTCGTCCCGGCCCGGCGTCTTAACAGGGGGGAATGCCATGGGCGGCAATACGTGGTGGGTAACGATTTCACGACAGGGCTCCGCAGCCGTTGGGGCTGAAGGCCCCATAGGCTATAATCGCGGGTTCTTTCATACTGCATCAGAGAGGTACTGTGCATGCGCCTGATTCGCGGGCTGCACAATCTGCAACGGCTGGCCGGCCAGCCGGACTCCCCCTTTGCCGGGGGCTGTGTGGCCACCATCGGCAATTTCGACGGCATTCACCGCGGTCATCAGGTAATTATCGACCAGGTGCGTGACAAGGCCCGTGCCCACGGGGTGCCCTCTGTGGTGATGGTGTTCGAGCCACAGCCCAGGGAGTTTTTCGCCGGTCGTGATGCGCCGCCACGCCTGACCCGTTTCCGCGAGAAAGTGGAAATGCTGCTGGCCCATGATGTGGATATCGTGGTCTGCCTGCAGTTCAACTCACGGCTGCGCAATCTCTCGGCACGGGACTTTATCGACCAGGTCATGGTCCGTGGTCTGTCCGTTCAGCACCTGGTGGTGGGGGACGACTTCCGCTTTGGCTGTGACCGCGCCGGGGATTTTCACCTGCTGCAGGAGGTGGGTCAGGAGAAAGGTTTTGCCGTGGAGCACACCCGCACCATCATGGTG
This sequence comes from Oleiphilaceae bacterium, assembly GCA_033721915.1. Classification (GTDB taxonomy): domain Bacteria; phylum Pseudomonadota; class Gammaproteobacteria; order Pseudomonadales; family Oleiphilaceae; genus REBR01. The sequence goes on from JAWWAC010000024.1 coordinate 29,585, forward strand.
AAGGGCGAGCGCATCAGCTCCACCCGGGTGCGACAGGCACTGGCGGAGAACCGCCTGGCGGATGCCCAGGAGCTGCTGGGCCGCCCCTATGCCATCAGTGGTCGTGTGATCTATGGCCGGGCACTGGGCCGCGAGCTGGGTGTGCCCACCGCCAATATCATGCTCGGCGGCAAGAAGCCGGCACTGCGGGGCGTCTACGTGGTGGCGGTGGAGATGCCCAATGGCCGTGTGGAGCGGGGGCTGGCCAATATCGGCGTGCGCCCCACCGTGGACGGCAAGCGGCCGTCACTGGAGGTGCATCTGCTGGACTTCTCCGCCGATCTCTATGGTCGGCGCCTGACCGTGACTTTTCTCTACCACCTGCGTGACGAGAAGCAATTCGACGACGTCGCCCAGCTGGAGCAACAGATTCACCAGGACCTGGCACGGGGGCGTGACTGGCTGGCCAGCCACCGCTCGGTGCCCACCAACATTGAACGCTGATACCGAACGCCGACAACCCGCCGAGACGAACCTGTAATGAGTGACTACAAGCACACACTGAACCTGCCGGAAACCGGTTTTCCCATGCGCGGCAACCTGGCCCAGCGAGAGCCTCAGCGCCTGGCCCAGTGGCAGGCACTGGATGTCTATGGTGAGCTGCGCCGCCGCCGTGCCGGTGCACCGCGTTTTGTGCTTCACGACGGGCCTCCCTACGCCAATGGCAGCATTCACATCGGCCATGCGGTGAACAAGATTCTCAAGGACATGGTGGTCAAGTCCCGCACCCTCATGGGCTTTGACGCCCCCTATGTGCCCGGCTGGGACTGCCATGGCCTGCCCATTGAGCACAAGGTGGAGCAGGACATCGGCAAGGCCGGTGACAAGGTGGATTACCGCCGCTTCCGCCAGGCCTGCCGGGACTACGCCGCCAAGCAGGTGGACGGACAGCGCAGCGACTTTGTGCGCCTGGGTGTGCTGGGCGACTGGGACCGGCCCTACCTGACCATGGACTCGAAGGTGGAGGCAGACATTGTCCGCTCACTGGGGCGGATCATCCGCAACGGCCACCTGGAGCGGGGCTTCCGCCCGGTGTACTGGAGCGTGGTGGGGCAGTCCGCACTGGCGGAGGCGGAGGTGGAGTACCAGGAGAAGACCTCCATCCAGATCGATGTGCGCTTTACCGCCCCGGACACCGGGGCGGTGGCGGCCGCTTTCGGTCAGTCCGCACTGGAGGCGCCGGTGTCGGTGGTGATCTGGACCACCACCCCCTGGACCATTCCCGCCAACCAGGCCGTCTCACTCAATCCGGAGCTGGAGTACAGCCTGATTCGCACCGACGCGGGCCAGGGCACGGAGTACCTGATTGTGGCGGAAGAGCTGCGGGAGAGCGTGGCCGAGCGCTGGCAGCTGGGAGAGCACCAGGTGGTGGCCCGCTGCCGCGGCGAGGCCCTGGAATCCCTGTCACTGCAGCACCCGCTGTTTGACCGTCAGGTGCCGGTGATACTGGGGGATCACGTCTCCACGGACGCCGGTACCGGCGCCGTCCACACCGCACCGGACCACGGCATGGAAGACTTCCAGGTGGGCAAAGCCTACGGCATCGGCACCCTCAACCTGGTGCAGGCGGACGGCACCTACACCAGCGGGGCCGGAGAGTTTGCCGGTATCCACGTGTACAAGGCGGACAAGCCGGTGAATGCGGCACTGGAGCGTGAGGGCAAGCTGCTCTACAGCGAGGCCTTCAAGCACAGCTACCCCCATTGCTGGCGCACCAAGACACCCCTGATCTACCGGGCCACGCCACAGTGGTTTATCAGCATGGACAAGGCCGGCCTCAAGAAGGACGCACTGGCCGCCATTGAGGGCGTAAAGTGGGTGCCGGCCTGGGGCCGTCAGCGCATCGAGGGCATGCTCGGACAGTCCCCGGACTGGTGCATTTCCCGCCAGCGCACCTGGGGGGTGCCCATCACCCTGTTTGTGCACAAAGAGACCTACGAGCTGCACCCCCGCACCGAATCGCTGATCGAGGAGGTGGCGCAACGCATCGAAACCGGTGGCATCGACGCCTGGTACGACCTGGACCCGGCGGAGCTGCTGGGGGAGGAGGCGCCCCTCTACGAGAAAGTCACGGACACGCTGGATGTGTGGTTCGACTCCGGTGTCACCCACGCGGCGGTACTGGCCCGCCGGGCGGACCTGGACCGTTACCCGGCGGATCTCTACCTGGAAGGCTCCGATCAGCACCGTGGCTGGTTCCAGTCCTCACTGAAAACCGGCATCGCCATTCACGGCAAGGCCCCCTACAAGCAGGTGCTGACCCACGGCTTTACCGTGGACGCCAAGGGCTACAAGATGTCCAAGTCCATGGGCAATGTCATCGCCCCCCAGACCGTCATGGACCAGCTGGGGGCGGACATCCTGCGTCTCTGGGTGGCCGCCACGGACTACAGCGGCGAGATGTCCGTGTCACAGGACATTCTCAAGCGCACCGCCGACAGTTACCGGCGTATCCGCAACACCGCCCGTTTCCTGCTGTCGAACCTGAACGGTTTTGACCCCGCCGAGCACGCCGTGCCCCACAGCGAGATGATCGCGCTGGATCAGTGGATTGTGGACCGGGCCCGGGGGCTTCAGGAGGAGATCATCGGCCACTACGAGTCCTACAGCTTCCTGCAGGTGTATCAGAAAGTGCACGGGTTCTGTTCACTGGACCTGGGGGGCTTTTACCTGGATGTGATCAAGGACCGTCAGTACACCACACCGGCGGACAGCCTGGCCAGGCGCTCCTGCCAGACCGCCCTGTACCACATCGCCGAGGCCCTGTGCCGCTGGATCGCCCCCATACTGAGCTTTACCGCTGACGAAATCTGGGAACATATCCCCGGTGAACGGGACCAGACAGTGCACTGGGAGCAGTGGTACCAGGGCCTGGAGGCGCTGCCGGAAAACGCCCCCATCAGCCGGGAGCAATGGCAGCAGCTGCTGCAGACCCGAGTGGCGGTGAACAAACAGCTGGAAGAGGCCCGCAACCAGGGGGTGATCAAGGGCTCGCTGAGTGCCGAAGTGACCCTGTTTGCCGAGCCGGAACTGGCGCGGCTGCTGGGCTCGCTGGATGAAGAACTGCGTTTTGTGCTGATCACTTCAGAGGCCCGGGTTCAGCCACTCGAGAGGGGTGCAGACCCTGGAGCGGAAACGGAAGTGGCCGGTTTGCGTGTGGCGGTTTCCGCCTCCACCCACGGCAAATGCGAGCGTTGCTGGCACCACCGTCCGGACCTGGGTCAGGACCCGGCTTACCCGGATCTGTGTGGCCGTTGTGTGCGTAATATCAGCAGTCATGGCGAGGAGCGCCTCTATGCCTAGGCCCTACCAAGGCCCTTGCCACCAGGACAGCGAGCATCGCTGTGCCAAGCCGGCCGGACGGTCGCTTTTTATTCGGGAGAGGGTGCAATGACACGCCTGGCAAAAACCGGTTTTATCGTGGCGCTGCTGATTGTGGTGGCGGACCTGTCCACCAAGTGGGCGGCCACCCAGTGGCTGAGCTACGCCAGCCCGGTGGAGGTGCTGCCGTTTTTCAATCTGACACTGCTGCACAACACCGGTGCGGCGTTCAGCTTTCTCGCCGAGGCGGGTGGCTGGCAGCGCTGGTTCTTTGTGTTGCTGGCGGTGGTGATCACCGGGGTTCTGTCGGTGTGGATCACCCGGCTGCACTCCGGTGAACGCTGGCTGGGCACGGCCCTGTGCTTTGTGCTCGGCGGCGCCATCGGTAACCTTTATGACCGGGTGGTGCATGGCTATGTGGTGGATTTTCTCCATTTTCACTGGGCCGGCTATCACTTTCCCGCCTTTAACATTGCCGATTCCTTTATTACGGTGGGAGCGATCATGCTGGCCATCGACCTGTTTCGGGGAAGCGGGCAACAGGAGCAACAGGCATGAGCAAAATCATTGCAACCAACAGCCGGGTCACACTGCACTTTGCACTGCGTCTGCAGGATGGCACCGAAGTGGACTCCACCTTCCAGCGGGAGCCGGCGGTGCTGGTCATCGGTGACGGCAACCTGCCGGAAGGATTCGAGAAATTCCTCTACGGGCTCTATGAGGGAGACCAGGAGTCCTTCCAGGTGACACCGGAAGACGCCTTCGGCCAGTCCAACCCCAACAACGTCCAGGAGTTCCGCCGGGACGAGTTTGCCCCGGACATGGCCCTGGAGGCGGGGCTGGTGCTGTCCTTTGCCGACGCCAAGCAGGCGGAGCTGCCCGGTGTGGTGAAAAGCTTCGACGATGACAAGGTGGAGGTGGATTTCAACCACCCGCTGGCGGGCAAAACACTGACCTTTGAAGTGAAGATACTTCAGGTAGAATAACCCCAGAGCCAGACGACATTTCCAGGGTGCCCCGGAGGCCCAGCCATGCAAATCAAACTCGCCAACCCCCGCGGTTTCTGCGCCGGTGTCGACCGTGCCATCGAGATCGTCAACCGGGCACTGGATGTGTACGGCGCACCCATCTATGTGCGCCACGAGGTGGTGCACAACAAATACGTGGTGGATAACCTGCGTGAGCGTGGTGCCGTCTTTGTGGACGAGCTGGACGAGGTGCCGGACGATGCCTGGGTGATCTTCAGTGCCCACGGCGTGTCACAGGCGGTGCAGATGGAGGCCAGGGAACGTGGCCTTCAGGTGTTCGACGCCACCTGCCCGCTGGTCACCAAGGTGCATATGGAGGTGATGACCTACAGCCGTGAAGGGCGTGAGTGCATCCTGATCGGCCACGCCGGGCATCCGGAAGTGGAGGGCACCATGGGTCAGTACGACCGCCGCAACGGCGGTGATATCTACCTGGTGGAAAACGCGTCGGATGTGGCCCGCCTTGCGGTGAAAGACCCGCAGAAACTGGCCTATGTCACCCAGACCACCCTGTCCATGGACGACACCGCCCGTGTGATCGAGGCCCTCAGGGAACGCTTCCCGGCCATCGTGGGGCCGCGCAAGGACGACATCTGCTACGCCACCCAGAACCGCCAGGATGCGGTCAAGCAACTGGCCAGCGACTGCGATCTGATGCTGGTGGTGGGCTCCCCCAACAGCTCCAACTCCAACCGCCTGCGTGAGCTGGCCGAGCGCATGGGCACCACCGCCTATCTGATCGACAACGCCGAACAGATCGATCCGGCCTGGCTGAAGGGTGTGGCCGTGACTGGCATTACCGCCGGCGCATCGGCGCCGGAGGTGCTGGTGGGGCAGGTGGTGCAGCGCCTTCGAGACCTGGGGGGCGATGTGCCCGAGAACATGGACGGCCGCCCGGAGAATATTGTCTTCAGCATGCCAAAAGCACTGCGCATTCCCGCCACGGAAGTGGACGGCTGAACGCCCTCTCCCGGGAATGCCCTGTCCAAGCGGACCGGCTGATCGCCAGCGCCCCGGCTGTCAGCCAGTCCGTTGCTCGCTCCCTGACCACTTATCCCGCCATGGCTGCCATTTATCGGTTACAGACTGACACGGACCCGGTTTGGGCTATGCTGTAATCTGGAATTCACCCTTTTTAACGTCCCTGAATGGAAAGCCCATGACAGTGCCGAGTCCTTCAACCTTTAACGCTGAGCGCCAGTGTTCCGGCTTCACTCTGGTGGAGCTGATGATCGTGCTGGCGCTGGTCGGCGTGGTGGCGGTGGTGGCGGTGCCCAACTTCCGTCAACTGGTGGAAAACAACCGCGTGGTGGCGGGCACCAACAGCATTGTCAGCGCACTGAGTTATGCCCGCTCAGAGGCACTGCGCCATGGTCGCCTGGTGGTGGTGGATGCCCGCGTGGCCGGTGCCTGGGAGCAGGGTCTGACCGTGACCCGTGGCACCGAGCAGCTGCGGGTCACGGAACCCCTGGGTAACGGCATCAGCGTGACCGGTGAACGGCTGGAATTCCGTGGCAATGGACTGGCCAGGGCCGCGGGCACCTATGTGGTCTGTGCCGACAACAATCTTCCCGGCCGGGAAATCAGCGTCACCCTGGGTGGCCGGGTCCAGACCAGCGAGGTGGCCTGCCCATGAAATGCCTCAACAACCGAGCCCGCCGTGGCGTGGCGCCACGGCTGAGAAGCCCCCGCCATGACAACAGTGGTTTTTCACTCATGGAGGTGATGATCGCGCTGGTGATACTGACCATCGGCCTTCTGGGCGTGGCCGGTGTCCAGCTGCTGTCGCTGCAGCAGACCGGCAATGCCCAGCTGCGCTCACAGGCCACCATGCTGGCGGAGGATCTGGCCAGCCGGGTACGTATCAACAACGACAATCCGCCGAGCAGCACGGAGCTGGACCGGATCCGCCGCAACATGCGCCTGACCATGGGGCAGAACGCGGATCTGTCCGTCACCACCAGCAGCAATGACATGGTGATTGTGGTGACCTGGGAGGAACGTGACCCCTTTGCCGAGGGCGGCACTTCCACGGAGTCCTTTACCCTGCGCGCCAGGAGCCAACGATGAGAACAACCCCGATCCGGATCCAGACTGGCCTGTCCATGGTGGAGCTGATGGTGGCGCTCCTGCTGGCGGGCGTGCTGACCACCGGGCTGGTGCAGATATTCACCAGCAACAGCCAGACATTCCGCCTGAATGAGGCCAGCGCCCGTATTCAGGAGAGCGGCCGTCTGGCTTCGGACATTCTCGCCCGTGCCGTGCGCAACGCCGACTACTGGGGCTGCTCCCGGCCTGGTGGTGACGCCGGGCAGGTGCGCAGCATGCTGAATGATACGACTGATTTCAACTTTGACAATTTCACATCGGGTCTGGCCGGTGCCAGCCATCTGGACGACACCAACATCTATGACGCCGTCACCCGCTCCGATGTGGTGACCTTTGGCGGCATTGACGGCAATGCCGTGTTAAGCACCACGGAGCAGACGCCCAATAACAGCGCCACCATCTTCACAGGGGAAGATCCCACGGGGTTGCTCTTTGACGGTGAGATCATCCTGATCAGTGACTGCCGGGCTGCGGACATGTTCCAGATCACCAATGTCCGCACCAACGGCGTCACGGCCAACACAGGCGGTACCTTCTCACCGGGTAATGCCACACAGACCCAGTCCGACTACGATGCCGGTGCCGTGATACTGCGCCCCATGCGGCAAAGCTTCTATGTGCGGGAAAACGATACCGGTGAGCGGTTCCTGGTGTTCAACCCGGTCCAGGTCCAGGACACCAGTTCCACCACTGTGGGGGAGTTTGAAGGCCCTATCGAGCTGGTCAGCCATATCCGGGACCTGCGTATCCAGTTTGGTGCTCCCTCGGGATCAGGCACCGTGGTGGACACCTGGCGGCGCCCCGGCCAGGCGGTGGGGGATGACAACCCGTCTACACAGGGGGAGGAGGTGGCGGATGACGCCCTGGCCGTGCGCTTCAGCTTTCTGGTGCGCTCTCCACAGGACAACGTGCTGGAGGACCCCCAGTCTTACTGCTTCCCGGGCTGGCTGGACTGTGAAGGGGACTCCACGCTGCTGACCACCGCCACAGACCGCCACCTGTACCGGGTCTATACCCTGACTGCCTCAATGCGTAACCGACTGGAGTAATGACCATGAACTGTCGTAAACAGCGGGGGACAGCCCTGCTGATGTCACTGATCATGCTGCTGGTGCTCTCGCTGCTGGCGGTGTCCGGCATGCAGGGCAGCCTGATGCAGGAGCGCATGTCCTCGGCCCAGCGGGATGGCACCGTGGCCATCGAGGTGGCCGAGTCCGGTGCCCGTGACGCGGAGCGCTGGATCGAGAACAATCTGGTCACACTGAACGATTTTGACGGCAGCGGCTGGCTGTACGATGCCAGCAGCGCGGACACCCGGGCCCCCAGTCCTTTCCAGGAAGGCCTCTGGCAGGACACCACCAAGACCCGGGCCGGTGAGCCGGTGAACGGCATCACACCGCGCTACATGATCGAGTTTCGTGGTCGTGGCTTTGAGCCGGATCAGCTCACCGACGGCATGATCAGTGGTTACAGTCACGACAGCGGTGCCGCCAATAACTTTGCATTCCGGGCCATTGCCTGGGCCCCGGGGCCTTCCGGCCTGGGTCAGCGTATTATCGAAGTGTATTACACCCGGCAGTTATAGCCGTAAGGGAGTCTGTCATGAACACGCACGCTATCCGCTCCAAGCGCCTTCTGCCGTTGGTGCTGTGTCTGTTGGGTCTGAGCTTTGGGTCTGCGTCCCAGGCGCAGGTGGAACTGTCGGACTTCCCCCTCTTTGTCAGTTCCACGGCGGATCCCAATATCCTCTTTCTGCTGGATGACAGCGGTTCCATGCGTTTTGGGTACATCCCGGATGGACTGTCTCAGGACTTCAATTTCCCGGTTGTGGACAGGCCTTTCAGTGGCAGTGATCTGGCGCTTGGTGTCTGTCAGCGTGATGTGGTGAGTTATGCCGGCACCACCCTGTGCCCTTTTACCCTGAAAGACCGGGAGTTTCTGGCCTCGCCGACACAGAATGCCATGTATTTTGACCCGGACCGGAACTACCCGGTGCCCTTCGGCGCCGATGGTCAGCCACTGAGCGATCCCATCGATTTCAACAATGCCCCCGTGGACGGTTACAAGGCCTCTGACTCGGTCAAAATCGACCTGTCCACCGATTACATGGCCATTATTGACGACTTTTTCCACGCCTGTATTCCCGCGCCGGACAAGGGATCCTGTTCCAACCAGAACTTCCGGCAGATTGGCTTTACAGTCTCCCAGGGGGGGCTTCTTGAAGGGGCCTTCTATTACCGCTTCAACCCGGATTGCACCGCCGACAACCCACTGAGTGACGATTGTTACGAGCGGGTCTCAGTGGTCCTGGCGGATAGTGAAACCAAACAGAACTTTGCCAACTGGTTCAGCTTCTATCGCACCCGGATTCTGGCCACCCGGGCCGGTATCACGGCTTCCTTTCTGGACCAGCCCAGCAACCTTCGCATTGGTTACGACAGCATCAACAACAGCAATGCCTCACTCACAAGGGGCGTGCGCCCCTTCAGCGGCACGGACAGGGCGGAATTTTTCAGCTGGTTGCAAGGGGCCGAAGCGGTGGGACCAACACCATTGCGCCGCGCCCTGAGAAAGGCCGGCGACTATTTTGATGGGGATCCCACGGATACAGGTCCCTGGGCCAGTAATCCGGGGGTGGATGACGACGAGCCAGTGAGCGAATTTGCCGAGTGCCGCCAGAGCTTTTCCATACTGATGACCGATGGTGCCTGGAACGGTGACAGCCAGTCGGTGGGGAACGTTGATGGTGAAGCGGGCAGTCCCATTACCGGCCCCGGGGGGCAGAACTTTGATTATGAACCGGTGGGGCCCTTTGCCGACGAGCATTCAGAGACCCTGGCGGATATTGCCATGAATTACTGGAACCGGGATCTGCAGCCCGACATCATCAACCGGATTCCTGACACCCGTCGCAATCCGGCCTTCTGGCAGCACATGATTACCTATGGCGTCGGACTGGGTGTTGAAGGCAGCGTCGATCCGGCGGAGGCATTCAACAAGATGCTGGAGGGGGGCGATATTGCCTGGCAGGACCCTGCAGCCAGCAACACCGCCAAGATTGATGACCTGCTCCATGCCGGGGTCAACTCAAGGGGTGGCTTTTTCAATGTGCAGGACCCCCGCTCCTTCTCCAATGAACTGGCGGGTGTTCTCGGGCAGATCTCGGAAGCCGTGGGTTCCTCCACCGGTGTCACCTTCGACACCGCCACCCTGGAAGAGGACTCACTGATTTTCGCCGCCCGTTTTGACTCGGCTCGCTGGAAAGGGGATCTGGACGCACGTCCTCTGATCACCAACGATGACGAGCCGGATGCGCTGCCGCAGATCGGCGAGCCGGTCTGGTCGGCGGCGGACAAGCTGGACGTGGCGGATCCGGACCTGCGGCGCATCATTACCATGGACGGGGCCAAGGGGGTCCCGTTCCGCTGGTCCACCACCGTGCTCAGTGAGCGTCACAAGGCGGACCTGCGCTTTGGTGCCAGCAGCGGCGAGGAAGACGCCTTGGCCGAGTCCCGGGTGGCCTATCTGCGCGGCGACCGCTCACTGGAGGGGCTGAGCGACGGTTTCCGTCGGCGTGACAGCCGCCTGGGGGATATCGTCAACTCCACCCCGGTGCGGGTGTCCTCTCCCGGCTCCGGATGGCCGGATACCGGCCCCTTCGGTGCGGATGACTGCGATGCGGACGGTCTGAACTGCAACCGCTATTCCGATTTCCGCGCCCGCGAGATCAACCGCGAACCCATTATCTACGCCGGTGCCAACGACGGCATGCTGCACGGCTTCCGGGCCAACGATGCGGACAACGGGGGGGAGGAAGTGCTGGCTTATATGCCGTTGTCCATCTTCTCCGACCAGTCCGGTGAAGGCCTGCATCATCTGACCAACAGCGGTTATTCCCACAAGTTCTATGTGGACCTGCCGCCGCTGGTGGCGGATGCCTTTGTCCGTGGCCGGGACAGTGAAGGCAACCCCACGGCGGAGCCGGACTGGCGCACACTGTTGCTGGGCGGGCCGCGCTTCGGCGCGCGTTCCATCTTTGCGTTGGATGTGACGGACCCGACCCGTTTCAGTGAGGCCAATGCCGCCGAATTGGCTCTGTGGGAGTTCAGCGACGAAGACGACCCGAGACTGGGCTTTATTACCCAGCCCCCCATTATTGCCCTGGCGCCCTGGGGCAATAACGATTTGCGCTGGACCGCCTTTGTAGCCAATGGCTACAACAGCCCCACGGCGGCCACCGGGTTCTTTATGCTGGATCTGGAAGGGGGGCTGGATGGCACCTGGACGGCAGGCAGTGATTATCGCTTTATACAGTTCACTGGCAGTGGCCCCGGCCTTTCGCCACTAGCGGTGTATGATCTCAGTGGCGACCGCATTGTGGACCGCATTTACGCCGGTGATCGCGAAGGCCGGATCTGGGTGGCGGAGTCATCAGGCAACCAGGGTTTTGTCAGTGCCTATACCTCCGGCAACACACCGGTCCCCTTGTTTACCGCCGAGCGTGACGGTGTGCGACAGCCCATTACCGCCTCCCCACTGGTGATTCCCAACCGCAATCAGCAGCCCAGTGGCAGCGCACCGGACCTGTACGTGATTTTTGGCACGGGGCAGTTCCTCAATGAGGGAGACCTCACTGACACCAGACAGCAAAGCCTGTACGCAGTCAGGGATGTGAGCAATTCGCAGGTGGTTCGTGGCGATCTGGCACAGAGACAGCTCAGTGAGGTGCAGAACTTCAACGGTACCGGCAACGATGTGCTGTTCTCTGATGAATCCAGCTCCGGCCCCGGAGACAGTGCCGGCTGGTTTGTGGACCTGTTTGCGGCCGGTGAGCGGATTACCCTGCCGGCCCAGGTGCGGGGAGAATTTATTTTCGTCAACACCGCCATTCCCTCGGACAACCCCTGTGTCGCCGGTGGCGCCTCCAGGGCCATGGCCTTTGGCCTGGACGGACTGACCCCCACCCGGGCGGTCTTTACCGCCATGGACGAGCCGGTGGTGGCCTACAAGCTGAATGACGGTATTCCCAGCCAGTCGGCGTTTCTCGGTGATTACCGCTTTACGCCCACCTCCGTGGGGAACGTGGTGGTGGAGGGAATCGATACCGGCCCCTCTGCCACGGCCATTGGCCGCCAGGGCTGGCAGGAACTGATTGAATAGGCGCCATTGAGGCGCCCTGAACGGGGAGTAGCACCATGACCGATTGTCGATTGTACCGCCGTAATGACCAGGGAGCCCTGTTGTGGCGGTTCCTGGCGCTGGTTCTTGTGGCGTTGTTGGCCTCTGGGGTGCAGGCCTCCGAGGCGTTGGTTTCCGGCACCATTACGGCGCTGGAAAAGCCCGGCAAGGCTCTGATCGTTGACGGTCGCTCCCACCGGCTGGCCGACCCGGTGGAGTTCGATGGCCAGATCCTGCGGGCGGAGAAAGCCCTGGCATTGCTCTCACCGGGGGATGGGGTCATTCTGGTGAAGACCGGTAATGGATCCGGTGTGGTTGAGCGGATTCACAGTCAGCTCCAGTAGACTTTCACGGGCAACTTAGAAAAAGGCGGGCAAGCATGAAGCACAGACAACGCCAGCAGGGCTTTTCTCTGATTGAACTGATGATCGTGGTGGTGATCATCGGCATTATTGCCGCGATTGCCTACCCCTCCTATCAGCGCAATATCGAGCAGACGCGCCGCACCACGGCCCAGTCGGAAATGATGGAGCTGGCCCAGGGGCTGGAGCGCTACTACACCAGCAACTACACCTACGTGGGGGCCAGTCTGCGCTTCAACACCTCGCCAAGGGGGACCCCTTCTGCAGAGGCCTTCTACGACTTTGCACTGAACTCCGTGAGCCAGAACGCCTATCAGATTTCCGCCACCCCCAAGAACGCCCAGAGCAGTGACCGTTGCGGCACACTGACACTGGACCAGCAGGGTAACCGGGGCGCCGGTGATACCGACTGCTGGTAAGACTCAGGTGCAGTCCATGGGACGGCCATGGGCGTCCTGCACCACACCATCGCCGTTGAGATCCCGGGCGAATCGCACCCGTCCGGCCATATTGATAATCAGCTGACCGGCCTGGCGCGGGTCGCCACTGTCGGGGCAGTACAGTACGTGCCCCGGCGTGTGCACTCCGATGCCCAGCGGGCCGTAGTGAAAGTAACCCCGGTTGCCCACGCCAACACGGCGCTCCCCCTGTGAGGGTGGTGGTATGACCCTCAACAGATGGGATTCCCTCTCCAGTGAGCGGCGGTTGTGGGGGTCCATGAAGACGGC
>JAWWAC010000025.1:0-41513 GCA_033721915.1 Oleiphilaceae bacterium
CGACTGAGACGGTACTCGCTGGCTGGCCGCAGCTTCTCGTCCGCCTCCAGTATCAGGGTCTGGTCCTGGTTGACGGTGCGGGCCGACAGGGGCACCGTCTCGCCGCTGGCCAGGTGCTCCAGCACAAAGGCCTGCTCCGGTGATTCGGAGGTCACCGGGGAGGAGAACACCAGAAACAGCGGGGATTGCTCGGGAACCCGGGATTGTGACTGGGCCGGGAAACTCATCACCAGCTGGTGGGAGCCTTTGACAGCGGTGGTGACGGTCTGTTCGCTTTCCTTGCATCCTGCCAGTGACAGCAGGGTGAGAAGAACGCAGAGGACAACGGGCTTACTCATATCCACCTCTCTTTCTGAACCGGGAGTGCCTCCCGGATGCAGTACAGCGACCGATTTTTGCGGATACGACTCTACTGCTTTTTATTATGGGGCCTCGTGGGGCCTACCTTTCACAGTGCTTTTACGGTTGTTCACTACACAGTGAATTAGGTTTCATAAACAGTGTATAAGTTTTGTAACAGATGTGTGTGGCGCCAGCGACGTGAATTTCGCGTTTTTTCAGTCATTGAGAAGACTGTCACGGTCAGGAGGTGCGCCAGCGCTGATTTTCAGCTGTGCCGAGTGAGCCATAAGGATTCAAGCGGACCGACACCACGGCCCTTACAGACAAATCCGTAAGGGCCGGGCCTTTCCAGTCACTGCGGCGGGGCAGGCATTCAGCGGGTGAAGGGAGAGAGGTAGTTCAGTTCCAGCTCACCGGCGGGAATGGTCAGTGTCACTTCGCTTTCACCGAATCCGGCCAGTCCGTCCACCCGCACCAGTATGTCCACCGGCTCGGGATTGCTCAGTGCGATCTCCATGCGACCGTCGTCCAGGAAGCTGACCGGTCCCTCCAGGGCCAGGTTGTTCAGTGGCAGGCTGTACACATTGTGGTCCAGCCGGGTGCCGCTGACACGGACCTCCAGATAGGGGGCGTCCAGGTAGACATCCAGTGACAGGGCAATCTCCAGCTCGCCGCTGTCCGGGTCCTGTGCCAGCAGCCCCGGTATGGGCCTCTGCCGGCCATTGCCGTCGTCATTGTAGCGCAGACGCATGGCCATGGGGCCTGTCGGTGCCACAGTCGTGCCGGCATCGGTGTCGATGTGTACCGCCTCGCCGGTGGTGTAGAGCATGGAGGGGTAGACAAACACCGGCACCGGGTTGTTCTCCAGTGTGTCGAGCCCCTCACGGGCGATGTCCACGTCCAGCATGCCGTTCAGGTAGAGAAACTTGTCCTGTGGGCAGTCGGTGCCGCCCGGGTCACAGCCAATGCGGGCGTCGTTGACAAAGGCACCGCTGAGGTTGGTCACCTGTATCTGCGCGGAGTTGGCAATGGCGCTGAATTCACTGCCGCCGTTCTCTGTGGGGGGGACCTTGAACTCAACCCCCTCGTTCAGTACCAGGTCGCCGTTGGCGTCATTGGCGGGCAGGTTGCGCAGTGGCGTCAGTGTGTTGCCGGACACCCCGGCGCCCCGGAAATGGTTGGTCATCACCGGGCCACCATAGTCCCGCGCATCAAAATCCCTGGGGGACTGGTTGAGTATCCGGGTCTGCAGTGGCAGTCCGGCGCTGGAGCGGATGGCATTGGCACTGTTCTCACCGTCGGAGTGGAGGCTGTAGCGGTACAGCCGGCCTGTCTCCCAGCGGTTCAGTGGCACCAGCTGTATCTGCCGGGCGGCCACCTTCAGCTGCCAGTCCTCGAAGGGCTGCCAGCCGGAGTCCGTCAGTGTCTCCATGGTGACCGATTCCCCGGGGACCAGTGTGTCCGGGTCCATGTTCTGCGAAAAGCGCACGGTAATGGGCCGGTCACCGGGGTGATCGAGAATGGGGATGGGGTCGTCGGGCACGTCGTCGTCGACCATGCGACCGCCCAGGCAGCGGCCCTGGAAACGGGACTCGGCGCCGGGATCCACCGCCCCACGGGCACAGGGGAAACCGGGATAGGCGCTCAGCACCAGTGGCGACTGGCTGGTGGCGGTGCCGGTTTCGGTCTCGGCCAGTCGGAAATCCTGTTCGAAGGGGACGCTGAGTGCATTGCCCGAGAGGTCCTCCACGCCATCGGCCACCAGGCGGTAATCCGTGCCATGGCGCAGCGGCTCGGCGGTGAGGAGAGACACCACCGCACCATCGCTCTGCAGCTCAAAGGGCACCGGCTCCTGGCTCTGGGTTTCCGTCAGGCGGATACCTTCCCGGGCGGAACGGCCCTTGACCGGCTCGCTGAAATACAGAAGCAGTGGATCCCCGGGGCGCAGCCTGTCCACCGCCTCGCCACTCACGGTGGTGGTACGAACGGACGGTGCCGTGAGGTTGAGGAAATCCGCCGGTGAAGGACCATCCGCCGGGCTCTCATAGCCCTTGAGGCGGAATGAGATCAGCCCGGAGGCCGGGTCGAGGCCGAGGATTTCCGGTGCGATCACCGCCACCACGTCAATGGTGATCACGCCGTCCTCCAGTGACACGGTGCCAATCAACGGCACATTCAGCAGTGACTGGCTCAGAGCGCCGTTGGCACGTACCTCCCCGGTATTGAGTGTCAGATCGGCAAACAGCAGCAGGATCTTGGGGGCCTTGATGCTGGAGGAATAGGGGTTCTCCACCAGAAAGCCGTTGGCATCGGTGAGAAAACGCACGTCAATCTCACCGGACTCCAGCCCCGCCGGCTGTTCACCGGCCACCCGTACCGAGACATTGGTGCCGGTCAGGCGGGTATCCCTGACCACCTGCAAGGGGGTCACTTGCGGGAAGCGCACCACGCTGGCCAGATCAAAAAAGACGTGATTGGCCAGTTCGCCGGGGTCGGGGCGGCCGATGAAGGTGCGGTTGTCCGGACCCAGCAGGGCGGAGCTGAGCAGCACCGAGTTGAGTGGCTGCTCCGTGAGGATGGAACGGCGGCTTTCCTCCCGGTCGGAGATCACCTGCAGTGGCAGCAGATCTTCCGTTTCCGAATCCTTTGGCACAAACCGGAATTCAAACCCGTCCTGCAGGGTGCCCCCCAGTGTGCTGGCAATGTCGCTGCTGAAGCTCAGGCGGTACTCTTTCCCCGGCTCCAGCTTTGGCTCCGGGTCCAGTGTCAGGTTATGGCCACTGGCATAGACTTCCGCGGCCACCAGGCCATTGGGGCCGGTGAGTGTCAGGCTGTCACCGTAGCGAACGGAAGCGGGGCTGAGTGGTTCGGTGAAGCGCAGCCGCAGTGAGGAAAAATCCGTGATGGGGAAGCGCTCCCCGTCGGGTATGACCTGCAGCACCGAAAACGCCTCTGTGTCCTCCGTATCGGCCACGGCGTTGATCGCCAGCTGCTCCGACAGGGGACCGCTGACAGCCGCAGCGGTGGCAAAGGTAATGCCCCGGGAGGGAAAGCTCAGGGGATTGCCCTCACTCCTGAGCCCCTCCGCCCGGACCCGATAACGCTGGCCCGGGCGCAGTGGCTGCTCAGGCACCAGCATCAGGCTGCGGCCACCGGAGAGGCGGCGCGCCTCAAAAGGGAGGCTTTCACCGTTGCCGAGGGATTGCAGTGTGATGGCCCCGGCCGGATCCTCATTGCTCACGGCCGTGGAGAAATGCAGCAGCACCGGTGCACTCACCGGTGCCTGGCTTTCACCGTCGATGGGGTAGCTGTAAATGAGCTGGTCCGTCCCCGCTGCCACCGTGGTGACGGTCTGTTTCTGCTCCTGACAGCCTGTCATGACCAGCAGGACAACGGTTCCGGCAAGGAGTCTTTTCATCATGGCCGAATAGCCTCTGGTTGTTGGGAGACTGGCTGTCGATACTGTCGGTAAGACTGACACGGTTATTATCTCTTTTATGGGTGCTGTAACAAGGAATTGTCCGGTAAGCGGTCAAGACTCTGTGGTTGACACGTTGTAGTGCTCCGGCTGTTCCGGCGGTAAATTGTCATTCCGGGCCCATGTCATGGGCAACAGGGCAACCCCACCGGGCCTTTGCCGTTGAAAGGCGTTTTGGGGTTATAGTCACAGCACCATGGCATCAAAGGCCAGGGCCTGAGTCATTGACCCTGGGGGCCGAATTTGTCACTGATCCGGGTCAACCCGGTCACAGAAAAGGAACTGATTCCATGCCAGAGACCGCCATTGGCGCCCCGCCACAGGACCGTTCACCGGTGAGCCTCACCGGGCATTACACCGGTGAAGTCTGGGTGCGCCACAACCTCTCGCCACGCAGTCTTTCCACCGTCACCGGACGCAGCCTGTACCGGGCCCTGTGGCCACTGGAGCGCAGTGCCGCCAGGCTGCTGGGTGTCAGCCTGGAAGCCTCGCTGGTGCAACGCCACCGGCTGCTGGACCAGCTGGTGCAGCAGGCCATTGCGGAACAGCCGGACCTGCAGGTGCTGGAAATGGCCGCCGGCGCCTCGGCCAGGGCCGGGCGCATGCTCGGGCAGTTTCCGCAACATCACAGTCTGTGTTACACGGAGGCGGATCTGCCGGCGGTGGTGGCCCACAAGCGGAGCCTGCTCCCGTCTCTGGGTCTGGAGGACGACCGCCGCTACCGGTTAATGCCGGTGAACATACGGCGCACCGAGGGGCCTCTGAGTCCGGAAAGCCTGCTGTCACAGTTTGATGGCACCCGCCCGGTTCTGGTCATCACCGAGGGGCTGCTGAACTACTTCCCGCTGGCCACGGTGCAGGACTTTATGGCCCGGCTGGCACAGGCACTGCAAGGCTTCCCCCGGGGGCGCTATCTGGCGGAGCTGTGGCCGCGACTGCCGGATTACCCCGGCATCCGCGCACGACAGGGCATGCTGAAGCTGATTGAGGCGGTGACACGACAGACGGTGCCGCTGCATTTCCGGGATGACGATGACATCGCCCGTGCCATGGCCACAGCCGGCTTTACCCGGACGAAGGTGCTGAACCCGGACTCCGTGGAGTTTCTGCAACCGGTGCCGTTGATGCGTGCGCCGGCCCTGTTCCGGGTGCTGGATGGCCGCGTTGACGGCCCCAGAGGCCTCCGGTAGTGAGGGCCGGGGGCGCCGGTCGTGGCGGCACCCCCGGCACGTATACACGCGTATACCTGAAAGTGCCCCTCTGTTACCATGGCGGAGCCGTTTTCCGACCATGGATGTCACTATGACCCGACTGCAACAGACCCTGCGTAATTCCGGCAAGGAATTGCTGATCAATGCCGCACTGAAGCTGGCGGCCAAGCGCCGCAGTTTCCTGGCGCTGGGTCTGCGTGAGCTGGGTCGCGAGGCGGGGCTGAACCCCAACACCTTTTACCGCCACTTCAAGAGCCTGGACGATCTGGGCCTGGCGCTGATTGAGCGCATGGTCGCCCAGCTGAGAGGTCCTCTGCGACAGCAGCGTATCGCCGCCGCTCAGGCAGTAATCGACCACTACGGGGCGGAGAACGTCAACATCCGCACCCGTTCCGGAACCGTGCGGGCACAGCGCGTGAACCGGGAAACGGTGCGTCTGTTTTTTGATTTTGTGGTGCAGAATCAGTACGGGTTTATCATTGGACTCAGGGAGTTACACGGGGCTTCTGCGGTAATGCGTGAAGCCCTGAGAAAGGCCATGAGCGATTTTGCCGATGACATGGCCCAGGACCTGGAGCGCTTCCAGCTGATGCCCGAATGCGACAGCCTGCGTGTGCAGCAGGCCGCCATGCTGGTGGTGCGGCAGATGTTCATGCTGTCCATGGATTACATCGAGCAGCCGGAGAGGCGCCCGTCACTGCAGCGGGAGGCGGAAGACATGATCACCGCCATTGTGCTGGGCTATTCCGCCATGGACGATCAAATCGCCCCTGAGGGCGACGACAGTCTGCCGGGAGGCTGATGGTAGCCAGCCCGGCTTGTTGTCGCTCTCCCTCAGAAAATCCTGGCCAGTACCGAGTCCGGCATCTTCTTCATCAACCAGGCAACGGGCGTCCAGGGCCAGCCCGGCACATAGGACTCCGCCTTTTCCCGCTCAATGGCCCGCACCATGGCCTTGCAGCCGGTCTCCGCGTCCACGATAAAGGGCGTGTTCTTCACCTTCTCGTTCAGTGCCGTGCGGATGTAGCCCGGCAGCAGTGTTGTGACCCGTATGGCGGAACCTTTCTTCTGCAGCTCCACCCGCAACCCTTCCGAGAGGGACGACAGTGCCGCCTTGGTGGCCCCGTAGGTGGTGACATTCCCCGGCATGCCACGCACGGCCGTCACCGATGACACCGTGACCAGGTGGCCGTGCTCCTGGCGGCGGAAAATCACCATGGCCGCCTCCACCTGGGCCAGTGCCGCCAAAAAGTTGGTCTCGGCGGTCTCCCGGTTCACCGCAAAGCGCCCCGTCCCCAGTGGCTGGCCCTTGCCCACGCCGGCATTGATGATGATCCGGTCCAGTTGCCCCAGGTCGGCACAGAAGCCTTCAAACACCTCGGGGATGGCGTCGTAATCGTTCACGTCCAGGCTGCGGATCACGACCTGGATGTCCGGGTTGATGGTCAGCAGCTCGTCGCGCAGTTCCTCAAGGCGCTCCATGCGACGGGCACACAGGGCCAGATTGCGGCCCATGGCGGCGAATTCACGGGCCATGCCGGCTCCCAGGCCGGAACTGGCCCCTGTGATCAGAATGGTCTTGCGCATGGTTATTCCTTCTTGTCCGGGTTGAGAGCGAGATAACCCGGGTGACGGTACACCGGGTTGGCGTAGATCGACAGCAGATAGGGGTGCAGTGCCTGATCGCAGTGGGAGAGTCGCTGTTGCAGCTCGTGCTCCGCCATCTCCCGTTCCATCAGTGACAGTTGCGACCGGTCGGGGAGGGTGATGGACTCCCCGCGACGTGACGCCAGCATGCGGGCGGCCACCCAGTTGGAGGGAAACAGGTGGTACTGGCGCTTCATGACCCGGTCCACCGCCTCCGCCGCCGCCTGTGGTGATTCATAATCCGCCGCGTTGTCCGATCCCAGTGGTGCTGAAAAAGCCACATGGACACGACCCTTGTGGCCCCGTATGCCCTGTATGATGCTTTCCAGGTCCTCGCCAGGGGCTTTCACATAGGTGCCGGTGCGCTCACGGGCCTCCAGTTCACGGGCCTTGGCCACATCGCAGGGGTCGTACTCGTAGGCGATGGTCACGGGCACCAGTGAGAGCCGCTCCATGGCCTCGGCAAAATCCGCCAGTCGCTTTTTCTGGCTCATGTACAGCATCTTGAGAATGGCCGGGTCCGTGCGGTCAATGCCGTCCTTGGCCCGCCCCTCACGCTGTGCCAGCCACACCGACTCGTTGTCTTCCTCAATGGACTGGAAGATAAACGACGACAGTGTCATGTAGGTGTCGCGCTTCTCCCGGGGGCTCGAGAGGTTGCGGCGTACGATAAAGCTTTTGTTCAGCCGCATCAGGTCTGCCACCAGGGGGTCCCTGGTGAGGTTGTCACCAATGGCGATGCGTGTGGTCCCCATCCCCTGACGAAAAAGGATGTAATTGACCACGGAAGGGTCGGACACAATGTCCCGGTGGTTGGACAGAAACAGGCAGGCCCGGTCCCGTGGCAAGGCGCTCAACCCTTCCCAGGTCACCTCGCTGGTGGTGTTGCGCAGCAGTTGCTGCACAAAGGGGGCAATGGTTTTCTGGAATCCGTCCACGGAGTCGACACGGGACAGGCGCCATCCCAGTGCCAGCCGGGTGAAGGCCCGGGACAGTACCGGCAGATGTGATGCCAGCAGAGGGCTCTGGGCCCTTCCCACCATATTCAGCAACTCAGGGTCCTTTCTCAGGCGCCGCAGCACCGGGCGGACTTCCTGGTCCTGGTAGGGGCGAATATCGTCAAAAGAGCTGGTCATGGTGGCGGTTTGAGTCATTCCTGTGGTGTGGGCATGAGTTTCGTCAGGGCCTCACGCAGGTTGTCCGGTATGGGGGTGGTCTTGCCCGTGTCACGGCGCACAAACACATGCACAAACTGCCCGTTGGCGCAGGCGGTCTGCTCCCCCTTGCGGAAAATGGACACCCCGTAGTTCACCGAGCTGTTGCCCAGATGATCCACCCGCATGCCCACTTCCAGCTCATCCGGATAGGCCACTGGGCTGAAATACTGACAGGAGGAGTTCACCACAAAGGCAATCACCCCGCCGTGATGAATGTCCAGACCACCGGATTCGATCAGGTAGCGGTTCACGGCGGTATCAAAATAGGAATAGTAGGTGACGTTGTTCACGTGACCGTAGATGTCGTTGTCCATCCAGCGGGTGGTGACGGGCTGGAACAGCAGGAATTCGCTGCGCCCTGGGGCCTTCTCGCGGCTCATGGTTTACCTCCGGGTTCGGTGTCAGCAGGGGACCTTAATACGCGGCCTGGTAAATGGCCAGTGCATCGGCTTCCGTGACCTCCCGGGGGTTGTTCACCAGCAGGCGCTGCTGCAGCATGGCGTCCGCCGCGAGACGGGGCAGGAAGGACTCCTCAATGTCCATGTCCCGGAGTCGCGTGGGCAGCTCCACCGCCTCGATCAGACGGTCCATGGCCGCCACCAGATCCGTGGCACCGTCCTCCACCAGCGGCGCCAGCTCCTCATACAGAGGCGCCGCCTCGCTGGCATTGAAGCGCAGCACATAGGGCAGTACCAGTGCGTTGCTCAGTCCGTGGGGAATATGGAAGTGTCCGCCCAGCGGATAGGCCAGTGCGTGTACCGCCGCCACCGGCGCGTTGGCAAAGGCCTGTCCGGCCAGTAGCGCCCCCAGCAGCATGCCGGAGCGGGCCTCCACATTGTCCCCCTCGTGCACCGCCTTGACGATATTGGCAGAGAGCAGACGCAGTGCCTCACGGGCCAGCACATCGGACACGGGATTCTTGCGGATGCGGCTGGTGTAGGACTCAATGGCGTGAACCATCGCATCGATGCCCGTGGCGGCGGTGACATGGGGCGGCAGGCCCAGTGTCAGGTTGGCGTCCAGCAGGGCCACATCCGGCAGCAGCAGGGGAGAAACCACACCGGACTTGGTGGTCTCCCCGGTGGTGATAATGGCAATGGGCGTCACCTCGGAGCCGGTGCCGGCGGTGGTGGGCACCTGGATCAGCGGCAGCCGCTGGCCGGCGGCGTTGCCCACACCGTAGATGTCCGGCAGTGACTGCTGGCAGCCCTCACTGGCCAGGAGCGCCACCACCTTGGCCACGTCCATGGAACTGCCGCCACCAAAGCCCACAATCAGGTCGGCCTTGTGTTCCAGTGCCTGATCCACGGCCCTGAGCACCGTGGTATCCGAGGGGTCCGCTTCCACCTCGGAGAACAGATGCACCGAGAGATCCGAGCTTTTAAACCCCTCGAGTACCGCATCCAGAAGCCCGACCTTGATAATGCCCGGGTCCGTGACAATCAGCACCGACCGGGCGCCGTGGTCGGCACAGATCTGCGCCAGCCGTGGCGCGCTGCCCACTTCGTTGATAATGGTTTTGGTGGTACTGAAGGTGAAGTCCGTCATTGTCCGATTCCCCGGGTTGTTGTTGGCTGCACTGAGTGTAACGGGCTTTGGGGTCAGACCCAACTCTCTGGCCCGCAGGCGCGGGCGTTCACCAAAAAGAGGCCAGGTGCCCGTCAAACTTCTTTCAAGCTTATCCCAGCGTCGGAGGATCGAGGTTGGCAAGAAGCGTCTGAATGCCCTGATGCCAGTTATGGCGCAGTTGCATAAAATACGCATCCTGCTCGTCGACTCGGGTGGTCAGGCAGGGGCTGAGTTGATCCGTTCGGTACAGGGCAACATCAATGGGCATGCCCACGGACAGGTTGCTCTTCATGGTGGAGTCGAAAGAAATCAGTGCGCACTGATAGGCTCTTTCCAGGCTGGTGGCAAAGGTCACCACCCGATCCAGAATGGGTCTGCCGTACTTGGACTCGCCGATCTGGAAATAGGGGGTTTCCCGTGTCGCCTCAATGAAGTTGCCTTCCGGGTAGATGTTGAACAGGCGGGGGGCTTCACCCCGTATTTGTCCGCCCAGTATCAGGGAGCAGCTTAAATCCACGTGATTGACGGTGCCATCGGGATTATCCCGCCTCAACACTTCTCGCATTGTCTTTCCGACCAGCTCTGCCGTCTCAAACAGGGTGGCGGTATTCAGCACGTTGGTGTTGTCAGAGTTTTTCCGCTTCTCCAGCAGGCTGATGATGCTCTGACTGGTGGAGAGGTTGCCGGAAGAGAGCAGAACAATGGAACGCTCTCCCTGTTGTTCGAACACATGCATCTTGCGGAAGGTGGCTATCTGGTCAAAGCCTGCATTGGTACGGGTGTCGGACGCAAAAACCAAGCCATCCTCCAGGCACATCGCTACGCAGTAAGTCATCCGGTAATCCATGGTGGTGCTGTTGATAGGCCAGTGTAGCGCTTTCTAAAGTGAATGCAGGAGCCAATGCAAAAATTATCCGTTTGGAGCGTCTCTGCCGGCTATTGGCTTTCACCCGCCAGGGTCACCCAGGCCCGGGTTTGCAGGTCTTCCATACCACCTCCACTCCGGACTCCACGGACCGGTGCGGCATCCCGATAGTCCAGTCCCGTGGCCAGCTTGATATGGCTTTCTGCCACATTCAGCAGATTGACCACATCAAAAGTGTGCCAGTTGTGTCCCAGCCAGGCCTCCGCCCAGGCATGAGTGGCCAGATGCTCATCGGAATGGGTGTGTACATAGCCACTGACATATCGCACCGGGACACCAATGTGCCGGCAGCAGGCAATGAAGATATGGGTATGATCCTGACACACGCCCGCTTTCTTCTGAAACGCTTCAGCCGCACTGTGGGTGACGGTGGTGGCGCCGGGGGTAAAGTGAATGTGCTCCAGTATGCGTTTCATCATCCGCACCAGGCTGCGTTTGTTGGCGGAAAACTGGCTGGCAAATGCCTTGATGTCCTTGTCCGGTTCGGTCAGCGGGGTAGGACGCAGAAACACCTGTGGCGGGAAAGGGGAGTCGTCCCGGGTCAGTGGCTTGCCGGTCAGGTCCACAATGCCCTCGGCGGTCAGGGTCATGCTGGTGACGGTGTTGTTCATGGTGAGTACCGTGACCAAGTTGCCGAAGCCATCGGTCATCTGACTGGTCTCTCCCGGGAGTGTCAGTGTCCATTCCACGATTTTTTGTTGCGGTGTATTGCGGGGTGTCAGGCGCAAATACTGCAGGCTTTTGGCCATGGGCTCGTCATAGCGGTAAACGGTGTCATGGCGAATATGCAATTTCATGTTACCACCCCATGTAGTCTTTCTGGATCTGGTCAGAGATGCGCTGAATACGGGCGAGAAAATCCACCAGATACTCGTGAATACCGCGTTCTTCAATGTAGTCCCGGTCGCCGAACCGGATATTGGCGTACAGGCTGGTAGCCAGTCGGCGGGCGCGCCGGGAATTGCCGCTTTCAATCTGCTCCAGCAGTCCGGCAATTTCCTGCAGGCAGGCATGAAGTGAGCGGGGAACATCGGACTTGAGAATCAGCAACTCAGTCACGGACATGGGTTCAATATTGTGGCCGTAGGTATTCTGGTAGGCCTCAAACGCCGCCAGGGAATGCAGCAGAGCCGTCCACTCGAAAAACGACTGGGTCGGATGCTCTTTGAGGGAGTCTGTGGCCATGTGGTGGCGAATATCCAGTACCCGGGCGGTGGTGTCCGCCCTCTCAATAAAGGTGCCCAGACGCAGGAAATTGAAGGCATCGTTGCGCAACAGGGTGCCGTAAGCCGCCCCGCGGAAGACGTGGGACCGCTCGCGGGTCCAGTCAAACACCTGGCTGGCATTAGACTCGGTAACTCCTTTCTGCCGCAGTTCCCGGAGTTCCAGCCAGGACAGATTGATGCTCTCCCACACATCCGACGAGAGGTTGCCCCGTACATGCAGGGCATTGTCCCTGGCGCTGCGGATCACGCTGAATACGCTGGCGGGATGACGATCATCCAGCAACAGGAAGTCGATCAGGTTCTGTGGCGTGATGACTCCGTAGAGTTCATTGAAGACCTTCTGAGTACCAGTGACCAGCAAGGGGACAGACAACTGCTCCTCCCGATCTTCCGGCACATCGATCAGTGCCATCGTCAGGCTCACATCCAGCAACCGGGCCTGAGTTTCGGCTCTTTCCAGGTAACGAGCCATCCAGAACAGGCTTGAGGCAGCACGGCTCAGCATTGGTCGTCCTCCAGTACCCAGGTGTCCTTGGTGCCACCGCCCTGTGATGAATTCACCACCAGAGAACCGGCTTTCAGGGCCACACGGGTGAGACCACCCGGCACCATCTGAATCTTTTTGCCGGACAACACAAAGGGGCGCAGGTCCAGGTGTCTGGGAGCGATACCGTCTTCCACAAAGGTCGGGCAGGTGGACAGGCTCAGTGTGGGTTGCGCAATGTAGTGGGCGGGTCGGGCCCGGAGCAGGGCACGGAATTGCTCCAGTTCCTTTTTGCTGGCCACGGGGCCGATCAGCATGCCGTAACCGCCGGCCCCCTGGGTTTCCTTGACCACCAGTTCCGGCAGGTGCTCGAGCACGTATTGCAGGTCTTTTGAGTTGCGGCATTGCCAGGTAGGCACATTTTTCAGGATGGGCTCTTCCCCCAGATAAAAGCGGATCATGTCCGGCACATAGGGGTAGATGGACTTGTCGTCTGCCACTCCGGTGCCCATGGCGTTGGTCAGCACCACGTTGCCTGTGCGGTAGGCCGAGTAGAGACCGGGAACCCCGAGCATGGAATCGGGATTGCCGATCAGCGGGTCCAGAAAGTCATCATCCACACGGCGATAGATGACATCCACCTGTTGCGGACCGGTGGTGGTTTTCATGTAGACCCGGTTATTGCGGACAAAGAGATCCGCGCCTTCCACCAGTTCGACCCCCATCTGACGGGCCAGAAAGGTGTGTTCAAAATAGGCACTATTGAACCGGCCCGGGGTGAGTATCACCACCGTGGGATCCGGATTGAGAGAGGCTGCGCGCAGGGTTTCACCCAGCATGGCGGGGTAGTGATCCACGGGCGCCACGGGTGCTTCGGCAAACAGTTCCGGAAAGAGGCGCATCATCATGCGCCGGTTTTCCAGCATGTAGGAGACCCCACTGGGGCATCGCAGATTGTCCTCAAGCACGTAAAAATCGCCGTCACTGTGGCGAATCAGGTCAATCCCCGCAATGTGGGAATACAGGTTGCGTGGCAGTTTGAGTTTCTGCATGCCGGGCTGGTATTGAGGGTTGGCAAACACCTGTTCGGCACTGATCACACCGGCACGGACAATGTCGAAGTCGTGGTAAATATCAAACAGGAAACGGTTCAGGGCCTGAACCCGCTGGCGCAGTCCCGCCTGAAGTTTTTGCCAATCGGCCGCGGAAATAACCCGTGGGATCAGGTCGAATGGAATCAGACGGTCCGCTCCCTGGTCCTCACCGTAGACATTGAAGGTAATCCCCAGGCGCTGGAATAACACATCGGCTTCCCGACGTTTCTCAGCCAGAAGCGACTCATCGGTGCTCGACAGCCACTGCTCCACAATACGGCAGCTGGGTCTCACCTGGTTGTTTTCATCAAACAACTCGTCATACAGGCCTTTGGGGGCTGTTTGAATATTCATGGCACGGACCTTCGCGATTAACCCCGGCATATGAAATGGGGAGGGTGAATGGCTGATGCAGCAGCCCTGATAAGCTTTAGCAAAAGGCAGGCCATGGTATTCATTGAGTGCACAAAGTCGGTTTTTTGGGGGGATCGCGGTCAGCCAGCGCAGCCATTGATTGCACTTGAACGGAGCATCAGCGTGACTGCAAGGCATCACAGCGCACCAAACTGAGGCGAGAAGCTGTGAGGTGGTATCAGGAAGACACCGGGTGCCGCACTCGGGATCCTCAATGGCGTCTGGGTGAACAACCTTGTGAGCGAAGACGACTCCCGCCAGAAATAATTCCCAGTACAACCAGCAAACTCCTTCGGGTGACTCCAGCCCGCAACCAGCCTTGAGGGCCCGTTACGCGCATTTTCGGACCTCATGCCGACAGCAGACACACACTCAAACATCGACTGATTCCATCGAATATTGCGCATAATGTATATTATGTTAAATAAGGTCTGTGGCGATCGTATGGCTTCTCTGTGTTCATTAAGGGCAACACCCCACCCCAGAAAACCTGCTTTCCCGGCACCGCCCTTATACCAAACGGCTTACCCTGCCCGACGGTCCCTGGGTCGTTGCCAGCCAACCCGTTAATGATGCAGAACAATTGACCCCGGTACCGTCCGCTGCAACCATGCTGCATCGATCGCAAACGCCATCCGCGACCGTCAACCCTTCACAACAATAGCCATGGAGAACACCATGTCCGCCGTACCCGTTTCCGAACTCACTTCCTATATTGGCAAGGATCTCGGTTATTCCGAATGGATGACCATCGATCAGGAGCGCGTCAACCAGTTTGCCGAATGCACTGGCGACCACCAGTTCATTCATATTGATGAGGAAAAAGCCAAAGAAACGCCCTTTGGTGGCACCGTGGCCCATGGATTCCTGTCACTGTCACTGCTGCCGGTACTGTCAGCCGATGTGCTGATTCGCCCCCGTGAGCTGAAGATGGCCGTCAACTATGGCCTCGACAGCCTGCGCTTTATCCAGCCCGTGCGAGTGGGTTCGCGGGTGCGTCTGCAAATAACGGTGACTGACGTCACCGAGAAGAAACCCGGCCAATGGCTGGTCAAATCCCGCTCAACACTGGAAATCGAGGGCCAGGATAAACCCGCCTTTATGGCCGATCACCTGACCCTGTACTTTGTCTGAATCCTTGCCGGTCCCGGAATCCAGGTTCCAGGACCATTTCCGGTACCGGTTTCTTCCAGCCACTCCCGGTTGCAGCGATTCCAGTCCCCATCCAGGTCACTGAAATACAAGCCTCTCTTGTCATTAATGCGCAATGTTTCCGTCAAGAAACATTAAATATCACAGTGCATTACACAAACTTCGTCACATTCTGCTATAACTGTCTGATCAGTATTTAACACAGTTTTCAAACCCCGGGCCTGTGCCCGCAGAGCGAGGCCTTTCAGGGCCTTGTGGCGTTTCTGGAGCCGCATGTGAAACTTCTTGAGTCCCTTTTCCGCCCATTTTCCGGTTATCCCATGGCCTGTACGGGTGTGGCTGCCGTTATGGCGCTGCTGGCACTGCCCGTTTCGGCCGCAGGTCCTCTGGCCAATGAAAAGCGCCTTTATCAGGAGGAGGACCCGGTCAGCGAAGCCACCCAGGAAAATACCGCCGTTGAATCGGAAGAATCGCTGCCTGACGATCCTGGTTTCGAGCGCAAGCAACTGTTGATGCAGAGGGCGTGGTTTCTTCAGGCCGAGAACGCCATCAGGGAAGGCGATACAGAGGCCTTTGAGTCACTCAGAGAGCGCCTTGAAGACTATCCATTGCTGCCCTACCTGGAGCTGCGCGAACTTCAGCGCCGGCTGTTTTCAGCACAGCCGGAGGAAGTGGCCGCTTTGCTGGACAGACACCGGGAGATTCCCCACAGCGAATCAGTGCGCCGGCAGTGGCTGACCCATCTTGGTCGCAACGGTGAGTGGGCGGTATTGCGTGAGTATGCCAGTACCCCGGTCCATGGCCATCAGCTGCAGTGCCTGGTACTGCGTGCCCAACTGTTGGATCAGGAGGGCGCCCTGAGGGATAAAGAGCGGGCTGTGCAGGCCATGAACCAGGCGCTGCCCGGCATCTGGCTGACCGGCTACTCACTGCCTGACAGCTGCGACCCCCTGCTCTCTGCCTGGCGCGATCAGGGCGGTCTGACGGACGATCTGGTCTGGCAGCGCATGAGGCTCGCCCTGGAGAACCACAACGAAGGGCTGGCCCGGTACCTGCAGCGCTATCTCCCGGAGGAGGACCGGGAGAAGGCCGTGCAGTGGCTGTCTGTGCACCGTCAGCCGCAGAGGCTGAAGCATCACGACCGCTATCAGGACGATACGGAACTGACCCGGGACATCCTGTTTCATGGCCTGAAGCGGCTTATTCGCAACAATCCTGAAACAGCGGAGCCCATCTGGCGTCAGTACGACAAGAGCCATGGTTTTTCACTGGAGCAGCGTGAGAGCCTTGACCGGCTGCTGGGGCTTCGTCTGGCTGTGCGTTACCACAAGAATGCACTGCCCTGGCTCAAGCGGGCCAGCCTGACCGACCCGGACCCCACACTGCACGAATGGCAGGCGCGGGTGCACCTGCGCGACAGTGACTGGAAGGCTTTACTGGAGGTGATCCAGTCCATGCCGCAATCACTGGCACAACAAGGCACCTGGCAGTACTGGCAGGCGCGCGGCCGTGAGGCACTGGGGGATCACGAGCAGGCAGAGAGTCTTTACCAGGCCGTGTCGCAACAACGCAGTTTTTACGGCTTTCTGGCCGCAGACCAGCTTGGCAGGCCCTATGCGCTGAACCATCAGCCCTTTGTGGCGGATGGCCGCCAGATCCGGGAACTGTCCCAGAGGCCCGGAATCCGCCGTGCCAGGGAGCTGTATGAGCTCGAGCGGCTGCATCATGCCCGCAGCGAGTGGTTCAGCAGCCTCTCCCGGGGCGATGAGTCCGAGCTACTGGCCGCGGCCCAGCTGGCCAGCCACTGGGGCTGGCATGAACGCTCAGTGATGGGCACCATCGCCGCACAGGCCTGGGACCGGCTGGAACTGCGGTTCCCCCTGGCGTACCCGGGGCCGTTCACGGAGTCCGCCCGCGAGCACAAGGTGGACATCAACTGGGTGTATGCCATGGCTCGCCAGGAGAGCGCATTCATGCCGGATGCCCGCTCCAGCAGGGGGGCACTGGGGCTCCTGCAGCTTCTGCCGGGTACGGCCGGGGCAACGGCAAGGCAGTATTCGCTGCCCTTTGAGGGGCACCAGTCGCTGCTCAGGCCAGAGATCAACATACGCCTTGGTACGGCCCATCTGGGCCAGTTGCTGGAGTCGTTCCAGGGCAACCGGGTGCTGGCCACAGCGGCCTATAACGCCGGCGAGCACCGGGTGAGAAGCTGGCTGGAGGATGGCGGGGATGCCCTGGCGACGGACATATGGCTGGAAACCATGCCGTATTATGAAACCCGTCAATACGTTCAGAACATTATGGCGTATACCATCATTTACAGTGACCGCCGCGGCCAGAGAGTGGCGGGAATATTCAACCAACAGGAACTGGCTTGCGCCTGTATCGAGTAGAACACCATGGACAAGAACGGCACAATCACCCTCTGGAAACCCGCCGCCTGCCTGATGCTGGTTGTGCTGCAGTGGGCGGCCTGGAGCCAGATCGGGCTGGACATGCCCTCCCCCGCTGACACCAATACGCCGGACAGTCCGGCCATGACGTCCATTGCGGTGGATGACAGTGCCTGGGAAGACAGCGCCTGGGAAGCGAGTCATCAGGACCTGCAGCCAAGCCGTGACCCCCACGATGCCACGGCCGGGTCCGGCTTTGAGTACCAGAGGGAAAAACATCAGCCACAGAACCGCTCCACCTCCAGTCTCTGCCATCAGCTGCAGGACTGGCCCCTGCCGGGTTGCAGTCTTGGCTAGTGTTGAAGCGGTATCATTGCAGTTTCTGGCGACTGCGTACCTGGTAGTCCGCCTCTGCCGTGGCCACCACCTCCCCGTGGCGATCCTTCAGCACCAGTGACAGTGGCAGGTTGGCCTTGCCCTTCTCGTCCACCGTGCGGATCAGCTCCTCGATCCGGGCCTCCTCCAGCTGCAGTTCCAGAATCAGGTCGGTCCTGGCCTGTTGCTCAAAACGGATGCTCAGCCCCCTGAGGATGGGTACGTAACGCCCCTCGAACTCGATAATGGACAAGGCACCGAAAGGCACCTCCGCCAGCAGAAACTGGGCGCCGGCGTAGACCGAGCCCATGTGGTTGTGATTGCCCTTCAGTGGCATCCTGGCCCGCAGGTAGCCGTGGTGGATGGCTTCGATGGTAAAGCCGTTACGGCGGGTGAAAGGCAGTGTCTGGCCGATCAGCCCGTTCAACAGCGGGTAGGCCAGCCGCTTCTCCAGCCGCGCCTGACCGGGCAGTGGCCGCCCCTGGGTTTCCAGGTTGTGGAAGTAGCTTTTCAGATAAGGAGTCAGGCGATTGAGCATGGCAGCAACCTTTTCCGTAATGATAAGGCATCATAGTCATCAAAGGCCGTATCGGAAAGTCGGTATGGAGCCCGTACATGGTGTACCATGGCTCATTATCTGGCAGTAGCAAAGGATCCTGATTTCAATGGCCCATGAAGATCTGCACCTCCAGACACGTAACCTGGAGCTGAGTGACTACAAGCAACTGAAGGTCCTGATGGACCAGGTGTACCGGGATATCGGCGGCGCATGGCCCCGTGAAACCATCAAGCACCTGATCCAGAAATTCCCCGACGGCCAGCTGTGCATCGAGGATTCCGGCAAGCTGGTGGCGGTGGCGCTGACCGTGCGTGTGCCCTACGAGCAGTTCAGCAACCCCCATACCTACGACGACCTGGTATTGCGTGATGAGCGCATACGCCACTTCGAGGACAGCGACACACTGTACGGTCTGGATGTGTTCATCCACCCGGACTACCGGGGCTTCCGCCTGGGCCGGCGCCTCTACGAGGCGCGCAAGGACCTGTGCCGCAACCTCAACCTGCGGGCCATACTGGCCGGCGGGCGCATCCCCGGCTACGCCAAGTACGCCGACGAGATGACACCGGCACAGTACATCGAGCAGGTGGACCGCAAGGAAATCTACGACCCGATCCTGAGCTTCCAGCTCTCCAACGACTTCCAGGTCAAGCGCCTGCTGCACAAGTACATTCCTGAGGATGAGAAATCCCGTGGCTACGCCACCCTGCTGGAATGGAACAACATCATGTACAGTCCACCCACCCCGGTGGTGGACTACCGCAAGACACAGATCCGCCTGGGGGCGGTGCAGTGGCAGATGCGGGAATTCCACTCCGTGGAGGAGGTGCTCAACCAGGTGGAGTACTTCGTGGACGCCCTGTCCGATTACAAGAGCGATTTCGCGGTTTTCCCGGAGTTCTTTAACGCACCGCTGATGGGGCTCACCGACCAGGCGGACCAGACCAAGGCGATCCGCTTCCTGGCTGCCTTCACGGAGAAATTCCGTGATGAAATGTCCCGCATGGCGGTGAGTTACAACATCAACATCATTGCCGGCTCCATGCCGCTGTTCGAGGAAGACCGGGTCTACAACGTCTCCTACCTGTGCCACCGGGACGGGCGTGTGGACGAGCAGCGCAAGATCCACATTACCCCCCACGAGCGTCGTGACTGGGTGATCGAGGGTGGCAACAAGCTGGAGGTGTTCGACACCGACGCCGGGCGGGTGATTATCCAGATCTGCTACGACGTGGAGTTTCCCGAGCTGTCCCGCATTGCCGCGGCGGAAGGGGTGGATATCATCTTTGTCCCCTTCTGGACGGACACCAAGAACGGCTACCTGCGGGTGCGCAACTGCGCCGCCGCCAGGGCCATAGAGAACGAATGCTATGTGGTGATCACCGGCAGTGTCGGCAACCTGCCCAAAGTGGAGAACCTGGACGTTCAGTACGCCCAGTCGGCGGTGTTCTCTCCCTCGGACTTTGCCTTCCCCCATGACGCGGTGATGTCCGAGTCCACGCCCAACACGGAAATGATCATGTTCTCGGACCTGGATCTGGACAAGCTCAAGCTGATCCGCGCCGAGGGTTCTGTAACCAACCTCAAGGACCGGCGCACCGATCTGTTCGAGCTGAAATGGCGGGATCGATAGCCGCCATCACCCGTTGGCAACAGGCGTGGTACAGGGATATGTGCAGAAACTGTTCAGCCTTGTTAGTATTTACGGGTATTTCAAACACAGCTGATCATTCATGCTGAGATGTTGACAGTAGATGGAGAGAGAATCCCATGGCGAAGAAACAGAAGTCAGCCAACAAATCCAGGTCCGGTGCCGCTGATAAGCTGGTCAGTCGCGTGACCGGTGAGTTCGAGAAAACCTCGGCGCAGATCGAGCGCATGATTAACGATGCACTCAAGCAGATTGATCAGCTGCAGAAACAGATTCAGGAGCCCATCAGAAAGCTGATGGACGACGCGGACAAGCTCCGTGACCGGGAGATCAAGCGCCTGCAGGGGGAGTTTGACCGTCGGGTCAAGGATCTCCAGGAGCTGCAGCAGTCGGTCATGAAGCGTGTTGGACTGGAAGGCAAGAGCAAGTCGTCGGCCAAGAAAGCACCGGCCCAGAAGGCGCCGGCCTCCAAGGCCGCCAGTAAGGCCGACACCAAGCCGGCCGCGAAAAAAGCACCGGCTGCCAAGAAAGCGCCTGCAGCCAAGAAAGCGCCTGCGGCCAAGAAATCCCCCGCCAGCAAGCCCGCCGCCAAGGCCGGTAACAGCAAGGATCTGACCCGCATCAAGGGCGTGGGCCCGGCAACGGCGGACAAGATGCGCGCCAAGGGCATCACCGACATCAGTCAGGTGGCCAACCCAAGCGCCAGTGACAAGGAAAAGCTGGCCGAGTTCACCAAGCTGAAATCCTTCCCCACCTGGCAGGCGGAAGCGAAGAAGCTGGTCTAGATCGCTCCCTTAAGGTCCGGGGCGTTGATGGAACGGGTGTCCTCAGGCGCCCCGGGGCTCAGCCCCACCCGTGAATCCACACTCAGGGCTGCTGCATGCCCTGGCTGTCCTGCAATTTCTCCAGCTCGTTCTGCATCTCCCCTTCCTGCTCACTGGCCATGGCCATGATTTCCTCGCGGGTTTTGCCGTGCACGGACTCGTTGATGATCGCCAGCACTTCGTCCTCGCTCTTGCCGGACTCCATCTGTTTCAGGGCGCCCATCATGTAAATGGTGCCCAGTGCCTCGTCAAACTGGTTGTGCTCCTCTTCCGAGAGCCCCTCGGTCATGGCGCTGTAGGAAGACTCCATCTTCGCGTCGCTGCTGGTATCCAGGGTTGGCTCACCGGCACTGCAGGCGGCCAGTAGTAACGCTGCCAGTAACAGCAGTGAATAACGCATTACTGAGTTCATTATTTGCTCCAGTTGCTGTGAATCGGTTTAAGACCGGTCGACAGTAGCGGTAAAACGCCGGGGCGACAAGGCCCCGGCCGCCCTGCCCTGTTATCGGGCCCTGTCACGGAGCAATACCCCGGGGTTGAGAATCCCCGCCGGATCGAGCCGGTCCTTGACCGCCGAGAGGGACTCGGCGAACAGGTCCGGCCTTTGCTGCTCGTACCAGGGCCTGTGGTCACGGCCCACGGAATGGTGGTGGGTAATGGTGCCGCCGAGGCGGATAATGGCCTCTGAGGCGGCCGCCTTGATCTCATCCCACTGCTGCAGCTGTGAGCCTGCCTTGCCCGGTGCGATCACCGTGTAGTAAGGCGCCGGTCCGTCCGGGTACAGGTGGGTGAAACGGCAGGTCACCATGCACTGGCCGCAGACTTCTTTGGCGGCGGAACGCACCGCCTCCAGGATGCCTTCGTGGAATTCCTGGAATTTGTCCCAGGTGATGGCGGTCTCAAAGGTTTCCGCCACCATGCCCAGTGTGGCCAGTGCATCGCGCATGTAAGGGGCCTGTATGAACTGGTTGCGCCAGTCATCGGAGGCACCGGCGCCCTGTTTGGGCGACTCCCGTTTGTCGTGGCGCACCACGCCGCCGCAATCACGGCAGATCTCCTCAGCCCTTTGCAGCCAGGGGGCCAATGCGTGATCCGCCGACTCAAAACCCACCAGCAGCAGGTGCTTTTTGCCATTGCCGATGCCGTTGTTGAGCGCCTCCTGGGCGTCGATCAGACGGCAGTTGCTGGGGTTGAGTCCGGACTGGGAGAGCAGACGGGCCGCATGGGCACCGGCGTAGAAGTCATCAAAACGCACCGACATCTTGGCCCTGAAGCGGGGCCTGTCCTGGACCCGCATCCAGGCGGAGGTAATAAAGCCGAAAATCCCCTCGGAGCCGGCAATCAGCCGGTCCACGGAGGGGCCTGCGCCGGAGCCCGGCAGACGGCGGCTTTCCATCACACCTTGTGGTGTGACCATGCGCACGGACTCCACGAAGTCCTCGATATGGGTGTGCAGCGTGGCGTAATGGCCACCGGAGCGGGTGGCGATCCAGCCACCCAGTGTGGAGAACTCGAAGGACTGGGGAAAGTGGCGCAGTGAATACTCATGGGGCCTGAGTGCCTCCTCCAGGGCCGGGCCGTAGATGCCACCCTGGAATTCGGCGGTGCGGGAGGTCTTGTCCAGTGACAGCAGCCGATTGAAGTG
The DNA here is from genome assembly GCA_033721915.1 of Oleiphilaceae bacterium. Lineage (GTDB taxonomy): Bacteria > Pseudomonadota > Gammaproteobacteria > Pseudomonadales > Oleiphilaceae > REBR01. Next base: position 22,207 of record JAWWAC010000025.1, read on the forward strand.
GCGCATATCCACGGAGATGGTGCCATTGCGCCGGCTGTCGTAGCGGGCCTCGGTGCCGCCGGTGACACTGGAGCCGCCGCCGTAGGGGATCACCGCCGCGTTGTTGTCCGCCGCCCAGTCCATGATGTCCGTCAGGGCCTGCTCGGTTTGCGGGAAGGCCACATAATCCGGCGCCGCCTGATAGTCCCCCTCAAGCCCCCGGACGACATCACGGAATGCCTTGCCATAGGTGTGGTTGGCGCGCTCGAAGCGGGAGTCATCGAGACACCCGGAGAGGCTCTCCGGCGCACTGAACGCCGGTTCCGGCATGCGCAGTGACTCCAGTGTGGGCGGTGTCAGCGGTTCCGGTGTCACCCCCATCTGCATCTTCATCAGCGCCTTGAGATTGTTTTTCTGGGCCTCGTTAAAGGCCCCTTCCACATTGCCCCAGCCCCAGAAATTCCGCGTTGCCATAGTGCGATCCTGTATTGTTGTCTTTTGTAAATCGTCAAAGAAGACTAGCCCAAAACAACGGCGAAGACCTAAAACTCATCGTCGGCGCCACCGGCTCACTGCCCCTTTATGCTATGCTCCCGGGCTGTTCCGGAATCCCCGTTGTGTGAGGCGTATCGCTGTGGCTCTGTCCAATACCGTCAAGTCCGACCTTCTGCTGGTGCTGGTGACACTGCTGGCGGCCATCAGCTGGATGTTCTCCCGGGAGGCGGTGATGCTGATGCCGCCGCTGATGTTCATGGCCATCCGCTTCCTGATGGCCGGCTCACTGCTGGTGCCTTTTGCCTGGCAGCAGTTGCGTCGGCTGAACCGCCAGCAGGTGATGCGCAGCATCCGTGTCGGGCTGGTGTTTGGCGTGGCCATGAGTCTCTGGGTCACCGGTCTGCACCTGACCGATCATGTGGGGGAAAGCGCCTTCCTGGTCAGCCTGGGTGTGGTGCTGGTGCCGGTCATCGCCCGGGTGGTGTTCAAGGAGAAGCCGCCACTGAGCACCTGGCTCGCGCTGCCCGTGGCCATTACCGGGCTGGCCTTCCTGTCACTGGAGAACGGCTTTCGCCCGGAGCCCGGGCAGCTGTTCTTTGTGATTGCCGCCATCATCTTTGCGCTGTTCTATACCCTCAACACCCGCGCCGCCAATGCGGGCAGCAGCATCAACTCACAGGGTGTGACCATCGACCGGCCCCGGGTGCCGGCGCTGGCACTGACCACACTGTCACTACTGACCGTGGCCGGGGTCACCGGCAGCCTCTCGCTGATCCGGGAAACGCCGCAGATGACGGCGGTGGATTTCAACGGGCTGCTCTGGGGCTGGATTGTACTGAGTGCGCTGGTGGGCACCGCCGGGCGCTTTCTGGTGCAGACCTATGCCCAGAGCCTGTCCAGCCACAGCCATGGTGTGGTGATTCTGGTAGTGGAGCCGGTGTGGGTGGCGCTGATTGCCATGGGCTGGTTCGGTGAGACCATGAGCGCCTTCCAGCTGGTGGGCTGTGGGCTGATTTTTGCCGCACTGCTGATCAACCGCTGGCAGGTGCTGCGCCAGTTGCTGAAGACCTGGCTGTTCAAGAAGAAATACCCCATCTGACACTCAATGGGCCGGCACCTGGCAGTGCCGGCCCTGGTGCCTGTCACTCCCCCCAGAGTTCTTCAAGGCGGCTGTAACGGCCACAGCCATGGCTGTAGAGTCGGTAACGGATGGGGTTTTTCTTGTAATAGTCCTGGTGGTATTCCTCGGCCCGGTAAAAGTTCTCCGCCTCCAGAATCTCCGTTTCCACGGTCTGGTCAAACCGCCCGGACTCGTTAATGGCCTTTCTGGAGGCCAATGCCAGCTCCATCTGGCGGTCATTCATGGCGAATACGCCCGCCCGGTAGTGATCCCCCCGGTCGCAGAACTGTCCGCCCTCGTCCAGGGGGTCGATATTGCGCCAGAACACCTCCAGCAGTTTCTCGTAGCCGATCACCTCCGGGTCGTAAATCACCTTCATGGATTCCCTGTGGCCGGTGCCGCCGGAGACCACCTGCTCGTAGCTGGGGGATGCCACATGGCCGCCACTGAATCCCGCAATGGTCTCCTTCACCCCCTCCAGTTCGTCAAAGGGCGGCTCCATGCACCAGAAGCAGCCACCGGCAAAGATCGCCTCGGCGGTGTTGTCGCTCTCCTGGGCCTGGACCGGAGTACCCAATGCCGCCAGTGTCAGGAATAATGCAGTGAGCAAAGTTTTCATGAGTCACCTCTCAGGGACGGCAGTGCTTCATCGGCCGGGACAAATGTCAATGCCAGTCCGTTATTGCACCAGCGCTGGCCCGTGGGGGGGGGTCCGTCATCGAACACATGCCCCTGATGGCCGCCACAGCGGACACAGTGATACTCGGTGCGAGGCCAGATCAGCTTGCGGTCCACCTTGGTGTCCATATGCCCCTCAAAGGGCTGGTAGAAACTGGGCCAGCCGGTGCCGCTGTCGTATTTGGCCTCTGAACTGAACAGGGGCAGATGGCAGGCCGCACACACATAGGTGCCGTCCGCGGTCTGCTTGTCCAGCGGGCTTGAAAAGGGTCTTTCGGTTTTCTCACGGAACAGCACCTGCCAGGCTTCCTCATCCAGCAGCTCCCGCCACTGTTCAGGGCTGCGCTGCACTTTTTCCATTGCCTTGGGGTCCTGCTTTACGGGGTGGTACGTTTTCACGGCTGCACTCCAGACAGATTGCAATGGCAGCATCAGCAAGCCGCCAGCGGCGGCCATGGAGGCCAGAAATTGTCGTCTTCCGATCACATCCGACTCCTCGGGTGGTTTGCTTCAGTTTACGATTCCGACGGGCCCCGGGATCAATCCCCATTAGTCCCGCTTATGGGCCTTTATAAGCATTAATCAGTATCACCCTGGCGCGACAGGGACTAGTCTTGCCCTCATGTTTGTGACCGGAGAGACCAACGTGACTGCGCCCTTCAAAGCCGTACTCATTGCCAACCGCGGCGAAATCGCCATCCGCATTGCCAGGGCGGCCCAGGAACTGGGTATCCGTGCCGTCGCGGTCCATGCCCGTGATGACAGCCAGGCGCTGCATGTGCGCCGTGCCGATGAGGCCCTGGCACTGGACGGCGATGGCGTTGCCGCCTACCTGGATCCGTCACAGCTGATACGCCTGGCAAAGGCCCATGGTTGCGATGCACTGCACCCGGGTTACGGTTTTCTGGCGGAAAACGCCTCATTCGCCGCCGCCTGCGAGGAAGCCGGGATCGCCTTTATCGGCCCCACGGCAGCCACACTGGAGGCGCTGGGTGACAAGTCCCGTGCACGCCAGCTGGCGGCGACGCACCGGGTGCCGCTGCTTCCAGGCACCCCCTCGGCGGTGGATCTGCCCGGGGCACAGGCCTTTATGGAGAGCCTGCCCCAGGGCACGCCGGTGATGATCAAAGCACTGGCCGGTGGCGGTGGCCGTGGCATGCGCATCGTTCACGAGCCCGGGGCCCTGGCGGAGGCCTTTGAGCGCTGCCGCTCCGAGGCACAGGCCGCATTCGGTCAGGGTGACGTCTATGTGGAGCAGCTGCTGGAGAAAGCCCGGCACATCGAGGTTCAGGTACTGGGTGACGGTCAGGGACAGGTCAGCCACCTGTGGGAGCGGGACTGCAGCCTGCAGCGGCGCCACCAGAAGCTGATTGAAGTGGCCCCGGCACAGCAGCTGCCGGAGACTGTGCGTGACGGCATGATCGAATCGGCCCTGACACTGGCCAGGGCGCTGGACTACCGGGGCATCGGCACCTTCGAGTTCCTGCTCTCCCCGGCCGCCAGTGGGAAGACCCCACAGCACTGGTTTATGGAGGCCAACCCCAGGCTTCAGGTGGAGCACACCATCACCGAGACCATCACCGGCGTGGACCTGGTGAAAACCCAGTTCCGCATTGCCTCCGGGGAGCGCCTGGAGACGCTGGGGCTGACCAGCCCGCCGCCGCCCAGAGGCTGTGCCATCCAGTTGCGGCTCAATGCCGAGACCCTCCGGGAGGATGGCCAGGCCATGCCGGCCAGCGGCGTTCTCAGCCTCTGTGAGCTGCCCAGCGGACCAGGGCTGCGGGTGGACACCTGTGCCTTCCAGGGTTTCCGGGCCAACCCCCGTTACGACAGCCTGCTGGCCAAGCTGATTGTGCAGGGTGATGATTACAGGGGCGCCCTTGAGCGGGGCCGCCGGGCCCTGCTGGAAACCCGCCTTGAGGGATTGGACAGCAACCGGGGCCTGCTCCATGCCCTGCTCACACACCCTGAGGTGGCGTCCGGCGTGGTGGATACCCACTTTGTCAGCCGTGAAATGCCCCGACTGATGGCCAATGCCCTGCCGGAGCCGGAGGTGACGGCCACGGAGTCCTCTGTGGAGACGGCGGAGGCAGCCAGGGAGCATCAGCCACCCTGCCCCCATGACTGCGAACGGGTCCCGAGCCGCACCAGCGGCGTGGTGGTGGCGCTGATGGTGGAAGAGGGAGACACCGTGCAGCCGGGACAGACTCTGGCCATTGTGGAAGCCATGAAAATGGAGTTCGAGGTGAGCACCGTCACCGGCGGCACACTGGTGCACTGTCTCACCCGCCAGGGGGAGTCGGTCCGTGAGGGGGACACCCTGTTTCATCTGCGCCCGGACGAGCAGCTCCAGCAGGAGACACTGCCCGAGGAGGCGCTCGAGCTGGATGACATCCGCAGCGATCTGGCCGAGGTGCGTGAGCGACACGCCTATACGCTGGACGAAGCCCGTCCCGAGGCCATGAAGAAGCGTAAAAACAAGGGGCTGCGCAGTGCCCGTGAGAATCTGGATGACCTTCTGGACCCGGATTCCGCACTGGAATACGGCGCACTGGCACTGGCGGCACAGCGCCGCCGTCGCCCCCTGCAGGATCTGATCGAGCAGGCACCGGCGGATGGCCTGATTGCCATGACCGGCACCGTCAATGCCCACCTCTTTGGCCCCGAGGCCAGCCGCTGCATGGCACTGGCCTATGATTACACCGTCTTTGCCGGCACCCAGGGGGTGATGAACCACAAGAAAACCGACCGCATGCTGCAGCTGGCGGCCCAGTGGTCCATGCCACTGGTGTTCTTCACCGAAGGGGGTGGCGGCCGCCCTGGTGACAGCGATTACATGGGGGTTTCCGGTCTGGACTGCCACACCTTTGCCGCCATGGCGGCCCTGTCCGGTCAGGTGCCACTGGTGGGGGTGGCGGCGGGCCGCTGTTTTGCCGGCAACGCCGCCCTGCTGGGCTGCTGCGATGTGATTATCGCCACCCGCGACAGCACACTGGGCATGGCCGGCCCGGCGATGATTGAAGGGGGAGGCCTTGGCCGCTACAGCCCCGAGCAGGTGGGCCCGCTGTCCACACAGGCCCCCAACGGCGTGATTGACCTGGTGGCCGACGACGAGGCGCAAGCCACCGCCATGGCCCGCCAGTACCTGGGCTACTTCCAGGGCCGCCTAGAGCACTGGGAGTTGGAGGATCAGCGCCATCTCAGGCACCGGATTCCCGAGAACCGTCTGCGTGTCTACGACGTGCGCGCCCTGATCCGCACACTGGTGGACCGTGACAGCCTGATGGAGCTGAGAGCGGCCTTTGCACCGGGTATGGTCACGGCACTGGCGCGCATCGAGGGGCGCCCCGTTGGGCTGATTGCCAACGACCCGGCCCACCTGGGAGGCGCCATCGACGCCGACTGTGCCGACAAAGCGGCCCGCTTCATGCAGCTGTGCAACGCCTTTGGCCTGCCCATTGTCTCACTGTGCGACACACCGGGCTTTATGGTCGGGCCTGAAGCCGAACAGCAGGCCACCATTCGCCATGTGTCACGGCTGTTTGTGGTGGCCGCCAAGCTGCAGGTGCCCTTCATGACCGTGGTGCTGCGCAAAGGCTACGGACTGGGCGCACAGGCCATGGCCGCCGGCAGCTTCCATTCGCCGCTGTTTACCATTGCCTGGCCCAGCGGGGAATTCGGCGCCATGGGCCTGGAGGGGGCCGTCAGACTGGGTTACGCCAGGGAGCTGGCGGCGGTGGAGGACCCGCAACAGCGTGAGGCCCTGTTCAACAAGATGGTGGCCAGGGCCTATGAAAACGGCAAGGGCATCAATACCGCCAGTTTCCTGGAAATCGACGCGGTGATCGACCCGGCAGAGACCCGTGACTGGCTGGTGCGGGGCCTGAACAGTGCCGGAACCACGGCACCGTCCAGTACCCGCGGCTTTATCGATACCTGGTAGTCACTCAGGCTCAGCCGCCGGAGCCGGCCACCTGCAGCGTCACCCCCGAGGGGACATGCAGGAGCCGGCTGGGTGAGCCCGGGGGCAGTTCCGTCAGGACGTTGCGGGTGGCATTCTCCAGCAGCAGCGACATCACGGCCGGTGGGTCCAGGTCCGGGAACTCCCCCAGAATCATGGCCGCCGCACCGGCCACATGGGGTGCGGCCATGGAGGTGCCGCTGAGGGTGCGGGTCTCGTCCTCGCTATTGAGCCAGGCGCCGGCAATGTCCGACCCCGGGGCAAAGATGTCCACACAGGGGCCGTGGTTGGAAAAGGACGAGCGCTCATCCTCCAGGGTGGTGCTGCCCACTGTAAGCACCTCAGGGATGCGGCTGGGGGAGCCGCTGCAGGCGTCCCGGTCGCTGTTGCCGGCGGCCACCACAAAGGTCACCCCCTGGTTGACGGCGTTGACCACCGCCGTATCCAGGGCCTGTGAGGGGCCACCGCCCAGTGACAGGTTGGCCACTGCCGGGGCCTGGTGGTTGGCCGCCACCCAGTCCACACCGGCAATCACATCGGCGTTGCTGCCGGCACCGAAACAGTCCATGACCCGCACCGGCACCACCCGCGCGGCCTTGGCGATGCCGTACCGACGTCCGGCGGCCGAGCTGGCCACATGGGTGCCATGGCCATGGCAGTCACTGGTGTCGGCGCTGTCAGGTCCGTCCGGGTTGAACAGGTTGCGGAACAGCTTAAAGCTCCCCGGCAGCCCCAGCAGGCCGGTGTCATTGCCGGCAAAGTTGCGACCCGGCAGCACCCGCCCGGCCAGTTCGCTGTGACTGGCAAAGAGGCCGGAATCCAGGATGTACAGTGTTACGCCCTCCCCTCCCTGCTCCGGGTAATGGTAGCGGTTGTTCAGTGGCAGAAAGCGCTGGTCCGTGCGGTCCAGACCCCAGGGGCTGGGGTGCTGGGTGAGGGTGTTGTTCAGTGCCACCACCCGGTCCTTCTCCAGCGCCCTGACACCGGGCAGGCTGCCCAGTATGCGCGCCTGGCTGTCCGTCAGGCGCACGGCAAACCCCTTGAGGGCACTGCGGTAGGTGTGCAGCAGGTCGCCACCACCCACGGCACCCAGCAGGGTCTGAATGCTCTCATCCAGGCCCCCCACCCCCAGCAGCTTCTCGATGTCCGGGTCCAGTGTGAGTATGTAGCGCCCGGGGATGGCGTCGCCGACAGTCAGTGAACTGCCACGGGTAAAGTCCGTGGCATTGTCCCCGCTGGTGTCAGACCCGTCCGGACTGTCGCCGTCTTGCGGCTGGGTCTCCGTGGCCGGCTCCTGAGGGGGGATCACCGTGGACACGATGTCCCGCAGCCGGTCCATGAAACCGGCCTGGGCCGGGGTGCTTGCCAGGGCCAGCACCAGCAGGGCCGGAGCGACAAGACCCAGGCGGCGTTGCAGGGGAGCGCTTGGGTGATTCGGGTGAAAGGGGTGGAAACGGCGGTCGTTCACTGGGACTGATCCTGTGCTGGCTACAATGCCATCAGGGTATCCCGGCACAGGCCCGCTGATTGCTGTACAGCCCTCAGTTTTACCGGTGATTCGGGGCCAGTGGGCGCAAAAGATGATGGGATTCGCAGTTTGCCGCCGGCTATTCCCCGTCCCCTTCCAGGAACCACCGGGCCCACTGGGGCACTGGCTCTGCCAGGGGCTGCCAGTGGCCATCACGCCACAGCGCCACCCGCTGGTAAGGGGATTCGGCGCTGCTGTTGTCCACCAGGTGCAGTTCGTCGGCGAGGCCGCAGAGACGGCTGGCCAGACGCCGTGTGCGTGGGATCCGGCCGCGTACCTTGTCCTCTGGCACGCCATGGCCGCCCTGTGTCACCCTGGCGGCCACCCGCGCCAGGTTCAGGCCGATGGTGTCCAGGTGGAAATAGAACACCACCAGCCGGTAGCCAGAGGCCTTGGCGCGGGCGGCAAAATCCAGCTTGGAGGGGTGGGAGAACACGGTCTCGAAACAGAAGCTCTGGCGCTCATCCACCAGGCGGAAACGTTCCTTCTCGGCCAACAGAGCGGCCTCATAGCTGTGCTCTTCGGGCTGTTCCGGCCAGAAGGTGCGGGCGATCTGGTCGGCATTGACCAGTGGCAGGTCGTAACGGGCAAGGAACTGGTGGTGAAAGGTGCTCTTCCCTGAGCCGTTGCCGCCAATCAGCAGCCACAGCTGCGGTGGCGACTCAGGCGGCATGGTCCCTGCCATCGGCTTTGACAAAGACGCCGTCACGGAACTCGCCGGTCACCCGGGTGCCGTCCGGGTGCAGAGCCTCCAGGTAGCCCGGATGCCGGGTGGAGGCCTGATACACCACGCGGTCCTGGCGGATCTGCTGGCTCAGTGTGCCGGACTCGCGGGCGCTGTCCACCTGGTCCCAGAGCTGATCCGTGGCCGGTGGACGGGCGTTGACCCGCTCAAGGCGCACTGTCTTCAGCCCCTGTGTCAGTGCCAGCACATCCTGTGGTGAAATTGTATCGGCAATGCGCCGCCCCAGCTCCGCCCACAGCTCGATCTGCTTGGGTGTGGAGCGGTGACTGATCTGCCCTTCGGCGGCGGCGTGGCGGACCAGTCGGTCATCAAGACGTACCGGTATGGACATGGGAGCCTCCTTTGGCCATTAACTGAGTACATTGTAGCGTTCCGCATGGTTTGTTGCAAAGCGCTACAATTTTTGAAAGAAGGCTTCAGAAAGGCTGATTCAGGGCCATGCCAGGGGGTTCTGGCGGAAGACAGCCTCTCTGGAAGCCTGTCCCGGAGATTCGCCTTACAGCCGTTGTCGCCGTCTGTCACGCCAAGGGCATGGCGACACCGTTGCGATAGCATGCCGCCATGATACAGCCAAGGAACCGCACCATGAGCGAATTTGCCCCCCACAACACCCTGTCACGACTGATCCACCGCCTCTCTCCACTGCCGGAGCCACTGCAACGCCGTGCCGTGGGGTTGCTGTTCGGGCAGTACAGCCGTTATTTCCGCAGCAACCGCCTGAAAATCGCCCGTCTGGAACCACTGGTGGTGACACTCTCACTGGCCAACCACCGCAGGGTGCGCAATCACATCGGTGGCATCCACGCCGTGGCCATTACACTGGCCTGTGAGTACGCCAGCGGACTGCTGGTGGGCCAGCACGTGCCGGACAGGGCGACGGTGGTGGTCAAATCCATGCATGTCGACCTGCACAAGGCCTATCAGGGCAGCATCCTTGCCACGGCCACTCTCACGGAGGAGGAAGCCCTGGCGATCCGTGAGCAACCGAAGGGGGAGCTGAAGGTGCCGGTCTCCGTCACCGATGCCACAGGGGGCCACCCCATCACCGGTTACATGCAAATGGCCTGGTTTCCCCGCAAAAAGCGCTAGTGGGGCAGCCAGTCGGGCAAAGGGCGCCGTGCCTCCCCGGCAGGGTGCCCCCGGAAAGTTGGCGTTTTGTGATCTGCGTCAGATTTAAAACCGGAACTTTTATCCCATACTGCGGAAAATCCAACAACCCGCCGCACTCCACCGTGAGTCGCTCAGTCTGCAGTCGTCCGTCTCAATCGCTTCCATGGAGTGTGTCAGCAGGGATGCAACCGTCCGACGCACAAGGAGAGCACTATGACGCAGGGAAAAGACCCCGGTAAGAGCGTATCCATCCCCGTAGAAGTGACATTGCTGGATCTCGGCAAAGAGCCCGGCCCCAAGGTAACGGTGTACGCCTTTTCCTCCGGTGGCCAGCTGCTGAATTCAGTGGCACTGGACAAGAACCAGCAGACCGTCACACTCAAGGTCCCACTGGGCCGTGAACCGGACCGGGTCCGTGTCCTGGTCGGCCCCGGGGCGGAAGAGGCAGACCTGCCATCGATCCGCGTCAGTGAGCTGCTGCGCCGTGGCGCACAGGAGCGGTTGATCCGGGTCGGGACAGATCTGGATATACGGCCGCTCCCCTTCCCGGTGCCCCCCGTTGACTGGCGCTGCTGGATCCGCTCCCTGTGTTTTGTGCCGGGGACACTGCACAAGCGCCAGGATGTGGATGGCGTCAAAGTGTCTTTTCCGGTCTGCAACGCCACCGTGGAAGTGTTCGAGGTGGACCCCTTTCCGCGCATTATCGACCGTCTGCCACTGGAGCAGCTGGCGGCCATCCGGGAGCGTCTGCGCCGCCCGGGGCTGACACCGCCGATCCCCCTGCCGGAGCCGCTGCCAGGCCCACTGCCACAGCCGGGCCCGCGGCCACCCCTGGAACCCTTTTCCGGCGAAGCCGACCCGGCCCCCCAGTTGCCGGAAGCCGTGGCCGGGCGCCTTCAGGTGGCCCGTGGCCGTGAGCTGCGGGACATACTGGTCAACCACCCGACACTGGTGCGGCCCGTGCTCTGTCGTCACTTTCCCTGGCTGGTCACCTCCCGCAAGGTGGCCGAGGCCACCACCGACGAATGTGGCCGCTTCACCGCCTCGTTTTTCCGTGGCTGTTTCAACACCGACAAGCCGGACCTGTACTTCAAGGCCAAACGCCCGTTCTTCGGGCTCTTTGAAATCCCCCTTCTGGCCCCCACCCCGGTGGCCTGCCACACCCACTGGAATTACGAGTGCGGAACCGAGGTGAACCTGTTCACGGATCACCCACTGGCACAGACCTGCCAGCCCTGCGAGCCGGTGAACGCACAGGGACACTGGGTACTGGTCACCGCCATCGGCAACCTGCCCCTGAGCCGGATCCGTGGCGCCAGCAGTGCCCTTTCCGGCACCACAAACGCCGCCAACCTGGGGCTGAACCACTCACTGGGGGACGCCCCGGGCTTTGATGGCCGCCCCTTTGGCGGTTTGCTGCGGCTGCGCATGTCCTTCTCCAGCAGCCTGAGGAATGAGCTGGGAGTGCGCTATTACCGGGTGTCCTTCCGTCGCCAGGGAGAGCCGGATTCCGCCTTTGTGCCACTGGACCGGGAGACCCACCGCCACTTCGCCTTTGAGCAGGACGGCGACCTGGTGGTGGAAGGCTTCTCCCTCGGCCCCCATGTGGTCAACGGCAACAGCGCCCTGTTCGAGATTCCACCGGCGCTGCCTCCCAGGGGCCAGTGGACCATTGCCGACGCCGTGGAAGACACCACCAACGCCAAGTTCCCAAGCCTTGAACACGCCCCCGGAGCCGATGATGGCAAGTACGAGCTGATGGTCGAACTGTTCGACACGGACGGCAACCGGGTGGACATCAACCATGTGGGCGGCCAGAGCATCCGCTACTTCGTCCCTGAAACCCAGGACCTGTCCATCCCAACGACCATCGAGACGGTCTCCGCCCATGGTCCGGAAGTGGACCGGGTGCAACCGGTAAACGGACAGGATGCCTTTGTGCTGCCACTGCATATCGACAACAATGCCACCACTGCGACCCTCAGTGATGCCCAGCTGGGTGGTTCCGGGGCCAATGAATGCGGTGTGCTCACTTACGAGCAGCGCAGCGACACACTGAGCATCCCCTTCACGGCCCTTCACCCCAACGGCTTTGCCAGTTACGGGTTTACCCTCAAGCGGGGTGTCACACCGCTGCCGGCAATGACCGACAACGGCCAGGCACAGCCCCCCGGCCACTTCCAGCAGAGTGCCCCCGTGCAGGACGTGCTGCCGGAAGACTGCCAGATTGGCGGCTTCTCATCCCACCTGCGGGTGACCGCCTGGGCCACGGACGGCTGGAACCGTCTCGGTGGGCTGGACAGCACCGACCACGCCGGCTTTGCTCTGGCACCGGAAGAAGACTAGCCCATCAACCGCCATCAGCCGCCCTGGCGGTTGATGGCGTATTCCCCCCCCCTTTCCGGGCCGTACTTCACGGCCGCAGCTTCATTCAGACAGTCCCCTCAGCACTCGCTGAGTTGATTACCGACGCCGATAGCGGCAAAGTCGGGACTGGTCTCGAATGGACTCACTGAAAACCGTGGGGACCCGCAATCCATGGCAAGCTCGAAGATCCCCCTGTGGTTAAAGGGGTTATTCAGTCTCTGGGTGCTGATCTGGGCACCTTTGTATTTCTGGCAGCTGGGTCCCCAGAACTATTTCTGGCTGTGCAACCTGGCCAACTTTCTCATTCTGGCGGGGCTCTGGCTGGAAAGCCGGCTCCTGCTCTCCGCACAGCTGCTGGCGGTACTGCTCATCGGCACCGTCTGGACACTGGATGTGGGCATTGCCTTTATCACCGGTAACCCGCCGGTCACCGGCACCGACTACATGTTCAACAGCGAGCTGGCACTCTGGCTGCGACTGCTGTCCCTCTATCATGTTTTCCTGCCGCTGATCACGGTGTACTCGGTGTACCGGCTGGGCTATGACCGCCGGGCACTGCCACTGCAGACCGGCATCACCTGGCTGCTGATTCCCGCCAGTTACTGGCTGAGCGATCCACAGCGCCATATCAACTGGGCGCACCCGCCCTTCAAGGTGCTGCAGGCCCTGCCGACCCTGGTGTACCTGCCAGGGCTGATGATCCTGCTGCCGGGACTGGTCTACCTGCCGGTGCACGGTGCCATAGTGGTGTGGCGCCGATGGCAGCGCCACTGATGCGGGGGGTGACGGGCGGGGTTACTGAAAGGTGGTGGAAATGTAGTCCGCCAGTGCGGCGATATCCTCATCCGACAGACGGCTCGCAGGCCCTCTCATCAGCGCGGAATTGGGCCCCACCTTCTCACCGGCCCGATATTTCTCCAGCCGCTCGCTGATGTAGCCGGCTTCCCGGCCCACCAGTGACGGGAAAGCACCGGAGCCTTTTCCGGCGCGGCCATGACACTGGGCACACTGGCTTTGATAGAGGGACTCTCCCGGGGAGGCCTCTTCAGCGTGCACAGGCAGTGTACAGAGCGCCATTATGGCGCCAGCCAGTAAACGGGTCGTCTTGATCATCATGATGGTCCCGAGAGTTGCGTTCAGGAATGGCCAGTCACAACACCACAGCCAGTGGGCCCGGAGGCCCGAGACTGTGGTGATCTGGCAGCGTCGGTTTAATGCCTGGGAATGATGCGGTAGATATCCCCTCCATCAACGGCTGCGTACAGATGGCCATCCGGCCCCTGCACCAGTGCCCGGAAACGGCCTGAACCCATGGGCAGGGGCATTTCCATCACATCATGGACACTGGATCCGTCTTTGGCGATATCAATCAGGTCAATACGCTGACCCACCGGCGTATCCCCAAAACCGATGCCCAGGAAGCCAACCGCCAGACGGCCTTCCCAGGCACCCCACTGCTCCCCCTCGAGGAAGGTCACATCGCTCATGCCCTGTGACAGCTGGTTGTTGTTCCAGGCCGGCTTCATGGCATCCGGGTAGGTGTCCAGGTCGGTCATGGGCATGTACTGAGAGCGCTCCTCCGGGTCCATGCCTTCCATCTGGTTGGGCTCATAACCGCAGTAGCCGTCAGGGCAGTCGCCACGGCCCGCCATGTTCGGACGTGGGTCCCAGCCACCGTTGCCGCCGGCCTCCAGAGCCGTGATTTCATCGGAATGCCAGGGGCCGTGTTCGGAGACAATGGGCTGGCCTGTCTCGGGGTGGAAAGCCAGGCCCTGCACGTTGCGGTGTCCGTAGGTATAGATGCGCGGATCAAAGCCCTCCGGCGGGTTGTTGCCCTTGGCGGCCTTGCCCTTGCGATCCATGCGCAGCACCTTGCCACCCAGCTTCTTCGGGCTCTGTGGGATTTCCGCCGCGTGGTTATCCCCCGTGGTCAGGTACAGGTAGCCATCCGGCCCGAAACTGACACGGCCGCCGTTGTGGGCACCGGGACCGCCAAAGGGCTGGTCAGTGGCCTTGTCCTTGTAGGGGACGTTCTTGACCAGGTCCTTGCGTTTCGAGACATCGGTCAGGTCCTTGTTCACCTTGAAGCGCATCAGGCGGTTGGTGCCCGGCGCCTTCTTGTCCGAGGTGGAATAGACATACAGGTATCGGTTGTCGTCAAATTCCGGGTCGATGGCGATCCCCATCATGCCGCCCTGCCCCTCGCAGAAAAGGTCCTTCGCCTGGCTGGCGTAACCTTCGGTGTCCTTCATGCCCAGCAGCTTGTTCACGCTGCCGTCGCTCAGGCGCACGGACAGGCCATGGCATTTCTCGGTAAAGAACAGGGTCCCGTCCGGCAGGAAGGCCATGTCCCAGGGGTCGGAGAGATCCGACAGCACCGTTTCATGATCCAGGCTGGGGGCATGGTCATCGGCCAGAGATGTCACCGGCACCGCTATCAAACCGGTCAGCAGCGCACTGGCCAAAGCCGTACCCACAGAGCGCCTCTTTGACTGTTGATCGTTCATGACATCAACTCTCCCGTTAAAAGAAATTCATTGCAATATCGTTATCTACTAATGAAAACAAACAAATAATTTAGTGCATACCCTATTTCTGAGACTAGACAGACTCATACATAAGTCAAGAACGCACAAGATAGAAGGCCGAAGCAATGTGGCAGACCAATACCGGGCAACAGGTCGGATTGATCCGGGGCGTTAGGCAACCGAAAAAATGGTGTTGGGTATGGTGCTCCGGGCCGGACTCGAACCGGCACGGCCTAGCGGCCAACGGATTTTAAATCCGTAGTGTCTACCAATTTCACCACCGGAGCTTTTTTATTTCACCTGCTACATATTCGCTAAATTGAATTTTCTGAACAACGTAACAGTCTGTTTCTAAGAGTTTTCTACAATTCCCGCCCAGATTTTAAATCCCCAGTGTCTACTAATTTCACCATCCGGGCAGAAGGTGTGTATCGGGGAGGCTGGATTGTATAAGGGGTTGAGGGCGAACGCAATTCGTCGGCAGGAACCGCCGGAGGGGCGCGCTCGGCATTTCGTGTTGTTGGTGGCCAATTGGGCCCGTGCTCAGTAAAAAAGGCCCGACTCCCTCCACCAGAGAAGGATCGGGCCCTTGCGCTGTATCATGACCCCTTGAAGGCCAACTCCAGTGTGGCTTTGGCGTTATTCAGCTGAGACTGAACTTCCGCAAAGCTGGTGATGGCCCTTGGGGCTCTCTCAGCCTCGGTGGCAACGGCGGATATAGTGTTCATCCGCTTCATGCCCCGTTGCTCGTTGGTTTTTCTCCTTATCCGTCAGGAATTCTGATTCACTATGTCCCTGGCATTAGATGCCTCACGCAACATCTTTCGCGCATGAGCACTGGTCTCTTTGACATATTTATCAAGAATCTCCACGTTTTTCCCGGCAACGTCCTTGTCCAGCTTGGCCTGCGCGGCCGCCTGCTTGGATTTCGCCGCTGTGTCAGCCGCCTTGTTAGCGACGTCTGCCTCCGCCTTCTGGCGCTCAAGAGTGCCATTGTAGGCATCCCGTTTCTGCTCAGCCACTTTCAGCAGCCGGTCATACTTTGCTTGAGCCTGAACCAGACGCGCCTGTGCCGCCTTTTTCTTCTCCTGGGTGTTACTGGCTGCAGAGGCGATCGTGGTGGCAATTTCCAGGACGTTGCCGAGCTTCACTTCGGTTCCCAGGGCGTCACGGGCTGCCTGCGCCTTGGCCAGCTCAACCTGGGCGTCAAGCTGTGCAGAGTCCGCCGCTTTGAACTCGGTCTCTAACGACTCAAGCTCCAGCTCGGTTGCATCAAATGTCGCTTTTGCCGCTGCGGCTGCGGCTTCATCCTGCTGGGCCTTTTTCTCCAGTCCCGGTATAGCCGCCGTTTTGGTGTCATACAGCGTTTGCCACTCTTTCTGATCCGCTTTCGCCTTGGCTGAGAGGTCGGTGGCTTTTTCGTAAGACGCCTGTGCTTCCTTGGCATAGCTGGACATTTCATCGATGGAAGCCTTGTGTGCGGCAACGGCTTTGTCATTCCAGGCTTTTTCTTCGGCGGCCTGCTGGGCCAGGACTTTTTCGGCGGCCTTGCGTGCAGCGGCACTTTCTCGAATGGCCTCTTCAGAAGCCGCTTTGGCATTCAGCGACGCTTGTAAAGCCTCCGCCGCCAGCTTTTCTGCCCGTACCACCTCCGATGCCAACTGGCTGGATGCCTGTTCTGCCCGGATAACATTCTGTTTTGCCTCTTCAGCCTGTTTGATAGCCGCTTGCAGCTGTGCCGGCGCCAGTTCCTTGTTTTGCTGCGCTATCAGCAGTGCCTGATTGAGTCTGTCCAGTTCGGCTTTAGCCGCTGATGCCTTCTGTTGGGCCTCCGCTGCCTTTGCCTGCGCTGCCTGGGCTCTCACCTGGCGAGTCTTCAGTTCCCGTTGCGTGTGCTGGAAATAGGCGTCCTGTGCATCGGCATTGACGGTTTTCAGGACATCCGGGTTGAGTGCAGTGCCCAGGCGGTTGCGTTCGTGATCGATGCCAGCATTTCCCAGGCCACCGACCAGGTTGTACATTTGCCCCACAATCACCTTGGCGTCTTCGGCGGCTTTTCTCGCATCTTCCACGGTAGTGCCCATACTCAGGGACCTGTACTGTTGCCAGAGATTGTAAACCCCTTTCGCGTGGCCACTGGAGGCCAGATAATTTTCACCGTAGGCATTACGCATCGCCCCCAGCAAGCTTTCAATGCGCTTGGTAAAAGAACTCCACTCAGCATGATACCCTTGCCTGATGGTTTCATTTTTATCAATCACCACCTGAGCGGCATTTTTCTGAACGATGGCATCGGCTTCTTTGGTCAATTTATCCGCCTCAGTCACGATCGCGGGCACGGTGGATGCCTTGGCTTTGTGCGCCGTGTCCGCCTTGCTGAAGGTGTCGTTGGCAGCGACCTGCTGCGTTTTGACCACCCCCACATTGTTCTCCGCTGACGCGGCCACTTCCTTGCTTTTTTCCTGCGCCACCTCCGCTTCAGCCACACGGATTTTGGCCGTTACAATCGCAATGGCTTTCTGACCCGCATCGGCCGTGGCCTGACGGGTTTTCTCCAAGGCATCCGTCTTTTCTTTTTCCGCCAGATTGGCGCCCAGTTGTGCCTTGCCAATGGCGATGGTGGCTTTATTGGCAGCGACCTTCGCATCCTTATCAGAAAGCGTGGCTTCAGCGGTGGACACGTCAACCTCGGCTTTACGGGCCTCGCCCCCGTCACTGGACGCTTTCAGTTCCGCAAACTGGGCGTTCATCGCTTTTTGCAGATTGCCTGGATCCGCGTCGGCTTCTTTTCTGGCGCGTTCTGCGGCTTCTTTCGACGCCTTGGCTTTACGTTGCGCCTCGGCCACGACCGCTTTTTTGTCAGCGAGATCCTTTGCAGCAGCCTGTCGCTCCTCAAGGACCTTTTTACTGTTTGACTGAGCTGTAAACATGGTCTGCACTTTCGTGTCGAACAGTTTGCTTTCAAAGAAGTTCGTCGTGTCAACGTCATACTTCTTCAAAACACCATCAGCTTCGGCATTGAGTTTCTCTATTTCTTCGCCTTGCTTCTTGTGCTCTTCGTTCGTGCCGCCAGCTACGGCGCCAAATAAGCCACCCATGGCATAGGCGAAGACTTTCGCTTTCTTCGTAAACGCCTCCATCAGTTCATCAACCTGATCGGAACGATCTTTGGGGATACGATCCGGTGTTGAAGGCGCCTGGTTCGCGGCCGCATTCTGCTCAGACACTTTCGTCTGGATGGCCTCGTCGACCGCTTTCCTGGCCCGCTCTGACGCCAGCTGCAAGGTGTTCGCTGTGATTTTCTTTTCCTGAGAAACCGGATCAGACGTGGCCAGTATCTGTGCCTGTTTCGCCGCGGAATCGGCCTGACCGGCCTGAGTGATCAATCCCTGGATGACCTTGTCGTTAATGGGGCTGCTGGCCGGTGTTAACCCGCCAGTACCCGTCGCAGGGCCCTGGCGACCGGCTGTGCCTGTCGTTGTGCCAGTACCGTCAGAAGACAGGGTCATACAGCTGTCACAAAGCCGGTTGACGCTTTGCTGGATAATCTCTTCCGCGCTGACCGGGCCAGAACTGCCCCCCCTTGTGGTCGGCTCCCCTGTGGTGCCTGACAGACTGCCCGTGGTTCCACTGCCTTGGCGACGGGTGCCCGCAAGATCGTTAAGCCGTTGCTGAATGACTTCGACGGCGGGGTCACTGACGGGTCTTGTCTGCGGTGCGGCTGGCGTTGGCGCTGGCGTTGGAGCAGGCGATACCAGTGATGCGATGGTCAGGGTGCCGTTGACCAGGGCAAAGGTATAGTTGGCCGCTGCCAGTGTGCCTTGTCCACTGTTGATGACGTAGCTGCCCACCGGGCTGTCGGCGGTTGCTGCCGTGGCGGTCGTGCCGGCACCGGTCACACCGGCGGTGGCCAGGCCCTCGCCGTTGACAAAGCCGCTGATGGACTGGGTCAGCGTGGGCAGACTGTCCCCGGCCGTGATGTTCTGGTCATCGGCGGTGACGGTCAGCGTCGCCTTATCCACCACCAGATCGGCCGATGCATAGGCAATGGCGTAGTTGGCGGCATTGAACCCGTTGGAGCCGGCCACACCACTGGCGACAATGTCGCCGGTATAGGTACCGGCGCCAGCGCCGGTATTACTGTCGCTGCCACTGGCACTGGTCAGCGTGACCGTATCAATCCGCTCGCCGTTGGCCAGGTTGCTGGCGCTGAAGGCAGTGTTGTCCAGCACCAGGCTGTCACCGTAGGTTTTGCTCTGGTTATCAGCCGACACGGTGATGCCACGCTGGCTAACGATCAGATCGCCCGCTTCATAGGTAATAGAATAGTTGGCGTTATTAAAGCCGTTTGAACCGCTGACCGCGCTGGCCGTGATGTTATCGGCATAGGTGCCGGCATCCGCTGTCGTGTCACTGTCAATATTATTGGTGCTGGTCAGGGTCGCGGAATCCACCGTCTCGCCGCTGACCAGCCCTGTGGTGGTAAAAGCCGTGTTGTCCAGGGTCAGGGCGTCGCCGTAGGTTTTGCTCTGGTTGCCGGCAGTGACCGTCAGGGCTTTGGGGTCAATGGTCAGGGTGCCGTCCACAAACTGGATCAGGAAGCCTTGCTGATCCCGTTTTCCGGCATCGCTCAGCTCCAGTCCGCTGGCGGTGATGCTGTATTGTCCGGCATTCACCCCGGAGGTGGCCTCACCGGAAAAGACCAGGTCGCCAGTAATCACGGCCGGACGTGTCGCCTGTGACTCCGTGGCGCTGAATCCGGTGATACCCGCTCCGTCGTAAGTTTTATTCACGTC
>JAWWAC010000026.1:0-40973 GCA_033721915.1 Oleiphilaceae bacterium
AGTCCTACCTGGAGTCCATTCGCCAGGTCATCAACACGGCGACGTTTTCAATGACCCGCCAGCGCGAAATGAAGGGCCTGGGTCACGCGATTCTCACTGGCGAAGTGCTGGTCGGCCATGGCGATGCCTTCGGCGTGATTCTCTCCGACGACCTGTGCCTGAATAACGGCGGCGATGGCGTGATGGCACAGATGGTGAAACTCTACCGACAGTTCCGCTGCAGTATCGTGGCCATTGAAGAGGTGCCGGAAGACCAGGTGCACAAGTACGGCGTTATCGCCGGCGAGACCATGAAAGACGGCCTTTACCGCATCACCGACATGGTGGAAAAGCCCGCCGTTGACAAGGCCCCCTCCAATCTCGCCATCATTGGCCGCTACATACTGACACCGGACATCTTCGATATCCTGGAAAACACCGCCCCCGGCAAAGGGGGTGAGATCCAGATTACCGACGCCCTGCTGGAGCAGGCCCGGAAAGGCTGTGTACTGGCCTACCAGTTCCGCGGCCGCCGCTTTGACTGCGGCAGCATCCATGGCTTTGTGGAAGCCACCAATCATGTCTACGAGCATGTGTATCAGAAAAAATGAGCTGACCCATGAGCGACACCACCGACGCCGGCATCCGCAAGCCTTCGCTGATCCGACCCGAGGCCTTCTGGCCGGCCGACTTCCCGCTGTCACGGGAATCGGTGGAGTCCGCCCGCCAGCACGGCGTGCTGAGCCTGCAACGCTTCATGGCCAACCAGCAACTGCCCGCCGCCTATGAACCGGTTTTCAGCGCACTGATCATTCCCATGGCCGCCTGGCTGATACGCGCCAGAGGCTCACGGCAACAGCCACTGATGCTGGCCATGGGCGGCGCCCAGGGGACCGGCAAGACCACAATGGCCCGGGCACTGGCACTGGTGCTGGAACGATGCTTCGCCACCAGCGCCTGCGTCCTGTCACTGGATGACTTCTACCGCTCCCGCCGAGAAAGGGCCGACCTGGGCCGTGGTCTCCACCCCCTGCTGGCCACCCGTGGCGTACCCGGCACCCACGATGTGGACCTGCTGGCACGGACACTGGAACGGCTGCGCACGGCGGACAGCCAGGACCGCATCCGGCTGCCCCGCTTCGACAAACACCGGGACGACCAGGCACCGCCACAGCAACAGCGCTCCATCTCCGGGCGCCCCGACATCGTGATTCTGGAAGGATGGTGTCTCGGTGCCAGGCCCCAGACAACAGCGCAACTGGAGCGCCCCGTCAACGAACTGGAAGCCCTTGAAGATCCGGACGGGCGCTGGCGGCGTTACGTCAACGACCAGCTGGCGGGGCCCTATCAGGACCTGCTCAATGCCATGGACTACCGCCTTCACCTGGCCGCCCCGGACTGGCAGGCCATCAGGCGCTGGCGCTGGCAGCAGGAAAAACAGCTCATGGGGCAGCAGAGAGAGCGTTACCAGGGTGGCCTGCAGACCCGGGACGCCTTTGACCGATTTATGGCACACTACCAGAGGCTCAGCCAGAGCCTGATGGACGACGGTGGCAATCACGCAGAGATGTGTCTGCAGCTGGATCAACAACAGCGCCTGTCCCGTCTGTTGCTCAACCTGGCTGACTTGTAATATCCCGAGAGACAACAACACCAACAAAGGCTGCTGAATCGTGAGTTCACCCCTGTTCCGTCTGTATCGCCGCACCGTTCTCACCTACCCGCTGGTCACGCTGATCGGCGTATTGATCATCGCCGTTGTGGCCGGACTGCGCATCAGTGACTTCCGGCTGGATGCCTCCACCGACTCACTGGTGCTGGAGGGGGATGAGTCACTGGCCTTTTACCGGGAAATGAGCGAACGCTTCGAGTCCTCGGACGACTTCCTGGTGATCACCTACAATCCGTATGAGACGCTGTTCAGTGAGGACGCCATCAGGCACCTGCGATCACTGCGGGATGCCGTGGCCGGCGTGGAGGGGATTGCCGATACCACCAGCATGCTGGATGTGCCACTGCTGCACCATCCGGACATCTCACTGACCACCGTCAGCCGCTACATGATGACCCTGGATGAGGACGACGTGCCACTGGACGAGGCCCGGGAGGCACTGCTGAACAACCCCATCTACCCCAAGATGCTGATCAGCGAGGACGGGGAAACCACCGCCATACAGGCCACCTTCCCGGCCACGGAGGAACTCAACGAAACCCGTGAGCGCCGCGATGCACTGCGGGAGCTGGACCGCCGCGAAGGCCTGGACAGCGAACAGCAACAGGAGCTGGAAGAGGTCTCGCAACGCTATATCCGTCTCTCGGAGGAGCTGGGTGCGGAACGGGACCGTGTGATTGCCGAGGTACGCGCCATCATGGACGCCCACAGCGACAAGGCCACCCTGTTCCTGGGCGGTGTGCCCATGATCGTGGCGGACATGATCGCCTTTGTGGAAAGCGACCTGGTCACCTTCGGGCTGGGTGTGCTGGTGTTCATGCTGCTGACACTGATCCTGATCTTCCGCCAGCCCCGCTGGGTGATGCTGCCACTGGTCTGCTGCGCCCTGACGGTGTGGCTGATGCTGGGTTATCTGGGCTGGACCCAGTGGCCGGTCACGGTGATTTCCTCCAACTTCGTGTCACTGCTGCTGATCATCACCCTGTCGCTGACCATCCACCTGATTGTCCGTTACCGGGAGTTCCAGCAGGCCGATCCAGAGGCCAGCCGTCTGGACCTGATCAGCAATACCGTGGAGACCATGTCACGCCCCTGCTTCTACATGGCGCTGACCACCGTGGTGGCCTTCGGATCGCTGTTTTTCAGCGACATCCGCCCGGTCATCGACTTCGGACTGATGATGACCATCGGCATCGCCATCGCCTTCTGCGTGGTCTTCCTGCTGCTGCCCGCCAGCCTGGTGCTGCTGCCCCCCGCCGCACTGCCCCCCTCGTCCAGGGAGCGGCCGCCACTGACGCGCCACTTTGCCGTGTTCACCGACCGCCACGGCAACAAGGTGCTGTCCGGCAGTGTCATTCTGGCGGTGCTCTGTATCGCCGGCATGGGCCAGCTGTCGGTGGAGAACCGCTTTATCGACTACTTCAAGTCCAGCACCGAGATCTACCAGGGCATGATGGTCATTGACGAGAAACTGGGCGGCACCATGCCCATGGACGTGATCGTCACCGCACCGGGTGCCCTGATGAAGCAGAAGAACCCGGACCAGGACCCCTTCCTGGACGCGGCGGAGAACTGCATGGAAGAGGACCCCTTCCTGGAGGACGAGTGCCGCCAGGAGCAGCGGGAAAAAACCTTCACCAGCTGGTTCAGCGCCGGCCCCATGAGCCAGCTGGAATCCATACAGGACTACCTGGACGGACTGGACACCAGCGGCAAGGTGCTCTCACCGGTGCCCACGGTGCGCCTGGCGGAGCGGATCAATGGCGGCGCACTCAGCGCACTGCAGCTGGGCCTGCTGCCCAGGGCCATGCCACAGGACCTGCGTGAAATCCTGATACTGCCCTACTTCAGTAACGAGCACAGCCAGGTGCGGTTCAATGTGCGCCTGATCGAGTCCTCCCCGGACCTCAACCGGGACCGCCTGATGAGCAACATCCGCGACCACCTCACCGGCGAGCTGGGCCTGATGGAAGAGCAGGTGGACATTACCGGCATGGTGGTGCTGTACAACAACATGCTGCAGAGCCTGTTCAGCTCCCAGATCAAGACCATGGGGGTGGTCTTCCTGGCCATCATGGCCATGTTCCTGGTGCTGTTCCGCTCCGTCACCATGGCCCTGATTGCCATCTTCCCCAACATGCTGGCCGCCGGCACCGTGCTGGGCATGATGGGCTGGCTGAGCATCCCGCTGGACATGATGACCATCACCGTGGCCGCCATCTCCGTGGGTATCGCGGTGGACAACACCATCCACTACGTGCACCGATTCCGCATGGAATTCCTGAAAGACGGCGACTACCAGGCCACCATGCACCGCTGCCACGGCACCATTGGCCGGGCCATGTTCTACACCTCACTGACCATTATCGTGGGCTTCTCGATACTGAGCCTGTCGAACTTCATCCCCACCATCTACTTCGGCCTCTTCACGGGACTGGCCATGCTGATGGCCCTGCTCGGCGCACTGACACTGCTGCCCAAGCTGATCGTGGCCATCAAGCCACTGGGCAGGCCCGCACAGGGCTGAGCCCCACCCAGGGCATGGCCTTACAGCCCGCGAAAGGCCATGCCCAGCACCACCAGGGCCACTATGCCCAGCAACAGCCAGGGGAAACCGCCACCACGGCGGCTTTCCCGGTTTTTGCCCATGCCCTGACGAATTTTTTCCATGACACTTTTCTCATCCGTCATGGTCGTTTCTCCCCCGCAAGTGGTGATTTCAGGCCAATGACCCTGGCACCATGGTACGCCAGACTGGCCCCATGGATGATAACTGCACTAAGGTACTCTGTCTGTTCGCCTACGGCGAAAACACAAACCGCATAATAACCCTGGCGAGGTAATAGAGGTGCTGATCATACTGGCCCTGCTACTGATTTTACTGGCCGCTGTGCTGTTGCTGTTGCTGCGTTATGCCATTCAGCAGAAACAGGCGCTGCAGGCCGCCCTCAGCGAGATGAAGCAGCTGAGCGAGGATTCCGGCGGCCTCAGGACAGAACCGGAAATGGTGCTGACCATCCGTGTCCTGAACCCCATTGAAGTGGCCAAGCGGGAATCCCGCTCGGCGCGGATTGTCGCACCTCATATGCCGGTGACCGTGCGCAAGATGGTCTACAAACAGGTGATGCGCGAGTTGAAGATGGAACTCAGGGAACGCGGTATTGAGTCGGACATCAATGTGGAATTTCGCTAAATGCGCCTTAACACAAGCTCCCGTCCGGGACACCGGTACAGAGGCAAACGCCCGGAGGCGTTATGACATTACCATGGATTCTGCTGTCGATACTGAGCCTGGGCAATGCCACCCTGCTGGCTTTTCTGTGGTGGCAGCTGCAACACAACCAGGGCGCCATCCACCAGCTGAACGCCAGCCTGGCCGCATTGCGCAGCCGGATCAGTGAGCATCAGCTGGATATGGAAGAACTCAGGGAGCGCAAGCGGGTCATGGAACAGCTGGTGGACAACAGCACCAGCTCCGTGGAAACCGTGCACCGCAGCATCGCCGACACCACCTTCGGCGTACTGGGCCGGCTCTCGGAAAACAGCCTCTACAAAGCCGGCACCGACCAGTTGCGCCAGATCCACGACGGCACCAGCAAGGGGGTCTACGGCACCATCCGCATCGCCAACCGGGAACTGCATTCACTGGCCGATATCCTGATCAAACAGCAGCAGCGCAAAGACGACGAGGACAACTCCTCCTGACCCACCACGGGCCCGGTCACGACCTCCACCGGAACGGCCCACTCAGGGCACCGTAGCCGTGATGCTCTCTGTCCCAGAGGATTGCTCCGCCCGTTCACGGACGCAGCCCGTCACACCGGGTAAAACCGGGGTCCTTCATAGCCATCCCGCCGGACGGTTTCCGTGAACATGGCCAGTGGACGGGCGAACAGCAGGTGGGGCTCCGACAGGGGGTAATAGAACACCAGTGACTCGCCGGTTTCCGTGTGCTTTCCCGTGCCGATCACCTGATAGTGGGGCCCCTTGAAGTGGGCATAGAGCCCGGGTGCTACCGATTCCATCATTCACTCCCGGGGCCCAGGACCAGGGACCCCCGTGTTATCCGCTCATAATACGGGCCCGCTCAGGGAGCGGGACAGGTGACACCGGTGCCGGCCAGGCCGCAGTAGCCGTTGGGGTTCCTGTCCAGGTACTGCTGGTGGTAGGGCTCGGCGTAGTAAAAGGGCACATCCTGACGGATTTCCGTGGTGATCTCCCCCTTGCCGGCCTCATCCAGTGCCTTCTGGAAGCGGGCGGCGGAGTCCCGGGCCGTTGCCTGTGACCGGGCGTCCGGCAGGTACAGGGCCGAGCGGTACTGGGTACCCCGGTCATTGCCCTGCCTCATGCCCTGTGTCGGATCATGGGACTCCCAGAAGCGCTGCAGCAGCCGCTCCAGAGGCAGCTCCGCCGGATCGTACACCACCAGCACCACCTCCGTGTGGCCGGTCTGGCCGCTGCAGACCTCCTCGTACAGGGGGTTGGGGGTAAAGCCACCGGCATAACCCACGGCCGTGGTCCAGACACCGGGCAGTGTCCAGAAGCACTGCTCCGCCCCCCAGAAACACCCCATGCCCAGTACCAGTGTGCGGCAGTGATCCGGGAACGGCGGTGTCATGGGGCGGCCCAGCACCCGGTGACGCTCACCGGGGTCCAGTGGTGTGTCCCGCCCGGGAAGGGCCTCATTTTCATCCACCATGCGTGATTTGCTGCCTGACAATAAGTCTTGCCATTCCTGCCACATGGAGTGCTCTCCCGTTGCTGTCTGTGATCCCCCTATGGTAACGGGCCGCAGCGCCCTTCACCATCCTGATTGCCGGTCACCCTCTTGATTGCCGGCCCAGTGAGCGCCAGACTCAGAAAAAGCCTGGAGACGGACCATGAAAGCCAGCGTCACTCTTGCCCGGGTCATTGGCCCCCCTGTTATCGCCCTCAGCCTGCTGTCAACGGCCATGGCCGAGCCCTCGGTCTATCGCTGCGAGGGTGAACACGGCCCGGTCTTCATCACTATCCCTTGTGGCGACGACAGCCAGCCACTGGACCTGAGCAACCCACCACCGGGAGGCCGCATCGCACGACCACCGGAGCCCACGGCGGTCCCCTCCGACGAAGACAATCAGCCGGACAACGCGCCCGAAGAAGCAGCGTCCTCCCCCTGTAAAGACTTCACTTCCACCGAGCTGCGCACACTGCGCATCGGTGAGCGCATCGAGCGGGGCATGAGCCGCGAGCAGGTGGAAGCCTCATGGGGATCGCCGGTAGACCGGGTACCGGGCCCCCCGGAAGTCTGGACCTACGACAACCGCTACTACGGTCGCGTGGTGTCACTGCGCAAGGTGTATTTCCGGGATGGCTGCGTCGAGGGAATCCGCACCGGAGTCGACCCCTGAATCTGTGTTAACGGCTTTCTTATGACCCCCAACCGCAAAAAACCCCGCCGGAGCGGGGTTTTCAGGGTTTTGACAACCGGAACCGGTCTTTAGAACTGGTTCATGGTGTTGTCTTTACCACCGGCCTTCAGAGCGCCTTCACCGGAGAAGTACTCCTTGTGATCGTCGCCCATGTTGGAGCCGGCCATGTCCTGGTGCTTGACGCAGGCCATGCCCTTGCGGATTTCCTGACGCTGCACGCCGCGCACGTAGGCCAGCATGCCTTCTTCACCGAAGTAGCCCTTGGCCAGCTCGTCCGTGGACAGAGCCGCTGTGTGGTACGTGGGCAGTGTGATCAGGTGATGGAAGATACCGGCTTCACGGGCCGCATCGCGCTGGAAGTTCTGGGTCCAGCGGTCCGCTTCGGCGGCCAGCTCGGAATCGTCGTACTTGGCGTCCATCAGCTTGGCACGCTCGTAACCGGACAGGTCCTTGCCGGAGTCCTTCCAGGCATCAAATACCTGCTGGCGGAAGTTCAGAGTCCAGTTGAAGGACGGGCTGTTGTTGTAGACCAGCTTGGCGTCCGGCACTTCCTTGCGGATGGCGTTAACCATGCCCGCGATCTGGCCCACGTGGGGCTTCTCGGTCTCGATCCACAGCAGGTCGGCGCCGTTCTTCAGGCTGGTGACACAGTCCAGGACAACCCGGTCGAAACCGGTGTCTTCACGGAACTGGAACAGGCCGCTGGCGAGACGCTTGGGCTTGGCCAGCTTGCCGTTCTGCTTGATCACCACGTCGCCGTTGTTGATGTCTTCCGGCTTCTCGATCACGTCCGCGTCCAGGAAGCTGTTGTACTGGTCGCCCAGATCGCCTGGCTCGTTGGTCACGGCGATCTTCTGGGTCAGGCCGGCACCCAGTGAGTCGGTACGGGCAACGATGACGCCGTCGTCCACACCCAGCTCCAGGAAGGCATACCGCACGGCGTTGATCTTGGCGATAAAGTCCTCGTGGGGCACGGTGACCTTGCCAGCCTGGTGGCCACACTGCTTGGCGTCGGACACCTGGTTCTCGATCTGGATACAGCAGGCACCGGCTTCGATCATCTTCTTGGACAGCAGGTAAGTGGCTTCCTCGTTACCGAAACCGGCATCGATGTCGGCAATGATCGGCACAACGTGGGTCTCGTAGTTGTCGATCTTGTCCTGCACTTCCTTGACCTTGGCGTCGTCGCCGGCGGCCTTGGCATCGTCCAGCTCGTGGAACAGGTGACCCAGTTCACGGGCATCGGCCTGACGCAGGAAGGTGTACAGCTCTTCAATCAGAGCCGGTACGGAGGTCTTCTCGTGCATGGACTGGTCCGGCAGGGGGCCGAACTCGGAGCGCAGTGCCGCCACCATCCAGCCGGACAGGTACAGGTAGCTGCGCTTGGTGGTGCCGTGGTGACGCTTCACCGCCAGCATCTTCTGCTGGCCGATAAAGCCGTGCCAGCAGCCCAGTGACTGGGTGTACTTGCTGGAGTCGGCGTCGTAGGCGGCCATGTCCTCGCGCATGATCTTGGCGGTGTACCGGGCGATGTCCAGACCGGTCTGGAAACGGTTCTGGGCGCGCAGACGGGCGGCGTATTCCGGGTTGATGTTATCCCAGGTGCCTTTCTGTTGGCTGCGCAGTGCAGCGGTTTGCTCGATGTCTTTGGCGTATTGAGACATGGTCAGTCCTTATTGCGTGGTGGTTTACCGTGAGTCGCTGTGGCAATGGGGCTGTCATTGCCGTGACGGAGACGCTTTCCCCTGGAAAAGGCGCTTCACCAGCGATTGGGGGGGAGTGTATAGATTTTCTGCCCATAATTGAAATTGATGCTGTCTATATTCAGTATTTTTTTGCTGAATTAAAAAACCCACTGAATGAACAGGGGCCATGCATGGACAGTGAGGCTGCTGAAAACCTCCTCCACGACACCGGACAGCGCCGTTTATCGCGGCCTTGGCACATGCAGGACACGCCCCAGTGTGGCGTATTCGTCCGCCCCGAGACGGGCCAGGGGGTCCACCTTGAGGGCGTCCACACGCAGCCGGCCATCACCGTCCACACTGGCCACCTCATCGTTGAGGTAGATCCTGCGCACACGGCCGAAAATCAGCGACTGTTCTTTCGGCCCGATGGTCTGCTCCTGGTACAGCTCGCAGGCCATGGCCACCGGGGCATCGGCCAGCCTGGGCAGCGGGAAGCCGTCGAACGGCACCGTGGCCAGTCCAGTGGCTTCCAGCTCGGAGTCACCCAGTGGCAGCGGCCTGGCGGTTTCCGTCATGACCCCGGCCTGATGGCTGCTGCCGATATGCACCACAAAGTGCTGTCGGGCCAGTATATTGCCCCGGGTGTCCTTGGGGCTGCCATCGGCCTTCTTGCCGGCGGAAATCAGGATCAGCGGCGGATCACTGGTCACCGCCGTAAAGTAGGAAAACGGCGCCAGGTTGAAGTTCCCTTCGGGGTTTTCCGAAAGCACCCAGGCCACGGGGCGGGGAATCAGTGACTGGGTCATGGTGTGGTAGATCTGTCCCGGTGACTGTTCGTCCAGGTCGAGCAACATGGGGATCTCCTCTGTTTATGAGCGCTCAGGACTGTTGATAAGCGCTCAGGGCTGTTGATAAGCGCTCAGGGCTGCGATGAGATGACAAAGGGCGTTACGTTAATGGCGCCTGGCCGGACGACGTGGCTTGAAGCTCTGGTAGACCCGGTAGCGGCCGTCGTCCTCCAGTACCGTTACCGGCCCCAGTGCCTTTTCCATGGACTCGGCGTAAGGCAGGTGGCGGTTGGCCACGATGCGCAGCTCACCGCCCCGCTCCAGCCGGCTGGCGGCCTCCATCAGGAAGCGGTGCGTGACGGACAGGTCCTGACGCACCCCCTGGTGGAACGGCGGGTTGGCCAGTATCAGCCGGTAAGGGCCCGGCGCCTGCTCCAGACCGTCGCTTTGCAGAAGGCGCACCGGGCCCTGCTCCGGGCTCTCAGGCGGGGCCAGCCAGGACCCCAGTGTGGCACTGGCACAGACCAGTGCCTGCCACTGGGCGTCCAGCAGGTCCAGCTGCAGTGACGGCCAGCGCTTGAGCAGCCAGGCACCAATGACGCCGTTGCCACAGGCAAAATCCAGTACCGGCCCCGCGGGGGCCTCACCCAGCGTCCCCAGCAGCAGCTCCGTGCCCCGGTCCAGAAGGCCGTCGTTGAACACACCGGGCAGACGGGCCAGTGAGAGTGTCTCCCCCGCCACGGGCAGCTCACGGTGGCTGAGCCAGTCAGCCACACGGAAGCTCTGTCCGCCCTCCGCCCTCAGGCACCACAGCTGGCAGTGGCGGGCACTGTCGAGCTTGGCCGCATTGGGCCAGCGCTGCTGCAACTCCCTGGCTCCGCCGGCGATGCCGCCGCGCTTCTCCCCCGCCAGCCAGATCTCGCCACCAGGGCGCAGCCGTGACTCGCCGTAGGTCAGCCGCAGTGCCAGCTCCTCACGGGCCTTGGGCATGCAGATCACCACCCGCTCATAGTCCTCACCGGCGGCCGGGTCGTCGTAGCCGAACAGCCAGTGCTGTTGCTGGGCCAGCCCGCGCTGCACCTGACCGATGTCCGTGGACAGGGCACTCATGCCGGGCCAGCGTGACAGTGGCAGGTCCTCGGGAGGGCCTATCAGTAGAACGGAACCGCTGAAGTGCGCCTCATTACGCAACAGCAGTTCACTGAGATTGGATAACGCCATGGTCCGGCCCTGAGTCGATTGAATGGATGGGGGTTGTGGATTCGGTCTACTCCGGCGGGCCCTGGTTCAGTGGCGCGCCGGAGTAGCGGAAAATCATGTCCTGATAATAACGCCGTACTATATCGGGTCTGTCCGGAACGGCATAATCCGACACCGACCGGACCGCCTCCAGGGCACTGATATCCAGCAGCGGGTGGCCACTGGGGCGGCTGATGCGCACCTCTGTGAGGCGCCCGCGACTGTCCACGGAAAAGCGGATTTCGCCACGGTGGCGCTCATCGGCCCCACTGGGGCGCTGCCAGAAGCGAAGGATCTGCTGCTGCATCTGACGCAGATAGCGGTTGGCCATTTCGATGCGGCGTTTTTCCAGCTCGCTGACCAGCTCCTCGCCACGCTGGTCCGCTTCTGTGGGCTCTTCCAGAAGATCCATGCCGGACTCCTGCCCGGTCGTCTCTTCTTCCGTGACGGCACTGTCCTTACGGGGCTCGGGCACTGACGGGTCCGACTCCGGTGCCTGCAGCACCGGGTCCGGCATGGGCGGGCGCTCATCCGCTTGCGGTTCGCTTTCAGGTTCGGCGGCTGGCTCCGGCTCGGTTTGTGGCTCTGGGGTGTCGCCGCTGCCGGCACCGGCCCGGGCCTCGCCACTGGCCTCCTCACCGGACAGGGGGTCTTCCTCGCTGGGGGCCTCAAAATCGGTACCATCCAGGTCCGTCTCCTCCCCCGTGTCCCTGGGCAGGTGAAGCACCTCTTCCGGCGTGTCCGGTTCCTGCACTTGCGGTTCCGGCTCCGGTTCCGGCTGGGGCTGCGGGGATTCTTCCGTCACCTCTTCGGGCGGTGACGGCTCGCTGAAGCGAAGGTCCAGTGAACGCGCCTCAACGGGCTGGCCTTTCAGGGCCTGCTGCACCAGTGGCCAGACAGCCACCATCAGCAACAGGTGCACCAGCAGGCTGAGGGCAACAATCAGCCACAGGGCGCGGTCACGGCGTCTGGCCATCAGCGCCGGGCGGGCAACCGGATGGCGCCGTGGCGGGCGGCGTTGAGGCGCTCGCGGGCCAGGTTCAGGGGAAACAATGTCAGGTCCAGGCTCAGGTCACGGACCATCACCAGCGGTGACAGGCCCCGGTAGAGGTTGCCGTAAGTGCCCCCCATGGCCATCAGTGAGCGGGACAGGTGCAGGTAATCCCCCTGCAGCACCAGCTTCAGCTGATAGGTGTTGGACACCAGGTGGGCGGCGGTCTGCAGTCGACGCTGCAATCCGGGGCGTCCTTCACGCAGTATCGCCCTCAGTGACATCTGCCGGATGGGGGTGATGTGGCGCTTCTGCAGTGTGTCATCCAGTGCCGCCACGATCTGATCGCGACGGGCCCGGTTGCCCGGCGCATCGGTGCTCATGGCAATCAGGCAGTCCGCCAGCTTCCGGGTGTCCCCCATCAGCACCGCCAGCAGGTAGTCCCGCACCATCAGCCACTTGCCGCGCATGTCCACCACATTGCCCCAGTCGATGAGGTACAGCTTGCCGTCCGGGTTGACCATGACATTGCCCGGGTGCAGGTCGCCGTGAAACTCCTGGTACACCACCAGGTGCTCCAGCACCGTGTACAGGAAGTTCTCCGCAATGCGCCGCTGCAGACGCCGCCTGGAGCGGCCCTGGCGGGAAGCCAGCACCTGGTTGATGGCCATGGCGTCGTCCAGGAACTCCATCTCGAGAATCCGCCCGGAGACTCCGTGCACCACCGGCACATGCCACTTGCGGCACTGTGCGGCCCGGTCGGCGAAGCGGTTCTGCATGGCCGCCTCCGCCTCGAAATTCAGTTCCTGCTCGAAGCCACGGGTAAACTCCTTGATCTGCTCGGACATGGCTTCCAGAAAGGGCAGTATCTTGGAGTGGGGCGCCCAGTACTGGCTGCTCACCAGCATCAGCTCAATGGCCAGTGAGCCCATCTGGAACTCACGCTCCAGGTTGTGCCGGGCCACCTTGACGATCACCGGCACCAGGGTTTCCACGCCGTTGACCATCACCGGCTTCTTGGCCAGGTACACAGAGCCGATGGAGCCGCTCTTGAGGGGCTTGTCCACGTGGAAGTCGAAGTACAGATCCCCCGGCATCTTGCCGTGGGATTCCATAAAGGCCTGTCGCACTTCGTCCCCGCTCATGGGGGAGACGTCCTCCTGGAACACCGCCAGCTCACGGGCGATTTCCTCGGGCAGGAAGTCGGCATTGGCGGCGGCCACCTGCGCCATCTTGATAAACAGCGGGCCGAACTCCCGCACCATGCGGGCCACGATCTGGGCCTGGCTGCGGAAATCCTGGGGGTCGGTCTGCAGGAAGGGCTTGATATGGCGGATGGCCCTGATCTGCCGTCGCAGTATCAGCAGATCCCCCTGCAGCACCTGGACACGGCCCAGCATCTCACCCAGTGCCAGCTGGTTCATGCGCCGTATCTGCTTGATGCGGTTGAGCAGCTCCACAATCAGCGGCTCGTAGGTGCGCAGCACCACCCGCACGATGTCCAGATTCAGCTCCACCAGGCCCTTGAGCTCTGGGGCGCTGATCAGCTCGTGGAAGAAGTCCCAGAACTCGTCCACGATCATGTCCGGGATTTCCACCGGGCTGCGCAGCACCACCTGCTTGACCAGGAAGCGGATCAGGTTCTCGGTGGACTCCTCGTTGGGAATCAGTTTGTAGCGGCGCAGGTGCAGTGTCAGTGAGCGGCTGTGCTCGGACAGGGGGTGTCGGTAGAGCTGGGCGAAGAGCTCGTCCAGCGCCCGTGACAGCTCTTCCCGCTCGATGTTGTCGTCACGCAGCACCAGACGGGTCACCGGCAGGAAGGCCGCCGGCAGTCGCACGGTGCTCAGGGCAAAGTCCCCGGCCCCACGCAGGGCCGATCCGGTGCGCTGGCGCAGCACAGGGAGGTTGATTTCGATGATTTTCCTGGGATCTTCAGAGGCCATGGTTTGCCGCTTGGCTGATAAAAGTGTGAAGGATAACACGCACGGGCCCGGGTTCAGAGTCTGTGACAGCTCTTTAACCCGCCCCCCAACCACCGCTGACGGGAGAACACCGGCGGATCTTCTCCGGGGCCCTTTGTCAGGCCCGCCTGTGACCGGTAACAGGGTATTCCGTTACGGCAGTGCACGGAATGACCGGGAGCAGACGCTTATTATGCGCCTGCCGGTGACCGGCGCCAATGGCCCCGCCGGCGACCGTAACGGCGCCGGCCCTGGCGTGTTTCAGGCGGGAATCACGCCATCACGGCCAGGGGACCAGCCGCCACGGCCACGGGCGATGGCATCGTCGATGCACTCCCGGTAAGCACGGGCCAGACGGGGCCAGGCATAGCCACTGACATCCGGCACCCGGGCCTGGCCAGACTGGCACAGCGCACCCTGGCGGGCAATCAGGGCCGCCGCTCCGGTCGCCTCCGCCGCCAGGTCCGACTGGTCACTGGGGTAGCGGTACGCCTCCCCCACCTGCTCCGGGTACACCAGCCGGTCCGGCAACACAGGCACACAGCCACAGGCTATGGCCTCCAGCACTGCCAGCCCCTGGAACTCGTGCAGTGAGGTGGACAGCACGATCTGGGCGGAGCGCAGCCAGCGGTAGTACTGATCCCGATCCGGCTCATGGCCGAACTGCACCAGTCGGTGGGCAAAGTCCCTTTCAATGCGGTCGAAGGCCTCTGGACGCTGCCGGAAGGACTCCCCCAGCACACAGAGACGGTAATCCGTGCCCTGCGCCTCCAGGGCCTGCAAGGTCGCCAGAAGCCGCTCTGGCCCCTTGTCGTACTCCCAGCGGGCGGCCCAGACCAGCCGCAGTGGGCCGGTGTCAGCGCCCTGCCCCTGTGGCCCCCAGCGACCGGGACCGGAGTCCTCCCCGGCGGGGGGGACAAAGGCCGCCTCCTCCAGGGGCACCGGCAACACCTGTGAGCGCTCCCGCAGCCGCCGCTCCAGTGTGTCCGGAGTGCAGTCCGGCAGTCTGGCCATCAGCTCACAGGCCCCCCGGATAAAACTGTCCCGGTTAAAGGCGCTGTTGAACAGCACCCGGTCCGCCGCCAGTGCGCCATAGAGGTTGACCATGGCCGGCTCGTGATTGCGCTGCCTGGCGTTCTGGCTGGGGTAGAAAAACTGGTTCTCATGGCAGTAATACAGCGCCGGCACTCCCGCCAGTGACGGGTGCAGCCCCCGCAGTGTGGCCAGGTCCACCATGCTGGTGGCGATCAGAAGGTCCCACGGCTGTTGCAGCAGCGGTTCTTCCAGCCAGCTCAGCGGGTTGCCGCGGATGCGCCAGCGGAAATGACGGGGTGGCAGGCTCAGGTCATGCCACTGGTAACGGGGCAGTCCGGCACTGATGGCCTGGTACCAGCGCTGGTGACTGACGGCGTTGTAGGCGGACAGGCAGAGAATGCGGGGTTTGGTCTCGGATTTCATGGCGGCAAGGATACCACAGGCCCTGTGCTGGCCCGGCAGGCCGGTGCCAGGGCCCCGCTGACGGGGAAAGCCCTGGCACTGCGGTCAGCCGTTGCGGCGGCTGACGCCGGTGCTGGCGAGGCGTGAGTGGGTGTCGCCGTTGCGGTTGTCAATGCCGGTAAAGGCAAAGTCCAGCTCGGGCCGGCGCCCGCCGATGATATCGGCGATGGCGCTGCCGGAACCGCAGGAGTGGGTCCAGCCCAGTGTGCCATGGCCGGTATTGAGATACAGGTTGTCCAGACCGGTGCGGCCGACGTAGGGCACATTGGAGGGGGTGGCCGGGCGCAGCCCGGTCCAGAATTCGCTCTGCTCCCAGTGGGCCCCGTCGGGCAGCACTTCGCTGGCGCGCCGGACGATGGCACGGCAGCGGGTGAGGTTCAGCTCCCGGCTGAAGCCGCTGAGTTCGGCGGTGCCCGCCACCCGCAGACGGTCCCCCAGCCGTGAATAAACCAGCTTGTACTCGTCATCGGTCAGACTCACCTCAAAGGCGTCGCTGGGGGTCTTCACCGGGGCGGTGACGGAATACCCCTTGGCCGGGTAGATGTTCAGTGACACCCCCACCGGGCGGGCGATCATGGGGCTGTAGCTGCCCAGACTGAGCACGTAGTTGTCGGCGCTGATCACCTCATGGCCGCCATCGCGGATCACACGCACACCGGTGATGCGGTCTCCCTCCCGGTTGAGGCCTTTCACCTCGGTGTTGTAGAGAAAGCGCACCCCTTTGTCCGCCGCCAGCTGTGCCAGACGGCGGGTAAAGACGTGGGCATCGCCGGATTCGTCATCCGCGGTGTAGGTGGCCCCGGCGATACGGTCCCGCAGGTGGCGCAGTGCCGGCTCAATGCGCACCGCCTCGTCGGCATCGATGACCTGACGGTCGCAGCCCATCTCGCGCATAATGCGCGAAGGCTCCAGTGCCGCCTGGAATTCACCGGGGTTGGTGTAGAAGTGCAGTATGCCCTTTTCCACCTGATGGTAGTCCAGCCCGGTCTCGCGGCGCAGCTCCTGCAGCCGCTCGCGGCTGTAGGTCCCCAGGTTGAGGATCTGGATCAGGTTATGGCGGCTGCGCCCGGCGGTGCATTCCATCAGAAAACGCAGCCCCCAGCGCCACTGGGCGGGATCGCGACGCAGCCGGAACAGCAGCGGCGCGTCGTCCTTGAACAGCCACTGCAGAATCTTCAGCGGGGCCTGGGGGTTGGCCCAGGGCTCGGCGTGGGAGACAGAAATCTGTCCGCCATTGGCGTAACTGGTTTCCTCACCGGCACCGGCCCGGCGCTCGAGCACCGTCACCTCGTGGCCGGCCTTGCGCAGATACCAGGCGGTGGTTGTGCCCACAACGCCCGCACCCATCACCAGAACGTGCATAAAGTGCCTCTCCTTTCGCTTTGTCGCCTTCTCGCCCTGCGAGTGGAACCCGCCGGGAAATCGCCGGACGGACACCGTGAATTCTCTGCATTATTTCATCAATACGACACAACATGAAGGAAGATCAGCCGCTGCCGCGGGTGGCACCGAGCGCCAGAACCAGCCCGACCTGGCGCCAGACCCACACCACGGCCACGCCATGGAGATTCAGCAGCACCACCAGAATCCACTCGAAGGAGTGCTTCATGACGTCGTAATTGACCACAGGCAGCCCGTCCAGCACCACCGACAGGGTGGCCACCCCCAGGGTAAAACCGCTCAGACCCAGCAAACGGCCACCACTTCGGCGCAGACCGGCCACAGGGCCACGATACAATGCGGCCCCGAGGGTGATCTGTGCAATACCCGTCATTCCCACATAACCGGTCACGCCGATCCGGCGCAACAGATTGAAGGTGTCACCGGCGTGGCCCAGGCTCAGTGTGTACATCAGCAGAAAGAGCGCGGCGGGCAGGGCCAGCCAGATGACACCACGGCCCCGTGGATACCCCAGTGAACGCAGCCAGGCATGGTTCACACACCAGAACAGGAAGATCAGCACCAGCGCCGGGATCATGGCGCCCCTGAAAACAAAATAGCCCAGTCCATTGCGCCCCGTGGCACTGATGCTGGTGCAGGACTGGAGATACGGGATACACCAGT
Source organism: Oleiphilaceae bacterium (assembly GCA_033721915.1). Classification (GTDB taxonomy): domain Bacteria; phylum Pseudomonadota; class Gammaproteobacteria; order Pseudomonadales; family Oleiphilaceae; genus REBR01. The sequence goes on from JAWWAC010000026.1 coordinate 17,291, forward strand.
CCACAAAGCCCTGGGTGGCGGCGATCAGATAGGTGGTGTGAATGGTCACCAGTGGCAACAGGGCGATAAACAGCCCCACCGGGAATAACGGTAATGGAGGAATGGACGGACTCGGGTTGCGCATGATTCGACGGGTCTCCCTCACTGATCATTGAGACAGAGGATGGACTGAGTCCCGGGCGGCCCCGGAGCTCAGCCCGCTTCGCGGCATAGCTTGAGCCACTGTTCCATACCGGCACTGCGGTACTTCTGCCGGTGCATGATGAAATAGAAACGCCGTGTCAGGTCTCGCTGGGGCACCGCCAGAGGCACCAGGTGACCCAGACGGAAACTGTCTTCCAGTGCCACCTGTGACAGGCAGCTGATGCCCATGCCCGTGGACACCGCCCGCTTGATGGCCTCGGTGTGCTGCAGCTCCAGCAGGATATGCAGGTCCGGCAGCAACCCGTGCATGGCCCGGTCAAAGGTCTGGCGGGTGCCGGAACCGGACTCCCGCAGTATCCAGGTGGCCGCCAGCAGATCCTCGTCACTGAGCTGCGCGTTGCCCGCCAGGGGATGCTCCGGCGAACAGAACACCACCAGCTCATCATCCCGCCATGGCGTCACCTCCAGGTCCTGTGATTGCAGCTCCCCTTCCACCAGCCCCACATCCAGCTCGAAATCCGCCACTTTACGGCCGATGGCGCGGGTATTGCCCACCTCAAGGGACACATTGGCGTCGGCGTTTTCCGCCATAAAGCGGGCCATGATCTCAACCGCCAGGTAATTGCCAATGGTCAGTGTGGCACCGACCTTGATATAGCCCACATCGGCGTGCCGGGACAGGGCATTTTCCAGCTCACGGGCCTGGTCCAGCAGTGCCGCCACCCGGGGGCGAATCAGGCGCCCCAGCTCGTTGAGCTGCAGTCGCTTGCCCAGCCGGTCAAACAGCTGCACGTCAAACTGGCTTTCCAGGTCCCGCAGAGAGCCGCTGGCGGCGGACTGGGACATGGCCAGCTCTTCCGCCGCCCGGGTGATGTTCTCATTGCGGGCCGTGGCCAGAAACACTTCCAGTTGCCGTAATGTGTAGCGCATTCAGCCTCTCCGGCCCCGTTGATGGTGCATGGATGGCGCCACTCAGTGTGGCCTTCCGGGTAACGACCGGTGCGTGCCGCCATTCTTAATTGATATTTCCGATTACCAGTATTAGAACATCCCATTTCACCAATATAAAGACTCTGGTTATCCTAGGCTCAAATCATACTTTGCCAGATAGCCATTTAAGGGGTTTTGACCATGGCCAAACACAATGTGGAACGCGTTCTGAGCGTTTACCACTGGACAGACACACTGTTCAGCTTCAAAACCACGCGGGACCCCACTTTCCGCTTCGAGAACGGCCATTTCACCATGATCGGCCTGCAGCAGGAAAATGGCCGGCCACTGATGCGTGCCTACAGCATGGCCAGTGCCAACTACGAGGACACCCTGGAGTTTTTCAGCATCAAGGTGCAGGACGGCCCCCTCACCTCACAGCTGCAGAACATCCAGGAAGGGGATGAGATACTGGTGAGCCAGAAGTCCACCGGCACACTGGTGGCGGACCACCTCTACCCGGGCAAGAACCTCTACCTGCTCAGCACCGGCACCGGACTGGCGCCCTTCCTGAGCATCATCAAGGATCCGGAGGTGTACGATAAGTTCGACAAGGTGATCCTGGTGCACGGCTGCCGCCACGTCAGTGAACTGGCCTACGAGGACCTGATCACCGACGCGCTGCCCAACCACGAATTCCTGGGGGAAGTGGTCAGCGATAAGCTGATGTACTACCCCACGGTCACCCGGGAGAGCTTCCGCAACCAGGGGCGCATCACCACGCTGCTGGAAAGCGGCAAGCTGACCGAGGACCTGGGCATGCCGCCCATTGACCCGGAGAATGACCGCTTCATGCTGTGCGGCAGCCCGGGCATGCTCAAGGACACCGTGGCGATTCTCAAGGACATGGGCATGCACGAATCCCGCCATGGCCACCAGGGCCATTTCGTGATCGAGCGGGCTTTTGTGGAACACTGATCCCGGTCGATTGTCAAAAAAAGGCCGTCAACGGTGCACCGTTGACGGCCTTTTTTCAGTTCACAACGTAGTAACCGTCAAGCACAGGGGCAGACCACAGCTCGCCAGCCTTGTTCGTGCACCGTGCATTGGACAACAATGAATACAGAGCTGTTTCCACCGGACAGGGGGATTCCATGAAACCCGACGAGTTTCTGCGCAAATACGGCATGGACGACGAATCCATCAGGGAGCGTGAGCATTCGCTGCAGGAAAACTCCCGGGAGCGGGCAAAACACCCCCATATGCCCAACGCGGGCTCCCCCCACGACTGGGAACTGTGGCAGCAACTGCACGATGAAGTGGAGGTGAGTGACGACCCGGACCCCTACCGACCCACCCGCAACGCCCCCGGTGAACTGGTGGACGAGCTGGCGGAGAAGTCCGTGCGCCCCGGGCCCTGGCAGCGCCTGAAACAGTGGCTGCGGCGTTTCAGACGCTGAGTAACGCACAGACAGTCCCTGTCAGGGGCCCCAAGACAGCAGGAGCGAGAGCACCATGAGCGAAGCGGACCACACCAGCCCCCAACAAGACCTGGAAGACATTCTGCACCACACACAACCCCGGTCCCTGCTTTACGCCGGTGAGGGTCTCAGCCCCCTGGTGGAAAAATGGCGGCGGGAGAATCCCGGGACACTGACTGAAGCACTGCCACGGGAGGCGCCCCACAAGGCCTTCCCACTGTCACGGCTGTACGACCTGGCATTGGTGGCGGACACACTGGAACACCTCAGCGGCGCCGATGGCCGCCTGTTGCTGGGGCAGCTGCGCAACATGGGCGCACAGCGCATGGCCGTGCTGGACCCGGTGGACTCCCCCTGGCGCTTCCGGGATTTTATCGGACTGGGGTTTGTGCGCCAGCAGTGCTATGACCAGCAGGGAGGCCTGACCCTCTACACCTACGATATCGCCAGTTACAATCACAAGCGCACCTGGAACAACCCGCAGAACTGGGCTAACCCGGAAATGTGGGACAAGGCCCGCTGGTAATCAGCGCTCCTGAACCAGACGGGCAAAGCGTCCCAGCACAGCGGCCGCCTCCGGCGTCTCACCCAGGGTCCTGAAGTGCTCCGGCACATCCAGCCCCTCCCGGGCCATGGCCTCTGACTGGCTGTGCAGATAGGCCTCCATAATGGTCCGGTCGAATTCCGGATGGAACTGACAGCCCCAGCAGGCCTCACCCCAGCGAAAGCCCTGCAGTGGCTCAAAATCCCCGCTGGCCAGTAGCACGGCGCCGGGCGGCAGAGACAGCACCGACTGCTTGTGGCTGAGGTTGGCACTGAACCGCAAGGGCAGATCACCAAACAGGGGGTCGCCGTCGGCGGCACTGAGCCGGCGCACCGTGCGGGTGCCAATTTCTCGGCCACCGGGATGGAACCCCACCTCGCCACCCAGTGCCCTGGCCAGCAGATGATGGCCATAACAGACACCCAGCAACGGCATCCCCTCAGTGGCGGCCCGGGCCAGCCAGCCGGCTGTCGTCTCGCTCCAGGGGGCCTTGTCCGTCACCATGGCCGGTGAACCGGTCACCAGGGCACCGTCCACGGAGCTCCGTGCCGGCAGCGACTCCCCCGCCGCCACATCACACACCAACACTGTCAGCCCCGGCCGGGCCAGGCCACTGGCAAACCAGTCGTGAAAGTCCCCCAGGTGCTGGCGGATGCTCTCGTGGGTCTGGCCGGTCTTGATAATCAGCAGTGTCGCCATCATGTATCCCTTAACGTTGAACCAATCCGGCAGGAGCGGATGGCGGATGCGCCGGCCCCCTTCCCGGGAGTCTCATGATAACCACCGGCGCAGTGCCAATCCAGAATCCCGGCGCTCCGGAAAGTGCCCCGTTGGTTTACACTGAACACAGGACTCACCAGAAAGGAGTAACACCATGAGTGATATCTGCGTGCGTGCCACCCTCTCAGGCCATGTTCAGGGTGTGGGCTTCCGCGCGGCCACCCGTGATCAGGCGGTGCCAAAGGGCATTACCGGCTACGCCAAGAACCTGCCGGACGGCCGTGTCCAGGTCAAAGCCTGTGGTGACGAGGAGGCCGTCAACAAGCTGGTGCAGTGGCTCCACCAGGGTCCGCCGGGTGCACGGGTTGATCATGTCGAGGTGGCGGAGCTGCCACTGGAGCTGCCGAAGCAATTCAGCATCCGATAACGCCCCTGCATCCCCCCTTCGCAAAACCGCTCTCTGAAACGTCATAACAGCGGCAGGCACCGGAACACTGGGGTGCCTGTCACACTTTTTGGCACCCAGTTCCGGGTAGGACTTTACAAGGCGCTTTTTCCTGTATACATTAACAGTCACTGTACAGTTAAACAGGGACCAGGATGAACGCCATGAAACTGACTCAACGCCAGGAACAGGTACTGCAGCTGATCCGACAGCACCTGCAGAACACCGGATACCCCCCCACCCGCGCTGAGATTGCCAGGGAGCTGGGCTTCAAGTCCGCCAATGCGGCGGAGGAACACCTGAGGGCACTGGCCCGCAAGGGCGCCATTGAGATGGTCAAGGGCGCCAGCCGCGGCATCAGGCTGCCGGAGGAGCCACAGGATCCGGGCATTCCGATTGTCGGTCAGGTGGCGGCGGGCAACCCCATACTGGCGGAGGAGAACATCGAGGACTATTGCACACTGCAGCCCGAGTTCTTTGCGCCGGTGGCCCATTATTTCCTGCGGGTAAGGGGCATGAGCATGCAGAACCTGGGCATTCTCGACGGCGACCTGCTGGCGGTGCACCGCACACAGGATGTGCACAACGGCCAGATCGTAGTGGCGCGGCTTGAAGACGAGGTGACGGTAAAACGGTTCCGTCGCGAAGGCCATCAGGTCTGGCTGATACCGGAGAATGACAGCTTCGAGCCCATTGAGGTGGACTTGCGGGAAACCGAGCTTCATATCGAGGGGCTGGGTGTGGGTGTCATCCGACGGGGCGACATGCACTGATATTGCGGGCAGTCCGTATAGTCCTTTGCAAACAGGGTAACAGGGGTCGTAAAAACGGCCTGGCAACAACCGGGAGAGCAGTATGGAACAGATGAACCTGAGCAACGATCACTTCGAACCGCAGCTCCCACAGGAGCCTGCCAGGCTGGCCCGTCTCGGTGCCGTGAACACCCCGGACACCACTGCCCTGTCCAGGCCCTCTGAGCGGGACCCTTCGGCCCCGGTCCAGGGTGGCAACGTGACGGAAATCATACTGCCAAGAGCCCAGGTGGAGCATTTCCAGCTGCTGTTGCCCATGCTGACCCAGCTGACCCGTGAAGAGCGCTGGCTGGCCTGGATTGATCCGCCAGCGGCTCTGGTGCAGCAGTGGCAACAGCACCAGGGCATTGTCCAGGGGCAACTGCTGGTATTGCGCTCCTCAGGCCAGCACAGCGCGCAGAGCCTGGCACAAAGGGCCCTGGCGGCGGGCACCTGCCATGCGGTGATTCTCTGGACACAGGGACTGAGCCGCCAGTCGTTCCACCACCTGGAGAAAGCCTCGGCCCAGGGCAACAGCCACGGCATTGTACTGCGTCAGCGCTGATTCCGCGGCGAACTGGCTGCCCGGGGCTCTGCCGGTAAGACCTCCGGCCAGAGGGGCTCAGCGGGGCCTTCAGTGCAGCGTCTGGTCCCCCCGCTGCACCCGTGAGGCGTCTTCCTCGTCTTCAATGTCGATCTCACCGATACTCTCCGACATGGACCCCACGGCCTCGATGCCGGCGGTTATCATGGCCTTGGCCACCGCCAGGTCGTTGTCCTGGAGCATATCCCGGGTCTCACGGGAAAACCGTATTTTTACCAGTGGCGCACCGTCGTCATCAATGCGCTTCAGGGCAAACTCCCCGTTGGGCAATTCCACAATTTCCATAAAAGATGTCGGCATACTGTCCGCCTTTTCAGTCAGCGCCCTTGCGGGCGGCTGTGAATGTCTGTTGGGGTGCGTCTACCACTCGCCGTGTCGCTCGGAAAACTCCGCCAGATAGGCCGCCATGGCGTCGGCCACCCGGTGGCGTTGCTCCGGGCCCATGTCGGGCCCGTCGTTGCTGGCCACGGCAATGATATTGTCCGGTTGCGGCCGGGTCTTGCCGGGCCTGGGCCGGCGCAGCCAGGCCAGCCAGCCGTCCAGTGTCTGCCACCAGTTATCCCGCTGCTCAAGCAGCGACTCCAGCAAGGCCACCTCGGCGTGGTCCTCACCCAGCAAGGCCCGCAGCTCCTGCAGATCGCGGACCACCGGGTCCTTGTGCTGGCAGGTGCGGGCAATGTGCTGCAGCAACAGCAGTCTTGCCTGCTCCAGCATCAGCACGCTGCCCTCACGGAGTGATTCCCGCTCCAGGGCCGAGTGCACGGCCACTTCCTGGTCCAGCTGCCGGAACAGTGAACGGGCCAGTGTCAGTTTTTCCTGGACCAGCACATGCCATTTTGCGTCAATCATAAGGCTCGCCCATTACCACGAATGTCTTCCAGTATATCAGAGCGCTCCCCTATATGGCTTCCCTGTTCTGACCCCGTGGGGCGCCTTTGCAGGCCTTGTGAATCCGGTTCGCGGGTACTTACCGGGTTGCTATACTGAAATAAAGCTCAAAGGCGGAATATCAATGACCACCGACGTATTAATCTGCGACGATTCGGACATGGCCCGCAAACAGATGGCCAGGGCACTGCCGGGAGACTGGGATCTCAATGTCAGGACGGCGGTGGACGGCCAGGACTGCCTCAACCAGTTGCGCCAGGGCCACAGCGAGCTGCTGTTCCTGGACCTTAACATGCCGGTGATGGATGGCTACCAGGTGCTGGAGACCATCCGACGTGAAGACCTGCCCGTGCTGGTGATTGTGGTGTCCGCGGATATCCAGCCCGACGCCCGCCGCCATGTACTGTCTCTGGGGGCACTGGGGTTTGTGAAGAAACCACTGGACCCGAATGAGCTGGCCCATGTGCTCATTGAGTCCGGGTTCTATCGTCCCGATGAGGCCCCCGGCACGGCCGCCAACCGCCACAGTCCCTCGCCGGTGGACAACCCCGTGGATGGCCTGAATGGACAGTGGCGGGATGCCCTGCAGGAGGTGGCCAATGTGGCCATGGGACAGGCCGGCGACCACCTGGCCCGGTTGCTGAATGTGTTTGTGCAGCTGCCGGTGCCGAGAGTGACGGAACTGGCGGTCTCGGACCTGCGCATGGCACTGGCCAGCGCACAGAACGGTGACAGCGAGGCGGCCGTTGGTCAGGGCTTTATTGGTGGCGGCATCACCGGGGAGGCGATACTGCTGTTCAGTGACAGCGCCCTGTCGGATATGGCCCAGCTGGTCGGTTTTGGCCGCGATCCGGATGATCACCAGGCCCAGGAAGTGCTGGGGGACATGACCAGTGTCCTGGCCGGTGCCTTTCTCAAGGGGCTGAGCGACCAGCTCAACACCCGTTTCAGCGTTTCACCGCCGGCCATTCTTGGCCATCAGATCAGTATCGCCGAGCTGATCGAACAGAACCGCCACCGATGGACCCGTATGCTGGCCATTGAACTCAATTACCGTATCGATTGCCACGGCATTCGCTGCGACCTTTTGCTGCTGATGACGGAAGAGTCACTCACCCCGTTGCAGCAGAAACTCGCCTTTCTGATGGAGTAATCATGGCGAATGACCCCCGGAACCTGGCGGAATTTCACTGGCTCATGGAGATGCTCTCTACCATAGAGATGGGCCTGGTGGTGCTGGATGAACAGCACCGCATACAGGTCTGGAACGGCTTCATGGAGAACCACAGCGGCCGCAGTGCCACCAGCCTGCGGGAAAAAGACCTCTTCAGCGCCTTTCCTGAGCTGCCCAGGGGCTGGATGGAGCGCAAGATGAACACGGTGCGCCAGCTCAACACCCGGGTGTTCTCCTCATGGGAGCAGCGCCCCTGGCTCTTTCCCTTCCCCAGTGCCCGTCCCATCACGGGCATCGAGCCGATGATGTACCAGAACGTCACCTTCTGCCCACTCACCGGCAGCGATGGTCACGTGCACCATGTCTGCCTGCTGATCTACGATGTGACCGATGCCGCCAGCAGCCGCCTTCAGCTGGAGAAGGCCAATGTGCAGCTCAGCCACCTGAGCCGCACCGACCAGCTCACAGGGCTGCTCAACCGGGGCACCTGGGAGTCGCTTCTGCACCATGAATACGACCGTTTCCGCCGCTACCAGGGGCAGAGCGTGCTGGTCATGTTCGATATCGACCACTTCAAGACGGTCAATGACACCCATGGTCACCAGGCCGGCGACGAAGTCCTCAGGGAGCTCGCCGTACGACTGCACAGGACGCTGCGACTGTCGGATCTGGCGGGGCGTTACGGCGGTGAGGAGTTTGCGGTGATACTGCCCGAGACAGACGGCCACGGTGGTGAGATCTTTGCCGAACGTCTGCGCCAGAGTATCGCCGAGTCGCCCTTCCACACCGGCAAGGGGCCACTGAGCTGCACCATCAGCCTGGGCACGGCCCTGCTCACGGACGATGTGGCCAGCCCCGGCGAGTGGCTGGCCAGGGCCGACCAGGCGCTGTATTGCAGCAAGGGACAGGGCCGCAACCGCAACACCACCTGGAGCCCAAGCCTGCCGGCCATGGGCGAGTGAAGGCGACCAGGGCCGGACAGCACTGTGCCGTTCAGCCCATCAGTGCTGGTCCGGCTGACCCTGGCGGATGCCCCGGTGCTGGGTGCTTTGCGCCAGGTCCAGAAGCTCCCGCAGTGCCACGGAGAACATGGGGAATTCCGGTTCCGGCTGGGCCCTCAGGTCCGCCAGCATGCCATGCCAGCGCTCAATCAGCCCCTGGTGCTGTTGCTGCCACAGGGCCAGGCAGTCCGCGATGCTTTCCCCCTCCCGCTGACAGTTCAGCACCGCCGTGGTCAGCGCCCTCTGCTGCCAGCTGAGATCCTCACGGAAGCTCTCACGGGCCATGGCCTGCCAGTGGGAGCGGGGCTTGAGGTGGGAAATGGCCAGTGACAGCCAGTCCAGGTCCAGCTCCTCGCCCATGGCGTAATACAGGTGCGCCACCTCCTTCAGTGAACGGCCGGTCTCCTCCCGGGCCTCGATCATGCCCAGGCTGGCGTAGAGATGCCCCACTCCGGCCACCACGCCGGCCAGCCGTTCCGGCACACCCTGTTGTGCCAGCTCTTCATAGGCGCTGCGCCAGTCCGCCTCGGCCACCGGCCCCAGGTGCTCCGGCAGATGGTCGGCAAAGGCCCTGACATGCTCGGCAAAACGGCTGAGATGTTCCTGCACATTCATCTCGCTGCGACGGTTGCGCAACAGCCAGTGGGTGGCACGGCGTATCAGACGCATCAGTTCCGCCATCAGACTCATCTGCAGGTCGCTGTCGATGACATAATCCAGTGACTCCACCTGGTACCACCAGTCATCGAAGCCGAACACGGACTTGGCGATGATATAGGCCTGGGCGATGGCCGCCACCGGCGCACCGGTGGACTGCTGCAGGCGCTCGACAAAGGTGATGCCCACCGAGTTGACCATGTCGTTGGCAATTTCAGTGGCGATGATCTCACGCTGCAGCTGGTGGGCCTGAAGCTGTGGTCCGTAGCTCTCCACCATGCGCATCGGAAAGACCCGCAGCAGCACCTCACCCAGTGAGGGGTCGTCCGGCAGGCTGGAGGCGGTGAGAATCTGCTTGAGGTCCGCCTTCACATAGGAGGCCAGTATGGACAGCTCTGGCCGGGTCAGGCCCTGTCCCTGCAGCTGACGCTCGTTCAGTGCCTCCTCGTCCGGCAGAAACTCCAGTGGCCGGTCCAGTAGGCCGGCGTTCTCGTAACGGCTCATCAGACGGCGGTACTCTTCCAGCCGCCCGGCCGCCTCGCGGTTGGCAATGCTGATGGCCTGTGTCTGGCGGTACATGTTGCGCAGCACCAGTCGGGCCACATCGTCGGTCATGGCCTCAAGCATCTGGTTGCGCTGCTTGGTGGTCAGGTCCCCCTCCTCCACCAGGCGGTTGAGCAGGATCTTGATGTTCACCTCGTGGTCCGAGCAGTCCACACCGCCCGCATTGTCGATAAAGTCGGTGTTGCAGCGCCCGCCCAGCAGTGCGTACTCGATGCGCGCCCTCTGGGACATGCCCAGGTTGCCCCCTTCGCCAATGACACGGCAGCCCAGCTCACAGGCATCCACCCGCAGACCGTCATTGGCCTTGTCACCCACATCGCTGTGGCTCTCCCGGCTGGACTTGACGAAGGTGCCGATGCCACCGATCCAAAGCAGGTCCGTCTCCGCCCGGAGAATCTGGCTGATGAGCATATTCGGCGGCAGGCTGTCGGAGGGGGTGTCCAGCCACTGCTTCATTTCCGGGCTCAGCGGTATGGACTTGGCCTGACGGCTGAAGACACCACCCCCTGTCGAGATCAGTGACCGGTCGTAGTCCTCCCAGGAGGACTGTGGCCCCCTGAACAGCCGCTCCCGCTCGCGAAAACTGGCCTGGGGGTCCGGGTCCGGGTCGATGAAGATGTGCATATGGTTGAAGGCCGCCCTGAGCCGGATATGCTCAGAGCAGAGCATGCCGTTGCCAAACACATCCCCGCCCATATCGCCAATGCCCACCACACTGAAGGGTTCACGGGCGGTGTTCAGCCCCATCTCACGGAAATGGCGCTCAACGGCCACCCAGGCGCCACGGGCGGTGATGCCCATTTTCTTGTGGTCATAGCCCTGGCTGCCGCCGGAGGCAAAGGCGTCCCCCAGCCAGAAACCGTATTCCGCGGCGATGCCGTTGGCGATGTCGGAGAAGGTGGCGGTGCCCTTGTCCGCCGCCACCACCAGGTAGTAGTCGTCCTCGTCATGGCGCAGCACGTTCTCCGGGGGCACAACGACACCACCGGGGTAGTTGTCGGTCATGTCCAGAAGGCCCCGGATGAAGGTGCTGTAGGCGGCGATTCCGGCCTTCTGCAGCGCCTCACGGCTGCCCTGCTCCGGCATCTGCTTCGCCACAAAGCCCCCCTTGGCCCCCACCGGCACGATCACGGCGTTTTTCACCTGCTGTGCCTTCACCAGCCCCAGCACCTCGGTGCGGTAGTCCTCGAAGCGGTCCGACCAGCGCAGGCCGCCACGGGCCACCTTGCCGCCACGCAGATGAACCCCTTCCACCAGTGGCGAGTAGACAAAGATCTCGTACAGCGGGCGTGGCTTGGGCATTTCATGAATCAGCCCGGGACGCAGCTTGAAGCTGATATAGGGCTTTTCACGGCCGTCAGTGTCCGGCTGGTAGAAATTGGTGCGGGTGCTGGCCTGCATCAGGCTCAGGAACAACCGCAGCACCCGGTCCTCGCTGAGGTTGGGCACCGCATCCAGTCCGGCGTTGAACTCGATCTCCAGCTTCTGCTGCACCGCCTGCCACTGGGTCGGGCTCTGGTAGCGGCGGGGGTTGAAGCGGGCGTCGAAATAATCCAGCAACAGGCTGGCCAGTGGCGTATGCACCGCCAGTGTGGAGGCAATAAAGTACTGGCTGTTGCTGATGCGGATCTGCTGCATGTAACGGGCATAGGCCCGCAGTACGCCGATCTGCCGCCAGTTCATGTAGGCCGCCAGCATCAGCCGGTTGAACACATCGTTCTCCGCCTCCCCCGCCCAGATGTGGCGGAACAGGGATTCAAACAGGGGCCGGATGCGGTGGATATCCACACTCTGGCCGCCGCCGGCCCGCAGTGAGAAATCGTGGATCCAGACCCGCTGGTCATCCCGGGTCAGTATCTCGAAGGGGTGTTCGCCAATGACCCGGAATCCCAGGTTCTCGAAGACGGGAATGATATCCGACAGGGTCAGCTGCTGGTGGGGGTGAAACAGCTTGAAATGCAGTGTATCGCCACTCTCGCCCGGCTCACGGTAGAAACTCATGGCCAGCTGGTCGTCATTCACAGCCTGCTCCAGGTAGTCCACATCAATGGTGGCCCTGCGGGGTGAGAAAAGATCCCGGTAACCGGCCGGGAAGGCATTCTGGTAGCGCTGTGTCAGACGGCTGCCCTGCTCTTCCCCGTGGTTTTCCACCAGGCCCGCCAGCAGGCCGTCGTGCCAGGACTGTGCCAGTGTCACCAGCTTCTCCTGCAGCTCCGCCCGGGGCAGCTGGCGGTTGTTCTCCGGGGTCACACGCACGGTGAACTGGGTTCTGGCCAGCACAGACTCGGAAAAATAGGTGGTGAACTCAATCCCCTGTGCCCCCAGCATATTGCCGATGGCCTTCTCCATGTCCTGACGCAGCTCCGTGCAGTACAGCTCACGGGGGACAAACACCAGACAGGTGACAAACTCCCCGTACACATCCTCCCGCATGAAGAGCCGGATATGGCGCCTCTCCTGGATGTAGAGAATGCTGGTGGCCACATCCAGCAGCTCATCCACCTCCATCTGGAATAGCTGGTCACGGGGGTAGACGGTGAGTATCTGGTCCAGCTCCTTGCCGGCGTAATCGTCCCTGGGGAAGCCCGAGCGCTCCAGCACCGCGTTGACCTTGGCCCTCAGCAGGGGGATCTCATCGGGACGCTCGTTGTAGACCCTGGAGGTGTAGAGCCCCAGGAAGCGCCGCTCGCCGATCACACGGCCCTTGTCATCGAATTTCTTGACCGCGATGTAGTCCGGGTAAGCCGGGCGGTGCACCCTGGAGCGCTGCGAGGACTTGGCAAAGATAAACAGGTTGTCGTTGCGGGTCATGGCCTCACGGGTCTGCACCGGCAGCTGGTTCAGCCGCACACTGGGCTGGCGCTCGTTGTGCAGACGCAGTATGCCCAGCTCCGAATCCTTCACCTGGCGCACTTCGATGTCGCTCTTGCGGCGCACAAAGTCGTACTCGTCGTAGCCCAGAAAGGTGAAGTGGTCCGAGGTCAGCCACTGGATAAAATCCAGTGCCTCCTCCATGTCCGCCTGGTTGAGCTTGCCCGGAGGGGACTGCAGCTCGTCGAGAATCGCCAGTGCCCGCTCGCGCATCACCGGGAAATCCGACACGGCGGTGCGCACCTCATGGAGCACCTGCTCGAGATCCTCCTGCAGGGCCTGCTGCGCCTCGGACTCGCTGTGGCGGTCCACCTCCAGCACAATCAGGGCCTCTTCCGCCGGGTCCATGGGGGTCTGTGTGGGTGTCTCCAGGCGCAATGGGCCGGAACCACGCTCGGGGCGGAACACGGTGTAGTAGATGCTGTGGATATTCAGCTCACGCTGGTTGATGGCCATGCGCAGCGAGTCGATCAGAAAGGGGATGTTGCGATGCAGCACAAACAGCAGTGTATGACTCGACTGCCAGCCGTCCTCCTCCAGGTCCGGGTTGAACACCTTGACACGGGCCTGCTCACCGGGCCCCTCCTGGATAAAGTGCCAGGCGGAGAGCACAGCACCGTAGACATCCTGCAGTCGGCGCTGCAGCAGCTCGTCAGGGGGCAGGTGCTGCAGGTAGTAGGCGGCAAAGTCGCTCACCCGCGACGCCTCCTCCGGCGACAGCCGCTGCTGGAAAGTCTCTGTCAGTTCCCGTAGAAACTCGGCCTTGGTGGTCACTGTCAGGGCATTCATAATTGCCATCCTGTAATCTTGCCGGAAGGAGGGAAAGGCTGCTTGTCTTGCGCCTCGCTTCCATGATCCACTTTTGCGGTCGCCTCTGATAACGACGGCTGCGCCCAACGGCCTGTTGCGCCGCTTTTTTTTGCCGCACAGAGTGCGCTGAAAGCCACTCCGTGCAGGCACCCGCATCGGGCGACTGTTTTCAGCATAGTTCAAAGAGTGCGTTATGGCGGGTCCGTGAAAACCACTAAGACCCTGAAATCAAACCCATGGCTGCCCTGTTGCCGTTGCATCCGGCGTGGCCACACCCGGAGAACACCACAACCATGGCACCGGAACAGGCACTGGGCGCACTGCGCCGGCAACTCTCGCAGCGCATTCTGGGGCAGCAGTCACTGGTGGACCGCCTGCTGGTGGCCCTGCTGGCCGATGGCCACCTGCTGGTGGAGGGGGCGCCGGGGCTGGCCAAGACACAGGCCATACGCAGTCTGTGCGAGCACCTGGAGGCGGACTTCCACCGGGTCCAGTTCACACCGGACCTGTTGCCGGCGGACATCACCGGCAGCGACATCTACCGCCCCGAGAGCGGCCAGTTTCACTTCCAGAAAGGCCCACTGTTCCACAACCTGGTACTGGCGGACGAGATCAACCGGGCACCGGCCAAGGTCCAGTCCGCCCTGCTGGAAGCCATGGCGGAGCGTCAGGTGACCGTAGGCCAGACCACCTACCCGCTGGATTCCCTGTTCCTGGTGATGGCCACCCAGAACCCCATTGAGCAGGAGGGCACCTACCCCCTGCCGGAAGCCCAGCTGGACCGCTTCCTGATGCATCTGCGCATTGGCTACCCACAGGCCCGCCATGAACGGGAAATACTGCACCTGGCGCGACAGGAGCAACGGGGCGAGATGCCCGTCAATGCCCTGACCATCACCCGTGAGCAGCTCTTCAGCGCCCGGCGCAGCGTGGCCGACACCTATATGTCCGAGGCGGTGGAGGACTACCTGCTGGCGCTGATACTGGCCAGCCGCGGACAGGGGCCCCACGGAGAGGCCATAGGCCCCTTTATCAGCTTTGGCGCCAGCCCCCGCGGCAGCATCGCACTGGACCGCTGCGCCAGGGCACTGGCCTGGCTGGAGGGGCGCGACTATGTCACTCCGGATGACATCCGTGCACTGGCCGGTGATGTGCTCCGTCACCGCATTCTGCTGACCTTTGAGGCGGAAGCGGAAGGCCTCACCAGCGACGACCTGATAGAGCGGTTGCTGGACAGGGTTCCGGTCAGCGTATGAGCGCTCCGGCAAGCCCCACCCGCATCGACCTGGCCCAGCTGTGCCAACTGCAGGCGGAGGCGCACCGCTTACGGCTGCCGGGGCACCGTGCCAGGGCCCGCGGTGTCCGGGGGCGGCAGCGCCGCCGCAGGCCAGGGCCCGGCATGGATTTCGCGGAAGTCCGCGCCTATCGGCCCGGTGACGATATCCGCCATATCGACTGGCGGGTTACCGCAAGGCGCCAGGAGCCCCATACCAAGCTCTTCCAGCAGGAGGCGGAGCAGCCCCTGCTGTTGCTCTGCGACCTCAACTCCAGCCTGTATTTCGCCAGCCGCGGCTGCTACAAGTCCGTCATGGCCGCCAGGGCCACCGCCGTGCTGGCCTGGCAGGGCCTGTTTGCCAACGACCGGGTGGGCGGCATGGTGCTCTCGGACCAGAACATCCTTCACCAGCGACCGGCACGGCGACGCAGTGGCGTATTACGGTTACTGCAGCAACTGGTGGAGCAACACCGGCGGCTGCCGGATCAGCCACTGAGCGGACACAGCCAGCTGAACCGGGCCCTGCTGGAGGTGCGCTCACTGGCACGCAGCACCAGCCGGCTGCTGATTGTCAGTGACTTCTGCCACGCCGGCGACGACACCACCCGTGCGCTCAGGGCCTTGGCACAACACCACAGTGTCACGGCCATACGCGTGGAAGACCCCCTGGAGCGGCAGCCACCGCCGCCGGGTTGCTATCCCATGGCCGGGCCCGGTGGCACCTTCTGGCTAAACAGCCGCCGTGATGGCCGGGCCCTGGAGGCCCTTTACCGGCAAAGGGAGCGGGACTTTGCCAACCGGGTGGCCGGATCCGGCATCCGGACTCTCACCCTGTCCACGGACGGGGATCTGGTGACAGACCTGATGACGGCACGGCAATGACAGCGATGGCCCCATGACAGACGCTCTGCAAGAGACACTCAACAAGCTGCACGACGTACAGCCGCCACCCCCCGTCAGCCACTGGCCACCGGCGCCGGGCTGGTGGTGGCTGGGTGCCCTGTGCCTGTTGCTGCTGCTGGGGCTGTGCTGGTGGGCCTGGCGCCGTCTCGGACCCCGTCTGAGGCGCCGCCGGCTGATGGCGTCCCTGCCGGCCCCCTGCCACGACGGCCGTGATTTCACCCGCATCAATGCCTGGCTGAAATTCGCCGCCGGCCAGTGCTATCCCGCGGCCGGGACGGCGCCCATGAGCGGTGAACCCTGGCTGTCCTTTCTCCGGGACAGGGCACCGGGGCTGCCACAGGAGCAGCTCCAGGCCCTGCTGCACAGCGCACTGACACCACAGCCACGGCTGACACCGGAGCAGGCCCGTGAGCTGGCCGCCGAGTGGCTCAGGAGGCAGCCATGCTGAGTCTGGGTGCCCCCTGGTGGCTTTTGCTGATTCCCCTGCCCTGGCTGTTGCGCCGCAAGGGCCCCAAGTATCACGGGGTCGACGCCCCCCGGATGCCGCTGACCCTGTGGACCGCCCCACTGGCCCGCTCAGGGCCGGGCTGTTCAGCGGGGCGCTGGCTGAGCCTGTTGCTGCTGTCACTGGCCTGGCTCTGTCTGCTGCTGGCGCTGGCAAAGCCACAGCGGGTGGACGAGCAGGTCCAGCTGCCCCGCAGTGGCCGTGACCTGATGCTGGTGGTGGATCTCTCACCAAGCATGCAGACCCGGGACATGCTGATGGGCAACCGCGGCATCACCCGCCTGGAGGCGGTCCGGCGACTTGGATCGCAGTTTATCGAGGAGCGCCGTGGCGACCGCCTGGAGCTGGTGGTTTTCAGCGCCACCGCCCACCTCCACGCACCCCTGACCTTCGACCACAGGACGGTTCAGGCCTTTCTCCAGGAGAGTTTTATCGGCATGGCCGGTGAAGCCACCGCCATCGGCGATGCGCTGGGGCTGGCGGTGAAAAACCTGCAACAGCAGCCGCAGCAGCCCCGGGGCCAGGACCGCGGCCAGGTGATACTGCTGCTGACGGACGGTGACAACAACACCGGAGAGATCACCCCGGAAATGGCCGCCGAACTGGCCGTGGCCGCCGGCATCCGGGTGCACACACTGGGCATTGGCAGCCCTGACCCGATGAACACGGGGCCGGGTTTGTCCGGACCCGGCGATCAGGGGGCCGTGAACAGGCCATTGCTGAGCCGTCTGGCGGAACAGACCGGAGGGCGGTTTTTCATGGCGGAAACACTGCCGGACCTGGAGTGGGTCTACCAGCAGATTGATGCACTGGAACCCATAGAACGGGACGCCCGCAGGGTCCGCCTCAGCCGTGATCTCTACCACTGGCCACTGGCGGTGGCCCTGCTGGCCATGGTGCTGGCCGCCAGTCTGCCACGGTCGCTGAACTGGCCCGGCTGCAGGATACCCGGCCTGAGAAGACGCACCGGCGCCAGCCACCCACCGGAGGCGGATCATGACTGAATGGCTGGCCCAGCTGTCGTTTCTCCGTCCGGCCTGGCTGTTGCTGCTGCCCGTGGCCCTGCTCTGGCTGTGGTGGTGGCGCCATCACAGGGATCGCCGCCAGGGGGGGGACTGGCACCGTGTCATGGACCCCCGGCTGCTGGCGCCGCTGATGCCACAACAAACCGACCCGGCAGGGCCCCGCCCGGGCATCTGGCTGCCGGCACTGATACTGTGCCTGGCCCTGCTGGCCCTGTCCGGACCCTCCTGGCGTGAGGCCCCCAGGCCGTCACAGCAGCCGGCGGATTCACTGGTGGTGGTTATGGACCTGTCACTGTCCATGCTGGCCCGGGACCTGGAACCGGACCGGCTGACCCAGGCCAAAAGGGCCCTGCAGGATCTTCTGAGACTGCGTGAAGGACTGGATACCGGGCTGATCGCCTATGCCGGCGATGCCCATGTGGTCAGCCCACTGACCCGTGACAGGGCCAGCATCGAGGCCTTTCTGCCGGCACTGGACCCGTTTATCATGCCCAGCTATGGCAGCCGTGCCGATCGCGCCGTGCAGAGGGCCATTGCACTGCTGGAGCACAGCGCTGCGGGGCAGCGGCAGATACTGCTGATCACCGACGGCATACGCCCCCCCTACCGTGAGGCCATCCGGCAGGCCCTGTCAGGGCACCGTATCCCGCTGCAGATACTGGCGGTGGGCAGCGAGCAGGGCGCCCCCATCCCACTGGAGGACCGGGGTGTCATCCGGGAGGATAACGGACAGCCGGTGATCGTCAGCACCGAGCTGGCACCACTGCGGTCACTGGCAAGGGCCCATGGTGGACAGGCACTGCGCTGGACAGGCAGCACCACCGACCTCTCGCCGCTGGGACTGGACGGCCGCGGTGCACGGCACCACCAAAGCGGGGAACCGGGGTGGCGCCGTGAGGACGGAGGCTACTGGCTGTTGCTGTTACTGTTGCCACTGGCGCTCTGGGGCTGGCGCCGGGGTCATCCGGCACTCTCAGGTTACTCAAGTGTCATTCTACCGCTGGCCATGGCTGCTATTCTGGCAGTGGATGCGCCACCGGCCATGGCCGGTGACGCCAGCCTGTGGCGCACACCGGACCAGCAGGCCATGGCACTGCTGCCCGAGTCCCCCGGGGCCGCGTCAAGGCGTTTCCGTGACCGGCGCTGGCAGGCACTGGCCCACTACCGGGCCGGCCACTACGCCGCCGCAGAGGCCCTCTGGGCCAGTGAGGACAGCCCCGAAGGGCATTACAACCGCGGCAACGCACTGGCCCAACAGGGCCGCATCCAGGAGGCCATTGCCGCCTACGAAACCGCCCTGGCACTGAACCCGGACATGACACCGGCCCGGGAAAACCGCCAGCACCTGATGGACTATCTGGACCAACAGCAGGAGCGGGACAGTCAGCAACAGCCGGGGCAGGATCAGAACAACAGGGGGAGCAGACAGCCACCCCAGACTGGGGGGGACCCGGAGCAGACGCTGGAGAGCAGCCAGCCGCCATCCCAGCCGTTATCCCGACCCCCACAGAACCCCGGGGACAGACAGGAACAGGACGACGGGCCACCGGGTCATGGCCATGCCCCCCGCCCCCGGGGGACTGCGGGGGACGAAAAGGCCAGCGCCCCCCGGGAGGCCTCACCCGAGGCAGACTCCCGCGGGCAGTCACAGGCCCATGAACAATGGCTGCGGCGTATCCCGGACGATTCCGCCAGCCTGCTTCGGCGCAAATTTGAGCGCGACTACCAGCAGCGCCAGCGCCAGAGAGCCTTTCGGCCTCAACCGGAGGCGGAAGATCAGCCGCTCTGGTGACAGCCAGGGAAACGCCGGTTGCCGGAAACGGAGTATGAGAAATTGGGTGCGAGAACCATGGTGACACAACAATGCTGAAGCGACTGACGGCAAACACAATCTGGCTGCTGGTGCTCACGCCACTGCTGGCCTTCAGTGCCCAGGAGGACGCGAACAATGCCGGGGCGCCCCTGCAGGCCAAGGTGGACCGTAACACCCTGTACAGCAATGAGACCCTGACCCTTGAGATCCAGGGCAGCAGTGACATGGGCGTCAGCCTCGGCTCACTGTTCCGACTGCAGGGGCTGGATGTCCCCACCCCGGACCTCGGGGATCTGGAGGAGGATTTCCGCATCCTCAACCGCAACCAGCACATGTCCGTGCGTTCGGTGAATGACGAGCACAGCGCCCATATCACCTGGACCTTCATGCTGGCACCGAAACGCAGCGGCGAGCTCACCATTCCGCCACTGCATTTTGAAGGCCAGAGCAGCGAGCCCATGACCATTACGGTCTACCCGGGAGTCGCGCCGGGCTCCGGCGGCGACAGCACCGCCAGCCGAATGGAAGTCCATCTCAGCGATGACGATGTCTACGTCCAGCAGCAGCTGACACTGACCCAGAAGCTCTACTACCAGCCACCACTGATCTCGGGCACCCTGCCCGCGCCGGAGATCGATAACGCCATTGTGGAAATGGTGGGTGAGCAGAAAGAGTACCGCGAGGAGCACTCCGGTGTGGAATGGCAGTTGGTGGAACGCACCTATGCGGTGGTCCCCCAGAGCACGGGCACCCTGGTCGTTCCGCCTTTGGAATTCCAGGGGCGCAAGCGCGACAGCCGTGGCGCCGTGGCCTTCCTTCGGGCCCAGTCCCCGGAGAAACGCCTGTTGGTGCGTCCGCCACCGGAGTCCTTCAGCGGCGATGTGTGGCTGCCCGCGGCCAGCCTGGATATCCGTGAGGACTGGTCCGGTGAGCTGGAGGACCTGGAGGCGGGTGAAAGCATCACCCGGGATCTGCAGTTGCGCGCCCTGGGGGTCCTGCCGGAGGCACTGCCGACACTGGACATAGGCTACCCGGACAATCTCAGGGAATACCCGGACCCGGTGGTCACCGACTCCCGATTCACGGAGGACAAGCTGGAATCCAACCTGCGCCGCTCCGCCGCTCTGGTGCCACTGGAGGCGGGGGCGGTACAGCTGCCGGAAATCCGCATTCCCTGGTGGGATGTGATCAACGACAAGGAGCGGGTCGCCGTGGTGCCCTCACGGACGATACAGATTCAACCGGCTCCGGGCATGGCCGGTAACGAGGAAAAGGAAAAAACGGCACTGATCCCGGCCAGCGGCCGCCCTCCCGGAGCCAGGCTGCCCGTTTTCTGGTTCTGGCTGGCACTGATTCTGGCCACCGGGTGGCTGGTGACCGGGCTGGCCTGGTGGCTGAACCGTCGCCGCCAGGGCCAGTCCGGAAAGCCACTGACGGTGCAGCAGAAAGAGCAGCGTCAACGCTTCCGGGCACTGTGCCAGTCCGCCCGCCAGGGCCAGGCCGAGGCACTGAGCCTGCTGCCCCGGTGGGCCGCCGTGCAGTTTGATCAGCCGGAGCTGAAAACCGTGGCGGATGTCACCCGCTTTGCCAACGACCCGACACTGAGCCGTGAGATCGATGCACTGCAGCGACACCTGTTTGCCCCGTCCAGCGAACAGGGCCCCTGGGACGGTCGTGACCTGGTGGCCTCACTGCGCCGGCTGGCAGGGCAGCCAGTGCCTGGGCAGAAAACCCCGGGGGCCGGGGAAATGGCATTTAACGAACAGCCTGGTCAACCCTGAGGCGCTGTGTCCCGGGGCTCTCGCCGACGGTCATTGGCCCCATTTCTCCCTGCCAGTCACCGCTTTGCGGCCTGGCATCGCCGCTGAGGGAAACCCGGGCCACCAGCATGACCTCCTGCCCGGCCCTGAGACGGTCCTCATCGCTCATGGCCATGCTCGGATCCAGCTGAATCTCCACCGGCAGATCCGCCACCGTCAGCCTCTGTATGGCCAGCGGCCTTGGCGGCCCCTCCTGGGCCCTGGCGTAGACAAACACCACGTCCTCATCATCCACCGCCTGGCGGGCCTGATCGGAGAGCTCCACGGACAGGCGGATCACCGCATTGCCATCGCCTTCGGCGGACCCTGTGCGGTCAGTCCCCGAGCTCTGTCCGCCACGGAGAACGGACGGGGGGACCGGCTCCCCAAGGCGACGGTAGGCCGCCACCACGCCGCTGCGGATGCTGTCCAGCTGTCGCTCGGGGGGGGCTGACTCCAGCACTTGTTCCCAGTAGGCAATGGCCTCAAGGTACTCTCCCCGCTGGAAGGCATCGATACCCAGCAGCCCGGTGGCGTTCACCTCCGCGCTGTTGATGGAGCGGGCCCGGCGGATGGCCTCAAGGGCCGCCTCGTCCAGCTCCCGGTCCGCGGCCAGGAAGTGCGCCTGTGCCGCCATGCCCCAGGCCACGGCGGCGTCCTCACGGCGATCCTCTCCCGCCAGTTGTGCCAGCTGTTCATAGGCCAGTGCCGCCGGGCGGTACTGCTGGTTCTGCATCCGTGAGCGGGCCAGCATCAGCCAGCCATCGGGGTTGTCCGGGTTGCGGGCCAGTTCCTGCTGCAGCCGATCCAGCAGTGTGTTCATTTCCGTGGCGGAGTCCACCTCACCGGACTGCAGCTGATTCATCAGCCGGGTCTGCACCAGCCGGTCCTCGGCGCCCCACTGGCCATAGAGAACAAAGGCCAGCACCGGCACCAGCACCGAAGCCATCAGGCTGACGGTGAACATCAGCCTGCGTGAGCCCTGACTGGAGGGGGCCTGTTGCTCATCCACGTCATCCAGCAGGTTGGCTTCCATTTCCTGCCGCAGTTGCCCGAACATGGCGTCATCAATGACACCCGCGTCCCTTTCCTGCTCCAGCTCCGCGAGCCGGTGACGGTAGGAATCCAGGTTCTGCTGACGCCTTGAGGGTGCCGCACCCTGCCCTCCCTGTCCCAGCAGAGGGTAGATCACGAACGTCAGCGCCAGCGCCACCAACAGCACCAGCGCCAGCCAGAAAGTCAGAGTCATAGAAAAAATCTCATTGATTGCGGTCGTTTTCCCTCAGCAGGCGTTGTACACGCGCCCGTTCACCGTCATCCAGCGCCGCCGGGGCCTGTTGGCTGCGGCGTCCTCTGAGCCCCATCAGGACCACCACCAGCAGCCCCACCAGCACCAGCACAAAGGGGCCGAACCACAGCGCCCAGGTGGCCGGAGTCACCCGGGGGCTGTAACGGACAAACTCACCGAAACGCGCCACCAGTGCCTGAACAATCTCCTCATCGCTCTGTCCCGCCTCAAGACGACGGTGCACATCGCGGCGCATATCGTTGGCAATGGGGGCGTCGGACTCGGCGATGCTCTCGTTCTGGCACAGGGGACAGCGCAGCTCCCGTGTCAGCTCCTGGTAACGGCGCTGTTTCTCCGGGTCGGACAGCTCATTGGTCTGCAGTTGCGACAATGCCGGCAACGCCAGCAGCATTAACAGGCAGCCCATCAGAATACGGCGCATATCAGTCCACCTCCTGTGCACGGTATTGCTCGTACACCGGTTTGAGGTGATTCTCCCAGACCCGCTCGTCCACCACCCCCACATGGCGGTAACGCACCACGCCGTTGGCGTCCAACACATAGGTCTCGGGGGCCCCGTACACCCCCAGGTCATAACCCAGGCTGCCCTCGGGGTCGTAGATATTGAACTGGTAGGGATCTCCCAGATCCTCCAGCCAGCGCAGCGCCGGACCCCGCTTGTCCTTGTAGTTGAGGCCGATAATGCGGATGCCCTGCTCCTCCGCCAGAGCCACCAGATAGGGGTGTTCCACACGGCAGGAGGGGCACCAGGTGCCCCAGACATTGAACAGCGCCACCTGTCCCTTGAGGGACTCGTTATCCAGCATCCGCTGCGCGTCCGCCAGCATGGTCAGCTCAAAGGCCGGCACCGGCTGGTTGAGCCGGGCGGAATCCAGCTTGGTGGGGTCCTTGCCGATGCCGGCATACAGCATGACCCCCAGCACCACCACCAGCACCACGGGCAGGAAAAGCCAGACCCTGTTCATCCATTCACCTCCTGCAGCGTACCGGCACCGGCCGACTCCGGCCCCTTGCCGGAGGCCCTTTTCACCACGGACTGGCGCACCCGGTAACGCTTGTCGCTGACCGCCAGAATGCCACCGGCGGCCATGAAGATGGCCCCCAGCCAGATCCAGCGGATCAGCGGCTTGTACTGGATACGCACCGCCCAGGCCTGGTCGCCGTCCACCGGCTCACCCAGTGCCACAAACAGGTCCCGGAACAGCCCCGGGCTGATACCCGCGTCGGTCATGACACTGCCCTGCACCGGGTAATGGCGTTTCTCAGGAAACACCGTGGTCACCCGCTGGCCGTCACGACGGATATCAAAGCGGCCCTGGTCAGCGACAAAATTCTTGCCCTCACGCTCGCGCATGCCCACAAAGGTCCACTCCAGACCGGCCACCTGGGCGGTGTCGCCCGGGGACATGCGGATATCCCGCTCCACCCC
>JAWWAC010000027.1:0-38098 GCA_033721915.1 Oleiphilaceae bacterium
CCCCATCTGCCACCCCAGTGACTGCCCCTGGGGCGTCAAGGCCTTCAGTGGCTACCTGGGGGACGATGTGGAGCGCTGGGCCCGGTGGGACGCCACACTGCTGGTGCCCTCCGCCACGGAGCGACTGCCGCTGCTGGTGGACCAGGGCACGGCGGACAACTTCCTGGCGGAGCAGCTGCGCCCTGAGGCCCTGGTGGACGCCTGCCAGAAGTCCGGCCACCCCATCGAGCTGCGCATGCAGTCCGGTTATGACCACAGCTATTTCTTTATCGCCAGCTTCATCGACGAGCACCTGGATCATCACGCCGCGGCACTGGGGTTGCCTCTCCAGCCGCAGTGACGCCAGAGGCTGTTCCGGGACGCCAGGGGCTGTTCCGAAAGGGGCCGCCATGGAAGGCCTGTCCGCGCTCCACGCCAGCCAAGGAGTCTGTCCCTTGAGTACTGAACACCCCCTGTCACCGGAGCTGACACTGAGCCCCAGTCAGCGACTGATTCTGATGGCGGTGGTGGTTCTGGCGATACTGGGTGCCTGGCAGGCGCTGCGACAGATGGGGCTGCCGGACAGCCTCTCTCCCGGGGCCATCGCCGTCTGGCTCGGTGGCAGCGGCCCCTGGGGGCCGGTTTTGCTGATGCTGCTGATGGTCATGGCGGTGGTGGTGGGCCCCATTCCCACCCTGCCCATCAGCGCCGCCTCCGGGCTGGCCTTCGGCCTCTGGGGCGGCACACTGGTGGCTGCGGCGGGGGCCACTCTGGGTGCCCTGGTGGCCTTTGCACTGAGCCGAGTGCTGGGCCGGGAGGCACTGCGGCGTCGGTTCTCCGACAATCCCTTTTTCGCCAGCGATGCGGCGCAGCCACTGCTGTTCTGGAGCATACTGGTGACCCGTCTGATACCGCTGTTTTCCTTTGCCCTGATCAGCTACGGCGCCGGCCTGACGGCCATCACCACGGGGCGATTTCTGCTGGCGTCCTTTATCGGCATGCTGCCCATGACACTGGTGTTTGCCGGTCTGGGTCAGGGGCTGGCGGTGCACCCGTTACTGAGTGTGGTGGCCGGTGCGGGGGTGCTGCTGGTGATGATGCTGGCCCCTTACTGTCTGCAGAGGCATCCACGGGTTCGTCGCTGGATAGACGACAGGGTCCGGGGGCAGGAAAAAACGGAAATGGTTGATCCGGAAAAGTCGGAAGAGAAAGATCGCTGATGCCGTCCCTGGCATCCGTCAGGCTGTCCGTAATCAGGCTTTTTTGGTCCAGGCCAGTGGCTTGAAGGGCTCGTCCAGAGGCGTCTCGGCCACATGGTTGGTGTAGTTGCTCAACGTCTTCATGGCAATGCCCAGAATCACATCCAGCACCTGCTGCTGCTGATAGCCGGCCTCAAAGAAAGCATTCAGAGTGGACTTGTCCGGGTTGCCACGCTGGCGCACCATGGCCAGTGTAAACTGCCGCAAAGCCTCCAGCTTCTTGTCCGGCAGTGGTTTTTCCTCGCGCAGCGCCTGGGTGATCTCATCGGACACGCCCATCTGGCTGGCAATGGCGGTGTGGGCCGGTACACAGTAGTGGCAGGCGTTTTCCACGTTGATGGTCTGCCAGACCACGGTGACTTCCTCGGCGTTGAGGCTGCTGGTGGTAAACAGCTCACTGAGCTGCTTGTAGCCCTTGAGCACATTGGGGGACTCGGACATCACGCCGAAGAGGTTGGGCACCATGCCCATCTCCTTTTTGGCCCCTTCCAGAATGGGTTTGGCCTCTGCCGGTGCGTCATCGATTCCGTACACTGTGAATTCCGCCATGGGAGTGTCTCCTGTGTTGGTTTTTGAGTGATCGTTCAATAATTACTTCAGACTAACTGTTTTCAGAGCGATCATTCAAGTATCATGAAAGGGCATTTTCCGAGACATCAGGTATGCCCATGGCACGCACACCGGAATTCGACCGCGACCAGGCATTGGAGCAGGCGGTAGCGCTGTTCTGGCGGCAGGGCTATTTTGCCAGTTCCGTGAAGCAGCTGGGTGACGCCCTGGATATGCGCCCCGGCAGTCTCTATGGGGCCTTTGGCAGCAAGGAGGGGCTCTTTCTGGCGGCCCTGGAGCGATACAGCGACAACATGGGTCGTGTACTGTCTGACGTCATGGCGCTGAGTCCGTCCGTGATCGAGGGGCTGTCCCGCTATCTGGAAATCCTGGCGGAGGCCTGCTGCGATGCCCGTTCGGAGCCGGCCAGGGCCTGCATGCTGATCAAGACTCTGCTGGAGGTGAATGCCCAGGCACCGCGCCTGCAGAATCGGGTCAACCGGATCCTGGATGCCATCGAGCAGAATCTGCGTGAGCAACTGGAACAGGCCAGAGCCCGCGGCGAACTGCGCCCGGACACCGACTGCCCCCGGCTGGCCCGGCTGCTTCAGGCCCAGATCATGGCACTGCGCACCTTCGCCCAGCGGGACACTGACCCTCGCCACGTACAGCAGCTGGCGGAAGACATGGCCGCCATACTGGATTCTTACCGGGTGGTGCACTGACTCCCTCACAGCCAAAGCCAAATCGGACACCGCACAAGTGCCGTTTCCCGCTAACGTTTAAGAAGGCAAAAAAAACCGGGACACCAAGGTCCCGGTAAAGGCAGAGGAGGAGCCAATTAAAGAGAGGTCAGATGGCCCACTGTTCGTCTTCGAGGGCCATCAGTGATTCCTTGCCGTCCTTGATGTCGCTCAGCAACCAGTCTTTCTCGCCCAGCAGCTTGTCGAAGTAGAAACGGGCCGAGACCAGCTTGGCCTTGTGGAAGTCCGGGTTGCCTTCGCCGGCATCCAGGGCCTTCTGCGCCGCATCCGCCATGCGCACCCACATGTAGGCCATCACCGTCAGCGCCGTCAGACGCAGGAAGGGGGTGGAGGCCGCGCCGGCCTGCTCCGGGTCATTGGGGGCGTTCTGGGCCACCCAGGTCACCGCCAGTTCCAGTGAGCCCAGTGCGTCCTTGAAGGCGTCGCGGTGGGCACACTCCGGGTTGGCCTTGAGGTAGCCGGTCATGTCCGCAAACAGGCTGCGCACCAGACGGCCGCCGTGCAGGCTCAGCTTGCGGCCGATCAGGTCCAGCGCCTGTATGCCGTTGGTGCCCTCGTAGATGCGGGTAATGCGGGCGTCACGCACATACTGCTCAATGGGCCAGTCGGTGGTGAAGCCGGAGCCACCCAGCACCTGCAGACCCACGTTGGCGTTGTTGAAGCCCTCGTCCGTCAGGAAGCCCTTCACCACCGGAGTCATGATCTGCACGATGTCATCGGCGGTCTCGCGCACCTGGGCGTCCGGGTGGGCCTTGGACAGGTCCAGCTGGTGGCCGGCGTACAGGGCCATGGCCCGCATGCCCTCGTTGAGCACCTTTTGGCGCATCAGCATGCGCCGCACATCCGGGTGCACCAGTATCGGGTCCGCCGGGCCGTCCGCGTTCTTTGGGCCGGACATGGAGCGGCTCTGGAGGCGCTCCCGGGCGAAATCCAGGCTCACCTGATAGGCCGCCTCCGCCAGTCCCAGACCCTGCATGCCCACCATCAGGCGGGCCTCGTTCATCATGGTGAACATCTCACGCATGCCGTCGTGTTCCTTGCCCACCAGCCAGCCTTTGGCGTCTTCCAGGTTCATCACGCAGGTGGCGGAGCCCTTGATGCCCATCTTGTGCTCAAGGCCACCACAGTTGATGGGGTTGCGCTCGCCGCTGTCCGGCAGGAACTTGGGCACCACGAACAGGGAAATGCCTTTCACACCCGGAGGGGCGTCCGGCAGCTTGGCCAGTACCAGGTGCACGATGTTGTCCACCAGGTCGTGCTCGCCGCCGGTAATCCAGATTTTGGTGCCGTTGAGCTTGTAGGTGCCGTCGCCGTTGGGCTCGGCCTTGGTGCGGATCAGTCCCAGGTCGGTGCCGCACTGGGGCTCTGTAAGACACATGGTGCCGGTCCACTCACCGCTGATGAGCTTTTCCAGGTAGGTGTCCTTGAGCTCGTCGGAGCCGTGCTCGTGCAGTGCGCTGATGGCGCCGTGGGTCAGTCCCGGGTACATGCCCAGTGACAGGTTGGTGGAGCAGACCATCTCGTCCACCACAAACTTCAGCACATGGGGCAGACCCTGACCGCCGTATTCCACGGGGGCATCCAGTGAGGTCCAGCCAGCCTCGGCAAACTGCTTGTAGGCCTCTTTGAAGCCGGTGGGGGTCTTGACGCTGAAGTCGCTGGGATTGTATTGACACTCCTCCCGGTCGCCGGGGGCGTTGGTGGGCTCAATCACGTCCCGCATGAAGCGGCCCGCTTCTTCCAGTATGGCATCAATCAGGTCCGGAGTGGCTTCGCTGTAGCTTTCCAGTTCGTGCAGGCGGTCGGCGCCGAGGACATTGAACAGCACAAAACGCAGGTCGTTTACCGGTGCATTATAAGGCATGGGAACTCTCTCTTGATGATTGGAAGCCACTCCATGGCGGGTTCGTGGCAAGTTCTACGAGAGAGTTTCCCGGCTGGTTCACCGGGAATTACCAGGGCAGGGTGCTGCCGTCCCAGCTGAAAAAGCCGCCACTGTCCTCTTCGCGCAGCTGGCCAATCACCTGCCAGAGATTGCTGGCGGTGTCAGCGGGGCTGTGCACCTTGAGACGGGCCAGTGACTGCTGGTAGGGGGCGGACAGCGGGGTGGCCGTGGTGCCCGGGTGCAGCGCCACCACAATGCTCGGACGCAGGCCGCGACGGGCCTCTATGGCCAGGTTGCGCACGGCCATGTTCAGTGCAGCCTTGCTGCAGCGGTAGGCGTACCAGCCGCCGAATGCGTTGTCTCCCAGTGAGCCCACCTTGGCGGAGAGGGCGACGACGGTTTTCCGTTCACGGTGACGCAGCCAGGGCACCAGTGACTGCATCAGGCTGAGAAAACCCAGTGTATTGACCTGATAGCTGTGCAGCATGGCGTTGACGTCAATGTCCGCCAGGCGCTTCTCCGGGCTCATGGCGGCATCGTGCAGCAGACCGATGGCATAGATGACCCGGGTCAGTGGCAGATCCCCTGGCAGCTGCTGCAGGGCACGGGCCAGTCCGGCCGGATCGCTGACATCGGCATCCAGAAGAAGGATCCTCTGGGGGTAGCGGGCGCACAGATCCGCCAGTTCCTCGTTGTGGGAGGCGGAGCGGGCCAGGCCAATGAGCACCTCATCAGACTCCTGCTCCAGCATCTTCCGGCCCATGGCCAGACCGATACCGCCTGTGATGCCGGCAATCAGAGTTGCCATAAAGGCTGCCCTCCTGGGATGGACTCAGAACGAAAAAAGGAGCCCTGTTGGCTCCCTTCCATGGTTCTTTTGTACGGGTTAGCGGATAAAAGGATTCAGCAGCCGGGTGAAGCGCCCGGTCAGCCGCACCGGTGCGGTAAGCACCGACAGGGTGTAGCAGTCTTCACCGTGCAGTGCCACCGGGCGGTGGTCGTGCTTCTGATCCAGAACCACAATGTCACCGGCCTCAAAGACACCGTTGCTGTCGGCAAAGGCGCCGTGCAGAACCAGCGTGGTCTCGGTGCCGCTGTGGCGGTGGGACGGGGCCCGTCCGCCGGCGACCAGCTTCTGCAGTGTGACCCGCTCACCGGTGCAGAAGTGGTTGCTGATGTCGCACACACTCACATCACCCAGCTGGCGCTTCCAGGGCAGCTCGTCCAGCTCACGGCCCAGCATCTTGGCCAGGGGGTTGAGGCGCCGCGTCGGGCTTTCGGGAGTTTGCCGGACGCTGGTGCCGTCTTCCTGGTCGATGCGGTTCATGATGCTGTCAAACAGGTTGTCGGACACTTGGCTTTTGGCCTGGGCGTTTTCCATCATGACGGCACCCAGGCTGTTCAGCATGTCCAGATGGCTGCGGCAGCGGCTGCACTGGTCGACATGAAGCTTGATACACAGGGCCATGGGCTCCGAGAGGGTGCCGGCACTGTACTCCATCAACATGACTTCATCGGGATGGTGTGTACTCATAGATCCTGGTCCTGCAGTATGACTTTCAGTTTGTTCAGCGCCAGACGGACACGGCTCTTGACCGTACCCAGGGGAATCCCCATTTCATTAGCCACGATCTGGTGGGATTTATGTTCCATGTAAACCTTGGCCAATACTGTGACCTGCTCCTCTGGCAGTTGCCTGAAAGAGTCTCTGATACGTCGCTCGGCAATGATTCGATGCAATGAGGGCAGTGGATCGTCTTCACCGTCTCCGGGAATCTGCCACAGGTCCTCGGTTTCCAGGCCCATTTCCGCACTGCTGCGCTTCTGTTTGCGCAGCATGTCGATGCGCTGGTTACGGGCAATGGTGAAAATCCAGGTGGAGGCGGCGGCCTTGCGCCAGTCATACAGGGTGGCACGGCGCCAGATGGAAATCATGACCTCCTGCACCAGCTCCTCGGCCAGATGGGCGAGGCCATTGGACATGGCGTAGTACTTGATCTGTGGGCCAAAGTGCTCGAACAGCTGGTGGTAGGCTTCCCGATCCTGGTTGTGCCCCACCCGCTCAAGCAACTGGCTCCAGTGATCTTTGCTGCGCTCTGTTCGGCGGCTGCTCTCCTTGAGTGGAGTCACGCTTTGCCCCTTGGTGGTCGCTGTATTATGCAATTGAATCACACTCATTGTAGATACTCGCCGCCGTTATTGACACATATTGCTCTATTACGGGGCGATTCAGCGGGTGGATCACCGGACGTTCATTTTTCGGGCAGGTTTCCACGCAGGGACAGCGACCCTTGACGGCCCGGGTTACTCACCCAGGTAGGTGTAGCCACTCAGTCCGGATTCAATGGCACTGGCATAGTCCTGGCGTCGCTGTTCCGGCAGCTCCGCCCGGCCCAGCTGCCGGTGCAGTGAGTCGCTCAGCCTGACGGGGTCGAAGTTCACCGAGCGCAGCACCGAGGCCACGGTATCACCGGGTACGCTGTGGTGGGCCTCACACTCGCCCTGGTCATTGAGCCAGAGGTCCACCGCGTCGGTATCGCCGAACAGATTGTGCTGGTCCCCCAGGATTTCCTGGTAGGCACCGGTGAGGAAAAAGGCCATCAGCGGAGTGCTGTCCTGCTCTTCAAGGGCCGGCATTGGCAGCGTGACCTCGATGCCATCGCCTTCCACATAGCGGTCGATGCGACCGTCCGAGTCGCAGGTAATATCCTGTAAAATGCCGCGCCGTGTCAGGGGCCGGTGGAGTCCGTTGAGGGGCAGTATGGGGAAGATCTGCCCGATGCCCCAGATATCCGGCAGTGACTGGAACAGTGACAGGTTGACAAACAGCTTGTCCGCCAGCTTCTCGTTGAGCTCATCCAGTATGTCCCGGTGCACCCGGTTGCCGGGATTCAGGCGCTGGCGCAGCTGCAGTCCGATGGCGGTGTACAGCTGCTCCGCGGCGGCCCTCTGCTCAAGGCTGGCAATGCCGTGGGCAAACAGCTGGTGCATCTCCCCCATGGCATGGGCGGCGTCGTGGTAGAGCTCCACCATGGCCCGGGCGCTGGTGCCGGCATTCAGTGCCTGCTCATCCTGCCACAGCTGAAGCAGTGGCGCGGGGTCCGGCTCCCGGGGCTGGGGTGGGAGCTGGCGGCGGGGCCGCTCCTCGTCGATCACGTTGGTGACCAGCACCGCGTGGTGGGCGGTCAGTGCCCGCCCGGACTCGCTGATGATGTGGGGGTGGGGCAGTCCCGCCTGGTCGCAGGTCTGGCGCAGGATCTGCACCACGGCCCTGGCGTACTCGTTCATGTTGTAGTTCATGGAACAGTCGCTGCGGGAGCGGGTGCCTTCGTAGTCCACACCCAGGCCGCCGCCGATGTCGACGGTGCTCACCGGCGCACCGGCCAGTCGCAGTGACTGGTAGAAGCGTCCGCATTCACGGAGCCCGGTCTGAATGTCGCGGATGTTGGCAATCTGTGAGCCCAGGTGGAAATGCAGCAGTTGCAGGCTGTCCAGGTAGCCCGCCTCTTCCAGGGCGGCCACCAGTGCCAGCACCTGACTGGCGGAGAGGCCGAACTTGGATTTCTCACCACCGGTGTTCTGCCAGTTGCCATGGCCAATGGAGGCCAGACGGGCGCGTACGCCGATCAGGGGCCGTATCCCCTGGCGCTTTGCCTCGGAGAGAATCAGGCGCAGCTCGGAGTGCTTCTCAACCACCAGGAATACCCGGTGCCCCAGTGCCTGCCCCATCAGCGCCAGTCGGATATACTCCCGGTCCTTGTAGCCGTTGCAGACAATGGTGGCACCGGGGGTGGGTGACAAAGCCAGCACCGCCAGAAGCTCCGGCTTGCTGCCCGCCTCAAGGCCGATCTGGCCCTGGCTGGCGGCCGGCTCTGCCCCCAGCAGCGACTCCACCACGCGCCGCTGCTGGTTGACCTTGATGGGGTAGACGGCGGTGTAGCCGCCTTCGTAGCCCTGCTCCCGTGACGCCGAGGCAAAGGCCTGGCAGAGCCGGTTGACCCGGTCGTGGAGAATGTCGCCAAAGCGCAGCAGCATGGGCAGCCGCAGGCCCTCCCCCCGCAGCCGCTCAATCAGTTGCGGCAGATGGATGCGGTGCTCGCTGCTGCGCCCGCCGGGGCGCATCAGCAGATCCCCCTGCTCGCTGATGTCCACGTAGCCGTCGCTCCAGTGGTTGACGCTGTAGGTGGTCAGGGCGCTTTCACGGGGGCTCATACTGGCATTCTGACGGGGACTATCGCTCATGCAGACTCCGGTTACTGGCGGTGGCCCCGGGCTGATCGGGGCAGGGAAAGGAAGGGCGTCATTGTAATGGCAGTTTTTTGCAAGAAACAGGTGTCATACACTATCACCTGCAACTGACCGCCTCCCCGGCCACGGGGCTCACTGAGACACAAGGACAGCACCATGACGATCGACTCCGGAGAATGGTTCACCGAGGTATTCCAGAACGAGGGCACCGCCTTTTCACTCAAGGTTCGCCGTCTTCTGCACGAGGAGACGACGCCGTTCCAGCAACTGGCGGTGTACGAGACCGAGACCTTCGGCAACCTGATGGTGATCGATGGCTGCGTGATGCTCAGTGCCCGTGACAACTTCCTCTACCACGAGATGATGGCACACCCGGCGCTGTTTACCCACAGGCGCCCGCGCAAGGTGGTGATTATCGGCGGTGGTGACTGCGGCACTCTGCAGGAGGTGCTCAAGCATCCGGATGTGGAAGAGGCCTGGCAGGTGGAGATCGATGAGCGGGTGACAAGGGTGTCCGAGGAGTACTTCCCGGAGTTGTGCCGGGCCAACGACGACCCCAGGGCCAACTTCTTTTTCGGCGACGGTGTGCAGTGGATGCGCGATGCGGCCCCGGGCTCCATTGACCTGGTGATTGTGGACAGCACGGACCCGGTGGGGCCGGCCGAGGGCCTGTTCAGCACGGATTTCTACCGGGACTGCATGCTGGCACTGGGTGAGCATGGCATACTGGTGCAACAGAGCGAATCGCCGCTGCTGCACACGGAAAGCATCATCAAGAAGGCCCACGACGAGATGCGCGAGGGGGGCTTCACCCAGACCCGCACCCTGTGCTTCCCGCAACCGGTCTACCCCACCGGCTGGTGGAGCTGCACCATGGCCGGCCGCGCCAACCCACTGGTGTACTTCCGTGAGGCGGATGTGGACGAGCGCCCCTTCATCACCCAGTACTACAACAAGGACATCCACCAGGGCGCACTGGCCATGCCTGAGTTCATGAAACGCACACTGGCCCCGGACGAGGGTTTGCCCCCTTATTCCTCGTAACAGGGGTTTCGGGATACTTGAAGGACACTGCGGATTCTACCGATAATTGACACTCATGCGTTCAAGGCCCGACACCATGCAGCTTTCTGTGATCATCAGCACCTACAACGCGCCGGACTGGCTGGAAAAGGTGCTTTGGGGCTACAGCGCCCAGTCCCACAGGGACTTTGAGCTGATCATTGCCGATGATGGCTCCACGGATGAGACACGGCAGCTGATAGACCACATGAGAGAGGAAACCGGCCTGCCAATCCGGCACGTTTGGCAGGAGGATAACGGGTTCCGAAAGTGCCGGATCCTCAACCGGGCGATTATCGAGTCCGGGTCCGAGTATCTGGTATTCACCGATGGTGACTGCATCCCCAGGCAGGATTTCCTGGCCGTCCATGCCGTACAGGCCCAGCCCGGGCACTACCTGTCCGGTGGTTACCACAAGCTCCCCCTGGCCACCAGCAAGGCCATTACCCGTGAGGACATTCTCTCCGGTCGCTGCTTCGATCTCCACTGGCTGAAGGCCCATGGCCTGAAAGCCTCTTACAAGAACAGCAAACTGACAGCCAACCGCTGGCAGGCACGGCTGTTCAACACCCTGACCCCGACACGGTGCCGCTTCAAGGGCTCCAACGGGTCCGCCTGGAAAAAAGACATCCTGGCGGTGAACGGTTTTGACGAAACCATGGCCTACGGTGGTGAGGACAGGGAGTTCGGTGTGCGGCTGCTGAATCTGGGCATCAAACCGAAACATGTGCGCTACAACGCCATTGTCATCCATCTGGATCACACCAGGGGCTATGTGGATCCGGGCATCATCGAGGCCAACAAGCGGCATCGCATCCGGATTGACAGGACGGGTGTGACACGCACCCAAAACGGCATTGACCAGCACCTGCCTCATGAGCCCACAGGAGTCCCCGTTTGATTTTCTTTGTCTTTTCCTACAACCGTGGGCCACACCTGAAAAACTGCATCGACTCCATCGAGGCCTGTGCCCCCGGCCATCCCGTGGTGGTCTATGACGATGCCAGCGAGGACCCGGAAACACAGCGGATTGTTGCGGACATCGGCACCCGGCATGAGGTGGTCCGGCGGGAGGACAAGGACTCCGGTGACCAGCATGGGGCCCTCTACACCAATATGCAGAGAGCCATTGACTCCGTCAGGGAAGACAGCCTGATCTGCTTTCTCCAGGACGATACGCAACTGGTCCGGAAAATTGACGAGCAGGATTTACGGTTTATGGAGGGGTACTTTGAGCGGTTCCCCGATGCGGGCTTTCTGGCACCGGTGTTCCAGAAAAGAATCACCCGACAGAGAACACTGGACCGCTTTGTTTACCGGGAAGACCGTGGCGTTTACGTCTGCGAGCACCGCAGCCGCAAGCAGGTGGCCGGCGTCTATTACTCGGACATTTCCGTCACCCGCAGCGACCGGCTCAGGAGCGTGAACTGGAAGTTCGTGCCCGGGGAGTTCGACAATGAGCAGCAGGCGAAAGCCCACTTCCTGGAAATGGGCTACCTGTATGCGCCCTTTGCCATGTGGCTGCCCAATCCACCGGCCTACCGGAACAAGAAAAAGAGTTTTACCTTCAGGCTGGCTGAAATCGTCAACAGGGCGGGCCTGTATCCTTTCGCCATCATGGACAGCGACAGGGTGGAGGCGTTGCGAACAAGGCCCACCCGTCAGGTGCCCATCGCCGAGGACTACCTCCAGGTCACGGTCCCGGGGCTGAAATCCCCCTGGATCTTCGACCCTCTCAGGCGCTATCGTCTGTTGCGCAAAATGGCGAAGCTGGAGGCGTTTCTGAGGCGCTTGCGGGGCGCGTTGCGCTCGGTCTGAGCGCTAACCCTCACTTTTCAGTCGGCGTGCCCTGGCCCGGAACATCCGGTTGTGGATTTCCCTGGCCAGCTTGCCCTGCAACAGATACCAGCGCCATCGCAGTCGCATCAGCCCCCTTCTGGCCTGGGCGGTATCGATGCCGGTATCGATGGCGGACTGGAAGTCCGGGTTGTGGGTCAGGCAGGGTTCAACCACTCCGTAGCATTCCACCCCGTTGGCCCAGAACTGGTCCATTTCGATATCCACAGGCTCCGCCCAGCGCGCCCCATGGCGCAGAAATTTTTCTGCGGCCCTGGGCGTCAGGTAATACCCAGTGGCACTCTTGTGCCCGCGCAGGAACTTGGCAATGGCAAGCCCCTGGCTTTCCAGAACCGGCAACCTGCCCTGTTTGCGGGATTTGCTGGCAAAGAGTCGCACGCATTCCAGTTCCGGGGGGAGGCCGGGGGCCTGCCTGACAAAGCGCAGTAACGGCTCCGGGAAGAGCATGGCGTCGTCTTCCAGCACAATCACCGGCCTGCCGGACTGGGCACACCGTTGCCAGACCCGATAATGACTGGCGTAGCAGCCCAGATGCCCCGGTGTGAGGGGGATTTCGCCAATGCGCCTTGCCTTTTGGGCGTCGTAGCGGGCAAAGAGCTCATGCCCCCGTTTGCCGTCCACGGCATCGAAAAAGACAAAGTCCAGTCCCAGTGCGGACAACTGGTTTTGGATGGACTGGCGCCTCTCCGTGGCTCTCTTGAGGCTGATCACGACAATGTCCGGTTGTTCCATATTGGCCTGTATCCGGTTCAGAAAATGTATCAGGGCCTCTGGCGCAAGCCGCAAAAAAGTGTCTCGGAGTCGCTCAGAGCTTTAACCAGCGGCGCAGTACCACCTCAAGATTGTTGAGGTGTTTCAGCCACCGCTGGCCTGTCAGGGGATTGTAGGTCCAGGGGCCGGGTGGCGAACCGGGGAGGCACTTGAGGCACTCCTCGGCAACGGGCAGCCGGGGCGGTGCCTGCCTCTGCATCCGGCTTATCTCAGACTCCGTAAGAAGCCGGAAAGGGTAGAAGCCCACCTGTCTTTTCCGCTCCGCCAGTCGCAGGCCCAGTGTTTTCTTCTTGCCGCGATACGCCGGCACCTCAGGCAGCCACATGGCAAAGGGGCGCCACATGTAGGCCATCTGGGCGAAGTGCTCCCTGGCCTGTTTGTCGTTTGCCGGTTCCGACTGGTGAAAACGCCACCCCGCTTCCTTGAGACGGGCCGGCTGGAAGAGCACCAGGTCGGAGTAATGGATGCCCGCGCTCTGGCCGGTATCCTCGCGGTAGAAAAAGTCCGGCGCCGGACCCGTTAATGGCGTCACCGGGCGCTTTCTGAGATCAATGCCGCGGATAAAACAGGGGTGGACAAAGCCCAGGGACTGGTTGCGGTCGAACAGGCCCTGAATCTCTTCCAGTTCCGTGGAGGAGACAGGTCGCACCAACTGGGTGTCATCCTGCAGGAAACACACCAGTGGCCTGTCACTGAAACGATCCAGCGCCCCATTCATGTTGTGGTAGAGGCCACCGTGCTTGATGGTTCCGATCTCGCTGGGTTTGATCACCTGGCAGCGGTCTTTCACGGCATCCAGGTAATCCAGTGTCTCCGGGTCGTCGCTGTTGTCATCGAAGATGACGATGTCAGCCTCCGGAAGGCATTCGCGGCAGGACGCCACACAGTTGCGCAGAAACTGCCCCCGGTTGAACGAGAAGATGCAGACGGTCAGTGTCGTCATGGCGCTTGCTGGCCTCCCTGGACGGTGGCCGGTGCCGCTGTCACGGACTTTCCCTGGTGATGACGGGCCCGGGTCCAGACAAAAACCAGCGGGATCCAGCCGATGTACCAGACAGGATGCAGTGAGATCAGCAGTGTGTATTCGTCCGTAAAGGTCAGTACGAAAAACAGCCCCAGAATGGCCAGCAAATGGAGCCTGGCTGAACCAGTCACAGGGCTGCGGAAAACCGCCATTGCCGGCAACAGTAACAGCCCCGCCAGAAAGGCCACGCCGATCAGGCCGGTGTCCACAAAGGCGCCGATCCAGATGTTGTGGGGATGTGAGATGGTGAGTCCCCTGGGTTCCAGGTACTGCCTTGAGGCATCGGTCAGCGCAAAGTCCATACCCGCTCCATTGCCCAGAAACAGTGACTCGGGGGGATGGGTCAGGTAGGCCGTCCAGATATCCAGGCGATAGGAACTACCCCTGGAGACAAGCTGGTCATAGAGCTCGCCGAACCCGAACAACCACTGGACCAGGCCGGCCACGGCGGCGGTCGCCAGCAGTGCCATCCAGAGTGTCTCCGGGCGGCGATAGCGGTAGATCAGCAGCAGTGTGAGAAGGGCAAGGTAACCCGACAGGGCAATGACAGGGCCACGGCTCTTGCTCAGGATCACGAAAGTAAAGACGCTGGCCACCGTCAACGCCGCCAGCAGCACATCTCTGCGGCGGATAAAACCGGTGCCATGAAAGGTCAGCAGTAAACCGGTGGCCAGCAGCACCGTGGCAATGGACGCCCCCTGGATGGGGTGGCCCATGACGCCGAGGCCTTCCATTCTTAGGCTGCCCAGTGCCTCCGGCAAGTGGGACAAGAGGCCTGCGCCGGTGCCGATCAGCGCCAGCCAGAGCAACCAACGGCCCCAGAGCCGTTCACGGCCCGTGACGGTCCCCATCCAGAGAAAGAAAGCCAGCATGCCAAGGGCCGCCTCGGCGCCCCATCGCACCGCCTGCAGATCGTCCTTCACAGGCCCTTCACCCACCAGCCAGGTGGTGGTGGCCATGTAGCCGCAGAACACCAGGAAGAGCCTCATGAAGGGGTCCTTGCAGACATGCCCCCGGCCCTTGCGAAACAGCAGATAGAGTGTCAGTGGGTAAATCAGGGCGTGAAAGAACGTCCGGTACAGGGTGTCCGGCAGGGTGACGGACAGCAGCAGCCAGGCGGCGAAGAGCAGCGACAGCCAGTCGTCCGCGTCCAGGTTGCTGATGGCCGATGCCCTGGCCATGGTCTGTTTGATCGCTGTATGCACTGTTTAAACGCCGTCTTTCAGTAGCGAGAGCAGAGGCTTGAGGTAGGCCTGCGGATCCCAGTTTTCCCGGCCACTGGCCTGGGAGTGGATGGTGATGTAGTGAATGCCGGGGTCTGTGATCATGGCACGGACCTGGTGAATGACCTTTTGCGGATCACTGGTGTCGAAAACGTAACGGAAAAAGGTTGGCTCGCGCCACTCCAGATCGCCCTCAGGCACCTTTGCCATGAGAAACGCCTTGTAGAAACCGAACTCGGACCAGCGCCGTGGCGGTCTCTCAAGCAGTGAGGACCACCAGCGCTGACCGGTGCGGGATTCCAGGTGGGCGAGGGCCTGGTTCAGAAGCCTGCGGTCAAGAACGAAGGGGGTATCAAAATACACATTGACCGGGTCCGCACTGTGATCCGCACCGACCAGGCGCTCCGACTCCTGCACCCAGTTTCCGACCTTGCCCCCCAGTGTCTCCCGGCGCTGCCAGTCCGCAAAACACAGTGGGCCCCGGGCACCCAGGAAGTCACCGACCTCGGCATTGGGAGTGATGACCACATCCGAGTCCAGAATTACGGCGGTATCGCAGTCCAGCTCACTGGCGAGCCTGAATTTGCACAGCTGCTGTGTGTGCCAGCCAGTGTAGGAAGGCCACTGGGGCCAGGAGAAAACCCGCTTGAGGCTGCCGCAGATCCGGGTGAAGTTGCGGCCGAAACGCCCGGAAAGGGCCCTTGCACGGACTCTGCGACGCTCAACCGCCGGTGGCAGCACGTCCCTGGTGGAATACAGCTTCAGCCCGGGGCGACCCCGAAAGGCCTCGAACAGCGCCAGGTCCTCGTCCTGCACAATCACATGGTGCTCGAAGCGGGCCAGTGGTGACTGCTCCAGGGAATGGCGCATCACCCGGAAGTGCTCGAGATCCCCCGCCCAGGTGGCGGTGATAAACACCACCGTGGCTTCCCGGCTCATGAGGAGCCGCCCCGGGGCCGTTCCGGCCAACGGCATGGCCAGAGTCCCCGACGGATCCCGGATTCAGCCCGCAGAACCGGCCCTAACCCTCGCGCCAGGCTCCGGCTGCCTGCTGCCAGCCGGAAAAACGCCTGCTGTGTCTGCTCCCACATAATTCGCTGCCTGATTCACCGTCGGGTGCCACGGGATTGCCATCTCAGGCTCTGGCCTGACTCATAAGGGCGGGATTTTATCACGATGAGGGGGCAATAACAGCCGCGCCGGGCCTGCCGGGCTGGCAGGGCCCACCACAAAAAAGGCACCCCGCAGGGTGCCTTTCAGTGCTTTCAGTGCGCCGGCAATCAGTTTTTGCCGTCAAACTCCGGGTAAGCGTCCATACCGCACTCTTCGATATCCACGCCTTCGTACTCGGCTTCCTCGCTGACACGGATGCCCATGACGGCCTTGAGGATGGCCCAGACGATCAGGCTGGTGACGAACACCCAGACGAAGATGGTGAGGGCGTCGATGAGCTGGCCGCCGAAGGTGGCGTCGCTGTTGGTCAGTGGGACCACCAGCAGACCCAGCAGGCCGGCGGTGCCGTGGACGGAGATGGCACCCACCGGATCGTCGATCTTCAGCTTGTCCAGACCGACGATGGACAGCACCACCAGCAGACCACCCAGGGCACCGAAAATGGTGGCCAGCAGGGGGGTGGGGGTGTCGGGACCGGCAGTGATGGTCACCAGGCCAGCCAGTGCGCCGTTCAGGAGCATGGTCAGGTCGGCCTTGCCGAACATCAGCTTGGACAGGATCAGGGCGGCAATGGCGCCACCGGCGGCCGCGGCGTTGGTGTTGAGGAAGACCACCGCCACGGCATTGGCGCTTGCGATGTCACCCACTTTCAGCACGGAGCCGCCGTTGAAGCCGAACCAGCCCAGCCACAGGATCAGTGTACCCAGTGCGGCCAGCGGCAGGTTGGCGCCGGGGATGGCGAGGATCTCGCCATTGGGGCCGTACTTGCCTTTACGGGCGCCCAGCAGCAGAACACCGGCCAGGGCGGCAGAGGCACCGGCCATGTGCACGATGCCGGAGCCGGCAAAGTCCAGGAAGCCGATCTCACCCAGGTCAAACAGACCGAAGACAGACACACCGCCCCAGGTCCAGGAGCCTGACATGGGGTAGATAAAGCCGGTCAGCACCACGGTGAAAGCCAGGAAGGCCCACAGCTTCATGCGCTCGGCAACGGCACCGGAGACGATGGACATGGCGGTAGCCACAAAGACCACCTGGAAGAAGAAGTCGGACGCGCCTGAGTAGATGGAACCCCCAACAAAGCCGTCTTCACGGGTGGCGAATTCCCCCAGGACCTTGTCCACGTCAACGGCCTCGATACCGTTCAGGAACAGGGCGCCGTCGTACATGATGGCGTAACCGCACACCAGGTACATGACACAGGCAATGGAGTACAGGGCGACGTTTTTGGTCAGGATTTCAGTGGTGTTCTTGGCCCTGACCAGGCCGGATTCCAGCATGGTAAAACCCGCGGCCATCCACATGACCAGGGCACCACAGACCAGGAAGTAGAACGTGTCTAAGGCGTACTGCAAATGAAAAAGTTCGTTTTCCATGATTCAAGCCCTCCGCACCAGGCTTAATAGTCGTAATTGATTCGCGTTGGCGAAAATGAATTCAGTATCCGGGGGTCAGACGGCCTCTTCGCCCGTCTCTCCGGTCCGGATGCGAATGGCCTGCTCCAGGCTGGTGACAAAGATCTTGCCGTCACCGATCTTGCCGGTGTTGGCGGCCTTGGAGATGGCCTCGATCACCTGGTCCAGCAGTTTGGCGCTGATGGCCACTTCCACTTTGACCTTGGGCAGGAAATCCACGACGTACTCCGCGCCGCGGTACAGTTCGGTATGGCCTTTCTGGCGTCCGAAGCCTTTGACTTCAGTGACGGTGACGCCCTGCACGCCGATGTCCGACAGTGCCTCGCGTACATCGTCAAGCTTGAATGGCTTGATAATGGCTGTAACAAGTTTCATGGGTTTCTCCTTGGTTGAGCCGTTCCAGTGGTTGCTGGAGTGAGGCCGCCTTGAGTTGGGGTGCTCTCAAGCCCGCACTGAGTGTGTGCGGACACTGTGTACGGGCTTTTGCACACCCTGTGCCAACGCGAAAAAATGCTGTTTTAACAGCGGTTTGTCAGTAATTTGCCCGAAACCGGACCGGAAGCGTGCACCATTGTGGAGCAGCGCCGTGTTCCATGAACGATAACGGGGCGCCAATCAGCCACTCCGGGCCAGGGGTCATCCTACCCCAGAGCGGGCTGTGATAATATTGCCCGCAGAATTCCTTCAGGAGAAGCCGTTATGCCCAAAAGACCCCAGGATTTCCTGGCCGAGCTGCAGCAACAGTTCGGTCATCTGGTGCCGGACGTGGCCCGTGTGGCCCGCGACGATCTGGAGCAGCACGCCAGAGTGGCGGTCATGTCCGTCATCTCGCGGCTGGACCTGGTGACCCGCGACGAGTTTGATGCCCAGGTGGCGGTGCTGCAACGCACCCGTGAGAAAGTGGACCGGCTGGAGAAGCAGGTCGCCGAGCTGGAGGCCCGCCAGAAGGCGGATTAACCCCTCCAGCCCCCGAAGGAGCCGGCCCCGGCTGTACAGGGCCTGAGTGAACAAGGAAGGTTCCATGACATTTGCCATCGTCCACACCCGGGCGCGGGTGGGCATTGAAGCCCCCGCCGTGACCGTGGAAACCCATCTCTCCAACGGACTCCCGGCCCTCTCCATTGTGGGACTGCCCGAGACCGGTGTGCGTGAAAGCAAGGACCGGGTGCGCAGTGCCCTGATCAATGCCGGTTTCGAGTTTCCGGCACGGCGTATCACCATCAACCTGGCGCCGGCGGATCTGCCCAAGGAGGGCAGCCGCTTTGATTTGCCCATTGCACTGGGCATTCTCGCCGCCTCCGGCCAGATCGCTCCGGAATCACTCCGAACCATGGAGTTTGTCGGCGAGCTGGCTCTGGACGGGGCACTGAGGGCCATTGCCGGTGTGGTGCCGGCGGTGCTGGGGGCCCGAGGGGCAGGGCGCACCATTCTGGTGCCCCATGCCTGCGCCCCCGAGGCGGCACTGGCCAGCCAGGAGGACGCCTATGCCGCAACGGATCTGCTGGCGGTGTGCGCCCACCTCCAGGGCCACCAGCGCCTGGCCCCGGTGGCCAGCACACTGGACCACCCCGGTGAGGCGGCCTCCGGGCCGGACCTGAAGGACGTGCAGGGCCAGCAGGTGCCCAAGCGGGCCCTGGTGATTGCCGCCGCCGGTGGTCACAATCTGCTGTTCCAGGGGCCCCCTGGGACCGGCAAGAGCATGCTGGCCAGCCGCCTGCCGGGGCTGCTGCCGCCATTGCCGGACCAGCAGGCGCTGGAGGTGGCCTCGGTGCATTCCGTGGCCGGACAGTGCCATACCCGCCAGTGGCGCCGTGCTCCCTACCGGGCCCCCCACCATACCGCCTCCGCCGTGGCCCTGGTGGGGGGTGGCAGCAGCCCCTCCCCCGGTGAGATCTCACTGGCCCATCACGGGGTGCTGTTTCTGGACGAGCTGCCGGAGTTCAGCCGCCATGTGCTGGAAGTGCTGCGCGAGCCCATGGAGTCCGGGCAGATTGTCATTGCCCGGGCCAATGGCCGTGTCACCTACCCGGCCCGATTCCAGGTGGTGGCGGCCATGAACCCCTGCCCCTGCGGCTATCTGGGCCATCCTGGCATTGCCTGCCGCTGTGCCGCTCATCACATCGAGCGCTACCGCAACCGCCTCTCGGGCCCGCTGCTGGACCGTTTTGACCTGCATGTAACGGTCCCGGTGCAGTCCGCGCAGGTGCTGCTGCACCCGGGGGAGGGGGATCTGGATACCGCCACGGCGGCGCAGTGGGTGCGTGAGGCCAGGGCACTGCAGCAGGCCAGGGGGGGGATCAATGCCCGTCTGGAAGGCCAGGCACTGCACCGGGCCTGCGCACTGGACAGACCC
This sequence comes from Oleiphilaceae bacterium, assembly GCA_033721915.1. GTDB lineage: Bacteria > Pseudomonadota > Gammaproteobacteria > Pseudomonadales > Oleiphilaceae > REBR01. The sequence continues at coordinate 19,563 of JAWWAC010000027.1, forward strand.
GGGGAGCAGCTGCTGGAGCAGGCCATGGACCGGCTGGGGCTGTCCGCCAGGGCACTGCACCGGGTGTTGCGGGTGGCCAGGACACTGGCGGATCTGGAGGGGGCGCCGGTGGTGGCACGCGCCCATCTGGTGGAGGCGCTGGGCTACCGGCCCCAGGACCTGGGGCATCAGTAATCGCGGGTGAAAACAGGCGGTGCTGGCCCGGGTCGGGGGCCGGGTTTGGCAGCCGGGGCCCGATGGCGGATAATGCGCCCCCGGAAAGCCGGCATCCCCCCGGCATGACAGACAGAACAGGACAGCAGGCATGAACGAATCCGGTGATGAGGATCTCACCCGAGTAGCCCGTCGTGGCATCCGCAGCTTTGTGCTCCGTGGCGGGCGCATGACCGTGGGTCAGGCCCGGGCCTGGGAGCGGCTCTGGCCGCAATACGGGCTCAGTGTGGCGGAGGGCATGATCGACCCGGTGGCGGTGTTTGGCCGCGAGGCGCCACTGAACCTGGAGATCGGGTTTGGCATGGGTCAGTCACTGGCGACCATGGCGGCGGCGGCACCGGAGCAGGATTTTATCGGTATTGAGGTGCACAAGCCCGGTTGCGGCGCCCTGCTGGCGGAAATCGAGCGGCTGGAACTGACCAATCTGCGCATTTACCGGGCCGATGCCAACGATGTGCTGTCATTGTGCCTGCCGGATGGCTCGCTGGATCGGGTGCTGCTGTATTTCCCGGATCCCTGGCCGAAAAAGAAGCACCACAAGCGGCGCATCGTTCAGCCGGCCTTTGCCCAGCGTGTGCGACCCAAGCTGCGGATCGGCGGGCTGTTGCACATGGCCACGGACTGGGAGGCCTACGCGGAGCATATGCTGGAGGTGATGAACGTTCAGGAAGGCTTTGAGAATATCGCGCCGGACAATGGCGCCGTGCCCAGACCCGGGGACCGGCCGGAGACCAAGTTTGAGCGGCGTGGTGAGAGACTCGGCCACGGGGTCTGGGATCTGGTTTACCGGCGCATCCACTGACGGGACACTAGTCGCCGCTGTGATCCGTGGTCAGCGGGTGTCGTCTTGAGGCCCGCAACACCAGCAGTGCGGCGGCGCCGATCAGCAGCCCGGTGAGTTTCACCAGGGTGGCGGTGACCGCTACCATGGGCCACTGGTCGTCCTCGGGGCGGGCAATGGCCAGTATCAGGAAGAGGTTCTCACCGGCATCACCGCCGGCACCGAGCACAAAAAACCCCTTGGCCAGACGCCCCAGCTGCTGTTCACGGACACCGGGGCGGTCCAGCAGCAGGTGGTTGCTGAACCTCAGCAGGAAGGCCAGGTAAACGCCGATAAAAAAGAAATCCAGGTACAGTGACAGGTGGGCCCAGAACTGGCCCTCCTCCCCCCAGTTCTGGCGGATATGGGCGACCCGGTCGGACTCCCCCGCCAGCTCATAGCTGATCAGCCCCTGTGGGGCGTCCGGAGTGATCAGATACTGATTGATCAGCATCAACACCACCAGCCAGGCCCCCGAGGCCAGGGCCAGCCATTTGAGAGGGGTTGGCCAGGGCCGGTGGTCCACACCAAACATCTTCATGACATGAAGCGCTCCAGAAGGTCGTTCAGGAAGCGATGCCCCATTGCCGTGGGGGTCAGCCGCCGTTGGATATCAGGCTGCAACAACCCGTCCTGAACCAGTGTCTGGAGTATGCCAAGGATGGTGGACAGGGGTAAACCGGTTCGTTGTGCAAACAGTGCCGCTGGCACACCCTGCTGCAGCCGCAGTGCGTTCATCATGAACTCCAGTGGCAGCTCTTCCCGGGGTATGCTCTGGCGGCCCGAGGTGCGGCTGCCGATGCGCCCCAGGTAGGCGTCCGGCTGGCGGGTTTTCCAGTAACGCCGAATCTCGCCGTCAGGCAGGGTGATCTTGCCGTGGGCGCCGGCGCCCAGTGCCAGGTAATCACCGAACTGCCAGTAATTGAGGTTGTGCTGTGAGGCCTCACCCGGGCGGCTCCAGGCGGAGATCTCATAGTCTTCCAGCCCCGCACCCAGCAGAGTTTCCCGTCCGGCGCTCAGGATGTCAGCCAGCTGGTCTTCCTCCGGCAGCACCGGCGGGGTGGAGTAAAAGGCGGTGTTGGGCTCCAGTGTCAGCTGGTACCAGGAGACATGGCCGGTGTCGTGGGACAGGGCGGCCTCGATATCCGCCACCGCCTGCTCCGGTGTCTGTCCCGGCAGGCCGTGCATCAGGTCCAGGTTGATGCGCTCAAAGCCGGCCCTTTTGGCCGCCCCGATGGCGTCGTGGGCATGGCGGCTGTCGTGGATGCGTCCCAGTGCCTGAAGCTGGCTGTCCCGGAAGCTCTGTATGCCCAGTGACAGGCGGTTGATGCCCAGCTCCCGGTAGGCGGCGAAGCGCGCCTGTTCAAAGGTGCCGGGGTTGGCCTCCAGGGTCACCTCCTGCAGCTGGCTCAGGTCCAGCAGTGATCCAAGCCCGGCAAACAGCTGGCGGTAAAACGCCGGTGACATCAGCGAGGGGGTGCCGCCGCCGATAAAGACGGTGCGCACGGGGCGTTGCGGCAACCAGCTCAGGTCCGTGCGCAGATCCTCCAGCATCGCCTGCAGGTAGGCCTGCTCCGGCAGTTCCGCGGGGGCGCTGTGGGAGTTGAAGTCGCAATAGGGGCACTTGCGCACGCACCAGGGGGTATGCAGGTAGAGCCCCAGTGGGGGTGCCTGCAGGGCCGGGGCGGTGTCGGTGGGTTCCATGGCCATGGGCTCAGCCGCAGGCCGCGCTGTCATCCAGTGCCGCCATCAGCTGGCGCAGTGCCTGTGCCCGGTGGCTGAGCTGGCGCTTGCGGCCATCGGGCAGGCTGGCCACGCTCATGCCTTCCCCGGGCAGGTAGAACAGGGGGTCGTAACCAAAGCCCCCGTCACCGCTGGGGCGCTCCAGCAGCTCACCCTGCCAGTGGCCATGGCAGATCAGTGGCGTGGGGTCCGAGGCGTGGCGCATCCACACCAGCACGCAGTGGTAAGCGGCGCCGCGCTGTCCCGGCGGCACTTCCGACATGGCCTTCAGCAGGGCATCGATATTGTCCTGGTCGCTGGCATGGGTGCCGGCGTAGCGGGCGGAGTAGATGCCCGGTGCGCCATTGAGCGCCTCAACGGCGATGCCGGAATCGTCCGCCAGTGCCGGCAGTCCGGTGTGCTCACAGGCGTGCCGGGCCTTGATCAGGGCGTTTTCCACAAAGGTGCAGGCGGTCTCATCGGCGGCGCTGACCCCCAGCTCCCCCTGGGGTACAACGGTCACCGAGCGTGAGGCGAGCAGGTCATTGAACTCGCGGATCTTGCCGGGGTTGTTGCTGGCCAGTACCCAGCGCTGTGGTTCAGTCACTGTAGAGCTCCTTGCTGAAACGCACCGGAAAAGTGCCTTTCTGCCCATGGGGGCTGGCTTCGATGTTGAAGATCAGCAGTTCCCCCTCGCTGAACTGGAACTGGGACAGGTAGTACACCGCATCCCCCTCCTGGACGCGCTGGAAGGAGAGCCGGCGGCGTTGCTGTACGTTGTTGGTGACATGGCCCTCGATATTGGCGCTGACCCCCTTGTCGGGCCCGCCTTCGTCGTGGTCCTTTTTCACCACGCTGATATTGAGCAGCCCCACGGAGCGGCTGCGGGTCAGCCCGTGGGCCTCCGCCACTTCCGGTTCCACAAAGCTGCTTGGGACGGCGTTGTAGTGCACGGTGTAATCGCCAAAGCGGGTGCTCTGCCCGGCCATGGCGGCCAGTGGCAGTAACAGGATCAGTGCGGTGAACAGCCATTGTGGGTAACGGTGCATGATGGGGCCCTCCGGGGTGTTTCTGTCAATGGTGGCCATCCCGGGACTCGTGTCCCGTCCGGGTAACGCTATCGTGTCACCCGGTAGATGGCGATCTGTCCAAGCATATTGGGCCAGAGGCGGTTAAACCAGCGGTAGCGGTGCTCATCGTCCACCACGGTGCGGCTCTTGATGCGGATATGGTGCTGGTAACACAGTGCCTCGAAGTCCTTGAAGGTGCACAGGTGGATATTCGGTGTATTGTACCAGGTATGGGGCAGTGTGCTGGACATGGGCATGCGCCCACGGCGCAGCAGGTACCAGCGCAGCCGCCAGTAGCCGAAGTTGGGGAAGGTGACGATGCCTTCACGCCCCAGACGCAGCATCTCCTCCAGCACCTGCTCCGGGCGGCGCACAGCCTGCAGTGCCTGGGTCATGAGCACGGTATCGAAGGTGCCGTCACGGAAATTGGCCAGCCCCTGCTGGTCCAGGTCCTGCTCGATGACGTTGACGCCGCGGGCAATGCACTGCTCGATGTGCTCCGGGTTGATCTCCAGCCCGTAGCCGCTGACGTTCTTGTGCTTCTGCAGGTAATCCAGCAGGGTGCCGTCGCCGCAGCCCAGGTCCAGTACCCTTGAGTCCGGCTCGATCCAGGGTTCGATAATGTCCAGATCAGCCCTCATGGTTGTTCTCCCCGGCCACACGCTGCATGTAGGCCCTGAACAGGTTGGTGTATCGCGGCGTTGGAATCAGGAAGGCGTCATGGCCCCAGGGTGCCTCGATTTCGGAATAGCTGACATCGCGACGGGCGTCGATCAGGGCGTTCACCAGCTCCTCGGAGCGGGCCGGCGCAAAGCGCCAGTCGGAGCTGAACGAGAGCACCAGGAAGCGGCACCGGGCCTGGGCCATGGCGGCGGACAGGTCGTTGCCGTAGGCCCTGGCCGGGTCGAAGTAATCCAGCGCCCGGGTCATCAGCAGGTAGGTGTTGGCGTCGAAGTTCTCCGAGAAGCGCTCACCCTGGTAACGCAGGTAGCTCTCCACCTGGAACTCCACATCAAAGCCGAACTGGTAGGCCTGGTCACGCAGCTCACGGCCGAATTTCTCCCCCATGGAGGCGTCCGAGAGGTAGGTGATGTGGCCCACCATGCGCGCCAGCATCAGTCCCTGACGGGGCCAGGTGTTGTGCTCCAGATAGCGCCCGCCATGAAAGGCCGGGTCGGAGGTAATGGCCTGGCGGGCCACCTCGTTGAAGGCGATATTCTGGGCCGTGAGCTTGGGGGTGGCGGCGATCACCACTGCGTGGCGCAGCCGGTCCGGCTGGCTGGTGGCCCAGTCCAGTGCCTGCATGCCCCCCAGTGACCCGCCCACCACGGCGGCCCACTGGCGGATGCCCAGCCGGTCCGCCAGTCGCACCTGGCTGTTGACCCAGTCCCGGACCGTGGTCACCGGGAAGTCCGGCCCGTAGGGCCGTCCGGTTTCCGGGTTCTGTGAGGGGGGCCCTGTGCTGCCGTGGCAGCCCCCGAGGTTGTTCACGGACACCACATAGAAGTGGTTGGTGTCGATGGGCTTGCCGGGGCCGATACAGCTCTCCCACCAACCGGGTTTGCGGTCCTTCCGGCTGTGGTAGCCGGCGGCGTGGTGGTGGCCGCTGAGTGCGTGACAGATCAGTACCGCGTTGCTGGCGTCGTCATTGAGCTCGCCGTAGGTCTCCACCATCAGGTCGTAATGGGGCAATTCCCGGCCGCACTCGAGTGTGAGTGGTTCGGGAAAATGCATAAGACGTGGTTCAACGAGACCGACAGAATCGGCGGGAAAAGGCTCGGACATGGTTTGCAGGCTTCGTCAGTCGCGGTCAGAGACCCCGGGTGCCCCGGCTTATGGCAGCGGTTGCACTGATCAGGCAGGGCAGTTTAGCGGCGGCACCTTCCCATGGCAAGGTGCCCGAACGACCCGTCAGGCAATGCCCGACAGACTGACCACCTTGCGCTGTGACAGGGAGGGGGGTGGCTGGCGGATTTCCCGCTGCAGCTTCTCGGCCACGGACAGTTCACCCCGCAACTGCTGCATGTCCCGCTCCAGTTTCTGCTGCTCCTGGCGCAGTGTTTTCTCGCTCTGGGTGACTTTACGCAGGCGGCGCACCTGGTGCTCCAGAAGGCGTTTCTGCTCGCCGGAGTAGTGCATGATCGGCAGCAGGGTTTCCTGGGGCCAGCGCTGTATATCCTCACGGGCCCGCTGGTGGATCAGGCGTGCCTCGCTGACGATGGTGTTCATGAAGCGCTGGATCAGCAGTGACTGGTTGCTCAGCAGTGAACTGGGGTTGCGCCGGAAACGTTCCGTCCTGCTGCGAAGATCCCGCAGTGCGTGCAGGTGGCGGCCGGCACGCAGCGGGATGGGCTTGAGATGCTCACCACGGCCATCGTCGTTGTAGCGCTGGTACAGTGACTGGACCATTTTCTCCGCCAGGCGCCCCTCGGTCATCAGGTGACTGAAGTCGTTCTCAAGGCGCTGGAAAAAACGGTCCATGGCCCGGTTCATGCCCAGTGTGGTCCAGCTGGCGCTGAGCTTCTGGCGGGTCTCGTGGACGTGTTCCTCAAAGCTCTCGTCGCTGAGAGCGTTGGCCAGTATGGTGCCCTGTGACTGCACCAGTCGCCGGCTCGAGCGCAGTGTGATCAGCTTGCGGTTGTAGTAGTCAAAGTCCTTCTGGACCTTTTCCGCCAGGCGCCGGATGGCCTCTTTCTCCACCTGCTTTTCACCCAGTGTCTGGTACTCCTGGTCCATGGCATCGAGCCGTGCCTGCAGGGCGGACTGGCTGTTGTAGAGCATGTTCATCAGATCCCCCACCAGGTTGTGGGTGATCAGCTTTTCCTTCTGGGTGAGAATGCGCTCGATGATCAGGCTCTCCAGTCGGGGCATCTGGCTGCGCTCCAGCAGCAGCGGGTCCTGGCGCACCTTGCCCACCAGGCCCTGCTTGGCGGACACCGGGATCACCTCGTGGCTCTCCAGCCCCAGCTGACGGGCGGTCTGGGCGCAGATGCGCGCTATGGCCTCTTCGCTGTGCTTCTCCCCCTGCAGGTCGTCCCAAAGGGTGTCGATCTTGTTGAGCACGGCAAAGCGACCGGCCCTGTGGTCCGCGTCCGGGGTGTCGATATGTTCCTTCCAGATGCTCATGTCGCTGGCGGTGACGCCGGCATCGGCGCTGAGCAGAAAAATCACCGCCTGGGCCGATGGCAGCATGCTGATGGTCAGCTCCGGCTCCGAGCCCAGTGCGTTCAGCCCCGGTGTGTCCAGTATGCGCAGTCCCCGCTCCAGCAACGGATGCTGGAAGCTGATCAGGGCATGACGCCAGACCGGCACAAACACATGGTCGCTGTAGGCCGGGTCGTCATCCAGCCTGTCTTCGCTGAAGCCCAGGTGCCGCGCCTCGTCACGGTGCACGCTCTTGACCCGCGCCACCTGTGACAGGGCCTCGCTGGTGGCGGCGGTGTCCTCCGGGTCCAGTGTCAGATAGGTCCAGGCCTCTGACTGCGTCCGCAGCTGGGCCAGTGAGCGGGTTTCAAGGCGGCTCTCGATGGGCAGCAGCTTCAGGTAGCTGTTGCGGCTCTTGCGGTCGAAGAACAGCTCCGTGGGGCACATGGTGGTGCGGCCCGCCTCGGAGGGCAGCATGCGCTGGCCGTACTGGGAGAAAAACAGCCCGTTGATCAGCTCGGTCTTGCCGCGGGAGAACTCGCCGGCAAAGGCCAGTGTCAGCTCGTCCTCAATCAGCAGCTGCATGCCACGGCGGAGCCGCAGTGACAGGTCCTGTGAGAGCAGGTCGTTGTGCTGCAGCCAGGAGCGGTAGTGGGTCACCTGGCGCACCAGCTGTTTCTTCCACTGGTGGTAGGCTTCAACCTGCTCGGACAGACTGCTGGGGGTGCTCATGGGCCGGCTCTTGTGACGGTGACTGCCTGACAGGCCTGTAGGGGCCTGACTGCTCCAGGCCAGTATGTCGCCACTTTCCCATTACGGCAAGTTGACCCTCCCCGCAGGCACGGGGGTGTCAGGCCTAGAAAGGCAGTCCCACCGCCGCCTCCAGGTGGCTGACCACCACCCGCAGCATGTTCAGCACCAGGAACAGCAGTATCGGCGAGAGATCCAGGCCGCCCATGGGCGGCAGCACACTGCGGAAGGGGCGCATCACCGGCTCGGTGACCTGCTGGATCAGCTGTATGCCCGGGTGGGGACTGCCGGGGGCAATCCAGCTGATCACGATCATGGCGATCACGGCAAAGAAGTAGATGGTGACAATCAGCCCGAGCACCTTGACCGCGCCCCAGGCCAGCAGGGTGATGGGGTCGGCCATGGTGCCCACCAGCAACAGGATCACCAGGTAGGTCAGGCTCTGGAACAGGACCGCCACCAGCAGGGTGGCGAAATCCAGGTTGCGCCAGGGGGGCAGCATGCGCTGAAAGGGGGTGACCGGCGGGTTGGTGGCCTTAACCACAAACTGGGTGATGGGGTTGTAGAAATCCGCCTCCGCCAGGCGCAGCAGGAACCGCAGCACCAGGATGGTCAGGTAGAACATCGCCAGGAACTGCAGTGATTGGACCAGAATCTGTGACAACATTAATGACTCCTGTGGTGAGCGGATCATCGGCCGGGGTTTTAAAGCCCTATAGTGCTGCGCCGGGTGTGGGATTGCCAGCCGGGCCGGTGGTCAGCCCTGGCTGAGCTCCTTCTGCATGGTCCTTGAGCGGCTCATGGCGGCCTTGTGGGCCTGCTTGACCAGATCCCGCAGATGGCCTGTTTCCAGGGTGTTGATGGCCTGCTCCGTGGTGCCGCCGGGTGACATGACGTTGCGCTTGAGCCGGGCCGGGTCGTGCTCACTCTCAGCGGCCATGCGGGCGGCGCCGCCCATGGTCTGTATGGCCAGCCGTCGTGCCGTTTCAGCCGGCAGACCCGCCTCCACACCGGCCTCTTCCAGCGCCTCCAGCATCAGGAAGAAATAGGCCGGACCGCTGCCTGAGAGCCCGGTGACCGCGTGCATCTGCTCCTCGTCCTCAAGCCAGAGGGTCATGCCGATGCCCTCGAACAGAGTGCTGACCTGTTCCTGCTGGGCCTCACTCACCTCCGGCGTGGCAAACAGGGCCGAGGCGCCCTGTCCCACCAGTGAGGGGGTGTTGGGCATGCAGCGCACCAGTGGTACGCCACCACCGAGCCAGCGGCCCAGTGTGGCGGTATCCAGTCCGGCGGCAATGGACACCACCAGCGGGCGGGTGTTCTGCACCACGCTCACCACATCACGGCAGACTTCGGCCATGATGTTGGGTTTCACCGCCATCACCAGCACATCCCCCTGTTCCGCGCAGTAGCGGTTGTCGGTGGTGTAGAAGACCCCGAAATCACGGCCCATGGCCTGCAGGTGGCTGTCTTCCGGGGCGCTGACCCAGATCCTGTCCGCCGGGTGACCATTGGCCAGAAGGCCGCCAATCATGGCGCGGGCCATGTTGCCGGCGCCGATAAAGGAAAGGGTGGGGGTGCTCATGGGTCAACCTCTGTTGTTCGCTGATCGCAGTATGGCGTTCAGGCGGGCATTATGCCTGCCCCGGCGCCCCGGGCCAAACCCGGCGGTGTTTTCCCCGCCGTCTCAGTCCCGGGGGCCGAACAGGGCACTGCCCACACGCACCAGGGTCGCACCCTCGGCAATGGCCGCCTCCAGATCCCCGGACATGCCCATGGAGAGGGTGTCCAGGCTCTTCTGTTCCGGGTGAGACTGGCGCAATCCCGCCAGCAGTTGCGCCAGGTGACGGAACGACCGGCGCTGCTGCTCTTCGCTGTTGTCAGGGTCCGGTATGGCCATCAGACCGCGCAGGCTCAGGCCGGGCAGTGCCAGGATTTCCCGGGCCAGTGGCGCCACCTCCTGCGGGGCCACACCGGATTTGCTGGCCTCGTCGTCCAGATTGACCTGGATGCAGACATTCAGTGGCGCAAGCCCGTCAGGGCGCTGTTCGCTGAGCCGCCGTGCCACCTTGAGCCGGTCCACGCTGTGTACCCAGTGAAAACGCTGGCTGATATCCCGCGTCTTGTTGGACTGCACCGGGCCGATAAAGTGCCACTCCAGGCTGTCCAGGTCCGACAGGGCGTCCATTTTGCCAAGAGCCTCCTGCAGGTAGTTTTCGCCAAAGCGACCGACCCCCGACAGCGCCGCCTCGCGCAGTTTCTCCGCCGGCTGTGTCTTGCTGACCGCCAGCAGAGTCACTGAGTCGGGATTGCGTCCCGCAAGGACTGTGGCATTTTGTATGCGCTGTCTTACCAAGTGCAGCTTGTCTGCTATGCTGAACATGTTTCTTTACCACCGTGATTGACCGAGGCCCAACGTTACTCCCGGCCCGAACCGTTGCCAAGTGCCCGCACCCCTGTGCCAGGGACCTTCCCCGGCCATGCCGGCCTTGTCCTCAGTGGGTCTGCCAGGCCAGTCACGATGCCCGTTAACCCTGGCTTTGCCCGAGGACCTGTATGGACATTACCGAATTACTGGCGTTTTCTGCCAAGCAGGGGGCTTCCGACCTGCACCTCTCGGCGGGACTGCCGCCCATGATCCGCGTCGACGGGGACGTGCGCCGCATCAACCTGCCCGCCATGGAGCACAAGGAGGTGCACCAGCTGATCTACGACATCATGAACGACAAGCAGCGCAAGGACTTCGAGGAATTCCTGGAAACGGACTTCTCCTTTGAAGTACCCGGCGTGGCCCGTTTCCGTGTCAACGCCTTTAACCAGAACCGGGGCGCCGGCGCGGTGTTCCGGACCATCCCCTCCAAGGTGCTGACCATGGACGATCTGGGCATGGGCCAGGTGTTCAAGGACATTGCCTCGGTGCCCCGTGGCCTGGTGCTGGTCACCGGCCCCACCGGCTCGGGCAAGTCCACCACACTGGCGGCCATGATCGACTACATCAACGAGACCCGCTACGAGCACATCCTCACCATCGAGGACCCCATCGAGTTTGTCCACGACAGCAAGAAGTGCCTGATGAACCAGCGGGAGGTGCACAGGGACACACTGGGCTTTAACGAGGCTCTGCGCTCGGCGCTGCGGGAAGACCCGGACATCATACTGGTGGGTGAGCTGCGGGACCTGGAAACCATCCGCCTGGCACTGACCGCCGCCGAGACCGGCCACCTGGTGTTCGGCACCCTGCACACCACCTCCGCCGCCAAGACCATCGACCGTATCGTGGATGTGTTTCCGGCGGAGAAGAAGTCCATGGTCCGCTCCATGCTCTCGGAATCACTGCAGGCGGTGGTCTCCCAGGCACTGATGAAGAAAACCGGTGGTGGCCGCCTGGCCGCCCACGAGATCATGATCGGTACCTCCGCCATCCGTAACCTGATCCGCGAGGACAAGGTGGCACAGATGTATTCCGCCATCCAGACCGGCGGCAACACCGGCATGCAGACCCTGGACCAGTGTCTGCAGAATCTGCTGCAGAAAGGCAGCATCACCCGCGAAGCGGCCAGGGCCAAGGCCAAGATGCCGGACAACTTCTGATGCCATTGCCTCCCCCCGGGGGGAGGCCGAGTGACTGATTAAGGAAAGCACCATGGATTTTGACAGGCTGCTGAAACTGGTCGTGGAGAAAAACGGCTCGGATCTGTTTATCACCGCCGGTGTGCCGCCGAGCATGAAGCTCAACGGCCGTATCGTGCCCATTACCAAGAGTGCCCTGACCCCGGAGCAGACCCGTGAGCTGGTCTACTCCACCATGAACGAGAAACAGAAAGAGCAGTTTGAGGATCACTTCGAGTGCAACTACGCACTCAGTGCCCGTGGTATCGGCCGCTTCCGGGTCAGTGCCTTTTTCCAGCGCAACCTCTGCGGCATGGTGCTGCGGCGCATCGAGACCAGGATCCCCAGTGTGGACGAACTGGAACTGCCTGAGATCATCAAGGACCTGGCCATGACCAAGCGTGGCCTGATCATCTTTGTGGGTGCCACCGGCACCGGTAAGTCCACCTCACTGGCCGCCATGCTGGGGCACCGTAACCGCAACAGCCGCGGCCATATCGTCTCCATAGAGGACCCCATCGAGTTTATCCACCAGCACCAGGGCTGCATCGTCACCCAGCGTGAGGTGGGGGTGGATACCGAGTCCTTTGAGGTGGCCCTGAAGAACACACTGCGTCAGGCGCCGGACGTGATCCTGATCGGCGAGGTGCGTAGCAAGGCCACCATGGAGTACGCCGTCACCTTTGCCGAAACCGGCCACCTGTGCCTGGCCACGCTGCACGCCAACAACGCCAACCAGGCGCTGGACCGGATCATCAACTTCTTCCACCCGGACCAGCACAACCAGATCTGGATGGACCTGTCACTCAACCTCAGGGCCATTATCGCCCAGCAGCTGGTGCCCACACCGGACGGCAGCGGCCGGGTGGCGGCCATTGAGGTGCTGATCAACTCCCCCAGGGCGGCGGACATGATCCGCAAGGGGGAGGTGGACAAACTCAAGGAGATGATGAGCAAGTCCCGGGAAGCCGGCATGCAGACCTTCGACCAGGCCCTGTACCAGCTCTACGCCGATGGCAAGATCACCTACCGGGATGCACTGGCCTGCGCCGACTCCGCCAACGACCTGCGGCTGATGATCAAACTCGGCGCCGATGCCGCCAGCGCCGACCAGCTCTCGTCCAATGTGGATAAGCTGAGCATCCAGCAGGACAATGACTAGAGCGCTGTTTGCCGTCCTGCTGTGTCTCAACCTTCTGATTGTTGCCCTGGTGCTGGGGCTGGACACGGGGCTGCCGGAAGGGCAGCGTCTGTCCAGGGCCCTGGCCGGCTTTTCCGTGGGCGGCATGCTGGCACTGGCCGGTGTGCTGCTGCAGGTGCTGCTGCGCAATCCACTGGCCGAACCCTTTGTCCTGGGCATCTCTGGAGGCGCCACCGTGGCGGCCCTGGCCGGTCTGATGCTGGGCCTGGGCAGCGTCTGGATCACCTTCGGTGCCTTTGTGGCCAGCCTGCTGTCGGTGCTGATCCTGTTTGTTCTGGCGGCCCCGGGCGGGCAGCGCAGTGGTGACCGTGTGCTGCTCACCGGTGTGGTGCTGGCCGCCGGCTGGAGTGGCGTAATCGGCTTTCTGCTGGTGCTGGGCCCCCAGCCGTCGCTGCCCGAGCTGCTGTTCTGGCTGATGGGGGATCTGGCCCACCCGGTCTCCCCCTGGGGCTCTCTGCCGGTGCTGGGGTTGTCACTGGCGGCGGCCTGGGTCATGGCCAGCGGGCTGGACCTGCTGGTGCACGGTGACCAGCAGGCGGCGGTGCTGGGTGTGGAGGTGCGCCGTCTGCGGCTGGCCTGCTATCTGCTGGCCTCGCTGCTGACGGCGGCGGCGGTGACGGTGGCCGGGCCCATTGGTTTTGTCGGGCTGCTGGTGCCACAGCTTCTGCGTCGTGCGGTGGGGGCACGGCACGTGCTGCTGATTCCCGCCGCCCTGCTCGCCGGAGGTGCCCTGCTGATGCTGCTGGACCTGACGGCCCGGGTGCTGGCGGGGGACAACCTGCTGCCGGTGGGGGTGGTCACCGCCGTACTGGGTGTGCCGGCTTTTCTGGTGATGTTGCGGCAGCAGGGGGGGCGTCACTGATGACCTCATTGCAGATCGACCGACTGTGTTACGGCCGTGCTGGCCAGCCACTGAACCAGCCACTGACACTGAGGGCCAACCCCGGGGAGCTGTGGGCGGTGCTGGGGGAGAACGGCGTTGGCAAGAGCACGCTGATGCACACCCTGGCCGGACTGATCAGGCCCGTGGCCGGGCAGGTGAGCGTGGACGGGGTGGATATCCGGCGTTGCCCGCGCAAGCTGCTGGCACGGCGCCTGGGCCTGGTGATGCAGCACTCCGACCTGGCCTTCCCCTACTCGGTGCGGGAAATGGTCAGCGCCGGACGCTACCCCCACAGACCCCCCTGGCGCGGGCTCAGGGAAGAGGACCGCCAGGCGGTGGATCAGGCCCTTGAGGCCCTGGCCCTGGAGCCACTGGCGCAGAGGGCCATCGACCAGCTCTCCGGGGGCGAGCAGCGCCGGGTGGCCATCGCCACCATACTGGCCCAGTCCCCTGGGGTGGTGCTGATGGACGAACCGGTGCAGCAGCTGGATGTGCGCCACCAGATCCGGCTGATGGAACACTGCCGCCAGCTGGCCGGTGAACAGCGCCTGGTCATGCTGTCGCTGCACGATGTGAGCCTGGCCCGCCAGTACGCGGACCGCCTCCTGCTGCTCTACCCGGACGGGGCCTGGGAGGCGGGCATCACCGGGCAGCTGCTGACACCTTCGCGGCTGGAGCACCTTTACGGCGTGCCACTGCAGGCCTCGGGGCAGGGCGAGCCTTTCTTCCGGCTCCCGGGGAAAGACGGCAAGTAACCCGTTCTGATGGCCGGCACCGGCACGGTGGCCGTCTGATGCATGTCATGACCGGCCACCTGAGCCTGCAGATTGAGCACCACCTGTTTCCGGACATCCCCGCCCATCGTGACCAACAGATGGCGCCAAGGGTTCAGGCCATCTGCAGGGCCCATGGAATCCCCTATAATACCGGCAGCCTCCCGCGGCAGTTTCTTTCCGTGATGCGTCGCCTGATCCGTTACTCACGCCCTCCCCGGAACCTGTCCATGGGGGAGAGCTGAACCCTTACCGCCAAGAGGCCCGTTGCAGCCATGACCCAAACACCCTTTCATACCCTGGTGCTGGGGGGGATACGCTCCGGCAAGAGTGCACTGGCGGAACAGCAGGCCGCACTGGCGGCCAGTGAGAGTGCCCTTGAAGTGGTCTATGTGGCCACCGCCACCGCCGGTGATGAAGAAATGCAGGCCCGCATACAGCGTCACCGTCAGAGCCGGCCGTCGCACTGGGATCTCAGGGAGGAGCCACTGGCACTGGGGCAGGTACTGCAGTCTCTGCGTGGGCAGGCGCCCTGCCTGCTGATTGACTGCATGAGCCTGTGGCTGAGCAACCTGCTGCACGCCGGTGAAGACACACTGGAACGGGAAAAGAACGCCTTCCTCACGGCACTGGCGGATTACCCGGGCCCGGTGGTGGTGGTCAGCAACGAAACCGGGCTGGGTCTGGTGCCCATGGAGCCCCTGAGCCGGCAGTTCTGTGACCAGCTGGGCTGGCTCAATCAGGACCTGGCGGCCTGCTGCCGGAATGTGGTGATGAGCGTGGCGGGGCTGTCAATGACCCTCAAGGGGGCGCTGCTCACTGACTAGACCGGAGTGGGCAGCGCCCCATGCTGCACCAGACAGCTGAGCACCCCGTAATCGCTGCGGTCGATACGCACCCGGCTGCGACAGGCATAGGGCACCTGCAGAGAGGCCATGGCTGCCGAAGGGCTGGATTGCAGCACCGCACTGAGGATCATCCGCACCACGCCACCATGGCACACCAGCAACACCCGCTCACCGGACAGCGCATCCCGCCAGTGCTGCCAGGCCCCGGTGACACGCTGGTGGAAGGCCGTCAGTGTCTCTCCCCCCGGTGGCGGGTTTTCAAGGGCATTGTTCCAGAACGCCGCCAGCCGTCCCGGATCGCTGCGCTCAATCTCCTCGCCGGTGCGCCCCTCCCAGTCACCGAAGTGAATCTCCTGCAGCGCCGGATCCAGTGACAGTGGAATACCCCGCTCCCGGGCCAGCGCCCTGGCAAAAGCCTGGCAGCGCTGCAGCGGCGAGCTCAGCACCCGGTCCCAGGTCTCCTCCCCGGCCGTGGCCTCGCGCATCTGCCGCCAGCCCCGTTCACTGAGCGGGTCATCCAGTGAACCCCGGAAGCGGCTGCCTCCGAGAGGCTCTCCGTGGCGCAACAGATCGAACACCGTGGTGCTGTCCTGAGAATGCATGGTGGGTCTTCCTTTTGCTTCTGAGCGGCTGAGCGGGTCGGACCAGGGTAAGGTGATGATTTGTCGATGTTATTTGGCGATAAAAGCAGGATTTCTGCGTTAGAAGGCCAATTTTACCCCGAAATAGGGCGTTTTAAGCACCCGCCCATTCAGGTGTCACTGCGATTGCTGACACCGGCGGCCTCGAAGCTGGCCATCTGGTTGTGCAGCTGGCAGGCGGCGCGCAGCAGTGGCACGGCCACGGCGGCGCCGCTGGCCTCACCCAGACGCATATCCAGCTCCAGCAACGGACGGGCCTGCAGGGCCTTGAGGACGGTGCCGTGGCCAGGCTCGCCGGAGCGGTGGGCGAAGTGCAGCCAGGGCCTCAGTGTGAGCTGAATCCGCACGGCGGCCAGTGCCGCCACGGTGACGATAAAACCATCCACCAGAACCGGGATGCCCCGGGCGGCACAGCCCAGAAGGGCGCCGGTGATGGCGGCGATCTCAAAGCCACCCAGTGATTGCAGCAGCCCCAGTGGGTCCCTGTCCGGGCCGTGGCGGCGCAGGGCCAGATCAATGACCCGGGCCTTGTGGGCCACACCGCCGGCATCCAGGCCGGTGCCGGGGCCGGTCAGCTTCTCCGCCCTGGCATCCAGCAGGGCACAGGCCAGTGCGGTGGCGCTGGTGGTGTTGCCAATGCCCATCTCCCCGGCGATAAACAACTCCGTGCTCTGCTTCCAGGCCCGGTCCGCCGCCTGTTCCCCCGCCAGCAGGGCCTGCTCCAGAACCGGCCGGCTCATGGCCGGCTCACGGGCGATATTGCCGCTGCCCTGTCCCAGTGAGGCGTTGATCAGACCAGGGACCGCTGGCGGTGTCCTGACTCCCATATCGATCACCTCCAGCCGTGCCTCCAGCTGACGGGCCAGCACGCTGATGGCGGCGCCACCGCCGGCAAAGTTGGCCAGCATCTGGCCGGTGACGGACTGTGGAAAGGCGGAGATGCCCTCGTCGCGGACACCGTGGTCGGCGGCAAAGAGGCTGATCTGGACCCGCTGGACCGAGGGGGTGAGGGTGCGTTGCTGTGCGGCCAGGGTGACGGCCAGTGATTCCAGTAGCCCCAGTGATCCGGGGGGCTTGGTGAGCTGGCCTTGTTGCTGCCAGGCCTGGGCGCGAATCGACTCATCCGGCTCGGGCAGGGGCTGGTTCCAGAAGGGGGTGTCGCTCACGGAAGGACTCTCGCGGTTGGGGGTGATGTGGATAAAGCTGGCCAAGGATACGACGCGCCTCCCTGCCGGAGCAAACAGGCGGCAAAGAGGGCGCAAAAGGGCGGTGAATTGGGTTAGTCTAGCGTCCCGTCTGGATAATTCCTCGTACCCGGGACAACTGTTATGACAATCACCCTGATGGTCTGCCTGGCGGCCCTGTCACTGGACCACTGGCTGGGGGAGCCCCGCCGTGGCCATCCCCTGTTGTTGCTGGGGGTGCTGGCCCAGTGGGTGGAGCAGCGCCTGAACCGGGATCAGCAGGGCTCTGTGGCGGCCGGCGCTGCGGGCCTGTTGCTGGTGCTGGTGCCGCCGCTGGTGGTGATTCTGGGGGTTCACTGGGTCCTGCCCCATTGGCTGCAGCCGGTGTGGGCGGCGCTGGTGTTGTGGCTGGCACTGGGGCTGAAAAGCCTGGCCGAGCATGGCGAGGCGGTGGCCGACCCTCTGGCCGCCGGGGATCTACCGGAGGCGCGGACGGCGGTGGGGCGGATTGTCAGTCGTGACACACAGGCACTGGATGGCAACGGTGTGGCACTGGCCGCCACGGAGTCCATGCTGGAAAACGGCGCCGACGCGGTCTTTGCCAGTCTGTTCTGGTTTGTTGTGGCGGGGCTGCCGGGGCTGGTGCTGCATCGGGTGGTGAACACAATGGATGCCCTATGGGGCTATCGCAACGCCCGTTTCATGCGTTTTGGCCGTGCCTCGGCACGGTTTGATGACGTGTTGGGCTACCTGCCGGCCCGGCTGACGGCGCTCACCTATGCCCTGCTGGGGCGCACCCGCAGTGCGATGCGTTGCTGGCGACAGCAGGCCCGGCACTGGGACAGCCCCAATGCCGGGCCGGTCATGGCCGCAGGGGCCGGTGCCCTGGGAGTGCGGCTGGGAGGGGGTGCGCCCTATCACGGCCAGTGGCGTCAGCGCCCGCCACTGGGGGAGGGGGTGGCGGCCACGGCGCAGTCCATCCGCCAGTCCATTGCACTGGTGCGTCGTGGTGTCTGGCTCTGGCTGGGGCTGATGGCTCTGGCGACCCTGGTCTCGGTGGTGATCGCCTGAGTCACGGCTCCCAGCACCATTCCTCTTCCACGGGGACTGGATCCAGCCCGGTAACCTGTCGCAGAAACCGGGTGTAGTCGCGGTTGTGCCAGCGGTTCAGTCCCAGTCTCTCCGCCAGTGCCA
Source organism: Oleiphilaceae bacterium (assembly GCA_033721915.1). GTDB lineage: Bacteria > Pseudomonadota > Gammaproteobacteria > Pseudomonadales > Oleiphilaceae > REBR01. The sequence goes on from JAWWAC010000027.1 coordinate 37,615, forward strand.
GCACCGGTTCGGGGCTCTCAGCGCTGAGCCCGATGGAGAGCAGTTGGGTGTTATTGATGGTCAGCTCCGCCACGTCGCAATCGCAGTGTCTCAGGCTGAGTACCCAGCGCCGCTTGGTCACGGGCACCAGCAACAGGTCCGTGTGCTGGAGCAGCGCCTGAGTCACTGAGTCCGTATCCGCCAGCGATCCGTCGTTGAGAGAGTCCGGCAGATCGAAAGGGCGCAGTATCAGCCGCCGGATCTGTTGTGTGGTCAGAGGCAGTGGCTGTGTCTCCGACGGGCTCCAGCGCTGGAGTGGCGCGCGACAGCGCAGCTGCTTTTTAATGGACAGGCGGTGATCACTGAGCTTGATGGACAGGGTGCTCGGCACTGGCGGCAGCAGATACAGCTCCCGGCTCCGGCGTATTTTCAGCAGCTGACCCCGGCTGCGGAGTCGCTGCTCCACAATACCAAAGTCCATGGCAAAGGCGCGCCATTCATACCG
>JAWWAC010000028.1:0-37946 GCA_033721915.1 Oleiphilaceae bacterium
CTCCCCGAAGCGGGCGCTGACATTGCCGGAGCGGCCCTGGTTCAGGCCCTTGCGGTTCATTTCCCGGGCGCACAGGGCCAGCGCCTCACGCAGGCCATTCTCAGTCTCGTCAGTGGTGTTGCGGCTGGACATCAATCGCTATTCCTGCTTGTGGGTGTGATCAGCACAGTGGTGTGCCGGCGTTACGGGTTTTTGCCGTTCAGGGCATCACGAAGCCCGGCGAACGGGTTGTGGGTGGCCGGCCCCCGTTTCGGGGCGCTGGTGCTGCCGTAGCGGACCTGATTCTCGTATTTGCTGTGCTCCTCGTCGTGGCAGTACAGGCACAGCAGCTCCCAGTTGCTGCCATCGGAGGGGTTGCAGTCGTGATCGTGGTTGACGTGATGCACCGTCAGCTCCCGCAGGTTGCCATGGCTGAATTCCCGGGCGCAACGGCCGCAGACCCAGGGGTAGAGCTTCAGGGCCTGCTCCCGGTAGCCTTTCTCCCGCTGGTTGATGTACTCCCTCTGCTGCTGCAGTACCTGGTCGAGACGGCTGCTGTCGTTCTTGCCACTGGCCATGATGCCTCCTGGGGCGGATCCGGTGATGGACAATTTCATTAAACGATGAATCGCGCTAAGGTGAAAGGCCGTGCAGAATAAAAAATGCAGGCTAAGGTGGCCAGGTGCTGCCGGGTGAGGGGTTATGCATTCAGGTGAGCAGAAGGAAGGGCCAGTGCCGACCCCGGTGCTGGACTGCGAACCGCAAAGACTGCAGGAGCTGTGGTCACTGAACATCCTCGACAGCGCCTTCGAGGACCGCTTCGACCGTTATACGTCACTGCTTGCCTCACTGTTCCGGTTTCCCATCTGTCTGGTCACCATGGTGGATGAACACCGCCAGTGGTTCAAATCCGCCCATGGACTGGATTTCCGTGAAACCCGCCGGGACCGCTCCTTTTGCGCCCATGCACTGGCACAGAGCGATGTCTTCATTGTGCCGGACACCCTCAAGGATGAGCGCTTTGCCCGCAATCCGCTGGTCACCGGCCACCCTTATGTGCGCTTTTATGCCGGTGCCGTTCTCCATGGCCCCGGCGGCCTGCCACTGGGCACCCTGTGCCTGATGGACCACAGGCCGCGCCGTTTTGGCCGGCGAAACCGCCAGCACCTGCGCCAGTTCGCCGACCTGGTGGAACAGGAGCTGCTGAACCACCACCGGGTACAAGAAGCCGCCATGGCGGCGCGTTATTCCGCCTGCCACGACCCCCTGACGGACCTGCCCAACCAGACGCTGTTTAACGACCGTCTGGACCAGTGCTTACGCATGGCCTGGCATCACAGGGAGGCCGGCTTTACCCTGCTGCACCTGGATGTGGTGGACTTTCTGGGCATCAACCGCAGCCTGGGGTCCGGGGCGGGGGACCGAATCCTGTGTCAGCTGGCGAGTCGTCTGGGGCGGCTGTGTCCGCCGGGAGGCACCGTGGCCAGGCTGTATTCGGACCGCTTTGCCCTGATCGCCCCCTGGTACCGTCACGATTCGCCGGAACTGGATACATTGCTGGACCGGTTGGCGCATGAGTTGTCCAGGCCCTTTTTTGTCCAACAGCGTGAGCGCTTCCTGCGCCTTCGCATTGGTGGCACCTTCTGCCATGGCGAGAATGTCAGCGCGGAGACCCTGCTGGAGCAGGCGGCCTCGGCCGCCCGCTCCGGCGGCGACCAGAGAGCCACCGGTGTGACGGTGCATTTCTTCGACGCCCCGCTGGAGGCCCGCATGAAGCGGCGTTTCGAGCTGGAAAGCCGCCTTCGCTCGGCACTGGAGGACCAGCAGTTCCACCTGCTGTTCCAGCCGGTGTTTGATGTGCACAGCAACCGGCCTGTGAGTCTTGAGGCGCTGATCCGCTGGCGTGAGCCGCAGCTGGGCCTGATCCCGCCCGATGAGTTTATTCCCCTGGCGGAGGCCTCGGGGCTGATTGTTGCCATCGGTCACTGGGTGCTGGACGAGGCACTGCGCCAATACCGCCAGTGGCTCGATCAGGGTCTGTCGCCCCTGCCGGTGCATGTGAATATCAGCCCCCGTGAACTGGAGCAGCCGGACTTTGTGGACGGCGTCTGTGGCCTGCTGTCCCGCTACCGGCTCTCCGGTGAGGTGCTGTGCCTGGAAGTCACTGAAACCGTGCTGATGCAGGATCTGGAAAGCAACCGGGAGAAAATGGCACAGCTGGCCGGGCAGGGGGTGCGGTTCTTTGTGGATGACTTCGGCAAGGGCTATTCCTCACTGCAGTATCTTCGCAGTCTGCCCTTTGCGGCGCTGAAAATCGACCGGGATTTTATCCGCCAGATCCCGGCCAACGGGGACGATGAAGCCATTGCCCGGGTGGTGATTGCCCTGGGCAGGACACTGGGTGTGAAAGTGATTGCCGAGGGGGTGGAGTCAGAGGCGCAGATGGCGTTTCTGCGCAAGGCGGACTGCCCCATGGCACAGGGCTATCTGCTGGGGCGGCCTCTGGAGAGAGAGGCTCTGGTGGCGTTGATGAGCCCCTGAGGCGCTGCGTCCAAACGCACTCCGCTCAATCCCTTTTGGGTTTGGGGACTTTTTTCAGTGCCGCTTCCAGCAGGTCGTTCAGCAGGTCCTCTTCCTTCTGATGGGGGTAAATATCCGCCAGGGCCTTCAACCGGGCGGCGTCCTCCAGTGCCACATGCACCTCGTAGTGGTGCGGCCGCTGAGGTCGCTGCAAATCGTCCTTTTCCCACTGTCGTGGCAATTCGGTCAGCTTCATGGGCGTTTCCTCCGCTTGGTCGCCTGTCTGGGTGGCGGATTGTCGGGTTCTGCGGGCGCAACCATTGTCACCGGCTGCCGCTGTCTGTGTACTATAGGTTATAGTCAGGTTACCGGTAAATCAGCAGGAGTCAGCATGAGCGAATTGCACCCCGCCCTGCGGGAGAATGTGCGTGTCTTGGGGGAGATGCTGGGGGACTGCATCCGTCAGAAACCCGGTGAGGACTGTTTCCGCCTGGTGGAGGAGGTGCGTCACGCCGCCAAGGCCGACCGTCGTCAGGAAAGCGGCTCCGGGCAGCGCCTGGCAAAACTGCTGGGCAGCCTGGATGACGATCAGCTGGTTCCCGTCACACGGGCCTTCAACCAGTTTCTCAACCTGGCCAACCTCGCGGAGCAGTACCACAACATCCGCCGTCACCGGGATCACGACAAGGAGTCTTCTGTGGAGCCGGTGGAGCAGACACTGGCCCGGCTGCGGGAGCAGGGGGTGCCGGCGGAAAGGCTGCATGAGTGCCTGCGGGACATGCGCATCGAGTTCGTTCTGACGGCCCACCCCACGGAAGTGGCGCGGCGCACCCTGATCCTCAAATACGACGAGATGTCCGCCTGCCTGGCCAGCCTGGACACCGAGGATCTGCTGCCCGAAGAGGAAGAAGCCATTCAGGAGCGCCTGCGGGTGCTGATCGCCGAGGCCTGGAATACCGACGAGATTCGCCACGAAAGACCCACCGCCGTGGACGAGGCCCGCTGGGGCTTTGCCGTGATCGAGAACAGCCTGTGGGAGGCACTGCCACGGTTCCTGCGCCGCCTGGACCGGGCCCTGGAGGAAAACACCGGACGGCCACTGCCACTGGATGCCACCCCCATCCGCATCGCCTCCTGGATGGGCGGTGACCGTGATGGCAACCCCAATGTCACCGCCGAAGTGACCCGCAATGTGCTGCTGCTGAGCCGCTGGATGGCGGCGGACCTGTACCTGCGGGACCTGGAGACCCTGCGTGCCGAGCTGTCCATGTCCGAGGCCACCCCCGAGCTCTGGGCCCAGGCGGGCAAGCACCGTGAGCCCTACCGGGAGGTGCTCACAGGGCTGCGCGAGCGGCTGCGCCGCACCCGTGACTGGGCCGAGCAGCTCATTGCCGGTGAGGAGGCGGACCAGAGCGGCATTCTGCTGAGCAATGCGGATCTGATCGAGCCGCTGCAGCTGTGTTACGACTCACTGGTGGAATGCGGCCTGTCGGTGATCGCCGAGGGGCCACTCAAGGACACACTGCGCCGTGCCCACAGCTTCGGCCTTGAGCTGGTGCGGCTGGACATCCGCCAGGAGGCCAGCCGCCACCGTGAGGCCGTTGCTGAGCTGCTGGCTCACCTGCGTCTGGGAGATTATGACGCCTGGGACGAATCCCAGCGGCAGGAATTTCTGGTGCGGGAACTGCGCGGGCGGCGGCCGCTGATTCCCCGCCACTGGCAGCCCTCGGCGCCGGTGAAGGAGGTGCTGGACACCTGCGAGGTGATCGCCGCACAGCCACTGGATGCACTGGGCTCCTACGTGATTTCCATGGCCCGTGAGCCTTCCGATGTGCTGGCGGTGCTGCTGCTGCTGCGGGAGGCGGGCATGCAGCGGCCCATGCGCATCGTGCCTCTGTTCGAGACCCTGTCGGACCTTCAGAACGCCTCAAGGAGCATGGACGCGCTGCTGGCAATCGACTGGTACAAAGAGTACACCGAGGGGCGCCAGGAGGTGATGATCGGCTACTCGGACTCCGCCAAGGATGCCGGACAGATGGCCGCCGCCTGGGCCCAGTACCAGGCCCAGGAGGAGCTGACCGCCACCGCGGAGCGCCACGGCGTGCACCTGACCCTGTTCCATGGCCGTGGCGGCACCGTGGGCCGTGGCGGCGGCCCGGCCAACCGGGCCATACTCTCACAGCCCCCGGGCTCGGTGAACGGCAGCTTCCGCATCACCGAGCAGGGGGAGATGATCCGCTTCAAGTTCGGGCTGCCCAAGGTGGCGGAGCAGAGCTTCATGCTCTACACCAGCGCCGTGCTGGAGGCCACGGTGGCCCCGCCGGCGGCCCCCAGGCAGAGCTGGCGGGATGCCATGGACTGGCTGACGCAACGCTCACTGGCGGAATACCGGGACATCGTCAGGGAGCACCCGGACTTTGTTACCTATTTCCGCCAGGCCACACCGGAGCAGGAGCTGGGCAAGCTGGCACTGGGCAGCCGCCCGGCCAAGCGCAAGGCCAGTGGCGGTGTGGAGAGCCTGAGGGCCATTCCCTGGATCTTCGCCTGGACCCAGATGCGGCTGATGCTGCCGGCCTGGCTGGGCAGCGACCGGGCCCTGTCCGCCGCCCTGGACGAGGGGCTGGAGCCCACACTGAGGGAGATGATCAGCGACTGGGCCTTTTTCAGCACCCATATCGACATGCTGGAAATGGTACTGGCCAAGGCGGACCTGCGCATTGTCAGCTACTACGAACAGCGCCTGGTGGAGGAGCGGCTGCGCCCCCTTGGCCAGTCGCTGCGTGAGCGTCTGCGAGCCTGCGTCACACTGATCAACGACCTCAAGGGGCAGCCGGCACTGCTGGAGGACGCCCCGGTGTTTGCCCACTCCATGCGGGTGCGCAACACCTACACGGACCCGCTGCACTACCTTCAGGCGGAACTGCTGCGCCGGGACCGTGAGGCCACCGGGCCGGTGCCGGCCAATGTGGAAAGGGCGCTGAAGGTGACCATGGCCGGTCTTGCCACCGGCATGCGCAATACCGGCTGAGCCTCAACCCGCAAGGGCCCCTCGGGGAGACAGTGTTTCACCCGGAGGGGCAAACTCCGTATAATAGCCGGTTCAGTTTTCAGCGCGGACACAGGCGGCTGTCACAGGCCGGGCCGCACATTCGTATTTGTGACCATTGGAGTCAGCTCACCATGAGAATCATTCTGCTCGGCGCACCGGGTGCGGGAAAGGGCACCCAGGCCCAGTTTATTACGGAAAAATTCGCCATTCCCCAGATTTCCACCGGTGACATGCTGAGAGCCGCGGTCAAGGCGGAGTCCGAGCTGGGTCTCAAGGTCAAGGAAGTCATGTCCAGCGGCGCACTGGTCTCCGATGACATCATCATCGCCCTGATCCGCGAGCGCATCCAGCAGCCGGACTGCCGCAACGGCTTCCTGCTGGATGGCTTCCCCCGCACCATCCCACAGGCACAGGCCCTGAAGGATGAGAACATCGACATCGACTACGTGGTGGAAATCGACGTGGACGACGAGGAAATCATCGAGCGTCTCTCTGGCCGTCGCATCCACGAGCCCAGTGGCCGTGTCTACCACCTCAAGTACAGCCCCCCCAAGGTGGACATGAAGGACGACGAGACCGGCGAGCCCCTGATCCAGCGCAGCGATGACAAGGAAGAGACCGTGCGTCACCGCCTGGACGTCTACCAGCAGCAGACCGCCCCGCTGGTGTCCTACTACCAGGACTGGGCCCAGTCCGATCCGGAAAAAGCCCCCCGTTATGTGCGGGTCAAGGGCGTGGGCACCATGCAAGACATCCGCGACAGCATCTTCGCCAAGCTGCAGTAAACCATGACCACCCTGCTTGCCATGGACACCTCCTGCGACAGCTGCTCCGTTGCCCTGTGGCACCGTGGGCGGTTGTGGCAGTCGGCCCAGGTGGTGCCCCGTGGCCATACCCGGCTGCTGATGCCCATGACCCGTGAGCTCATGTCCGGTGCCGGTGTGCCACTGTCAGAGCTGGACGCGGTGGCCTTCGGCGCCGGCCCGGGCTCCTTTACCGGCCTGCGCATTACCCTGGGGGTGGTTCAGGGACTGGCCTGGGGGCTGGGCAAGCCTCTGGTGCCCGTCTCCTGTCTGGCGGCCACCGCCGCACAGGCCTGGCGTGTCCACCAGGCCGCCCGTGTGGCAGTGGCGCTGGATGCCCGCATGGACCAGGTCTACTGGGGAGGCTTTCACTGCGGCACAGACAGTGAACAACAGTTGCGTGTGACCGCCGCCTGTGAGGAGCGGGTCTGCGACCCGTCACAGGTCAGCCTGCCTTCCGGGGAGCCGTCCTGGTTTGCCGCCGGCAGCGGCTGGCAGGCCTACGGTGAAGCCCTTACATCGGCGCTGAGCGAGGCCTCACTGGGGGGGCGTGACGCCGGCCTGGGCCCCCTGGCCGAGGACATACTGCGACTGGCACTGCCACGGTATGCCGCCGGAGAGCTGGTGGCCCCGGAACAGGCCGAGCCGGTGTATCTGCGCAACGAGATCAGCTGGCAGAAACTGCCGGGCCGTGAGTAACCGGCCAGCTTTTCTTTCTGGCGCCCGGGTCCGGGGCCGTTCTATACTGTTCCTCCTCAGGCAATCCCCAGTGGCGGAGGTTCATCTTCCATGATCGGCGGTCTTCCCGGTAACAACCTTGCCCCCCTGCTGCCCGATGGCGGCCAGGAGACCCGGCCACGGCGCCTGCCGCCGACGCCGGAAGGGGATCCCCGTGCCTCCGACAGACCCACCCAGCAACCCGGCCAGATCCTCAACAACGAGGTGATCCGCCGTCGTGTGGAAGCACTGGGGGCACTGGAAAACGGCCGGCTGCAGACACTGGACCCACAGCAGCTGCCGCTGCGCAACCAGGAGGCTCTGGCCACCTTTGCCGCCGTGGCCGCCGGCTCCGACAGCGACGAGGGCGAGCTGGTGGGTCTGGACCTGCGGGTCTGATGAGTCACGGCACACTGCAACCCTGTGTGGCGGCCGCCACGGCGGAACTGATGCCCTCTGCGGCCCACTGGGCCCGCAGCCTCTCACTGACGCTATTGTCTGACCCTCTCCCGGACCCCCGCCACTGCGATACGCCGCTGCTTCTGTATGTCAGCCCACAGGGCCTGAAACTCCAGTCCACGGGGCCCGGCGCCCCTGGCCCCGTGTGGGTGGACTTTCTCTCTGGCAAGGCGGGGCACCGGCGCCACCACGGCGGTGGCAAGGGGCAGCTGATTGCCAGGGCCGTGGGGCTGGGGCGGGCCAGCCGCCCCCCGGAGATACTGGATGCCACCGCCGGGCTGGGGCAGGATGCCTTTGTGCTGGCCACACTGGGCTGTTCCGTGACCATGCTGGAGCGCTCGCCGGTGATGGCGGCCTTGCTGCAGGACGGCATTGATCGGACGCTGTCACAGTCCAGGGAAACGGGTGACCGGGAACTGCAGGTCATACTGGAGCGCATGACACTGCGTCAGGAAGACGCTGTAGCGTGGTTGTCACAGCAGGCCCCGGACAGCCAGGAGGTGGTCTATCTGGACCCCATGTTCCCGGGCCGTGATAAGTCCTCACTGGTGAAAAAGGAAATGCGGCTGAGTCGCCATGTGGTGGGGCAGGACAGTGACGCGCCGCAGCTTCTGCAGGCGGCCCTGGGGGTGGCCTGCCACCGGGTGGTGGTCAAGCGACCGCGCAAGGCGCCGGTCATTGAGGGGCCGGCACCGGATCTTCAGCTGTCCGGCAAGAGCAGCCGCTACGACATCTATACCTTCCGGGCGCTGCCCTGAGCGTTTCCCTGCCTGAGCGGGCCCCTACAGGGCCACGTTGGTCACCTGTATGATGGACTGCCTGAGCTCAGAGCTCAGCACCAGACGGGCTTCTTCCGCCATGGCATCCAGCCCCTGGCGGTACTCCAGGTGACCCTCCTCGTTGCAGGTGAGGATGCCGGTGCGCTGCAGGTTGCTGATGAAGTTGCGGAACAGGGTCTTGTCGAAAAACTCCGGTGCCGAGAGGCCAAACAGGATGGAGACCCGCTCCGCCAGCTGGCTGGACTGTTCCTCAAGCTGCTGTGGTGTGATCTGTCCGGAACCGTACTTGCGCAGTATGGCGATGCTCAGATAGAAGCGTTCCAGTGTCTGCAGAACGCTTTGTGAGAGCACTTTCAGGCGCACCGCATCGGCGGTGCCCGGCTCGGGACGCCGCACCAGATTGCCGTCCTGGCGGAGCATGCCGTCCTCCACCAGATGGTCCACCCAGTCACTGATGACCTGATCCACTTCCTCACGGGGCCAGCGCAGGAACAGTTCGGAGCGGATATAGGGGTAGAGGGTGCCCGCCAGGAACACGATCCGTTCCCGCTCCAGGCTCTCGTTGTTCTGGAACAGGCTGGCCACCAGTGCTGGTATGGCAAACAGGTGCTGCACATTGTTGCGGTAATAGGTCATCAGCACCCGCTGGCTGCCTTCCAGCAGGATAATGTCTCCCAGCTTCTGTTTGCGGCGGCGGATAATGCCCATGCGCTCGTTGTAGTCAATCCAGTCACGGCCGCTGCCCTCGGGGAAGCTCATTCGATCGCTGTAGGGGTTCTTTTTCAGCAGGCCGGCAAAGTCCTCCATCAGCCGCTCCAGCAGGCTCTCGTCCATGGCCAGCCGCTCAGTGGCCAGCAGCACCGTGGCCAGCAGGTTGACCGGGTTGAGGGCGGCGGCGGAGTTGATGCCCGTGACGGTGCGGATGGCGAGATCGTCCACCACCTCAGGCAGCCACTCAGGGCGGTAATCCTCACCCAGATTCTGCTCTTTCCAGTCCGGCTGCCGGGCTTCCAGCACCCGGTCCAGGGGGATGGGCTCGCCAAAGTTCACCGCCACCTGGCCGAATGAGCGGCGCAGGTTCTTCAGGGAACCCAGCAGGCCGAAGACGCTCTCCTTGCGCTTCTTGCCACTCTGCAGCTCACCCATGTAGGAGCGCCCCTCCAGCACTTTCTCGTAGCCGAAATACACCGGCACGAAGACAATGGGCTTTTTCGGGTCCCGCAGGTAGCTGCGCACTGTCATGGACAGCATGCCGGGGCGGGGCTGCAGTGTGCGCCCGGTGCGGCTGCGGCCGCCTTCCACGAAGTACTCCACAGAATAACCCCGTGAGAACATGACGTGCATGTATTCGTTGAAGACGCTGCTGTAGAGGGGGTTGTCCCGGAAGCTTCGGCGCATGAAAAAGGCCCCGCCACGTCGCAGAAAGGGGCCGATCAGTGGCATGTTGAGGTTGATGCCGGCGGCAATGTGAGGGGGCATCACGCCATTGGTGTAGAGCACATAGGAGAGCAGCATGTAATCGATATGGGAGCGGTGGCAGGGCACATACACCACGGCATTCTCCCGGGCCGCCTCCTGGGCGGTTTCCACATGGTTGACCCGGACACCGTCGTAGAGGCGGTTCCATACCCATCCCAGCAGAATCTCCAGGGTGCGGATGGTGGCCATGGAGAAGTTGGCGGCAATCTCATGGGCGTACTTGAGGGCTCTCTGGCGGGCCTTCTCCAGTGGGATCTGCTCGTGCTCGGCGGTGTCGGCAATGGCCTTGCGCACCGGCTGGCTGCGCACCAGTGAGTTGACCAGCGTGCGCCTGTGGGACAGGTCCGGCCCGATAATGGCCCGGCGCATGCGGCGGAAATGCATGCGCAGTATGCGGGCCAGCTTGCGCCTTGCCAGTTCTTCACTGCTGGATTCATGGATAATCTGCTGCAGTGACAGGGGTTTGCTGAACTGCACAAAGAGGTTGCGCCCATGGAGCAGTATGATCAGCAGTTTCTGCAGGCGCCCGGCCACGGACCAGCTGTCCGACAGCAGCAGTTTGAAGAAGGACTTTTCCTTGTCCGGCGCACGGCCCCAGTACACGGACACGGGCACCACCTGGACATCCTGTGATGGGTCCTGGTGGGCCAGGTGCACCAGCTCCTTCAGCCGTGGTGTCAGTGCCGGTGTGTGGCGACGCCGCCAGAGCCGGCCCTGGCGCTGGTAAAGAAACAGAAAGGAGCGGCGCAAGCCGTTACTGACGGGCAGTGGTTTCTGTGACGAGGGCAGTCCGGCCTTGAGCACCTGCTGCTCCAGCACCAGACGGCTGGACAGTGAGCTGTACTGGAGCACGTAACAGACCGGCCTCTCCGGATCCAGCTCCAGCTTTTCCCGGTCGGCTCCCAGTACACGGCCACGGACCCAGAGGAAAAGGAGTTTCCGCAGCAGGGTAAAAAACCAGGAGCTGAGCCCCCAGGAACTTCCGCTAGAGAAATGCGCCATTGGATCTCCACAACCAGTTGCCTTACGGGGGAAAAAAACAGTGTCGCCAAGTTTACTTGGTCCCCGGTTGATAGCAAAGCCTGACCCGTCGTGGCGTTGCACCCCGGCGGGAAAGGGGGCACCATAAGCGGGCCTTAAACCGAGGACGAGCCACTGACATGAGCATCCGGGCGCCCCGCATACTGGTCTTCGACTCCGGTGTCGGCGGTCTGAGCATTGCCGCCGCCATCCGCCAGAAACTGCCACAGGCCAGCCTGCTGTATCTGGCGGACAATGCCTGTTTCCCCTATGGCGACCAGCCCGATGAGCAGGTGATCGCCCGCTCTGTTCAGCTGATACCGGCGCTGCTGGCGCAACAGTCCGCGGACATGGTGGTGATTGGCTGCAATACCGCCAGTACGCTGGCGCTGCCTGCCCTGAGGGAAGCCCTGTCATTGCCGGTGGTGGGCGTGGTGCCCGCCATCAAGCCGGCGGCGGCACTGAGCCGCAATCGCCGTCTGGGGCTGCTGGCCACACCGGCCACGGTGCGCAGACCCTACCTGGACGCCCTGGTGGCGGAATTTGCCGCGGATTGTGATCTGATCCGGGTCGGCAGCTCCGAGCTGGTGCAACTGGCGGAAGCCAGCCTGTCCTGCCCGGAGCCGGACCGGGCCGTACTGGCCGCCATCACGGCCCCTTTCGCCCGCGCCGGTGTGGATACGGTGGTGCTGGGCTGCACCCATTTCCCGCTGATTCGCCAGGCCCTGGCAGGGACACTGGCCCCGGAGGTGCAGTGGGTGGACTCCGGTGAGGCCATTGCCCGGCGGATTGTCAGCCTGATGGCCATGGCCACTGATCCGGCTGAGGCCCCGACAGGTACCCCGGGGGACCGGCTGTACTTTACCGCCGCGGTTCCCCCCGGGCTGGAGGCCTGGCTGTCACGGGAGTCAGTCCGGGAGGCTGCTGTGGTGGGTGACTGGCGTGTCTGAGTAGCCCCTGTTGGGCTTGCCGGCTGTTGTGGGAGAGGGCTCGTTACCACGGCAGGGGGCAGCGCCCGGGGCCGGCGACAGGCCGGGCCTGAACGCCGGCGTGGGGCCCGGGTGGCGGTTCTCGGTCGCCCCCTGTTCAACCGCCTCCTCTGCGGCATCCACCTCGGTCAGTGGTGGCGGATCGCTGTCACCGGGTCCGGGCTTTCGGGCCAGAATCGACCAGAAGCAGTTTATCCCCAGCAGCCGGAAATGGCGTTTCTCATCCACTCTCAGCCCCATGCGTGCCATCTGGCGGGGGTAATTGTAGATGGGGTGGAGTGCGTTGTTGGCGAGCAGCCAGAACACCAGTGCCGCCAGCATCCAGTAGCCGCGCTTGAAGGCGCGGGCCAGCGGGTTGCCGGAGGGGTAGCTGAAATCCCCCACCACAATGCGCCCTCCCGGGCGGCTCATGGCCACCAGGTGGCGGAATATGTGCTCCATGGTGGGGCGGTCGAACACATTGAGAAAAAAGTTGGCGATGACCATGTCGTAGCGACCCTGGTGGTTCACCTCCAGGATGTCCCCATGGTGGGTGTGGATGTCCAGCCCCGGGGCCTTTCTGGCCAGTGTGCGCCGGAACTGGGCCAGCATGGTGGCAGACAGGTCCACCACGGTCACCTGTGCCCCCAGGCGGGCGGCGGCAATGGCATCGTGGCCATGGCCCACACCCGCCACCAGAATGCGGTCTCCTGGGCGGATATGGCGGGGACACAGCATGGCGTTCTTGCAGTGGTGGATGTTGCGACCGCTGTAGATACAGCTCAGCAGTTCGTACACAGGTCCGATCAGACGGTACTTGTCATGCATGGGGATGGCTCGGCTGCTAATGAATCATGCAGCCATGGTAGGGAAGTGCCGACAGTGACTCTGTGCCGCAAACCGCATTTTTGCCCGCTGGCCGGCTGTGGCCGTGTTCCGGCTGGCAGGGGGTCGTCCTGCTGAGCCACCGGGAGCAGGCCAGACGGAGTCGTTCTAGATGGCGGCCTGCTTTCTGAACCACACCTGGTTGCTGGCCATGACCCGGGCAATGGGCTGCGCCGCGCCATAGAAGAACCCCTGTACCTGGTTGCAGCCAAGGTCTCTCAGGTAATGCAGCTGGGCCTGGGTTTCCACCCCTTCCGCCACGATATCCAGCTGCAGCCCCTGGGCCATGGCGATGATGGCATTGACGATGCAGGCACCCTGATCCCGGTGGCGGATGGCGCGAACAAAGGACTGGTCCACCTTGAGGGTCTGAATAGGTAAGCGGTGCAGGTAACTCAGTGAGGAGTAGCCGGTGCCGAAATCGTCGATGGCCACACGCACACCGTGGCTGGCCAGCTGGTCGAGCTTTCGGCTGATCTGGTCCAGATCGCTGATAATGATGTTTTCCGTCAGCTCAATTTCAAGCAGCTGTGGCGGAAATCCGTTGCGTCGCAGCTGTGCCATGAGCCGTTCCACAAACTTCGGGTGCTCCACCTGCATGGGGGAGAAGTTCACCGACAGGCGCAGTGGCTGCTGGGTGTGGTTGAGCCATGGGCGCACTTCGCGACAGGCCTGGTCCAGAACCCATTCGCTGAGATCGCCGATCAGACGGGTTTCCTCCGCCAGTGGCAGGAAGTCGGCCGGATACAGCAGGCCCCGCTCCGGGTGCTGCCAGCGCACCAGGGCTTCAACGCCACGCAGCCGGCCGCTGAGGGTGCAGACCTGCGGCTGGTAGTGGACTCTCAGCTCGTCATTGCTCAGTGCCCGGCGCAGGTCCCTCTCCAGGCTCAGACGGTGCGTGGTGTCCACGCTCATGGTGTCGCTGTAGAACTGGTAACCGTCCTTGCCACGGCCCTTGACGTGGTACATGGCAATGTCCGCACGCTGGATCAGCTGATCCATCTGCAGGCCCGCCTCCGGGAAGATGGAGATGCCGATGCTCACACCCACAAAGGCCTCGTGCTCACCCAGCTGGAAGGGGGCCTTGAGGGCCTCGATCAGCTTCAGGGCAATCACCCGGGCGTCCTCGGGGCCCTTGATGGAAGGCAGCAGCAGGGTGAACTCATCACCGCCAAAGCGCGACAGTGTGTCCCCCTGGCGCAGGCAGGCCTCAAGGCGTCGGGTGACCGCCTGCAGCAGTCGGTCGCCCATGGCATGGCCCAGCGTGTCGTTAATGACCTTGAAGCGGTCCAGGTCCAGAAACATCACCGCCAGCTTCTGGTCGTTACGCTGGGCCTGTGTGATGGCCAGGCTGAGACGGTCCTTGAACAGGGCCCGGTTGGGCAGTCGTGTCAGCAGATCGTGATAGGCCTGGAAGTTGATAAAGGCTTCCGCCTCCTTGCGCTCGGTAATGTCCCGGGCCGTGCCGTAGATCTGGTGCTGACTGTCGCTCTCCTCGATGGGGAGCCCCATGGGGCCGGCATCCAGCGGGAAGGTGGTGATTTCGAAGTGGCGGTTGCCCCGGCTGGCGCCCCGGGTCTTGAGCTTGAGTTCGATGGTGCGGGGGCTGTCGGCGGCCATGTTCGGGTCACTGAAGGCCCAGTCCGCCCTGGCCCGCTCGGATTTGTCCACCAGCTCCTGGTAGTGACGCCCCACCAGCTCGCCGGTGCCATAGCCGAGCAGCTCCTCGATCTGGCTGTTCAGGAAGCAGAAGCGGCCGTGACGGTCGAGAATGAAGACAATGTCCGGGGAGCTGTTGACGATGTAGCGATGCAGCTCTTCGGACTGGCGCAGCCGGTTCTGCATGTCCTGGTGGCTGCGCATCAGGTGCTGTGCCTCCAGAGCGCTGTCAATGGTGGCGATCAGCTCTTCGCCGTCATAGGGTTTGCGGATGTAGTCGAAGGCGCCACGACGCAGTGCCCGGCTGACGGCGGAAAAGCTGGTCTCACCACTGACCACCACCACCGCCGCCGTGATGTTGTTGCGGGCCATGAAATCCATGACGTCATAGCCGTTCACGCCCGGCATGTGCAGGTCCAGCAGCACCAGGTCGTACTCATTGCCGGCCAGCCGGTGACAGGCGGCTTCACCGCCACCGGCGGCATCGGCGGTAAAATTGTGGGCGGCCAGCAGCTCACTCAGACTTTCCAGCAGGCGCGGTTCGTCATCCACCACCAGGATGCGGCGATCCCGTCGTGTTAACGGCAAGCTTGTGGCTGAGTCATTCATAACGGCAGCACTTCTTTTGTGAGTCGAGTTATTGTTCTTGTTCGGACAGGGGAATCAGCAGCCGGAAAGCCGTGCCCTGTGGGCTGCTGTGACAGCTGATGATCCCCTGCAGCTGATCCATCAGCTGTTTGACGATGCTCAGACCCAGTCCGCGACCGGGCGTTACTGTGCCTTTCTGGTGGCCGGCCAGTGGCTGGAAGAGCCGGGCACTGACCGCCGCCGGCAGTCCTGGCCCGTCGTCCACCAGGCTCAGCTCGGCCCACTGACGCCCGGACTGCCACAGTGGCGCGCAGAGAACAATCCTGAGAGTGCCGCCCTGGCCCATGGCGTCGGCACTGTTGCGAATCAGGTTCAGAAGAATCTGGCGCAATGCCCCGATGGTGGCCTGCACCCGGACAGGCGACTCCGGCAATGACAGTGTGAGTGTCTGGCCATTGGGCTGAAACAGGCTCTCTTCCAGAATGCCGGCCAGTGCACGGATTTCACCATCCAGTGCCACCGGCCCGGGCGTCGCCTCGTAATGCTCGGGATCACGGGCCTGCATCAACAGCCCCGCAGCCCGGTCCAGCTCCTGCTGCAGTGTTTCGTAGCGTTCCTTCAGGGCCGGGTCCGAGGCGGCCTTGCCCCCCAGCACCGTGATGTAATTGCGGATAATGGCCAGTGGATTGCCAATTTCATGAAGCAGCGCCTGCACCCGTTGCGGGGTCTGCTGCGGTTCACCAGTGTCATTGGGTGAGGCGTAGGCCGGGTCGGCCACGGACAGGGCCTGGCGCAGCTGCCGGGTCAGTTGCCGTTGGGGCGGCGTGAGATCCACGTCCCCTTTCAGGGGGATGCCCAATGAGTCCGCCACCCGTGACAGCTCCTGACTGATATGACGGCAGACTTCGGCGGTCAGCGCCGGGGTCAGACCGAACAGGGCTTCCGCCTGCTCAAGGGCCTGCTCCTGCTGCAGTGACAGGGCACGGGCCAGTGAAACCACCTGGCTGAGCTGTGGGCTGTCGAGCAGTTCCGTGGGTGCGTGGCGACACTGGGCAATGGCTTCCACAATGGGTGGGTCAAGCTGCCAGTGACTGGCCAGGCGGGCGCTGAGTTCGTCGCTCTGCGGGGGGGCGCCCCGTGGCTGCGGGGCATCGGCATTCTGGTGTTGGGCCAGCTGGATCAGGTCTCCGATGTTGTGCAGCAGCCCCGCCAGAAAAGCATCCTCCGCCGCCGGGTAACCGGTCAGGCTGGCCAGTGAGCGGCCCAGAAGGGCGCAGGCCAGTGCGTCCCGCCAGGTATCCCGCAACTGCTGCTGCTGTTCGGCGCCCAAAGTGTGGAGGTACTGCTGCAATGCCACGGTCAGCGCCATGGAGCGGAGCCGTTCTGTGCCCAGACGCAGCAGGGCTTCCGACAGCTTGCTGACCGGACGGTGACCGTGGAAAAAGCAGGAATTGGCCAGTGCAAGAACCCGCGCGCTGAGTCCGGCATCCTGACTGATCAGTTGCCCCAGCTGGTTGTAATCCGCCTGGGCCTGGCAGGCTTCCAACAGCTGCTGGACCACCTGGGGCAGGCTTGGCAAATCAGACTCGGCAGATGCAAGCATGGCGCTTTGGACTCGGTTAGGCGTATGCCGTGTAAAGTGACATTAAGTTCATTTTTGTAACATTCCAGAAGCTTAGTCAATAATTGCGAAAAATTAAACACTTGTTGGCTCAATTTGACAAACCTTTCAAGAACCGTCGCTAAGACAAACCGGGTGAAAGCCGTCAGTGACTGATTTTTCCGGCCTTTCTGCTGTTACTCAGAAAAACCATTGGTTACAATGTGACCGATTCGAAAGGCCCCATGAGCCTCTTTTCATCACACCAATAATGACAAGACCGACCCCATGACTAACGGTCAAAAGCAACCCCGGGTTCCACGTACACTGGCTGTTACCGGCGGCAAGGGTGGTGTGGGCAAAACCCAGGTGGCACTGAATCTGGCCCTGGTACTGGCCAGTCAGGGCAAGCGCACGCTGCTGCTGGATGGTGATACCGAGCTGGCCAATGTCAATATAATGCTGGGTCTTTACCCGGAAGTGACACTGGAACATGTCATGCTGGGTGAGCGCAGCCTGCAGCAGGCGGTATTGCCGGTCACGGCCAACCTGGATCTGCTGCCCGGTGCCTCCGGTGTGCCTGGCCTGCTCAATCAGCCTGCCGCCCGGGGCGAGTCCTTTCTGCGGGAGCTGGCGGCACTGGAAACCGGCTACGATCAACTGATCATCGACACCGCCGCGGGCATTCACGGTCCGGTGCTGCACATGGTGGCGGCCTCCCACCTGGCCTGTGTGGTGATCACCCCGGACCCCACCTCCCTGACCGATGCGTTTTCACTGCTCAAGCTGCTTCACCGTCGCGGTTACCGCCGTACCCCCAGCATTATCGTCAACATGGCCCAGGGGGCCTCTCAGGCCCAGAGCATCTACCGGCGCTTCGCAGCGGCGGTGAAGCGCTACATCGGCCTGCCCACCCATTACATGGGGGCCATCTGGCGCGACGAGAGCATTGCCCAGTCCGTGACCAGCCAGCGTCCCGTGGCCATGATGCCCCCGTCGGACCCTTCCTGCCGCCAGTTCTGGAGTCTGGCGGATATGCTCTCGGTGCGCTGGTCACAGGGCGTGCCACAGGCCCGGGGCTATGCCGGATACTGGCAGAACCAGCTGTCACGTCAGGAACGGCGCAGGGAAGAGGCCGGCAGCACAGAGACGCCGTCACCACAGGCGGCTCCCCGGGGTGATGAAGACTGGTTGCAGGCTTTTGCCCAGTGGCTTGGTGATCCGCAACGGGGGGCGCTGGAGCGCTACCGGCGACTCACTGAGATGTTCTCGGCACTGGGCCGGCACCTGGACGCGGATATGCTGGAAACCCTGCAGACGGCACTGGCCGCATTGCCCTGGGATCAGGCCCCGGTGCGGCTGCGCAATGCCGCGGCTGCCCATTTCCGCCAACTGGCGCGGACACTGGATCCACCCACCGGTGCGGTGCCCGCCGAGATGCGTGCCCTGAGCAGCAGCGCCGCTTATGACCGGCAGTCACTGGGTGATCAGCAGGCACTGGTGGATTACCTGCAGCGACAGGGGCCGGGTACAACGCTGCAACAGGCGCTGGAAAAACGCCGTGAACACTTTGGCCAGCCACGGCACGGCACCGAAGCCGGTCCGGGCTCCGCCGGGGGTGTGGGCGGGCTCAGTGAGAGCCCGGAGCCCGCCAGGGGTACTGCCGTGAATCCCCGGCCCGGAAATACCGACCTCTCACACGGGTACCGGGTAAAGGAAAAGACGGATAGTTAGCCATGTGATCTTGATCACGCATTTCAGTGTCAGTCCGGTTACGCTTGCTCGCCCCTTTTGCCCCGTCACCAGTCGGGCTACACTGGATCCTTTAGCGTGCTCAGAGCACAGAAATCCGTTGATCTGATTCAAAAAACAGGGAGTGTTTTGTTATGGATAACCCGAATTCCCCGTCCTCCTCCGGGCCCCGTGGCAGCGACCCGGACTCCAGGGTCTGCCAGCATCTGCGCGGCCGCCGCGTGCTGCTGACGGGCACCACCGGTTTCCTGGGCAAGGTGGTACTGGAGAAGCTGATGCGCAGCGTACCGGACATCGGCGCCGTGCATCTGCTGATCCGCAGCAATGACCGCTTTGCCAGTGCCCGTGAGCGCTTTGAAAACGACATCATCACCTCGTCCGTGTTCGAGACCCTCAAGCTGGAGGACCCGGAAGGGGTTCAGCGCTTCTGCGATGAGCGCATTGTCTGCCACACCGGTGAGATGACAGAGCCGTTCTTCGCCATGACCCGCAGTGGTTTCGAGGCCCTGGCGGAACAGGTGGATGCCGTGATCAACTCCGCCGCCAGCGTCAATTTCCGCGAACCCCTGGATACCGCCCTGAGCATCAACACCCTGTGCCTGAGCCACCTCATGGAACTGGTCCAGGCCGCCGGTGATATTCCCCTGATCCAGGTCTCCACCTGTTACGTGAATGGCCACAACCAGGGCCATATTCACGAAGAGGTGCTGCGTCCCCACAGCGGCCGCCTTGAGCGCCACGAGGAGGGCTACTACCCGGTCATGTCACTGATCCGGGTGCTGCTGGACAAGGTATCGGACCTGCGCACCCGCTACACCGGCGAAAAGCTGCAGGAAAAACTGGTGGAGCTGGGCATCCGCGAGGCCAGGGCCTGCGGCTGGAACGACACCTACACCTTCACCAAGTGGCTCGGTGAACAGCACCTGCTGGAAACGCTGCGGGGTGGCTCCGTGACCATCGTGCGCCCCTCCATTATCGAAAGCACCCTGCGCGAGCCGGTGCCGGGCTGGGTGGAGGGCATCAAGGTGGCGGATGCGGTGATCATGGCCTATGCCCGTCAGAAGGTGCTGTTCTTCCCCGGGCGGGGGCAGGGCGTCATGGATGTGATTCCCGCGGACCTGGTGGCCAACAGTGTGCTGCTGTCACTGGCGGAGCAGTTCATGTCGCCGGGGCGCCAGCGCATCTATCAGTGCTGCAGCGGATCGTCCAACCCGATTACCGTGCAGGGCTTTGTGGACCTGGTGATGGAAGAGGCCCAGCGCAATTACAGTGCCTATGATGAGCTCTTCAAAAAGCGTCCCACAGTGCCTTTCCTGCTGGTGAACCGCACTCTTTTCGACCGCATCAGCCGCAACAGTCGCCTGCCTGTACGGCTGCTGAATTGGGGCCTTAACCAGGTGGGTCTGGGCAGCGACGACGAGGCACTGGAGAAGCTGGAAACCACACTCAAGCTGGCCCGACTTTTCGGCTTCTACAGCTGCCCCCGTTACATCTTCCACAACGACCGTCTGCTGGACCTGGCCACACGCATGGGCAGCCGCGACCGCACCCTGTTTCCGGTAGATTCCCGCGCTATTGACTGGCCGCGTTATGTCCACCGCCATATGGTGGGACTGAACCGCTTTGCCCTGAAAGAGCGCAAGCTCTACAGCCTCAGTGCCCGCAAGGGCAAGCGCCGGGTGGCCTGACCCCCTGTTGTGCCGGGCCCGTGCTGTCCGGGCCTGTTCCTTTTCCCTGGCCAGCGCGTCAGGGTGTGCCCTCTGCCATGGCGGTGGCTGTCTTTCCGTGCATGGCGGCTGAACGGATTGTGCCCCACTGGGGCCAGCCGCTATGCTGTTGGCAAGGCTTCACACCATTCGACTGTCCCGAAGCAGATGGTTTACCAACAACAAGGAGGGCTGCCCCATGGCGAACCCGCAGACAGAATCCCGGGAATCCGTATATCCGGTCAAGGAATCCTTCCGTCAGGACACCCTGGTGGATAAAGAGCGCTACCAGGCCCTGTACCGTGAATCCGTCAGTCACCCGGAGACGTTCTGGGCGGAGCAGGGCAAACGCCTCCAGTGGATGAAACCCTACACCCGTGTGAGCAACACCTCCTTTGCGCCGGGCAATGTCTCCATCCGCTGGTACGAGGACGGCACCCTCAACGCCAGCGCCAACTGCCTGGACCGCCACCTGGCGGATCGCGGCGACGAGACGGCCATTATCTTTGAGGGGGACGAGCCGGGCCATTCACGCCATGTCAGCTACCGTGAGCTGCACGCCGAGACCTGCCGCTTCGCCAATGTGCTGAAAGGCCTGGGCGTGAAGAAAGGGGATGTGGTGACCCTCTACATGCCCATGGTCGTGGAAACCGCCGTGGCCATGCTGGCCTGCGCCCGCATTGGGGCCATCCACTCCGTGGTGTTCGGTGGCTTTTCCCCGGAAGCGCTGGCGGCCCGCATTGAAAACGGCGGCTCCCGCTTTGTCATCACCGCCGATGAAGGGGTGCGCGGTGGCCGCCGCATTCCACTGAAGCAGAACGTGGACCAGGCACTGGAAGAGCCCGGCGGTGCCGGCGTGGAAACGGTGGTGGTGATGCCCTGCACCGGCGCCAACGTGACCATGAAATCCGGCCGTGATCATGATTGGAAGACCCTCATGAGCCAGGCGGACCCCCACTGCGAACCGGAGGAGATGAGCGCCGAGGACCCGCTGTTCATGCTCTACACCTCCGGCTCCACCGGGGCGCCCAAGGGGGTGCTGCACACCACCGGCGGCTACATGGTCTATGTCAGCCTGACCCACGAGCTGGTGTTCGACTATCGTCCCGGCCAGGTGTTCTGGTGCACGGCGGATTTTGGCTGGATCACCGGACACAGCTACATGCTGTACGGCCCACTGGCCAATGGCGCCACCACGGTGCTGTTTGAAGGGGTGCCCAATTACCCGGATGCCTCCCGCATCGGCCAGGTGGTGGACACCCACAGCGTCAACACCCTTTATACCGCCCCCACCGCCATCCGGGCACTGATGGCCGGCGGTGACGAGGTGATGGCCGGCACACGCCGTGACAGCCTGCGCCTGCTGGGCACCGTGGGAGAGCCCATCAACCCGCAGGCCTGGGAATGGTATTACCGCATCATCGGCAATGCCCGCTGCCCCATTGTGGACACCTGGTGGCAGACCGAGACCGGCGGCATCATGATCTCTCCACTGCCCGGTGCCATGGACCTCAAGCCCGGCTCCGCCACGCTGCCGTTCTTCGGCATTGAGCCGGCGCTGTTCGACAAGGACGGCAACGAGCTGGAGGGGGCCGCCGCCGGCAACCTGGTGATCAAGTCCAGCTGGCCTGGGCAGATGCGCACCGTCTTCGGTGACCATGAGCGTTTCGAGAAAACCTATTTCAGCACTTACGACAATGTCTACTTCACCGGTGATGGCGCCCGCCGTGACGAGGACGGCTACTACTGGATCACCGGACGGGTGGACGATGTGCTGAACGTCTCCGGCCACCGCCTGGGCACCGCTGAGGTGGAAAGCGCCCTGGTGGCCCACCCGGCAGTGGCGGAAGCCGCTGTGGTGGGCTACCCCCATGACGTCAAGGGGCAGGGCATCTATGTCTATGTGACACTGATGCGTGGCGAGAGTCCGGATGAGGAACTGCGCAGTGAGCTGGTGCAGTGGGTGCGCGACCGCATCGGCGCCATTGCCAAGCCGGATGTGGTGCAGTGGGCTCCGGGCCTGCCCAAGACCCGCTCCGGCAAGATCATGCGCCGCATACTGCGCAAGATTGCCGCCAATGAGCACGACAACCTGGGGGACACTTCCACACTGGCGGACCCCGGGGTGGTGGATGAGCTGATCGAGAATCGGGCTTTCAAGTAACACCTGTTCGCTTAACGCTTGTCAGTCACTAACCGGACAGCGCCGGCCCCGCAAGGGTCCGGCGCTTTTTTATGCCTGTTTTGATGAGGTCGCATTGGATTCTCTGGTGATCACTGGTGCGCTGCCTGTTTTTCCCCTTGCACAGCCGGAAGGATGGCTGTATATTTCGGCGTACAGATGTACTCTTAATTTCAGAAGAGGTTTCAGCAATGGGCACAGCCATTAACGGTAATGTGAAAAACCTGGGCGCCGAGTCGCTCTCGCAGCAGGCCGGTGCGGCGGATGAGCGGGCCATCCGCAAACGCATCCGCGAAGAGCTCCCGGCGGATACCTTTCGCCCCCAGACCTGGCGGGTGATCTGGTTTCTGCCACTGACACTGGTGATTGTCGGCGGCATAACCGCCATGCTGACACTGGGCCTGCCCTGGTGGGGCAACCTGATGCTGGCCATGGCGGTGGGCAATTCACTGGTGGCCCAGGCGTTTCTCGCCCATGAGGTGCTGCACGGTGCGGCGGGCATGTCCCGGTCCATGCAGAACTTCTTTGGCTGGCTGGGTTTTGGCCCCATGCTGATCACCCCGGAATTCTGGCGTGCCTGGCACAACCGTGAGCATCACGGCAACACCAACCAGGGGGACAAGGACCCGGACAGCTTCGGCACCATGGCCCGCTACAAAAAGCACCCCAAACTGACCGGCTTTCTCAAGCTGGCCCCGGGTTCCGGCACCTGGTACAGCTATTTCTTCCTGACCTATTCCTTTATTTTCCACGCCCAGCTGGTGCTCTGGTTCCAGACCCGCAAGGCCAATGCCTTTCCGGGCTTCAACCGCAAGCGCGCCATCCGCCAGAGTCTGGCCTGCGGCGCGGCCTGGCTGGCACTGATTGCCCTCTCCGGTGGCATGGCGGTGTTTACGGTGCTGATTCCGCTGGTGTGGGCCAACATGGTGGGGCAGGGGTATATCCTCACCAACCACTTCCTGCGCCCGCAGACTGAGACCAACAACCCCGTGGACAATTCCATGAGTGTGCGCACGCCGGGCATCGTGGACCGTCTGCATTTCCGCTTCAGTCACCATGTGGAGCACCACCTGTTCCCCAATATGGCCTCCAGCAAGGCACCCCGGGTGCGGGAGTGGCTGGAGAAGAATCTGCCGGAGCGCTACGTGGCGCCTTCACACGCCAAGGCCATCGTGCAGCTCTACAAAACCCCACGGGTGTACCTCACCCCCACCACACTGGTGGACCCCAAGGACCTCAGCGCCACCTACGACCTGGTGCCGCTCCAGGACGAGCTGATGTCACTGAACCGGGACGCCCGTGTGGCCTGAGTGGCCACAATGCCTCCCCATGAAAAAGGCCGGCCCCTTCTCAGGTCCGGCCTTTTTTTGCCTCTTCAGTTGAGGCTGGAAACGGATCGCGGCGGTAGCCGCTACGGGTGTCTCTCCCCGGTGGCTTCAGCGCACCGGGCCTTCACGGCGGGTGTCGCCGCCGGGGACCAGCGTCAGGCGGCCGTCCCCCACCTTGATGTTCATGTTCATCATGCCGAACAGGCGTTGCCCCAGGTCCGTTTCATCCAGCTCGTAGACCGGGTACTCATCCAGGAAGCGGGAGGCGATGGTGGTGATGGCGCCGGCGTAGGGCTGCAGATCCAGTGAGCCCATGGTCGATTCCAGGCGGGATTCCAGCAGTGTCAGGTCCCGCAGGAAAACGGCCTTTTTCTCACCGTCGTAGAACGGGGCGCCTTCCACCATGAAGCTGATGTCCACGGGAATCCGCACCATCAGGGCATCCAGTGAGGCCCTTCCGGCGAAGTCCACGTGCACCACTTCCCGTCCGTCGGGCCCCAGGCGTACTTTGGCCCGCTTGAGCTCAAGGCGCATGGGCACGCCATTGCGCACCTGCTGGGCATCGAAGTTGCGGATCTGTTGTTGCAGGTGCTGCTCCACCGTGGCCTCATCGATGCTGTAAGGGCTCATGGAGGCGCAGCCGCTGGCAAGAAGCGCCAGTGTCATTAGCAGGGGCAGTGTGATTGAACGCATCATCAGGGGCTCTCCGGGGTGTTGACGTCCGTCAGGGTGGTCAGGGGAAGGCCATGATGGCACGACGCTCCGGCCGGTCAAGGAAAATCCTCTCCGGCCGGGGCACAGGTGGCATTAGGCGGATCAGAACTTCTGTTTTTTCATCCAGGGGATGATGCGGTCGAAGGCCTCCTCGATACGCTCACAGGAGGCGGAGAAGGCAAAGCGGATGGAGTTGGTGCAGCTGTCACCAAAGGCATCCCCCGGCACGGCGCAGACGCCGGTTTCCTGCAGCAGCCGCAGACACACATCCGAAGCGTCCACATGGGCCGGCAGGTCCGGGAAAATGTAGAAGCCACCGCCGGGCTTGTAGCCGGTCAGGTGGGGTGTCTGGCTGACCAGGTCCGTGATCAGGTCCCGCCGTTCACGGTAGATATTCACCATGTCACGGACACACTGCTGATCCCCCTCCAGGGCCGCCACACCGGCAAACTGGGCCGGTGTGTTGGCCACGGAGGTGGTGAACATATGGTAGCGCCTCAGCTTCTTGATGGCCCCCTGGCTGGAGATCACCCAGCCCACACGCAGGCCGGCCATGCTGTAGGTCTTGGAGAAGCTGCTGATGCACATGACGTGGTCCAGGTCGGTGCCACAGCTGAGAACACTGGCGTAGGGCTCGGTCTCGTCCTCGTCCAGCACCAGGTGGTCGTACACCTCGTCGCTGAACACCTGGATGCCCCGGAAGGCGCACTCCTCCACAATGGCCTCAATGGTGGAGCGGGGGTAGACCGCCCCGGTAGGGTTGTTGGGGGAGTTGAGCACCACGGCGAAGGTACGCATGCCAATGGCCCGGATTACGTCTTCCGGGTCCAGCTGGTGGCCGTTTTCCGCCCGGGTGGGCACGTACTTCACCTCGCCGCCGTTCATGCGGATCAGCGGCGCGTAGAGCAGAAACGAGGGGTCCACCACCAGGAACTGACGCCCCGGTGCCGCCGTGGCGGACAGGGCCAGGTACATGGCTTCAGTGGCACCGCTGGTGACCAGGATATTGTCCGTGGTCAGGTTGCGGTCGTATTTCTTGCTGTAGTAGTTGCGCAGTGACACCAGCAGCTCCGGCAGGCCGGCATCCATGGTGTAGCCGGTCTGGCCGGCGCGGATGGCGTCGATCATGGCCTCGGAGACGTGGGCCGGCGTGGGCTGGTCCGGCTGGCCGATGGACAGGTGGATGACATCGGTCATCTCGGCGGCCATGTTGACCATGCGGCGGATGCCCGGCACCGGGATCGCCTGCATCGAGGGATGCCAGCGGGCCTTGGTCTTGCGATAGGTGATCTTGTGACTGGGAGCACCGCTGGGAGTCGTCTCTGTACGGTCGGTCGGAGTTGCCATTCAGGAATCCTTATTGTTGCTGCTCGGCCACTCTTGGCAAACCCGCCTCCGGTGGGCGGAGAGCGGCGAGTGGCGGATTAACCCATAACTGCTGGTATTGGCCAGCAGAGTCTCTCTGACTGGAATACTGGACCCGTATCGGGATTAACACAACCATCCGGGTATCCGTATCAACCGCAATAGGGGGCGGTTGACCCCTGTGGCCCACAGATCAATACTGGGTCGGGAGTAACCATTACCCAGATTGGCAGGAGAGCCCATGAACAATGCCGCCAAGCGCCCAGTGATCACCGTACTCACGGCTCCGGATGAGGAGCGTCCGCCGGGTCTGGAGCCCCTGATGGATCAGGCCGAGGTGCGTTTCGCCTGGGATGTGGGCTCACTGCGACAGGCCATGCCCGGCACCGAGATCATGATGGTGACGGACTTCCGCACCGGTGTGCTGCCCGGGGCCTTCGACCTGGCGGACAGCCTGCACTGGATCCATGCCACCAGTGCCGGTGTGGACGCACTGATGTTCGACGAGCTGATCAACAGCGATGTGCTGGTGACCAACGCCCAGGGGATCTTCGACCGCACCATCGCCGAGTACGTGCTCTGCACCATTCTGATGTTCACCAAGGACTTTCCCAACTCACTGCGCCTTCAGATGAAGCGCCAGTGGCAGCACCGTGACACGGAGCGCACCGAAGGGCAGCGGGTGCTGGTGGTGGGGGCCGGCTCCATCGGCCGCCAGATTGCTCAACTGACCGGTGCCATCGGCCTTGAGGTGCACGGCATTGCCCGCCGTGCCCGGGAGGGAGACCCGGATTTCGTGGCGGTGCACGACAACAACGCCCTCACGGAGCAGTTGGGGCAGGCGGATTTTGTGGTCATCGCCGCGCCACTGACTCCGGCCACAGAGGGCATGTTCGACAGCCAGGCCTTCAAGGCCATGAAAAACAGCGCCAGGCTGATTAACATCGGCCGTGGTCCCATTGTCAAAACCAAAGACCTGGTGGCGGCACTGGAAAGCGGCGAGATTGCCGGCGCCGGACTGGATGTGTTCGAAGAGGAGCCGCTGCCCTCGGATCACCCTCTCTGGGACATGGACAACGTACTGATCACCGCCCATATGGCCGGTGACTTTATCGGCTGGAAGCGGGCCCTGACGGAGCAGTTCCTGGACAACCTCCAGCGCTGGCAGCGGGGCGAAGAACGATTCAATGTGGTGGACAAGGCCTCGGGGTATGTCCCAGGGCGCTGACCCATCAGCGCAGCCTGGCCAGTATGGCGTCCCCCACCGCATTCGTGGCTCTGGCGGTGCCGCCATTCTCCGCCAGGTCCGCCGCCACCGCCTCGTACAGGGTATCGGCCGCACTGGCCAGTGATTCGTTCTCTTCACCCAGCCAGGCCAGCAGCCGTGCCGTGGTGAACAACATGGCGGTGGGGTCTGCCTTGTTCTCGCCGGCGATGTCCGGGGCGCTGCCGTGGGTGGGCTCGAACATGGAAGGGCGGCTGCGGTCCTCGGGGTTGATGTTGCAGGAGGGGGCCACGCCCAGTCCGCCGGAAATCACCGCCGCCAGGTCCGTGAGAATGTCCCCCTGCAGGTTGCTGGCCACCACCACATCGAACTGCCAGGGGGCCTGGACAAACTTCATGCAGGCGGCGTCGATCAGCTCATGGGTGGTGGCCACATCCGGATACTCCGCCGCCACTTCCTCGAACACCTCGGTGTACATGTCGCCCCAGTGGCGCAATGCGTTGCGTTTGGTGATCAGGCACAGCTGTGAATCGCACTGCTGGCCGTCCGGGTGTTCAAACCGGCGCTGTGTCCCAATGGCGCGGCGTTCCTCACCCCGCTGCCGGGCCCGTTCAAAGGCGTAGCGGATGATTCGTTCGCTGCCAAAGCGGGTGAACAGCTCGGTCTGGGTGGCCACCTCCTGGGGGGTGCCCTTGCGCAAGCGCCCCCCCTGGCTGACGTATTCCCCCTCGCTGTTCTCACGGATCACCAGCATGTCCGTGTCCGCCGCCCTGGGGTCCGCCAGGTATTGACGTGCCCCGGGCAGTTGCCGGGCAGGGCGTTCACAGACCCACTGGTCAAAGCCCTTGCGCATTTCCAGCAGGGGGGAGAGTGAGACACTGTCCGGCAGCACATAGCGTTTCCGGTCCCGGGCCGGCCCAGGGTCACCCAGTGCGCCCAGAAGAATGGCGTCAAAATCCGCCAGCTGATCCAGTGCATCGGCCGGCATCATTTCACCATGGGCCTGGTGGTAGGCCGTGCTGGGCCAGTCCAGCCGGGTCAGCTCCAGTTGCAACAGCCCCTGCTGCTTCATGGCTTCCAGCACGCGCAGGGACTGATCAATAACCTCGGGGCCGATACCGTCACCCGGAACAACGGCGATCCTGGGAATCCTGACTGATGACATGCTGATCTCCCGCTGGCTGGACAAAGAAAAAGCGTCTCTGGCTACACTAGCCGTTAGCGGCCGGGCTGAAAAGCGTGGCATTGCAAGGGGATCGGATTTCTGCAATCTTGCGTATCAATAAGTAATTATCAATGACTGACCAATGCATCACAGAGGCCTCAAACCCCATGTCCGATCCCCTGTTTGTCGATCCGGATCAGTTGTTCGACGAATCCCACTGCGATCACTGCATCTGCGGTGCCGGTCTGGATTTCGATTTCACCTTCGCCTTCCAGCCCATTTTGGATGCCGAGGAGGGCACCGTGCTGGCCTACGAGGCTCTGGTACGGGGTATTAACGGTGAAGGTGCGGGCTATGTGCTGGACCAGGTAAACAAGCGCAGCATGTACCGCTTCGATCAGGCCTGCCGGGTCAAGGCGGTGAAGCTGGCCTCCGAACTGGGCATGAAAGAGTACCTGAGCATCAACTTCATGCCCAACGCCGTCTACAAGGCGGAGACCTGCATCCAGACTACACTGGCGGCCGCCAAGCGCTACCAATTTGATACCAGCAAGCTGATCTTTGAGTTTACCGAGGTGGAGAACCTGGCCTCTACGGAGCACCTGCGGTCCATTATCGATGCCTACCATGAAATGGGCTTCTCCATCGCCCTGGACGATTACGGTGCCGGCTATTCCCGCATGAACCTCTTGATTGAAGCCCGTCCCAAATTCCTCAAGCTGGACATGGCACTGATCCGGGATGTGCACAAGCAGCCCAGGAAGCAGGCCATGATCGAGGGCACACTGCTGTCCATGTTCCGTTTGGGCGTGAAAGTGATTGCCGAGGGCGTGGAGACGGAAGAGGAATACCGCTGGTGCCGCGTCGCCGGAATTCGTTACTACCAGGGCTACCTGCTGGCCAAACCCGGCTTTGAATCACTGCCCAAACCTTACATCCCGGAAGAGCCCTGATGCTGTACCGCATGATTGTGGTGGTCATCGGGCTGACACTGGTGGCCCTGCTGTTTTCTCTCATGTGGGCCGGTTCGGCACTGCTGATGCGTCATTGCGGAGAGCAGGAACGGCTGCTGGAGCGCTCGCGCATCATTGCCGTGTGGACCTTCGCCGGCTTTGGCCTGGGGCTGGTGTTCTTTGGTTTCGGCGGGCCCATACTGGGCACCTATATGTTCTACCGTGCCGCACGGGGCACCCTGCCGGAGGTGCCCGAGGCGAAGCTCCTGCTGGCGGGGCTGGCCACGGTGGTGGCCAGCAGTGTGCTCTCCGGCGGCATTCTCTTCAGCCTGATCCTCAGTCTGGAATAAAGCGCCGCCGCAGCCTCTCGCGGAACCACTGCAGAGCCGGCTCCCGTTCGTACTGGCGGTGCCAGTACAGGTGCACATCCACCACCGGTAACTCCGCCGGTGCCTCCAGCAACACCACGTCCAGATGGCGAACTATGGTCTCCGCGTAGGCCTGTGGCATGGTCACCAGCAGCTGTGTCTGCTCCGCCACCCGGCAGGCGGCGAAATAATGCTGGCAACGCATGGCAATACGCCGCCTCGCCCCCTGGGCACTCAGTGCGAAGTCCTCGATGCCCGGCCCCTCCGCCCTGGAGGACACCAGCACATGGTGCGCCGCCAGATAGGCCGCCAGATCCATGCCCTTTTGCGCCAGTGGATGGGTGCTGGCGGCCACCACCACCAGCCTGTCCTCATGGAGGTGCTCATGGGCGGTCTGCTCGCTCACCGGCAGCAGCACATCCACCGCGAAATCCACCTTGCCCGCCGCCAGCTGCTGCTCCATGTCACGCCTTGCGATGCGCTGGCTGACGATCTCAATGGCCGGGTAATCCGTCAGGTCCCGCATCAGCGCCGGCAGGAAGGTGGTCTCCAGCACGTCCCGCAGTGCCAGGTTGAACACCTTGGCCTGGTGCTGTGGCTCAAAGGCCTGGAACTGGTTCAGAGCCGTCTGTATATCGCTCAGCCCCGGCAGCACCGCGTCCGCCAGGCGCCGTGCCAGTGGCGTGGGGGCCATGCGGTTGCCCTGGCGCAGAAACAGCGGGTCGTCGTACTGGTCCCTCAGGCGGGCCAGTGAATGGCTCACGGCGGGCTGGGTCAGGTGCAGCACCTGGCTGGCCCGGGTCAGGCTGCCTTCCCGGTAAATGGTGACAAACACCTGCAGCAGGTTCAGGTCGATACGGTGGGGTGAAAACATGGTCTGGGCTGGTGCTCTCCGTGGTGGTTTCTCTATAAGCCATGCTAATTGTAGGCGATTAGAAAAATTCAGTCGCCTAATGGAGAAATTTTTCACTACACTGGCTCCACGCCTGACCACAGGCTCCGATCACTGACCCCGGTTCCGGCTTTCAGAAACAGACAACCGGCCCGGCACAGCACAACAAGAGGAACGCCCCATGGATTTCGAAATGTCGGCCAAAGGCCAGGACTACTACAAGCGCGTCAAGGCGTTTATGGACCAGCACATCCACCCCATCGAGGAAGACTACTTCCGTGAGCTGCACTCACTGGAGAACCCCTGGGTGGTGCTGCCGGTGATCACCGAGCTCAAGGCCAAGGCCAAGGCCGAGGGGCTGTGGAACCTCTTCCTGCCCAAGAGCGAGCACGGTGCCGGCCTGAGCAATTCCGACTACGCCGTGCTGGCGGAAGAGATGGGCCGCAGCTTTATCGCCCCCGAGATCTTCAACTGCAACGCACCGGACACCGGCAACATGGAAGTGCTGCATTATTACGGCTCCAAGGAGCAGCAGGAGCGCTGGCTCAAGCCGCTGCTGGCGGGCGAGATCCGCTCCGCCTTCTGCATGACGGAGCCGGACGTGGCCTCATCGGACGCCACCAACATGAGCGCCACCGCCGAGATCGAGGGGGACGAGGTGGTCCTCAACGGCCGCAAGTGGTGGAGCACCGGCATCGGCCACCCGGACTGCAAGGTCATCATCTTCATGGGGCGCACGGACCCCAATGCCCACCGTCACCAGCAGCACTCCATGGTGGTGGTGCCCAGGGACACCCCCGGCGTGAAGGTGGAGCGCATGCTCACCGTCTTCGGCGACAACGACGCCCCCTACGGCCACGGCGAAGTGTCCTTTACCAATGTGCGACTGCCCAAGAGCGCCATTATCAAGGGCCCTGGCCGTGGCTTTGAAATCGCCCAGGGCCGCCTCGGTCCGGGCCGTGTGCACCACTGCATGCGCGCTATCGGCGCCGCCGAGCGCACACTGGAACTGATGATCCGCCGCTCACTGAGCCGTGAGGCCTTTGGCCGCCCGCTGGCCAAGCTCGGCGGCAACCCGGACATCATCGCCCGTGCCCGCATGAACATCGAGCAGGCCCGGCTGCTGACCCTGAAAACCGCCTGGCTGCTGGACACCAAGGGCATTCTGGGTGCCATCAGTGAGGTCTCCCAGATCAAGGCGGCCATTCCGGAGATGCTCTGCGAGATCGTGGACCAGGCCATACAGATGCATGGCGGCGGCGGTCTGAGCACCGACCACCCCCTCACCGGTCTCTACGGCTATGCCCGTTCACTGCGCCTTGCGGACGGCCCGGATGAGGTGCATCGTGCCATGGTGGCGCGCATTGAGCTGAAGAAGTACAAGTAACGCCGGAACCATGACGCCGGCTGCTTGAGGGCAGCCGGCGTTGCTGTTTGCGGCAACACCACAAGGTCGCCCCCGTGAACCGCGGCCAACAGTCAATAACAAGGATTACACAACATGAGTCAGCGAGTTTTTATTACCGGCGGTGCCAGCGGCCTGGGCCGTTCACTGGCGCTGCGTTACGCCCGTGACGGCGCCCGTGTCTGCATCGGCGACATCAACCCGGAGCAGGGTGCCGAGGTGGAGCAGCAGATCAACGCCGCCGGCGGCGAAGGCTTCTACATGAACTGCGACGTGCGCCGCCTGAGCGATTTCGAGAAGGTGCGCGACGAGCTGGTCAAGCGCTGGGACGGGGTGGACATTGTCGTCAACAACGCCGGCGTGGCCACCGCGGGCACCATCGAGGACAGCACACTGGCGGACTGGGAGTGGATCCTGGACATCAATGTCATGGGCGTGGTGCGCGGCTGCAAGGTGTTCACACCCCTGCTGAAGAAGCAGGGCAGTGGCTCCTTTGTCAACATCGCCTCCATGGCTGGCCTGATGCTGGCGCCGTTGATGAGCAGCTACAACGTCTCCAAGGCCGGCGTGATTGCCCTGTCCGAGACACTCAACCACGAGCTGGTCAATGACGGCATCCACGTCTGCGCGGTGTGCCCCGCCTTCTTCCAGACCAACCTCACCAGCTCCATGCGTTCCGATCTGCCCGGTATCCAGCAGAACGTGAACAAGCTGATGAAGAAGTCCACGGTCACCGCCGAGGACGTGGCGGAGGACATCCACCGGGCCGTGCGCAAGAAGCAGTTCTGGGTGCTGCCCCACAAGACCGAAAGGCGCCTCTGGTACATCAAGCGTGCCAGCCCCAAGGCCTTCGACATGCTGCTGAACATGGAGAGCAAGCGCTGGATGAAGCGCATGGGCAAAACCGCCTGAAGCAATACCCTGACAGCGATTCGGGCAGGGGCCAGCCAGGCCCCGGCGAGCGACCAGAAAGGCCGGCAGTGCCCCCGGGGCCTGCCGAGCCAGTAAGGAGAGCCACACCATGTCACTGATTGATCAACCCGGTGAAGTCCGGGAAGGGGAATCCCTGGATACCGGTGCAGTCGACCGGTTCATGAAATCCAGACTGCCGGAACTGACCGGCGAGCCGGTGATCCGCCAGTACCCCGGCGGCGCCTCCAACCTGACCTACCAGGTGGATTACGGCGACCGCTCCTTTGTACTGCGACGCCCCCCATTCGGCACACTGGCCAAGTCCGCCCATGACATGCTGCGTGAAGCGCGCATCATGGAGTCCCTCAAGCCGGTCTACCCCTATGTGCCCACCATCATTGCCATCTGCGATGACCACGATGTGCTGGGGGCAGACTTCTACATCATGGAGCGCATCCCCGGCATCATACTGCGCCAGGACTTCCCCAAGGGCTTTGACCTGAGCCCTGAGGACACCAACAAGCTGTGCCGCAGCGTCATCGACAAGCTGGTGGACCTGCATCAGGTGGATTACAAGGCGGCGGGGCTGGAGCATATCGGCAAGGGCGCCGGCTACGTGGAGCGCCAGATCACCGGCTGGAGCGAGCGCTTCCGCAAGGCCCACACGGAGGACGTGGGGGACTGCGAGAAAGTGATGGCCTGGCTGAAGGAGAAGATGCCGGAGGATCACAGCATCTGCATCATCCACAACGACTTCCGCTTCGACAACGCGGTGCTCAACCCGGACAACCCCTTCGAGGTGATCGGCATACTGGACTGGGAGATGGCCACACTGGGTGACCCCCTCATGGACCTGGGCAACACACTGGCCTACTGGGTGCAGAAGGACGACGAGGGCCCTTTCCAGATGATGCGCCGACAGCCCACCCACAGGCCCGGCATGATGACCCGCCGTGAGGTGGTGGATTACTACCTGGAGCGCTCCGGCATCGAGATCGACAACTTCGATTATTACGAGGTGTACGGTCTGTTCCGCCTGGCGGTGATCATGCAGCAGATCTACTACCGCTATTACCACGGCCAGACCAGCGACAAGCGCTTTGCCATCTTCGGCCAGGCCATCAGCTACCTGGAAAAGCGCTGTGAACGCCTGATGGCCGAGAGCGCCCTGTAACGGGCCATCCACACGAACACTGCCTGAGGAAGACACCATGGCCACACTGCACCTGATCCGCCACGGTCAGGCCAGCTTCGGTGCCGCCGACTACGACCAGCTCTCCGACACCGGCTACCGCCAGGGTCGGGTGCTGGGGGCCTGGCTGGCGGCCACCCAGACCCCCGGTGCCGTCTACACCGGCACACTCAAGCGCCACCGCCAGACACTGGCGGCCATGGAGGAGGGGGCCGACAGCTCCTGGGAGAGCATCCGTGGTGAACTGGCCGGGCTCAATGAGTTCGACCACCTGGCGGTGCTCCATGCCTGGAACCCGGCCTGGTCCGACCGCCACGCCATGGCCCGTGACCTGGCCGAGACCGGCGAACCCAGAAAAGCCTTCCAGAAAGCCTTTGTGGCGGCGGTGGAGCGCTGGGTCAGCGGCCGCAACGAGGCGGACTACGCCGAGACCTGGAAGGGCTTCCAGGAGCGGGTCTGGGCAGCCATCGAGACCATCATGAGCGAGGCGTCCGGCGCCGGTGACATCTACGCCGTCACCTCCGGCGGGCCCATCAGCGTGGTGGCACAGCGACTTCTGGCACTGGACGACCGCAAGGCACTGGGCCTGAACACCGTGCTGGCCAACACCAGTGTCAGCCGTATGCTGTTCAGCGGCCGTCGCCATAGCCTGGCGGTGTTCAACAACTTCTCACACCTGGAAGCCCAGGACCCGGCACTGGTGACCTACCGCTAGCCGGGATTCACAACCCCCATTTGACGAAGGATGATTCCCATGAGTAAGGACCTGTTCAATCTGGACGGAAAAATCGCACTGGTCACCGGCGCCAGCCGTGGCATTGGCGAGGAAATCGCCCGCCTTCTGGCCGCCCAGGGCGCCCACGTGATTGTCTCAAGCCGCAAGATCGACGGCTGCGAGGCGGTGGCCTCCTCCATCCGGGACAACGGCGGCAGCGCCGAAGCCCGGGCCTGCCACATCGGTGACATGGAGCAGGTGAATTCGATCTTCGCCGATATCGCCGCCGAGCACGGCCGCCTGGACATACTGGTGAACAACGCCGCCGCCAACCCCTACTTCGGGCCCATTGAGGACACCGACATCGGCGCCTTCAACAAGACCGTTGAAGTGAATATCCGCGGTTACTTCTTCATGACCAGCCAGGGCGTGAAGCTGATGAAGCAGGGCCAGGGCGGTTCCATCGTCAACGTGGCCTCCGTGAACGGCATTATCCCCGGCCACTTCCAGGGCATCTACTCCATCAGCAAGGCCGCCGTGATCCAGATGACCAAGGCCTTCGCCACCGAGCTGGGCCAGCAGGGCATCCGCGTCAACGCGCTGCTGCCGGGCCTGACGGACACCAAGTTCGCCAGCGCACTGACCAGCAACGAGTCCATCAAGAAGCAGGCCATGGCCCATATTCCCATGAAGCGGGTGGCCGAGCCCAGCGAGATGGCCGGCTCCGTGCTCTACCTGGTCTCCGGTGCCGCCAGCTACACCACCGGTGCCTGCATCAACGTGGACGGCGGCTACCTCACC
Organism: Oleiphilaceae bacterium; assembly: GCA_033721915.1. Lineage (GTDB taxonomy): Bacteria > Pseudomonadota > Gammaproteobacteria > Pseudomonadales > Oleiphilaceae > REBR01. The sequence continues at coordinate 35,181 of JAWWAC010000028.1, forward strand.
GTCTGATCCGCCCCTCCGGTAACGCCCCCCCTCCCGGAGAGACGGTCTCCGGGCAAAACACAGCGACCCGCCCGGGTCGCTGTGCCTCGCTTCACTGATTGTTTTTTGCCCCCTTCCCGTTTGCCTTTCACGGCCCAGGCTGGTTACTCTCAAAGAGGATCACTAGTATTCCTAGTGAAGTCGTTCATAAGAATCAGGAGTTTTTTTTATGTCCGCTCATGTTTACAAGAAAGTGGAAATCGTCGGTTCCTCACCCAAGAGCATTGAAGAGGCCATCGAAAATGCCCTTTCCACCGCTTCCCGTTCCATCAAGAACCTGGAGTGGTTCGAGGTGCAGGAAACCCGTGGCCACGTGGAAAACGGCCGTGTAGGCCACTACCAGGTGGTGCTCAAGGTGGGCTTCCGCATCGAGGAATGATGAACGGACAGCCCGGTGTCAGACCAACGGGAGAGGCAACCGATGCAGCATCGTTTCAAGGGACCTGACCGGATCCCCCTGAGCTGGATCCGAAAAGCCGCGATCCTGTGCCTCCTGGCACTGGGCAGCCTGTCACTGCTGGCGGGGGCCTCTGACGATAACGGCCAGGGAGACGGGGCCCGCCCCGATGTGTGGGTAATGACACTGGACGGGGCCATAGGCCCCGCCTCCGCCAGCTGGTTTATCCGCACCCTGGAGTCGGCGGAGAAGGCAGACGCAGACCTGCTGGTGCTGGAGCTGGACACTCCCGGTGGCCTGGACTCCGCCATGCGGGACATGATCCAGAAAATCCTCGATTCCCGCGTACCCGTGGCCACCTACGTCACCCCCAGTGGCGCCAGGGCCGCCAGCGCCGGCACCTACATCCTCTACGGCTCCCACGTGGCCGCCATGGCCCCCGCCACCAACCTGGGCTCCGCCACGCCGGTGCAGATGGGTGGCGGCGGTGGGGGTGACCAGGACGACGGCGGCTTCCCCATGAGTCTAGGCAGGGTCCTGCCCGCACAGGCGAGCAACGACAGCGGCGCTGACGCCACAGGCAATGACAGCGCCAGCAACGGCGACTCCCCGAAGGAAGAGGGGGAAGACGGCGCCGCCGCCGACCAGGATGAGATGAGCGCCATGGAGAAAAAGGTCATCAACGACGCCGTGGCCTACATCCGGGGCCTGGCGCAGCTGCGCGGGCGCAATGCGGACTGGGCGGAGCAGGCGGTGCGCGAGGCGGTCAGCCTCTCCTCCAGCGAGGCCCTTGAGAAAAACGTTATCGATATCCGCGCCGACACACTGGATAACCTCATGACACAGGCCCATGGCATGGAAGTGGACATGGGCGACACAATGCGCACCCTGGATCTGGAAAACGCTGTATTCAACCGCATTGAAAAGGACTGGCGCACCCAGTTTCTCACCGTAATCACCAACCCCAGCGTGGCCTACATACTGATGCTGATCGGCATCTACGGGCTGATACTGGAGTTCTACAACCCCGGCATGGGCGTGCCCGGCGTGGTGGGGGCCATCTCACTGCTTCTGGGGCTGTACGCGCTGCAGATGCTGCCCATCAGTTTCGTGGGCCTGGGGCTGATGCTGCTGGGCATCGCGCTGATGGCGGTGGAGGCCTTTGCCCCGTCATTCGGCATCTTCGGACTGGGCGGTGCGGCGGCCTTTGTGGTGGGGTCCATCATGTTGATGGACACAGACGTGCCCGGCTACCAGATTGCCATGCCACTGATCGCGGCGGTGGCGGTGTCCACCGTGGTGATCATGATCTTTGTGCTGCGCATGGCTTTGCAGGCCCGCAAGAGAACCGTGGTCAGCGGTGCCGAGGGCATGATCGGCAGCAGCGCCGAGGCGGTGGAGGATTTCACCGGTGAAGGGCATGTGCGGGCCTGGGGCGAGATCTGGAAGGCCAGCACCAGCAGCAGCCCTGTCCACAAAGGGGACAGGCTGCGCATTACCGAGGTAGACGGACTCAAACTCAAGGTAACGCCAGAGGACAACCCATGATTAACTATTTCATTCTTGCCATTGCGATCATTGTCGTCAGCCTGCTGCTGAGCATGTTCCGCATCCTGCGTGAATACGAGCGGGGTGTGGTGTTTATTCTGGGCCGCTTCCAGAAGGTCAAGGGCCCGGGCCTGATCATCATCATCCCCTTCATCCAGCAGATAGTGCGCATCGACCTGCGCACCATTGTGCTGGATGTGCCCTCACAGGATGTCATCTCACGGGACAACGTCTCGGTGAAGGTCAACGCCGTGCTCTACTTCCGGGTCATGGACCCCCAGAAGGCGGTGATCAACGTGGAGAACTTTTACGCCGCCACCAGCCAGCTGGCACAGACCACACTGCGTTCGGTGCTGGGCAAGCACGAGCTGGACGACATGCTCGCCTCCAGGGACCAGCTTAACGCCGACATCCAGGAGATCCTGGACACACAGACCGACGCCTGGGGCATCAAGGTGGCCAATGTGGAGATCAAGCATGTGGACCTGGACGAGTCCATGATCCGCGTCATCGCGCGCCAGGCCGAGGCGGAGCGCTCACGGCGGGCCAAGATCATCCATGCCGAGGGCGAGCACGAGGCCTCCAAGCGCCTGCTTGAGGCGGCGAAAACCCTGTCCGCACAGCCCGAGGCACTGCAGCTGCGTTACCTGCAGACGCTCAATGACATCGCCGGCGAGCAGAATTCGACCATCGTCTTCCCGGTGCCGATGGATCTGATCAAGCCGATGCTGGATGCGATTGGAAGCAAGGGGAAGGGGGAGAGCGTGTAGATGTTCACCTTC
>JAWWAC010000029.1:0-36429 GCA_033721915.1 Oleiphilaceae bacterium
AAGACCGCCCGCTTCTACTACCAGCGCCTGCTGCCCCAGTCCCTGTCACTGGCGGAATCCATCCGCAACGGCAGCGACAGCCTGATGGACGTGGCCGTCGGCGAGTTCTGAAACTGAACCGCCCCAAAGGCCCGGCCCTCCGATCAGGGGTGCCGGGCCTTTTTCGTTCAGCGGATCAGGCAAAGGCCCGTCGGCGCCACAGCCAGTAGAGCACCGGCAGCACCAGCAGTGAGACCAGCGGTGCGGTGATCATGCCGCCGATGACCGGTGCGGCGATGCGTTCCATGGCCTCGGAGCCCGGGCCGCCGCCGATCAGCAGTGGCATCAGCCCCAGTACCACCGTGGAGGCGGTCATGGCCTTGGGGCGCACCCGCATTACGGCCCCCTCCATAATGGCCTCACGGAGCCCCTCAGCGTTGGTAGGGGCCTCACGGTCCACCGCCTCGCGGATGTACATCAGCATCACCACCGCGAACTCCGCCGCCAGCCCCAGCAGCAGGATAAAGCCCGCCGCCACCGCCACCGACAGGTCGTACCCCAGCCAGAACACCAGCCAGATGCCCCCCAGTGCCGCAAAGGGCAGTGCCCCCATCAGCATCAGCGTCTCCGCCGTGCTGCGAAAGCACAGGTACAGCAGCAGGAAGATGGCCACCAGTGTGAAGGGGATCATGTAGCTGAGCCGCTCCTGGGCCCGCTGCATATGCTCGTACTGGCCGGACCAGGCGATGGAATAGCCCTCAGGCAGGTCCACCTGCTCCAGTACCTGCTGGCGGGCATCCGCCACGAAGGTGCCCAGTGCGCGGCCGCGCACATCCACCGTCACCCAGCCGTTGAGGCGGGCGTTTTCCGAGCGGATCATGGCCGGGCCTTCTTCGATGCGGACCTTCGCCAGTGCGTCAATGGGCACCTGAGCCCCGGAAGGGGTCACCATGGGCAGCCGTTCGATGGCCTCCAGTGAGTTCCGCCAGTCCTCCGGGAAACGCAGGCTGATGGGGTAGCGGGCCAGCCCTTCCACGGTCTCGGCAATGGGGATGCCACCGATGGCCATGCGCACCGTGTCCTGCAGGTCCGCCACCCGCACACCGTGGCGGGCGGCCTGACGCCGGTCGATGTCGATCTCCAGATAACGCCCTGTGGCGGTGCGGTCGGCCCTGACGGAGGTGGCGCCCTCCACGTTTTCCAGCACCGCCTCCACCTCCCGGCCGATGCGCTCGATCTCCTTCAGGTCCTCACCGGCGATCTTGACCCCCACCGGAGAACGGATGCCGGTGCTGAGCATGTCGATGCGGGTCTTGATGGGTTCCACCCAGACGTTGGCAACGCCGGGCAGCTTCACCACCCTGTCCAGCTCACGGATCAGATCCTCACGGGTGATGCCCTCACGCCACTGATCCTTTGGCCTGAAGCGGATCAGTGTCTCGAACATGCCCAGTGGCGCCGGGTCCGTGGCGGTCTCCGCACGCCCGGCCTTGCCGAAGACCTGCTCCACCTCCGGGAGGGTGCGGATCAGGCGGTCGGTCTGCTGCAGCACCTGTCGGGCCTTGCCGATGGACACCCCGGGGTCCAGTGTGGGCATGTACATCAGGTCCCCTTCGTTGATGTCCGGCATGAATTCCGTGCCCACACGGCTGGCGGGGTAGAAGGCCGTGGCCGCCAACACCAGCACCACCGCCAGGGTGGTTCTGGGGTAATTGAGCAGGGCATTGAGCAGGGGACGGTAGGTGCCGATCAGCAGCCGGCTCACCGGATGGGCGGATTCCGGGCGGATGCGGCCACGGACCAGGTAGCCCATCAGCACCGGCACCAGTGTCACGCCCAGCCCCGCAGCGGCGGCCATGGCGTAGGTGCCGGTGAAGGCGAGAGGGTGGAACAGGCGTCCCTCCTGGCCTTCCAGCGCGAACAGTGGGATAAAGCTGACGGTGATCACCAGCAGTGCGAAGAACAGAGGCCGTCCGGTCTGGCGGGCCGCCTCGCCCACCATGTGCCAGTGCCTGTCCCCCGGTTGTGCTTTCTCCAGGCGCTTGTGCAGGTTCTCCACCATGACGATGGCGGCGTCCACCATGGCGCCGATGGTCACGGCAATGCCCCCCAGTGACATGATGTTGGCGGTGATGCCCTGCCAGCGCATCACCATCAGGGCCACCAGTATGCCGATGGGCAGTGCAATAATGGCCACCAGTGCCGAACGCAGGTGCAGCAGGAAGACCAGGCACACCAGTGCGATCAGCAGAAACTCCTGCAGCAGCTTATCGCTGAGGTTGTCCACGGAGCTCTGGATCAGTGTGGAACGGTCGTAGGTCTCGACGATCTCCACCCCCTCCGGCAGCCCCGGCTTGAGCTCTTCGAGACGTTTCTTGACGTTGGCGATGGTGGCCATGGCGTTCTCGCCGTGGCGCATCACCACAAAACCGCCCACGGTCTCCCCCTCGCCGTCCAGCTCCGCGATGCCGCGCCTGGAGGCGGGGCCGATACGGATTTCGGCGATCTCATCGAGCATCAATGGGGTGCCGTCACGGCTCATGCCCACGGGCACCCGCCTCAGTGACTCCAGTCCCGTGAGGTAGCCCCTGGAGCGCACCATGTACTCCGCCTCGGCCATCTCCACCACGGAGCCGCCGGCCTCGTCATTGGCGGCCTGAATGGCGGAGCGGACCTGTCCCATGGTCAGGCCGTGGCTGCGCAGCCGGTCCGGGTCCAGCACCACCTGGTATTGGCGCACCATGCCCCCCAGCGTGGCCACCTCGGCGACACCGTCCACGGCCTGCAGCTCAAAACGCAGGAACCAGTCCTGAAGGCTGCGCAGCTGTGACAGGTCATGGCCCCCGGTGCGGTCCACCAGGGCGTACTGGTAGACCCAGCCCACCCCGGTGGCGTCAGGCCCCAGTTGCGGTGTGGCTTCATCCGGCAGCCGTGACCGGGCCTGGCTGAGCTGTTCCAGCACACGGGCACGGGCCCAGTATGGGTCGGTGCCGTCCTCGAACAGCACATAGACAAAGGAGGTGCCGAACATGGACACACCGCGCACATCCCGGGCCTTGGGCACCGAGAGCAGATCGGTGGAGAGAGGAAAGGTGACCTGGTCCTCCACCACCTGGGGTGCCTGTCCCTCGTAGGGGGTCTGCACGATGACCTGCACATCGGACAGGTCGGGGATGGCGTCCAGTGGCATCTGGCGCATGGACCAGAGGCCGTAGACCACGATCACTCCGGTCAGCAGCAGCACCAGGATCCGGTTCTCAAGGGACCAGTCGATCAGTCGGTTGATCATCGGGACTGACTCCCTTCGCCGCCTTCGCTCTCCTGATCCGGCTCAATGGCGGTGATTTCATACCCCTTCTGCGGGTGTTTCCTCACGCGAAAGCGCAGTTCCCGGCCCTCCTGCAAGAGCGCCGGGTCCAGGTCCGGGGCCAGGCGGAATGGCATGGTCATCCCCGGCCAGTCCCATTCCGGCACCGGCTCGTGGGTCAGTGTGGCGCTCTCGCCATCGTCGGACAGGCTGTCGATGCGGCCACGGGTCCAGACCGGCTCTTTCTCGTTTCCGGCCGCCGCCTCACTGGCACCTTCCTCCCCCTGGGAAAGACGTTCCAGCCCGGCGGTGGTGGAAGACTCGGAATCAATCAGGAACTGGCCTGAGACCACCACCGTCTCGCCGGCCTCCACCCCCTCCAGTATCTCGAAGCGGTCTCCCACGCGACGCCCCAGGCGCACCTCGCGCACCTGAAAACCGCCATCCTCCAGGGCTACCACCAGCCGGTCATTGCGACCGGTGCGTATGACCGATTCCGCCGGCACATGCACCACATCGGCCAGTGGCTCCACCCTGACCCCGGCACGGACAAACATGCCGGGGTGCAGGTCCCCGTCCGGGTTTTCCAGCACCACCCGGGCCTGCAGTACACGGCGCTCTGCTTCCAGACTGGGGTAGATGTAATCCACGGTGGCCTCATGGACACTGTCCGGGCGGAAGGGCAGGGTGATGCGCACGGACTGACCTTCCCGCAGCAGGTCCATGTCCGGCTCGAACAGTTCCAGCAGGACCCAGACACGGGAGAGGTCCGCGATGGTCATCAGTGTGCTGTCCGGCTGCACGAACATGCCCTCGGCGATATTGAGTTCGCGCACCACACCGCCACGGCGGGCCCTCACCGGCACCAGTTTCATGGACTGGCCGGTCTTTTCAATGCGCCCTATGTCCTGCTCCGCCATGCCCAGTATGCGCAGGCGGTTGCGGGCCGAGTCGGCGCCGGCGTTGCGCCGGTAAGCCTGCAGGAACTCCTCCTGGGCATTGATCAGCCGTGGTGAGTCAATGCGGAACAGGATCTGGCCCTGTTTCACGGCGGCACCGGTGGTGCGCACCTGCAGGTCTTCCACCCAGGCCTCGGTGCGCACATGGGTGTGCTCCAGCCCGGACTCGTCGTAGTGGATAATGCCCAGTGCGTGGATGTCGGGGGTCAGGTCACCACGCCGGGCATCCGCTTTACGCACCCCCAGGTTCTGGGCCACCTGTGGCTTTATGCTCACCATTCCGGGGCCATCGTTGCCGCTATCCCCCGCATCACCGGCGTAGACGGGGATGTAGTCCATGCCCATGCTGTCCTTGTCCGGTGTCTGAGAGGTGATGGAGGAGTCCATGGGATGGCGGTAATAGAGGATTTCCTCCCCGTCGCTGTTGCCATCGCCGCCCATGGCTCCGTGCACCCACACATAGACGCCACCGGCGCCCGCCAGGGCACCAAGCAACAGGGTCACTGTCAGTATCAATAGTTTCATGGCTCTTCCTCCGGACGCCACAGCCACCGTTTTCAAAGACGGCAGGCCATGACCTCAGACACTGTCGGCCATCCATGCCCGCAGGCAGGGGATGGCCCCGTTGCTTCAGGAGAAGAAGGGTCTGGGAGGTTGTCGTTCCGACTCCAGGAAAGGTCTGGGCGGATCCAGACTGCCCAGCTGGGGAGGTGCAACGCTGGTTTCGGGTTCCGCCAGCAGGCTGGCGGGGAGGGCGCAGCCGATACAGCTGGCACAGCAATCGTCCATGGCGGCCATGCCGGAGCAGTGGTCCGGGCTGGCTGTCTCCATGGCCTGTGGCGGGTGGGGTTCAGCGTGGGGCTGATGGGAAACCGGCTCCTGTTGGGAAGCGCCCTGTGCGGGAGATTCCATGGGGGCCATTGAAGACCCCGCCGCCATGGACGTCATGGGCGCCAGCAGCAGGGCAACAATCAGCAGCAGATGGAGGGTCCGGTTTTTTCGGTTCATGCACGGAAACTAGCACGTGCCGGTGGCCCGGACAATATCCGGGCCCGGGGTTTGCGCCTTTTCCGGCTCAGTCCGGATCCTCGGCAAAGGCGCTGAGGTGGAACCGGGCCGCCTCGTCGATTTCCTCGTAGCCCGGCTCGGACAGGTCCGGCACATCGGCCCCGGCCAGGGTTTCCAGCACGGCCTGCACCCCCAGTGCCAGGCACTCCAGGTTGTAGCCCCCCTCCAGGATCATGGCCAGGCGCCCCTGGCAATGCCTGTCCGCCAGGTCCTGGATCAGCCGGGTCATGTTGCGGAAGCCGTCGTAGGTGAGGTTCAGGCACAGGTCGAGCCGGTGGGGGTCGAACCCCGCCGAGACCAGTATCAGGTCCGGCTTGAACCAGTCCGCCGCCGGCACCAGGATTTCCTCAAAGGCTTTCATCATGCCCAGATCGCCGGTATCGCCGGGCAGTGGGACATTGATGGTATAGCCCTCGCCCAGCCCCGCGCCCACCTCTTCCAGATCCCCGGAACCGGGATAAAAGGGGGCCGCCCTGTGGGTGTCAAAGAACATCACCCCGGAGGAGGCGTAGAAGATGTCCTGGGTGCCGTTGCCGTGGTGGGCGTCCCAGTCGATGATCAGCACCCGCTCGCAGCCCAGCTCCTCCTGGGCATGGGCGGCGGCCACCGCCACGTTGTTGAACAGGCAGAAGCCACGGGCCCGCACCGGCTCGGCGTGGTGGCCCGGTGGGCGGCTCAGGGAGAAGGCGCTGCGGGCCCGGCCCGAGACCACCGCCTCCACCGCCGCAATGGCCGAGCCGGCGGCCACCTCCGCCGCCTCGATGCTGCCCGGTGAGACCGCCGTGGTGTCCACGTCCAGCCAGGCGTTCTTGCCCCGCAGGCGGAAGATCTCCTTGAGGTAGGAGCGGGTATGCACCCGGTTGAGCTCTTCCATGGTGGCCACGCGGCCGGGTTCGTAGCGAATGCCGGGGATGGGCTCCTCATCAAGCAGCTCGGTAATGGCGCTCAGCCGGCCAGGATGCTCCGGATAGTCCCATTGGAAGCCCAGGCCGGTGAGAATCTCACGGACACGCCGGTCCATGCGTCCCGGCTGGAAGTGTTCCTGCGCATCCGGGTTGTGGGCCAGCATGCGGTCATCACGAATAACTATCACGTCGCGGTCGCCGATCACGGTGTTCTCCTCTGACAGGGGGCGTGCCCGATCCCTCCACAGTAACCAAAAATTGCAGTTTTCGCACAGAAATTGGCAACAAAGGGGAACCTATGGACTAGGCTGACCGTGATGTTATGAGGCGTCCCGTAAAAGGGGCGTGGAGGCGATTCAACGGAACGCGCGTTTGTGGCCGTTTCCAACAAAGACAATAAAACAAGCAGAAGGACGATCCTATGCTTCAGTGCAGAAAATCACTGTTGGCCCTCACTGTTACAGTGGTGGCGCTGACAGGTTGTGACACTCTCGAGGATGCCAAAGTCAGTGGCAACGCCGGAGCCATCCAGCGTGTCGAGAGCCCCCTGATTGCGCAGGGCCCCAGCCCACTTTATGACCCGGTCAAAACCCAGTTCCCGCTGCCGGAAGACGCCGTTTTCTACATCAATGCGGATCAGGACGGTACCGCACTGAATGGAACCGACCCGGCCAACCCGGTCACACTGGGCCTGGGTTTCCTGGACGGTGTGTCCACTCAGGCGCCCTTCGATATCGAAATTTCCACCAGCCTGGATACCAGTGTCGAGCTCGACGCCAGAGCCTTCGTGGAAGTGGACGGAGCGGTCATTCCCAACCCGGATCAGAACGTGTTTGTGTTGCCGCTGGAATACGCCAGTGGTGACAGCCTGTTCGGGGCGGAAAACGAAGTGCCAGGCATGGCACTGGCCAACGATTTCCGCCGCGCCCGATTTCTGGAAGCGCGTGGCGAGCCCGGCGATCTGGACGCAGCCAACGCCATCTACGACCGTCTGCTGGAAACACCTCCTGTTCGCGTAGAGGTTATCAACATCAACGGCGGCACCAACAATGCGGTGCGCATCCTGCCGGAATCGCCCCTGGAGGTGAAAACCAAGTACGCCATTGCCCTGAGCAATGACCTGAAGGCGGCGGACGGCACGCCGTTGGTGGGCGCCCCCACCTACCAGAGCATTTCCAACCCGGACCGGGTGCTGGCGAACGCTCAATTTGCAGCATTCCGTCGCTCCGCCGCACCGGCCCGTCAGCAGGTGGCCGACTTTGGTCAGCTGAAGCGGGACTTTTTCAGCGATCGTGAAGAGTCGGTCTCCATTGTCGGCTTTGACGACGTGGTCTACTCCAGCACCATCACGACAACCGGTATTGAGGACGTTCTGGTGGCCAACGCTGCACCACAGAGCTTCTTCCAGAGCGATTTGAACATCGAGCTGCGCAAGGATCAGATCGGAAAACTGATCAGTGGCTTCTACAACGTCAGCCAGCAGCCTCTTTCTGAAGACGCTGAGCAGGATGCCAAGGACATTAACCAGGGCATCTTTGACCGTTTGACCGACGAGAGCTTCCGTCTGTTCAATCAGGATCTGGCGGATCGCATTACCCAGGCCCGTGACAACCGGGTCACCCTGACCTACTCCGATATTGTCACTGACAGCGATGGCAACCTGAACCGTGTGGCGGCCTTTGCCGCGCAGCTGGCTGTGGCTGAAGTCGCGTCAGAGACCAAGTCTGGCGATGTGGATACTGAGGCTGGCGAACTGGCCACTCAAGCCGCCGAGATTCTGGATCTTCCGAAGGCCCGTGAAGTCCGTGTTTACCGGCAGCGTCCGGGCCGCCAGATCAATCCGGCTTTTGGCCAGCAGGCTGCTGACGACGGTGGCCTTCTCGGTGGTACCGGAATCAACGATCTGGACATCCAGGTGTACGAGGGCGAAATTGTCCTTCCTTACTACATGGGCATTCCGGAAGATGACATGGACGGCGTCGCCATCACCGGCAGTCGCTGGTCCGCTGCTGATTTCGGTCCCAACGTCAATCTGCCACTGGCGATCACCGACCGTGTGACCTACCGATTCCCCTTTGCCAAGAAAGTGGGCGAAGTGAAGGTGCCCTTTATCATTACCCAGCCACAAATTGTCGCCGGACAGGCTGAAGACGACGGGCAGTTCCCGGTTATCATCTATCAGACCGCACTGACACAGGATCGTTCTGCTGCACTGACAATGGCCGTGGCCACAGGTCTGCTGTGCAACGCCGATGGCGACCTTGCTGACTGCTTCACCACGATCACGCTGGATCTGCCAGTGCATGGTGTCTTTGACGGGTTTGAAGGGGCAACCAGCGACCGTGACGGCGCCATTGAAAACGGCACTCCGTCCGACAGTGCAGGACTGCTTTCGGTCAACGATCAAAGAAGCATCTACCCGGAAGGCTCACGTCCAGCTGCTGACACCATGGAGCGTCACTTTGGTTTTGCCGGTGATGCCAATATGCAACCCACGCCCGCAGATCAGCTGGAGCTCCCGGAGGGCGAGTCACCTCCATCGGGCAACCTGTTCCTGAACTTTGCCAACTTCACCAATACCCAGGGTTACATGCGACAGGTTGCCATGGACGCATTGAACGTCAATGCCTCCCTCGGGGCGATTGAGGCGGCTATTGCCGACTGCGAAGCCAACGGTTCCTGCACCGACAGCTTTGTTCTCGAGACGGATCGGGTGTATTACCTGACACACTCCCTGACCGGCATGGGTGGTGTGCCCGTCCCGAGCGTCACCAACAAGGCCATCGACGCTGGCAACACGGCGCTTAATCCAGTTCAGGGCCAGGCCTTCTTCAATGTGGGAAGCCACTTTACCCGGGCACTGGAAAACTCCTTCAATATTTCGGCCGACCTCCTGCCGGGTCTCTTTGCCGCCTCTGACGGCCTTCTGGCACAGGGCCGGTTTGAGCTGAATGCCTACTTCAACATCCTCCAGGGCCTGCTGGACGGTGTGGACCCGGGCAACTACGCCGACGACTACCGTGGAACCAACACCATGCTGGCGGCCATTATCGGTGATCCGGCCGATGACATGCCGCTCTCTGAGTGTGCTCCTGTGGAAGGCAGTAACCCCCCGTCGCCTGCTGCCGACAAGGTCAGTGCTGACTGCACCATGCCCAATGCGGCGGATGACACACTCTTTGTTCTGGGCCCTCTGGATCGGGACGTGACCCTGGAGGATGGCACCAGCTTCCCCATCGACAGTCTCCCGGCTCCGCTGGCGGGTACCGAGCCTTTCGGCAAGGTCATGAATGCACTCAACGTGCTTGACCCGAACCACGGTCTTGGGCAGCCCTTTATCAGCCTCTTCCGTGAAGGCTCTCATGGCAACCCGATTTCAGCGGGTCAGTCTGGCGCCGATCCGGGCAGTTCGACACCGGTGTTCACCACGCTGGCCATTCAGATGATGGATATTTTCCAGAATCTGGAGCCCAGCACCACGATCAACCAGTGCGATGCGGAGCAGGACGGCAATGAGGATTGCGCTGTGGTCCTGGTGCCGGACAGCGAGCGCTCGAACTAACGCCAGGACCCTGCCTCCAGAACGGGGGCAGGGCACTGCCACAGAATTGCTTATGTCACAGGCGTTTACCGCCGGCCATATCCGCCACGGACCGCCTGCTGGACGAATAATCAGAACAACGGAGTCATCTTCATGACAACAACAAGCAAGAGCCGTAATTTTGCCTGCCGCCTGCCACTGGCGGTGGCCCTGGCCGCCGGCGTGGCCCTGCCGGCCCACGCCACGATCAGCTTTAATCTGTTTGGTTTTGAAACCGATGTGGAGGCGCGTCTGTCTGCTGGTACCGCTGTGCGCGTGGCGGAGCAGGATAAGGGACTGATCGGCCAGGGTAACCTCGGGCCAGAGTTTGCTTTTACCAATCAGGGCGCCTCTTCCACCAACTTTGACGACGGCAACCTGAATTTTGAACGGGGCGATGCCTACTCCACGGTCGCCAGTGGCCGTCTGGATCTGTTCACCCAGTACCGTCCCAGCCGCGGTAACATCAGCCGCTTTGGTGGCTTCCTGCGCAGCCGCTATTCCTACGACTTCACGCTGCGTAAGGAAGATTTTGCCACGGACCCGGTGGGTCAGCGGCGGGAATTGACCGAACAGGGGCACGACAATGCCGCCGAGGGCGAGTTCCTGGATGCCTATGTGTTTGTGGATGGCTTTGTGGCAGACATGCCCTTTGGTGTCCGTTACGGCCGCCAGGTGCTGAACTGGGGTGAGAGTACTTTCATCCAGAACGGCATCAACACCACCAGCCCGATTGACGCACAGGCTTTCCGTCAGCCCGGTGCCGAACTCAAGGACGTCCTGATTCCCGTGGAAATGCTGTACGGCAACATTACCCGCGGTGACCTGACGCTGGAGGCGTTCCTGCAGACCAAATGGGAGCCTTTTGAGATCGACGATTGCGGTACCTATTTCTCCACGGCGGATGTGGCCTCCGATGGCTGTGGCCCCATTCTTCTGGCCGGTCAGGTGCCGGATTCACAAGCCATTGAGGAAGGCATCTTTGCCGGTCGCGAAGCCGACAAGCAACCGGCGGACAAAGGCCAGTACGGCATCGCCGCCCGTTACTTCTCCGTGGCCCTGGATGGCGAGTTGGGCTTCTACTACCAGAAGCTGCACAGCCGCCTGCCGATACTGGGTGTGCGCTTCAACAACCCCAGTGACGACCCCAACGGAGAGTTCACCACCAACGACGCACCCAACACGGCGCTGCCCAGTTACTTCCTGGAGTACCCGGAAGACATTGACCAGTTCGGCATCAGCTACAGCTCCACGCTGCCGGATGGGACGTCCATTGGCGCGGAATACAGCTTCAAGAAAGACGTGCCCCTGCAGATCAACACCACAGACCTGCTGACCAGTGCGGCTCAGGTGCGAGACCCCAACGGCAATATTTTGGGTAAGTTCGAGAAAAACCTGAGGGAGGAAAATCCCGGTGAGAATTTCGCCGCCCGCCAGGTGTCGGGGTTCAAGCTGAAGGACGTGTCCCAGATCCAGAGTACACTGATTTACTTCAAGGACCGGACCATGGGCGCGGACCGCTTTATCGTGGTGGCGGAAGTGGGTGCGACCTACGTGCACGATCTGCCGGATCAGAGCGAGCTGGATTTTGGTAAGTCTGGTATCTATGGTCCCAGCAACCGCTTTATCGAAGGGGACAACTTCACCGGTAATTTCTGTGAGGAAGGTCCGGATGGGCCAGGCAGGGGCTCCAACATCAACCCCTCCTACTGCAGCGATGACGGCTTCACCACGTCGTTCTCATGGGGTTACCGCACGCTGTTCGCCTGGCAGTACAACAACGCTTTCATGGGGGCCAACCTGACCCCGCAGGTGTTCTTCTCCCACGATGTCAAAGGCTTTGCGCCTGACCCCTTCCCCAACTTCCAGGAGGGCAACAAGCAGGTCGGTCTGACTCTGGCGGCGGATTTCCTGGATAAATACAGCGCTGAAATCAGCTACAGCAACTTCTTTGACGGCAAGTTCAACACCGTCAACGACCGGGACTTTGTCGGTGCAAACATCGCCGTAAACTTCTGATTCAGGGCCTCACAGGGACGTGAGGCAACCATCGCGACCTGCGTCGAATGGTTCGAATCAAACGTAATCAACACGGCGGCGCCCAGGCGCCCGATAACCAATACGTAGCAAAGGCTGAAGTTATTATGAAATCACAACAACAATTACTGGTGACAGGCATCATGGCCTGTTCACTGATGTTGGCCGGACCGGTCGCGGCCAAGGTCAGCCAGGAAGAAGCCGCCAAGCTCGGTAAGGAGCTGACCAAGATTGGTGCCGAAAGGAAAGGCAACGGCGATGAAATCCCCGATTACACCGGCGGACTGGCCACACCGCCCAGCAACTACAAGGGCGACAACCGCTATGTGAACCCCTTTCCGGACGACAAGGAACTGTTTCGCATTGACAGCTCCAACGTCAGTGAATACGAAGACCGCCTGACCCCGGGCCAGGTCAAGATGATCAACACCTACGACAATTACTTCATGCCGGTGTACAAGACCCGTCGCACGGCTTCGTACCCGGACTTCTGGGACGAACAGACGGTGAAGAATGCCACGACGGTGGATCTGGAACGCACGGGCAACGGCATTCTCAACTACGAGACCGGGACCCCCTTTCCCATTGCCAAGAAAGGCCAGGAGTTCCACTTCAACCACACCACCCGATACCGAGGCGGCTCGGTACTGCGCAACATTGCCCAGATTGCGCCTCAGACTGACGGTGAATTCAGCGTGGTGCGTCTGACCGAAGACATCACCTATCCGACGTCATTAACGGATTATGAGCCGGAAGAGCATAAAAACATCCTGTTCTACTTCCGCCAGACCACCACCGCGCCATCGCGCCTGTCCGGTAACGTGCTGCTGGTGCACGAGACCATTGACCAGGTTCAGGAAGGCCGCAGTGCCTGGGTCTACAATTCCGGACAGCGCCGTGTGCGCCGTGCCCCGAACGTGGCCTACGACGGCCCCGGTACGGCGGCGGACGGTCAGCGCACCGCGGACAACCTGGACATGTTCAACGGGGCTCCGGACCGTTACAACTGGGAAGTGCTCGGCAAGAAGGAGCTGTACATTCCCTACAACTCCTACGACCTGACCTCCACGGACCTGAGCTACGACGACATCATTCAGCCTGGCCACATCAACCAGGAACTGACCCGCTACGAGCTGCACCGTGTCTGGCACGTTCGCGCCACGTTGAAAGAAGATGAGCGTCATATCTACGCACAGCGTGATTTGTACTACGACGAAGACACCTATCAGCTGGCGGTGGTGGACCACTACGACGGCCGCGGCGAGCTGTGGCGTGTGGCGGAATCTCACGCACTGCAGGCGTACGACGAGGAAATCCCGTTCTATGCCTTCGAGGTCCTGACGGATCTTCTGGGCGGGCGTTATATTGTCATCGGTCTGACCAACGAGGAGAACGATCCGTTCAATTTCAGCACTGAGCGACGTGCCTCTTTTTACACGCCGGCGGCACTGCGCCGTGCGGGTCGTTAAGACAGGCTGCCTGTAACTCGGCAACGACCCCGGTACGACAATCTGTCACCGGGGTTCCATTTTTTCTTGTTAAATTGCGTAAAAAGTCCCGTCCTCTCTGCGGCTATAAGCCGCACCATGTCTGAAATTGACCAATCTGACAGCCATTGTCTGTCACTAGGGCTAATCTAACGCCCCATTCCGCTGCCTAATCTCTGCATCCTGTGATGGCTGTTACAGCGCATAACTCATTTATGTGCACTCAGCGATTACGACGATTATAACAAGCAGAGGGATGCTCCCCATGAATCAGTGCAGAAAACCGCTTCTGGCCGTCACCCTGTCAGCCCTGGCTCTGGCCGGCTGTCTGGAGGGGGCCCGGGAAGGGGGCAACGAAGGGGCTGTGGGTCCCATCACCGGCTCCCAGATCAATAAGGGCAACTTCCCGGTCTACAACCCGGTGGCCACCCAGTTTCCGCTGCCGGAGGACGCCCTGTTTTTCATCAACCAGGACAACGACGGCACCGCGCTCAATGGCACGGACCCCGCCAACCCGGTAACTCAGGGACTGGGCTTTATTGACGGGGTCTCCGTCCTGGCCCCGTTTGACATCAAGATTTCCGCCAGTCTGGACGCCCAGCAGACACTGGATGCGCGGCCCTTCATTGCGGTGGACACGGACGCCGAGGGCAATGTCCTTGTGCCCATTGAAGAGGTGGCTAACGGCCTGGTAGTGCCCAACCCCAACCAGAACGTGTTTCTGCTGCCACTGGAGTACGCCGGTGGCGACAGCCTGCAGGTGGCGGATGGGGAGGTGCCGGGGATTGCCGGGGCCAACGATTTCCGACGTGCCCGCTTCCTGGAAGAGCGCGGGGAGGCCGGTGACCAGGCCGATGCGGAGGCCATTTATCAGCGCCTGCTGGCATCCCCCCCCGTGCGGGTCGAGCGGATCAGTGTGGACGGTGGCCGCAATAACGCCATCCGGCTGCTGCCTGAATTTCCCCTGGCGGAGAAGACCAAGTACGCCGTGGCACTGAGCGACAGCATTCTGGATGCCCAGGGCAACCCGCTGGTGGGTGCGCCCATCTACCAGAGCGCCTCCAACCCGGAGCGTGTGCTGACTAATCCGCAGATCCAGCCCTTCCGGAACTCGGCCATGCCATCCCGGCAGCAGGTTGCGGATTTCAGCCGCTTCAAGCAATCGTTCTTTGAGGGGCGTACGGTGGGTGGTTCGCTGGTGTTGCCCGGGTTTGACGACATTGTCTACTCCGCCAACCTGACTACCACGGCCATTGAGGACGTGTTGCTGGCCAACGCCGCCCCCATCACGTTTTTCGACAGCCGTGTGGTGATTGAGCTGCGTCAGCAGGCGATTGAGCGACTGGTGTCCGGCTTTTACAACGTCAGCAGTCAGCCGCTGGGCAGTGCAGCCAGTCAGAATGAGAAAGACATCAACCGGCGCACCTTTGAGCGCCTGACGGATCCGGATTTCCGGCTGTACGATGCGTCTCTGGCGGAGCGTCTGACCCGCGCCCGGGATAACCGTGAGACACTGAATTTTAGCGATATCCAGCGTGACAGCCGTGGCACCCTGAACCGCTTCCATGTCATTGCGGCTCAGACCGCTGTGGCGGATTCGGCCGAAGAAATCCTGGGGGCGACTGCCGAGAGTGAAGCCCAGCAACTGGCACTGGACGCCGAGGCGTTGCTGAATGTCCCACAGGCCCGCGCTGTCCGCATTTACAACCAGCGTAACGCCACGGAGATCAACCCTGATTTCGGCCAGACCGGGGACATTCCCCTGTTTGGTGAGGTGGATGTGGACATCCGTGTGTTTGAGGGTGAAATTACACTGCCTTACTACATGGGCATTCCTGACGATGCCATGGACGGCGTTGCCATTCGGGGCAGCACCTGGAATGCCGCGGATTTCGGTCCCAAGGTGAATCTGCCACTGGCCGTGTCGGACCGGATCACCTACCGATTCCCCTTTGCCCGCCAGGTGGGTGAGGTGAAAGTGCCCATCGTCGTCACCATGCCGGATGAAGGTGCGCCCCTGGGCACCATTGCCGAGCCGGCGGGCGGTTACCCGGTAATTCTCTATCAGACGGCTCTCACACAGGATCGCTCGGCCATGATGCCCATGGCCATTGCCGCGGGTCTGTTGTGCGCCGCTGAAGACAACATCGACGATTGCTTTGTCACGATCGGCATTGATGCGCCGCTGCACGGTATTTTTGCGGGATTCGAAGGAGCCACCAGCGATCGTGACAGTGTCGCCGCCGAGAATGGCGGGATGCTGTCCGTGGTAGAGCAGCGACAGCTCAATCCCATGGGCGCCCGCCCGGCGGAGGATACCCGTGAGCGCCACTTCGGCTTTGCCGCCAACAGCGCCATGCAGGCGGTGCCGGCCGCCGATGTGGAAACCCCCGGTTCCGGCGACTTGTTCCTGAACTTCACCAACTTCGCCAATACCCTGGGCCACATCCGCCAGAGCACACTGGACTGGCTCAACGTGAACGCCTCACTGGGCAATATCGTGGCCGCCATCGCCGACTGTGAGGCCAACGGGGCCTGTACGGACAGCTTTGGCATCAACACGGATCGTGTTTATTACCTGACCCACTCACTGTCCGGCATAGGTGGAGTCCCGGTGCCGCGCATCACCAACCAGGCGGTTGCGGCGGGCAACACCGCGCTGAATCCTGTGCAGGGACAGGCGTTTCTCAACACCGGTGGCCACGTAACGCGCCTGCTGGAGAACTCCCCGGACCTGTCACAACAGGTGCTGCCTGGACTGGAGGCCGCCTCAGGCGGATTGCTCAGCCAGGGACGGACCGAGCTGAATCTGTATTTCAACGTCTTGCAGAGCCTGCTGGACAATGTGGACCCCGCCAATTACGCCGCCCGCTATACCGACAGCACCACCATGCTGACCGCGATTGTGGGTGACCCGGCGGACCCGGAACCTTTGTCCGGCTGCTTCCCGGCACCGGAAGAGCCCGATCCCAATCGGGTCACTTCCGACTGCACAGTGCCCGTTGACGCGGATACCCAGCGGGACGATGAGCGTTTTGTGCAGGGCCCACTGGTGCGGGATGTGCTTCTGGGTGAGAGCGGCACCGTGTTCAGTATCGACAGTGAGCCGGCGCCACTGGCCGGCACCATGCCTCTGGCGCTGCTTATGGACGCCAGCAATGTGCTCTCGGCTACGGACACGCCGTTTATCAGTCTGTTCAACGAGGGCGCTCACGGCAATCCGATCTCGGCCGGCCAGAACCAAGAGGACCCCGGCAGCTCCGCGGATGTGTTCGAGGTCATGACGGTGCAGATGCTGGAGATGTTCCTCGGTGAGCCGCCCAGACCGGTGATTCCGGCCGTTCTGGCCAGCGACGCGGAACGGGCGTCCAGCGACTAGGACCTGACAGCGACTGTAATACGGTGGGGTGGCCGTGCCTGTCCCCGCCTTTTCAAATCCGATTATGAGGGCCGGTGTCCTGGATGCAGTGGCAGCCGTGCTGCCCCCGGGGCCGGCGATCAACAAGAACAACGGAGTACTACGCAATGACAACCCCCCCCAAGCGTCATTACCCCCTGTATCGTCTGCCGCTGGCACTGGCGGTTCTGGCGGGCCTGGCCATGCCGGTGCAGGCCAAGATCAGCTTTAATCTGATGGGCTTTGAGACCGATGTGGAAGGGCGCCTTTCCGCCGGTATCGGTGTCCGTGTTGAGTCGCAGGACAAGGACCTGATTTCACAGGGTAACCTGGGCCCGGAGTTTGCTTTTACCAATACCGGGGCTTCCTCCAACAACTTCGACGATGGCAACCTCAATTTTGAACAGGGCGATCCCTACACGCAGTTTGTCAGTGGTCGACTGGATATTTTCACGCAATATTTTCCCGACCTGGGTAATGTGGATCGGGTGGGGGGATTTCTGCGAACCCGCTATGTCTACGACTATGAGTTGCACGACGAGGAGCGGGCGCTGGACCCTGTGGGTCAGCGTCGCAGCCTGACGCAGGAGGGGCGTGACAATGCCGCTCAGGGTGAGATTCTGGACGCCTATGTGTTCATGGACGGTTTTGTGTTTGACCGTCCTTACGGAATCCGCTACGGACGCCAGGTGCTGAACTGGGGCGAGAGCACCTTTATTCAGGGAGGCATCAATACCACCAGCCCGCTGGACGCGCCGGCTGCCCGCAAACCCGGTGCGCAGCTGGAGGAAATCCTGATTCCCGTGGAAATGCTTTACGGCAACATGACCTTTGGTGACCTCACGCTGGAAGCCTTCCTGCAGACCAAATGGGAGCCGTTTAAGGTGGACGATTGTGGCACCTATTTCTCCACCGCCGATGTGGCCTCCGATGGTTGTGGGCCTGTGCTTCTGGGTGGGCAGGTGCCCGATTCCCAGGCGCTGGAAGAAGGCTTCCTGGCACCCCGTGAAAGCGATCAGGTGCCGCCGGACCGGGGGCAGTTTGGTGTGGCCGGGCGGTATTTTTCCGACATGCTCAATGGTGAGGTGGGGCTTTACTATCAGAGGCTGCACAGCCGCCTGCCACTGCTCAGTGGGCGCGCCAACAACCCCTCCAGCCCGAGCGCCAACCAGGACAATACCCAGGCTGAGCCTTTTACGGCGTTTCCCAGCTATTTCGTGGAGTACCCCGAAGATATCGACCAGTTCGGTATCAGTTACAGCACCACTCTGTTGGGTGGCACTTCCATTGGCGGTGAGTACAGCTACAAGCGCAACCTGCCGGTACAGATCAATACCATCGACCTGATTTTTGCCGGACTCCAGCAGAGAGGCCCTAACGGCGAGATTCTCAGCAAGTACGAAAGACAGCTGCGTGAGCAGAACCCGGACAAGAACTTTGCCCGTGAGGCGGTGCCCGGATTCAAGCGATTCGGCGTTTCTCAGCTGCAGGGCACCGTGATCCACTTTGTGGACCGGGTCATGGGGGCGGACCGGTTTATCTTCCTGGCGGAAGTGGGTGGCACCTATGTGCACGACCTGCCGGACCAGGATGTGCTGGAGTTCGGCCGTTCAGGACTGTTCGGCGTGGGGCCACGGCCCGTGGAGGGGGAGAACTTTACCGGCGATAACTGTCGGGAAGGCCCCGGTGGCAGTGTTGGCCAGAACATCAACCCCAGTAACTGCCGCAGCGACGGTTACACGACCGCGTTTTCATGGGGCTACCGGACGGTATTTGCCTGGCAGTACAACAACTCTCTATGGGGCGCCAATCTGACACCCTCCATCTTTTTCTCCCACGATGTCAAAGGGTATGCGCCGGAACCGGCGGCCAATTTCCGGGAAGGGAACAAGCAGCTGGGGCTGACGCTCAACGCCACTTTCTTGAATGCCTACTCGGCCGAACTGACCTACAGCGCCTTCTTTGATGGCCGCTACAACGATGTGCGCGATCGGGACTTTGTCGCCGCCAGCATTAATTACACCTTCTGAGGCCGAGCGGTCCGGGTCCGGTCGAGGGAGGATCCGGACAAACAAGGTAAAATCTTCGCAACCGTTGGCGAGCAGGTAAGGGAATACCCTCTCTGCCAGGCCCGGCTGTTCCGGTTTTGCGGCCGGAAGGCGCTGTGACGGGCCTCCGACACGCTCAGTGGATGGCCATATTGTAATTGACTCGCCCCACAGAATGCTTAGAATGGCCTTTACAGACTGACTGAAACATTCGGTCGGTTCTTCGCAGATACAGTCTCAGGTGTGGGCCCTAATCGTATCTTGTTTACTGTCTCCTCAAAGCTTCATTCCCTTATATGGCCACTTCCGCATGGTGACCGGTTTCGGTGCATTGGCACGAACCGCGGTGTGTTGTGCGCCCGACCCGAATCAATAAGCTCAACAAAACAGGAGTACCCATGAAAACACAAATGAAATTTCTCGTGAGCGGCGTACTGAGCTGCTCCATGGTCATGGCCGGCGGTGCCGCCGTTGCCAGCGAGCTGGGTGGTGACAAGCTCACCGTGATTGGTGCTGAGCGTGCTGGCAACGGCGATGAAATTCCGGCCTATGACGGGGGGCTCTCCACAGCGCCTGCCAATTACGCGGGTGACAAGCGTTACGTCAATCCGTTCCCCGATGACAAGGAGCTGTTCCGCATTGATCAGAGCAACGTGGATCAGTACAAGGACAAGCTGTCTCCCGGCCAGGTGGCCATGATCAAGAAGAACAAAGACTTCTTCATGCCGGTCTATGAGACGCGCCGTACAGCGACTTACCCCGATGCGTGGAACAAGCAGACCATCGAAAACGACAGCAAAGTCGAGCTGGAAGCCAGCGGCAACGGTATCCTCAACTACGAGACCGGTACGCCGTTTCCCACCCCGGAAGCGGGCCAGGAGATCATCTTCAATCACACCACCCGTTTCCGCGGTGGTTCCGTGAAGCGTAACATTGCCCAGATGGCGCCCCAGACAGACGGCTCCTTCAGCACCGTGCGCCTGACCGAGGACATTACCTACCCGACCTACCTGGTCGACTACGTTCCGGAAGAGCACGACAACATCCTGTTCTACTTCCGCCAGACCACCACCGCCCCCTCACGGTTGTCCGGTAACGTGCTGCTGGTGCACGAGACCATCAACCAGGTGAAGGAAGGCCGCAGTGCCTGGATCTACAACTCAGGACAGCGTCGTGTGCGTCGTGCCCCCAACGTGGCCTACGACGGCCCGGGTACAGCGGCGGACGGTCAGCGCACCGCCGACAACCTGGACCTGTTCAACGGCGCTCCGGACCGCTACAACTGGGAAATCATCGGCAAGCAGGAAATGTACATCCCCTACAACGCCTATGATCTGCTGAGCACCGACCTGACCTATGACGAAATCGTTCAGCCCGGTCACATCGACCAGTCGCTGACCCGTTACGAGCTGCACCGTGTCTGGCATGTGCGCGCCACTCTCAAGGAAAACGAGCGTCACATCTACGCACAGCGTGACTTCTACGTGGACGAGGACAGCTGGCAGATCGCCGTGGTGGACCACTACGACGGCCGTGGCGAGCTGTGGCGTCTGGCGGAAGCCCACTTCTTCCAGGTGTATGACGAAGACATTCCTTTCTATGCCTTCGAGACCCTGTACGACATGCTCTCAGGCCGCTACCTGCTGATTGGTCTGACCAACGAGGAAGCCGACCCTTACGACTTCAACACGGAGCGTCGTGCTTCCTTCTACACCCCAGCCGCACTGCGTCGCTCAGGCCGATAACGCCAGCGTCACAGCAAGCACTGAAAAAACCGGGGCCGGTAACGGCTCCGGTTTTTTTTTGTCTGAAAAACCCCCTTTTCCCTTGCACCTCGCGGGCGTCAGCCACATGGATGCAGGCCGGGTCTTTGCCGGTTTGTCATCAGGCCTTGTCATTAAAGTGATTGACCCCCTGCCGGGACCATAGTCTTATGCGGGGACAGCCCGGGTCAGACAGTGCGGACTGATCGCCCCGGGCGAAGGCCAACAACAAGAATCCAAGGAGCAGGCAAGTGAAGACAGACAACAAAGCCACTGTAGCCGGGCTGGCCCTGGGGATACTGTTTTTTTCAGCCCCCCTGGCGGCAGCGGTCACCGAAGAGCAGGCCGCCCAGCTGGGGGAGACGCTCACCCGGATCGGCGCCGAGCGGGCCGGGAACGGGGACGAGATTCCCGATTACGAAGGAGGGCTCTCCGATATTCCCCCGGATTACAAAGGAGACAGCCGATACGTCAATCCCTTTCCCGGGGATGAAGAGCTGTTCCGTATTGATCAGAGCAATGTGGAGGAATACCGGGACCGCCTGTCACCCGGGCAGGTGGCGTTGATCAAGACGTATGACAGCTACTTCATGCCGGTCTACCAGACCCGTCGCACCGCCCGGATGCCGGACTCCTGGCTTGAGCGGACTCTGGACAACGCCACCCGGGTGTCACTGGAGTCCAGTGGCAACGGCATGCTGAACTATGAAACCGGGACGCCATTCCCCATTCCCAGTGCCGGTCAGGAGATTATCTTCAACCACACCACCCGTTACCGGGGCGGCTCCATTACCCGTAACAGCGCCCAGATTGTGCCCCAGACCAATGGCGATTTCAGTGTGGTCCGGCTGACGGAAGATCTCACTTACCCCACCTACCTGGTCGATTACCAGGAAGGGGAGCACGACAACATCCTGTTCTATTTCCGCCAGACCACCACCTCCCCGTCCCGCCTGTCCGGCAACGTGCTGCTGGTTCACGAGACCATCGACCAGGTGAAGGAGGGCCGCAGTGCCTGGCTGTACAACTCCGGCCAGCGCCGCGTGCGCCGGGCGCCCAATGTGGCCTATGACGGCCCGGGGACCGCCTCAGAGGGCCAGCGCACGGCGGATAACCTGGACATGTTCAACGGCGCACCGGACCGCTACAACTGGGAAATACTGGGCAAGAAGGAAATGTACATTCCCTACAACGCCTACGACCTGACCAGCGACGAGCTGAGTTATGACGACATTATCCAGCCCGGCCATATCAACCAGTCACTGACCCGTTACGAGCTGCACCGGGTCTGGCATGTGCGGGCCACACTCAGGGAAGGTGAGCGTCATATCTATGCACAACGGGACTTCTATGTGGATGAGGATACCTGGCAGATTGCCGTGGTGGACCACTACGACGGCCGTGGTGATCTGTGGCGGGTGGCGGAATCCCACAAGCTCCAGGCTTATGAACACGACATTCCCTCGGCCGCTTTCGAGACGCTGACGGACATACTGTCCGGACGCTACCTGGTGAATGGCCTGACCAACGAGGAAAGCACACCCTTTGTCATAGGCACCGAGCGCCGTGGCTCTTTTTACACCCCGGCCGCACTGCGTCGTGCTGGACGCTGATACCGTCTGGTCACGTTCCTGTCCATGAATCCGGGGGCGCTTATGGGGTCCCGGATTTTTTGTCGGCCAGAAATACACAGTTTGCCCATGGGGCTGATGAGGCAGGGCTTTGCCCATTTGTCATCAGCCCTTGTCATTAAAGTGATTGACCCGGGGAGCTCACCATAGTCTTATGACGGCTGCCGCAGATAAGGCAGCGCTTGCTTGGTTTTGCGGCGTCCTGGCTCTGTGCTTCGATCCGGAAGGCAAAAACTACGAACCGGTCATGACTGGAAAGCGTCTATGGATCATGGGCGTTTACAGTGACGTTCGAACAACAATAACCATGAAGGAAACAATGATGTTAACGATGCGTTATCAAGGTATTGCTGCGGCCATTCTGGGCTGTTCACTGGTCCTGGCGGCACCCGTGCATGCCAGGGTCTCCCCGGAGGAGGCGGCAAAACTGGGCAACGAACTGACGGATGTGGGCGCCGAGCGCGCCGGCAACGGCAATGAGATCCCCGAGTTCACCGGTGGCCTGATCGAGCCCCCGGCGGACTACAAGGGGGATATGCGTTACGTGGACCCATTTCCCGAGGACAAAGAGCTGTTCCGTATTGACCAGAGCAATGTGGACGAATACGCCGAGCGCCTGAGCCCGGGTCAGATCAAGATGATCAAGACCTACGAAGACTACTTCCTGCCGGTGTTCAAGACCCGTCGCACCAACGCCTACCCCAAACACTGGCGTGACCAGACCAAGATGAACGCCCTGAGCGTGGATCTGGAGCCCAGCGGCAACGGTATTCTCAACTACGAAACCGGCACCCCTTTCCCCATTCCCAAGAACGGTGAAGAGGTGTTCTTCAACCACACCACCCGCTTCCGTGGCGGTTCACTGCAGCGCAACAGCGCCGCCATAGCACCCCAGACCGATGGCAATTTCAGCGTGGTGCGGGTGACCGAGGACATTACCTACCCCACGGCTCTGGTCGACTATGAGGAGGGTGAGCACGACAACATCCTGTTCTACTTCCGTCAGACCACCACAGCGCCATCGCGCCTGTCCGGCAACGTGCTGCTGGTGCATGAGACCATCGACCAGGTGAAAGAGGGCCGCAGCGCCTGGCTGTACAACTCCGGTCAGCGTCGCGTGCGTCGTGCCCCTAACGTGGCCTATGATGGCCCCGGCACCAACACCGACGGCCAGAGCACGGCGGACAACCTGGACCTGATGAACGGCGCACCGGACCGTTACAACTGGGAAATCATCGGCAAGAAGGAGATGTACATCCCCTACAACGCCTACCGGTTGGGCAGTGTGGATCTGAGCTATGACGACATTATTGGCCCGGGGCATATTGACCAGTCACTGACCCGTTACGAGTTGCACCGCGTCTGGCATGTGCGTGCCACCCTGAAAGAGGGTGAGCGCCATGTGTACGCCCGTCGGGACCTGTACGTGGATGAGGACAGCTGGCAGATTGCCCTGGTGGACCATTACGACGGACGCGGCGAGCTGTGGCGTCTGGGCGAGGCCCACAACTCACAGGCCTATGACCATCTGATCCCGTTCTACGCCTTCGAGACTCTGTACGACATGCTCTCGGGCCGCTACCTGGTGGTGGGCATGACCAACGAGGAGGAAGAGCCGTTCGTCTTCAACACCGAGCGTCGCGCCTCTTTCTATACCCCGGCGGCACTGCGTCGCTCAGGCCGCTGATAGCCAGGCTGCCGGACAAAAACCCCGGGTTGGCGCAAGCCGGCCCGGGGTTTTTTCATTCCAGGGCAAATACCACCCGGACCCGGGCCTCCAGTGTCATTTCACCAGCACGGTAGGCGCTTTCCTCCTGGCTCTCGCTGGCCGTGCGAAGCATGGCGTGGGGTGATGGGGAATGCGTGATTTCCTCTTCAATGCGCAGTGCCCGCCCGAGGGAACGCTCCGCCTCCTGCGCCAGGACCTGTGCCTTGCGCCGGGCATCGGACAGGGCCTGACCCAGGGCCTGGTCGCGCAGTGATTGCGTGTCTGCCAGCCCCTGTCCGGCCGGGTGCAACTGGGTAAAGCCAATGTCGGTGAGTCCCGATAACAGCGCCCCGTAGCGCTCCAGACCTTCCACCCGGAAATGCACATCCCGGGTGAGCCGGTGACCCACCAGTTTCTGCTCCGGTTGCCACTGCCACACCGGCTGCAGTTCCACCTGGGTGGCCTGTACCGACTCCCGGGGCAGTCCCAGATTGTCCGCCAGTGCCAGGGCGGCGCGGATGTCCTGGTCCACCGCCCTGTGCATGGCCCGGATATCCTCACCCTCGCGACGGCTGGCCCCCCGGAGGTGGAAAATCGTGGGGCTGGCACGGACTTCCCCCAGCCCGCTGACCGTGACCTGTTCCTGCTCAAGGGAAGGGTCGGGAGAGGGCGCCTGTGTGCAGCCGGTGAGAGCCAGTGTGAAGATTACCAGTGTGGGGATCAGTCCGGGCTGTATGGGCATGGGGGTCTCCGTCAGTCTCAAGTACCGGGATTATCGGCCGTTAAGGAAGAAACGAAAAGACACAATGCCTACGGCGACCTTTGACTACACTGCAAGGGTCGCTGTCTGACCCTTCAAAGCCCTGCGGAGCCCATGATGCTGGATAACCTGAAACTCGCCACCAAGTTGTATCTGGGCTTTGGTCTGGTTGCACTCTTGATGATTGTATCGAAGGTGCTAGAGCGTATTGAGCTGATCAGCGAAGGGGGGCAGGATCTGATTACAGTCCTTGTGGTGATCCTGGCCATGGTGATCGCCACACTGATTGCCCGCTCCAATTCGAGGCGCCTTGAATACATGCACGACATCGCTGAATCGATTGCCAACGGGGATCTGACCGTCGACATCGAGGCCCGGCGTAACGATGAAATGGGGCGAGTGGTGCAGTCACTGGCCCGTATGCAGAAGGGCCTGCGGGATATCATGGGGGAGATCGCCCAGGGGGCCACGGAGCTGAAGGACGCCGCCGAGCGCATTGCCACTGTCTCCAGCCAGTCCGCCGACAGCGCCAGCCAGCAGAGCGACTCCGCCTCACAGATGGCCACGGCGGTGGAGCAGCTGACCCACAGCATCAGCGACGTCTCCGGCAGCGCCCAGAGGGCCAATGAAATCTCCGCCCGTGCCGGCCAGCTGGCCAATGACGGCAACCAGGTCATCAATAAAAGCAGCGACGGCATGGAGCGCATCGCCGAGACGGTGCGCCAAACCTCAAAGGACATTGGCGAGCTGGGCGAGCGCTCCAAGGAAATCTCCTCCATCATCAAGACCATCCGTGAAATTGCCGACCAGACCAACCTGCTGGCACTGAACGCCGCCATTGAAGCCGCCCGTGCCGGTGAACAGGGCCGGGGCTTTGCCGTGGTGGCGGACGAGGTGCGCAGCCTTGCCGAGCGCACCTCCAAGTCCACGGATGAGATCGCCGGCATGATCGGCGCCATCCAGAAAGGCACCGAGCAGGCGGTGCTTGGCATGGAGAGTGGGGTCAAGCTGGTGGACGACGGTGTCTCCCTGGCGGCACAGGCGGGACAGTCCATGACCTCCATCCGCAAGGGCGCGGAGGAGGTGCTGGAGGTGGTGCACAGCATTTCCGAGGCCC
This sequence comes from Oleiphilaceae bacterium, assembly GCA_033721915.1. GTDB lineage: Bacteria > Pseudomonadota > Gammaproteobacteria > Pseudomonadales > Oleiphilaceae > REBR01. The sequence goes on from JAWWAC010000029.1 coordinate 25,747, forward strand.
TCAAGGAGCAGAGCAACACCAGCAACGAGGTGGCCAGCACCATCGAGAGCGTGGCCCGCATGGCCCAGGAAAACAGCGAGGCGGCCATTGAGAGCTCCGCCGCCGCCGAGCAGCTCACCAACCTGTCCGGCTCACTGGACGCCTCGGTGCGACGCTTCCGCCTGTAAATCCGGCTTACTCGTGGCCTGAGGACTCAGCCGTAACGGAGAAAGCCGCAACCCTGCTGTGGTAGCATTGGGTCCCATTGTCACCACCACAGCAGGATCCCCCATGACCACCAGAACCACCCAATCCGCCTACCCCCATCTGATGGCCCCTCTGGATCTGGGCTTTACCCAGCTGCCCAACCGGGTACTGATGGGCTCCATGCATACCGGTCTGGAAGACCGCTTCTGGAATGTCCCCAGGCTGGCCCGCTATTTCGCGGAAAGGGCGGAAGGGGGCGTGGGCCTGATGGTCACCGGGGGCTTCTCACCCAATGTGGTGGGCCAGCTGCTGCCCATGGCCTCCACCATGAACAACCCCCTTACGGCACGACTGCATCGCCGTGTCACCGGCGAGGTGCACGAGGCCGGCGGCAAAATCTGCCTGCAGCTGCTCCACGCCGGGCGCTACGCTTACCAGCCCTACAGCGTCTCCGCCTCCGCCATCAAGGCTCCCATCAGCCCCTTCAGGCCCAGGGCCCTGTCCACCAGAGGGGTGGAGAAACAGATCCGGGACTTCGTCAGCGCCGCCGTGTACGCCAGGCAGGGGGGCTACGACGGCGTTGAGGTGATGGGCTCCGAGGGGTACTTTATCAACCAGTTTCTCTGTGAGCGCACCAACCGTCGTAAAGACAAGTGGGGCGGCCCCTTTGAGAACCGCATGCAGCTGCCGGTGGAGATCGTCCGTCGCATCCGTGAAAAGGTGGGTCCCGAATTCATCATCATCTACCGGCTGTCCATGCTGGACCTGGTGGAAGGGGGCCAGACCTGGGAGGAGGTGGTGAAGCTGGGCCGTGCCATTGAGGCCGCCGGTGCCACCCTTATCAACACCGGCATCGGCTGGCACGAGGCCCGTGTGCCCACCATTGTCACCTCCGTGCCCCGTGGCGCTTTTGCCGGTGTCAGCGCCCGTTTCCGTCAGGAAGTGAGCATCCCGGTGGTGGCCACCAACCGCATCAACAACCCGGACACCGCCGAAGAGGTGCTGGCCCGTGGCGACGGTGACATGGTCTCCATGGCCCGTCCCTTTCTGGCGGACCCGGAATTCATGCGCAAGGCGGCACAGGGCCGTGCCGACGAGATCAACACCTGCATCGCCTGCAACCAGGCCTGCCTGGATCACGTCTTCCAGGCCAAGCGGGCCTCCTGCCTGGTCAACCCCAGGGCCTGCCACGAGACGGAGCTGAACCCGACACTGGCCCCCATAGCCCGTCGCGTGGCGGTGGTGGGGGCCGGTCCCGCCGGGCTGGCGGCGGCCACCACCGCGGCCCGCCGTGGCCACCAGGTGACGCTGTTTGAGAAAGACGACCGCATTGGCGGCCAGTTCAACTACGCCAAACGCATCCCCGGCAAGGAAGAGTTCAGCGAAACGCTGCGCTATTTCCGTCGCCAGATTGAGTTGCTGGGCATTGACCTGAAACTGGGTCAGGCGGTGACAGCGGATCAGCTGGAGGAGGCCGGTTTTGATGATGTGGTGATCGCCACCGGCGTGCAGCCTCGGATGCCGGAGATCCCCGGCATTGACCACCCCAAGGTGCTGGGTTACCTGGATGTGCTGCGCCACAACGTCCCGGTGGGCCGCTCCGTGGCCATTATCGGCGCCGGTGGCATCGGCTTTGATGTGGGGGAGTTCCTCAGCCACGACTTCCGCCGCGTGCCGGAAGGGGAGCCCATGCCACTGGAAGACTGGCAGAGGGAGTGGGGCGTGGACCCGGACTTTGCCACACCGGGCGGGCTCACCAGGCCTGAGCCCCACCCCTCGCCCCGTGAGATCGTCCTGCTGCAGCGCAAGACCAGCAAGCCCGGCAAGAACCTGGGCAAGACCTCCGGCTGGGTGCACCGGGCGGCACTGCGCCAGAAAGGCGTGGCCACGCTGGCCGGAGTCCGCTACCGCAAAATCGACGACCAGGGACTGCACATCACCGTCAGTGACGGCAAGACGGAAGAGGAGCGGGTGCTGGCGGTGGACCACATTGTCCTCTGCGCCGGGCAGCTGTCACAGCGCAGCCTCTACGACGAGCTCCAGGCCCGGGACCGGCGCTGCCACCTGATTGGTGGCGCGGATGTGGCGGAAGAACTGGACGCCAAGCGGGCCATCCGCCAGGGCACGGAAGTGGCAGCCGCTCTGTAAACTAGCGGGCGTGAAAGCGCGCCCGGTAGGCCCCGGGGCTCATGCCGGTGCGTCGCCGGAACAGCCGCGAGAAAGAGCTGACGTCCTCATAGCCCACCTGGCTGGTGAGCTGCTCCAGGCGCAGGTGGGGCTGCTCCAGCAGCTTGCGGGCCTGCTCCACCCGCAGTGTCTGCAGGTACTGCAAGGGGGATTCCCCGGTGGCGGCCCGGAAGCGGCGCTTGAAGGTGCGGGGTGTGAGGTGAAAGCGCTGTGCCAGTGCGTCCAGCGAGATGCTCTCGGACAGGTGGGCGTCCAGCCAGTCCTGTATGGCCAGCACTGTGTCGTCCTGGTGGTAGCGCCGTGCGTGGATATTGGCGTAGGCGGCCTGGTTCTGGCGGCCGATGTCGATGACAAAGGCCTTGGCCAGTGAACGGGCCACATCGGCACCGCAGTAGCGCTCCACCAGGTACAGTCCCAGGTCCAGCCAGGCCATGCCGCCGCCGGCGCAGAACACCCGCTCGCCGGCGGTGATCATCTGGTTGGGGCGCAGGTCCACCGCCGGGTACTGGGCCCGGAACTGCTCGCAGTAGCCCCAGTGGGTGGTGGCCGGGTGGCCGTCCAGCAGCCCCGCCTCCGCCAGCAGAAAGGCGCCGGTGCAGTTGCTGGCCAGGTCACGCCCCTGTGCGTGCCACTGCTGCAGCAGCGGGATCAGTGCCCGGTTGTCCCGCAGCGTCTGGGCAATATCACCGCCAATGGTGGGGATCAGTATCAGGTCTGCCTCCGGCGCCTGTTCCCAGGGACACTGGGCCTGCAGGGTGATGCCATTGACGCAGCGGCAGTGGCCGCCATCGGCACTGGCCAGCGTGACCTCAAAACGGGGTTGTGGCGACTGGTCATGGATCCTGGCCCAGGTCACGCCGGCCATGCGGAACAGGTCCATGATGCCGGTAATGGCCGTGGCCAGAGCCCCGTCAAAGGCCACCAGTGTGACCCGGTAAAGAGGCGGTGTGGTGCGGTCCCCGTTGTGGGCACGGGTGTCTTCGTGGCTCTTTTTGTGACTCATCGTTGGCGACTCATCCGTTGCAGACTACCCTTCTGTGAGGCCCGGCGCCCGGCAAGGCGCCGATGATCCGGTGCCGGCATGGCACAAGTGACCATCATTATGTCAGTTGTGACAGTGCAGGCCCAGTTTCTCCTGTGGCATGCTCCGTTATAACCGCTTCTTCCCGTTTTTCGCTCCGGAGTCCCCGTTATGACCGATACCCTGATCAACCGCCGCGATCTGGCCTTTCAGCTTTACGAAGTCCTGGATACGGACAGTCTCTGTGAGCGTGAGCGTTTCTCCGAGCACAGCCGGGACACCTACGATGCGGTCATCGAGACGGCGGAGAAAATCGCCCGTGAGCAGTTCGCCCCCCACAACCCCCTTTCGGACCGGGAAGAGCCGGAGTTTGTGGATGGCAAGGTGCGCATGCGTCCCGAGGTGAAAACCGCCATCGATGCCTACGCCGAGGCGGGCTTTATTGCCGGTCGCCATGATTACGAGCTGGGTGGCATGCAGCTGCCGGAGTCGGTGATGACCGCCTGCAGTGGCTTTTTCATGGCCGCCAATCCCAGCACCTCCGGCTATCACTTTCTCACCACGGCGGCGGCCAATGTGGTGCGGGCCTTTGGCTCCGAGTCCCAGAAAGAGCAGTACCTGGCCCCCATGCTGAGTGGCCGCTTCACCGGCACCATGGCACTGACCGAGCCCCACGCCGGCTCGGCACTGGCGGACCTGCGCACCTCTGCCACCCCGACGGACCAGGACCACTACCTGATCAAGGGGGCCAAGATCTACATCTCCGGTGGTGACCAGGAGCTGACGGACAACATCGTCAACCTGGTGCTGGCCCGCATCAAGGGGGCGCCGGCCGGGGTCAAGGGCATCTCCATGTTTATCGTGCCCAAGTACCGTCTGGATGCTCAGGGTGAGCCCGGTGAGCGCAATGGCGTGGCACTGGCTGGCCTGATTCACAAGCTGGGCTACCGTGGCACCACCTCCACGGCACTGAGCTTTGGCGACGACAAGGACTGCTACGGCTACCTGGTGGGTGAGCCACACCAGGGCCTGAAGTACATGTTCCAGATGATGAACGAGGCCCGTCTCGGAGTGGGCTTTGGTGCGGCGGCCATTGGCTACCGGGGCTATATGCACAGCCTGGAGTACGCCCGTGACAGGCTGCAGGGGCGCCACCCCTCCAACAAGGACCCGGAAAGCCCGCCGGTGCCCATTATCCAGCACGCGGATGTACGCCGCATGCTGCTGGCCCAGAAGGCCTATGTGGAAGGGGCCGTGAGCCTGTGCCTGTACGGGGCACGGCTGATGGACGATGCCGGCACCCATACCGACCCGGCCGAGAAACAGGCCGCGCAGCAGCTGCTGGACCTGCTCACCCCGGTGATCAAGGCCTGGCCCTCGGAGTACGGGGTCAAGGCCAATGATCTGGCCATCCAGGTCTATGGCGGTGCCGGCTATACCCGGGAGTACCCTGTGGAGCAGTGCTGGCGTGACAACCGCCTCAACCCCATCCACGAAGGCACCAACGGCATACAGGCCATGGATCTGCTGGGGCGCAAGGCCTGGCAGGAGAAAGGCGCCGGTCTGCAGGTGCTGTTCAGGGCCGTGCAGCGGGACATGGAAGCGGCCAGTGACAGCCGCTGCCGCGAATGGGCCGGCTCACTGGGTGAGACACTGCAGCAGGCGGGCAAGGTGACACAGCAGCTGGGACAGGCACTGATGAAGGAGGGGCCCGACAAAACCCTGGCCAACGCCGCCTGTTACCAGCACCTGTTCGTCCATATCTGCGTGGCCTGGATGTGGCTGCGTCAGGCCAATGTGGCGGCGGCGGCACTGGAGGCGGGTGCCAGCGGCAGCGACCGGAGTTTTTACCAGGGCAAGCTTCAGGCGGCCCAGTATTTCTTCCACTGGGAGCTGCCCGGTGTGGCACAGGATCTGGTACTGCTTCGCAATATGGACAATACCTGCTTTGACATGCAGGAAGACTGGTTCTGAGCCGGGAGGCTCTGTGTCGGGCCTGAAGGCCTGACAGGCACCTGTCAGGCCCGTTGAAGGCGCCTTCCAGTCGCTTGATTCGGCTCTGGGTGCTGGTTATTCTGACAAAAGTTTGAACAATGACCCTGGCTGTTGTGGCCGGTGCCGGCCCCGGGGGTCATGGTTTCCGGGAGAAACCACAGGGTCAGAAGCCTTAACCCAGCAGACAGAAGAAGCGCCACAATGGATGATTGGCAGATCGATGTTGCGAGCCAGACGGCGCAACACAGCAGTGGCTTGCAGATCACATTTGAAGGAAGGCCCCAGAGCCGGCATTTCTCCGGGACACCCAGCCGGGTGCCCCAGGGAATGCCGTCACTGAAGTTGGTGCAGCTGATTCGTGAGGGTTATCAGGCCTACGAAGAGGCTTTTGTCCGTGAGAAACCGCCGGCGGCGGGCGCGGCCAGCGGCGGTGTGGCCAGTCGCAGCAGTGCCGGTAGCGGGGAGGAAGGCGGCGTCAAGGTGCGCCGCCGCCGTCCCCGTCGCCAGGTACGGGACCCGGATCCGGACTGAGGCTCAGCTGTCGGCGGCCATGCGCAGCGGGCGTCCGGCCACCCGGGTCTGCTGCAGCTGCTTGAGAGTGCTGGCCGGCATGGTCTGTGGCAGGTCCACGGTGCTGAAGTGGTCGAAAATATCGATACGGCCGATGGAGCGGCTGTCCAGATCCCCTTCGTTGGCAATGGCTCCCACCAGGTTACCCGGCTTGACGCCGTGAGAGCGGCCCACTTCCACCCGGAAGCGGGTCATGTTGGCTTCCACCGGTCCACCGGGTGTGCGTACCCGCTTCTTGCGCTCGATGATGCGCGGCTCACGGGCCCTGGGGGCCGGTGCCAGGTCCATTTCCTTGACCGTCAGTGACTTCTCGCCCTGTGCCATCAGGGCCATGGCGGCGGCCACCTCCACCACATCCAGCTCTTCCTCGCTGATCATGGCTTCCACGATATCCCGGTAGGCGCTCAGATCCCCTTCCATGGCGGTCAGGACCTTGCGGCGGAAGCGGGCAATGCGGGTGGCATTGATGGTGGCGGCATCCGGCACTGTCATGGGGGTGATGCTCTGGCGTGTGGTGCGCTCGATCTGCTGTACCACGCGACGCTCGCGGGGTGTGGCAAAGAGAATGGCATCGCCACTGCGGCCGGCACGGCCGGTACGGCCCACCCGGTGCACATAGGTTTCCGGATCCTGCGGCACGTCGTAGTTGATGACGTGGCTCACACGGCTGATGTCCAGGCCCCGTGCCACCACGTCCGTGGCCACCAGGATGTCCAGCTTGCCACGGCGCATCTGCTCCACAATCTGCTCACGCTGGTTCTGGGCCACATCGCCGTTGAGGGCGATGGCCTTGTGGCCGGCGGCTATCAGGTGGTCCGCCAGGTCCACGGTGGCCACCTTGGTGCGCACAAAGACAATGATGCCGTCATAGTCCTGTACGTCCAGGACCCGGGTCAGTACCTCTTTCTTGCGGTTGGGTGCCACCACCAGGTAACGCTGGCTGATGCGGCTGACCGTGGCGGTCTTGTGCTTGATGGTAATTTCTTCCGGCTGCGTCAGGTGCTTCTGGGCAATGCGACGGATCACGCTGGGCATGGTGGCGGAGAACAGCGCCTTCTGGCAGTCATCCGGCGCCGCGGCCAGCACGGTTTCCACGTCGTCAATAAAGCCCATGCGCAGCATCTCGTCGGCCTCGTCCAGGACCACGGTACGCAGCTTGTCCATTTTAAGGGTGCCACGGCGGTGATGGTCCAGCACCCGGCCCGGTGTGCCCACCACCACATGGGGGCCACGGCGCAGTGCGCTGATCTGCTCACGGAAGGGCTGGCCGCCGTAGATGGCGGTCACCTGGAACTGGCGGTCGTGGGCGGCGTAGCTCTTGATGGCCTCCGCCACCTGCATGGCCAGCTCACGGGTCGGGCACAGTACCAGTGCGGCCGGGCTGTTGGCGTCCGTGGCGGCATTGGCGCGGGCAATCAGCGGCAGGCCAAAGGCGGCGGTCTTGCCGGTGCCGGTCTGTGCCTGTCCGATGACGTCACGGCCCTGGAGTATATGGGGGATGATGGCGGCCTGGATTTCAGAGGGGGTTTCAAACCCCAGCCTGGCCACAGTGGCCAGCAGCTCCGGCGAGAGTCCCAGTGACTGGAAATCGGCGGTTTTTTCGGCGGCTTGGGTTTGCGGGTCTTGCTGAACAGTAGCTTCGGTCATTAATAAATCCTGAGTATCCTGAGTAGATACCGCAGATGAAAAACAGACCGGCGCCACCAGTGGGGTGCACTGGAATGGCGCTGATGGAAATCTGGATTCACCTCGGCACACGAGTCCCGCTCATCTGCCAACTCACACCATTCCTGTCAGGTGGAGGGAGCAGGGCGGACTTGTCTGGCCTGAGGCGCGGCGGGGAGTAGCGGCAGCAATGACAGACCACCGGAAAGGGCGGTGCTGTTTTGTGGTACGGATTCCGTAAGGTCTCGGTATCGTGCTGGCGTAAAACAACGCGATGGCGCGTAGGGCCCAAAACAAGATGGCATACTATACCTGAATCCGGGCCGTTACGCAGCCATTATTTTCAATTTACCAGGGCAGGCGGCTGCCGTCGGAGTGCCAGAAGCTGCCCGTGTTCTCCAGGTTCAGCTCATCCACCCGCTGGATCAGCCGCTGTGCCGCCTCCTGGGGTTCCAGGTGGCCGGTCTGGCCGGTCATGGCGGTTTTGACGTAGCCCGGGTGGAGTATGGCCACGGCCACCCCTTGGGGGGCCAGGTCCACGGATAGGGACTTACCGGCGGCATTCAGTGCGGCCTTGGTCATGCGGTAGCCGTAGCGGCCGCCGGAGTCGTTGTCGGCGATGGAGCCCATGCGGGAGGTCATCAGTGCCACCTTGCTGCCTTCCCTGAGCAGTGGCCGCAGCGCCTGGGTGACTTTCAGCGGGCCCAGTGCGTTCACCTCGAACTGGTGGCGGATGCGGTCCAGATCCAGTGTATCCAGGCTCTCGTCCGTCAGCAGGCCGGCGTTGTTGAACAGGATGTCCACGGTTTCCCCGTTCATGTCCTCGGGCAGGCGGTTAACCACCGCCTCGTCGGTGACGTCCACATCCTCGATCACACGGACCTCCAGGGCGGACAGTGGCTCTGAGCTGCGCCGGCACAGGGCCGTCACCCGGTCACCCCGCTGGTGGTAATATCGCGCCAGTTCCAGGCCGATACCCCGGCTGGCACCGGTAATGACCACGTGATTGCTCATAAGGGAACTCCTGATTAGCCGTTGCCGAATCGGTTGTTACGTTGGATTCACCGTACCAGCCTATGTTGGGACACTTTTCAGAGTATTCAACCGCTGTCTGCGGTTGAATGTCACGGCGTTTATTGAACTGAAGGGCAGGCCGGATCGTAACGGAGTGCCTGTGAATCTTCTGGTAAAGTCTTTCTGAAAAAATTTCGATCTGCACCGGGCCAGTGAATGAGTCATTGACCCTCAATAAACTGAAGTAACAGGAGTATCAGCGTGCTTTTAACCAGAAAAGGGCCTTTGCTGGCCGCCGTTATTGTCGCCACGTCTTCGGCTTCGGCCGTGGCACAGGAAGGCTGGTCCGGCAGTGCCGAGGCCGGGCTGGTGTCGTCTTCCGGTAATACCTCGGAGACCAGCATCACCGCCCGGGTGGATGTGACCCGTGACTGGGCGGACTGGCGCCAGAAACTGAACCTGGAGTCCCGCTACGCCGAGCAGGAGGAGGTGCGCACCGCGGAGCGTTACCGGGCCTCCACGCAGCTGGACTACAAGTTCAATCCCCATGATTTCGTGTTTGTCCGGGCCAGTTACGACAACGACGATTTCAGCGGCTTTGAATTCCAGGCCACGGCCTCCGCCGGTTACGGTCGCCGTGCCTGGGACGCCGGTGAAAAGAGTTATCTGGACATCTCTGCCGGTGTGGGTTATCGCTTCAGCCGCTTTGACCAGCCGGACCCGGACGGCAAAACCCGCCGTGAGGACCCCATCGGCCGTTTTGCCGCCAACTTCAGTTACGCACTGTCCCCTGCGGCCACGTTCCAGCAGGACCTGGAAACGGAAGTGGGTCTGAACAATGGCGAGTCCATTTCCAAGTCCGTGACCTCATTGCAGGCCAACCTGAGGGATTCACTGGCAATGCGCTTCTCCTATACGGTGGAGCGGGAATCGGAGGTGCCGGCGGGCAGCAAAAACACCGATACCATTACCGCTGTGACCCTGCTTTATTCGTTCTGAAGCCCGCTGAACGCCAGACAGGGGTATAAAAAAAGCCCACCGGAATACCCCGGCGGGCTTTTTTTCTTCAAGGGGCTGTGTCCAGCGGGTCCGGTTCAGCCGCCGGAGAGGGCGTCAACACGCTCCTGTACAGAGGGGTCGGAGTTGTAGGCCACGGCGATGGCATTGTACTCCTCCACGCTCATGCCGGCCTCCTCAATGGCATTCACCATCTTGGTCTGGGCTTCGCTCTGCAGCTCCCGTGCCTCTTCCTCGGACTCGGCGGACTCGATCCGTGCCACATACTCTTCCCGGATTTCACCAATGTCGTCCTGCAGTGCGAAAAACTGCTCCAGCTCGGAATCGGAAAATTCCGCGGCCTGGTGGCGCTGTTCCGGCGTCATGTCCTGCTGCCCGGTAGAGCCCTCCTGTGACAGCGCGGGCGTGGCGGTCAGGCCCAGTGCCAGTGCCATGGACAGGGTCAGTGCGCTGATCTGGATTTTCATAATGACTCCTTACGAGTTGTTCGTTGTCTGACAGGTTGTGCGATACATTATCCGTGCCAGATAGCGGAAAAGTACTTAAGCATCTAATTAAAAAGGTTTTATAGTAAGGCGCCAAGGTCGGTGGGTTGTTTCCGAGTGTGGCATTAAGCCACATGTGGCAGTAATGTTGTGGCATTATGCCGTCACCCCGGAAAATCCGGCCCTGACAGGCTCCAGCCAAACGGGTTCAGGTGAAAGGCGAAAGAGAGACAGACAGAAAAAAGCCCCGCATTGCGGGGCTGTAGAGACGGATGCCACCGAAGGGGGTGCGGCATCAGTTGTTGGACATTTCGTCCACACGCTCCTGGATGGAGGGGTCGGAATTGTAGGCCACGGCAATAGCGTTGTACTCCTGGACGTTCATGCCGGCGTCCTCAATGACTTCCACCATTTTACTCTGGGCTTCCTGCTGCAGTTCACGGGCCTTGTCTTCGGAATCGGCGCTTTCAATGCGTGAGACGTAGTCATCACGGACGGTGCCGATCTTGTCCTGCAGTTCGACAAAGGTCTCCAGCTCGGCAT
>JAWWAC010000030.1:0-35156 GCA_033721915.1 Oleiphilaceae bacterium
CCGGTTGAGCTTGTTGATGGTCTCGATCATGTGCACCGGAATCCGGATGGTGCGTGCCTGGTCCGCGATGGAGCGGGTGATGGCCTGACGGATCCACCAGGTGGCGTAGGTGGAGAACTTGTAGCCACGGCGGTACTCGAACTTGTCCACGGCCTTCATCAGGCCGATGTTGCCTTCCTGGATCAGGTCCAGGAACTGCAGCCCCCGGTTGGTGTACTTCTTGGCAATGGAGATCACCAGGCGCAGGTTGGCCTCCACCATTTCCTTCTTGGCGCGGCGGGCCTTGGCTTCGCCGATGGAGACACGGCGGTTGATCTCCTTGATCTCGGAGACGTTCAGTCCGACGCCTTCCTCGACGCTGGCGATCTTCTTCTGCAGGCGCACCACTTCATTGGCGCGCTCGCTGATGGCCTCGGCGTAGGGCTTTTTGCTGTTGCCCAGCTTGCCGGGCCAGTTCAGGTCGGTCTCGTGCCCCGGGAACTGTTTGATGAAGTCCTTGCGGGGCATGCCGCAGTCACGCACACAGATGGCCATGATGCTGCGCTCGTACTGGCGGATGGCATCGTTGGTGGAGCGGATGGCGTTGACCAGTTCGTCAAAGTGCTTGTTGGCGAGCTTGAAGGGGGCAAAGACATTGCCCACCTCTTCCAGTGCCTTCTTGGCCTCTTTGCTGTCGCGGCCTTTCTCGTTAATGGCCTCCATGGCCGTGGCCAGCTTGTCGCGGAGCAGCTCAAAGCGCAGCCGGGTCTCTTCCGGATCCGGACCGCTCTCGGTTTCCGCCTCCTCCTCGTCGTCGTCCTCATCCTCGTCATCGTCGCTCACGGCCTTTTTCTTGGGCTCCGGTGAACGGTAGGCGCTGGCGGGGAACTGGGGTTCCTCCCCTTCGGGGTCGAGAAAGCCGCTGACCACATCGCTGATGCGGCCTTCGTTTTCGACGATGGTGTCGTAGTTGTTGATGACGGCGGCCACTGTGCCGGGGAAGTGGGCAATGGCGGCCATGACATCGCGGATGCCTTCCTCGATGCGCTTGGCAATAACGATTTCGCCCTGGCGGGTCAGCAGCTCGACGGTGCCCATCTCGCGCATGTACATGCGCACCGGGTCCGTGGTGCGGCCGGCGTCGCTTTCCACGGCGGCCAGTGCGGCGGCGGCTTCGGCAGCGGCGGCTTCATCGGCGGAGGAATCGCCGTCGGTCATCAGCAGCTCATCGGCATCCGGCGCCACCTCAGTGACCTGGATGCCCATGTCGTTGATCATGCGGATAATGTCTTCCACCTGATCCGGATCAGCGATATCCTCGGGCAGATGGTCATTCACCTCGGCGTAAGTCAGGTAACCCTGCTCTTTACCGCGGGCGATGAGGTCTTTCAATCGGGACTTCTGGGAGTTGGCTGACATAGTCACCCTTGGACGCGTAATGATGAGGAAAAATAATCGACCATTATAGCCGTGTGTGGGCATTGCTGCCACTTTGCCACTGCGGGATTACCGCTATGGACGGGCCAATCTCGTTGTGCTCTTTATTCTGTGACTCTGTAATCACCAATGCCCCCAAATTGGGGGCGACGTCGGCTGAATTCAAGGTCAGTTCCGCAATTCCCGTTAATGGCTCTTGTTATGACGCTGTCGCAGTCGGGTCAGTTCCCGCAAACGCTCCCGCTCACTGGGGGAGAGGTCGCTGATGCGGCCGCGGTAGTCCAGCAGTGCCTTGACGTCCGCCGGAATACGCTGCTGCAGCCGGTCCAGGATTTCCCGGGCATCCTTGAGGATGTAGTGACTGGCCGGGTAATGCTCAATGGGGTTGAACAGATCCCGGAAGCGGTCCCGGGCCACCGGGTCCGTGGCCAGTGCGCGCAGTACCTGGTCGCTGTGGCGAAGCCCCCGTTCCAGCAGCCAGCCGGCAAAGCCATGGCTGCGGCCCAGTTTTTCCGTGTCGGCAGTGGCCTGTTGCACCTCCTCGGCCAGTGTCGGGTCGGCATAGAGGGCGGCGCAGAGCATGATATCCCGGTCAAGGCGTATGCCGGGCTGGCCGGCGCTGCCTGCCATGGCGCCCTGGGCGCCGGCGGGGTGGCGTGAGCCTGACTGGCGCTTGTCGCCACGGCGCCCTCCCTGCGGGTACTGGGGTCGTCCGCACAGGCGCCGCAGTTCGTGCCACATGGCCTCCCGCAGTGTGGAGCGGGGCATCTTGCGCAGCAGTGGTTCACAGCGGGACTTGAGCTCCCCCCGGTGTTCCGGCAGGGTCAGGTCCAGCCCTTCCCCCTGGCGGGCAAACAGCTGCCGTGACAGGGGGGTGGCGGCGTCCATGCGGGCACGGAAGGCCGCTTCCCCCTCCTGTCGCACCAGTGTGTCCGGGTCTTCCCCCTCGGGCAGCATCAGAAACTGGATGTGGATGCCGTCGCTGATCAGCTCAAGGGCGTTCTCCAGGGCCTTGTCCGCCGCCCGGTAGCCGGCCTGGTCCCCGTCGAAGCAGAAGATCACATGGCGCACATGGCGCAGCAGCGCCTGCAGGCTGTCCTGGTTGGTGGCGGTGCCGGAGGCGGCCACTGCATCGGTGATGCCGTTCTGGGCCAGTGCGATCACGTCCATGTAGCCCTCCACCACCAGCAGCCGGTCCAGCCGGCGGTTGGCCTGCTGGGCCTCATAGAGCCCGTAGAGGGTCTGGCTCTTGTGGAAGACCTCCGACTCCGGGGAGTTGATGTACTTGGCCTTGTCGTCCCCCAGTGTGCGGCCGCCGAAGGCCACGGTGCGGCCACGGGTGTTGCGGATGGGGAACATGACCCGGTTGCGGAACAGGTCCCGTGGCTTGCCGTACTTGTCCGAGATGGCCTTGACGGTGATCAGCGCCTTGCGGGTTTCGCTGCTGACGGCCCTGGACAGGGCATCGCCCTGTGGCGGTGCGAAACCCAGCTGGAAGCGCTCGATGGTGGCCTGGTCCAGGCCCCGCTTGGCCAGGTAGTCACGAGCCAGTGCCGCTGCCGGGTCCTGCTGCAGTGCCTTCTGGTAGTAGCGGCTGGCCTCGTCCAGTGCGCCGGTCAGGGTCTTGACCTGGCGCATTTCCTCCCTGACCGCCTGGTCGTAGGGCACCTCCATGCCCATGCGCCCGGCCAGTTCTTCCACGGCTTCGGTAAAGCCCAGTCCGTCGAATTCCCGCAGGAAACTGATGGCGTCCCCGTGGGCGCCGCAACCAAAGCAGTGGTAGAAGCCCTTGTCGGGGCGCAGGTGGAAAGAGGGCGTCTTCTCGTCGTGGAAGGGGCAGCAGGCCTTGTAGCTGCTGCCGGACTTCTTGAGATTGACGCGGCTGCCCACCAGATCCGCCAGATCCGCCCGATCCAGCAGTTCCTCGATAAAGCGTTGTGGGATCAGTCCGCTCATGGCGCACTCCGGTGGCTTGAGGGTGCCCGGTCAGGGCACTGATGCCGGTGTCAGTCTCAATCGGTAACGGCACAACCAGAAACGCCCGCCAAAAGGCGGGCGTCAACAAGCGCAGCCGGACCCGAGTGTCCGGCGTTGTCGGAACAGGTCCTGTCAGAAAGCGACCCTGCTCCCGAGCTCAGCCAGAGACAGTGCTCAGTACATGCGCTCGAATTTCTTCTGCTCGCGCTGCAGCTTCTTCTGGTGCCGTTTCACGGCAGCTGCGGCCTTGCGCTTGCGCACGGCAGTGGGCTTTTCGTAATGTTCACGACGGCGTACTTCTGACAAAACCCCCGCTTTCTCACAGGAACGCTTGAAGCGACGCAGTGCCACGTCAAACGGCTCATTCTCTCGTACTTTTACAGCGGGCATGTAAAACCACCTACCTTAATCGTTGTCGGCTGATTGGATGCGTTCGCCCCACAAGGGGCCGTTTTGAAATAAGGACGGGGATTGTACTGCCGGGTGCTTGCCCTTGTAAAGCGCTTTCAGCGTTTACCCGGATACCCGGTCCCACCTTTTCATGGGCTGTGACAGTCAGCACGGCATCCGGTTCCCGCTGTCCGTGACAGACCCGCAGGGTCAGAGAATCAGCGGAGAGGCACAGCGGGGCCGGAGTCTGGTAAACTGGCGCTTTTCACCATGGCGCCAGTGGGAGGGACAATGCGGGTACTGGGAATCGAGACGTCCTGCGACGAGACCGGTGTGGCTGTGTACGATTCGCAGCGTGGGCTGCTGGCCCATGATCTGTACAGTCAGGTGGCGCAGCATGCGGATTATGGCGGCGTGGTGCCGGAGCTGGCCTCAAGGGATCATGTGCGCAAGCTGTTGCCACTGTGCGACCGGGTGCTGGACAGGGCCGGAATGGGCCGTGGTGATCTGGACGCCATTGCCTACACCGCCGGCCCGGGCCTGATCGGCGCGCTGATGGTGGGCAGTACCACGGCCCATGGCATGGCACTGGCGCTGGATATCCCGGTGCTGGGTGTGCACCACATGGAGGGGCACCTGCTGGCCCCCATGCTGGAGCCGGACCCGCCGGCCTTCCCCTTTATTGCACTGCTGGTCTCCGGCGGCCACACCCAGCTGGTGCAGGTGGATGGCATCGGCGAGTACCGCCTGCTGGGTGAGTCCGTGGACGATGCCGCCGGGGAGGCGTTCGACAAGACCGCCAAGATGCTGGGGCTGGATTACCCCGGTGGCCCCAGGGTGGCCGCACTGGCCCGACAGGGCCGCCCGGGGCGCTTTGTCTTCCCCAGGCCCATGACTCACAAGCCGGGGCTGGACTTCAGCTTCAGCGGCCTCAAGACCTACACCGCCAACACCCTGCACGATGTCCGCGCCGCCGGGGATGACAGTGAACAGACCCGGGCGGATGTGGCCCTGGCCTTTGAGACGGCGGTGGTGGAAACACTGGCCATCAAGTGCCGCAGGGCCATGGCGGAGACGGGCATACGCCGGCTGATTGTGGCCGGCGGTGTGAGCGCCAATGTGGCCCTGAGGGAGCACCTGGAGGGGATGATGGTGAAGGAGAAGGGGCGGGTCTATTATGCCCGTCACGAGTTCTGTACCGATAACGGGGCCATGATCGCCTACGCAGGCTGCCAGCGACTGCTGGCCGGCCAGCGCGACGGTGAGGCCATGCTGGCGGTGCCGCGCTGGCCCATGGACCAGCTGCCGCCGCTGTAATGCCCGGGTGGCCCTGCGGGGGCTTACAGGCCGGTTTCCGCGCCCCGTGCCAGTCGCACCAGGTTGTCCCTGTGGCTGACCACAATCAGCGCGGCAATAATCAGGAAGGTCAGCACCTGCTCCGGGTCCAGCCACCAGGCCAGCAGGGGGGACAGCACCACGGACACCAGGGAGGCCAGTGAAGCGATGCGACTGCGGCGGGCGACAATCACCCAGACCAGCACCATGGCCAGTATGGTGGCCGGCGCCAGCGCCAGCCCGGCCCCCAGTGTGGTGGCCACCCCCTTGCCGCCACGGAAGCGGGAGTACAGTGGCAGTATGTGGCCGAGAATGGCGCTCAGCGCCACCAGTGTCTGCACCAGTGGCGGTGCCCCCAGCCACTGGGCCAGCAGTATGGGCAGGTAGCCCTTGAGGGCGTCCCCCAGCAGGGTCAGCAGTGCCGGCCCGGGGCCGCTGATGCGGTACACATTGGAGGCGCCGGGGTTGCGCGAGCCGTACAGGTGGGGCGGCGGGGCATTGAGCAGGCGGCAGACGCCCTGGGCGCACAGGATGGAGCCGGCCAGGTAGCCCAGAAGGCACAAAAGGGCATAGAAGAGTAATTGCATGGCATTATCTGACCGGGTTATGGGAACCGCATTATGGACAGCGTATTGATTGAAGGGCTGCTTGTGAATGCCATTATCGGTGTTTTTCCCTGGGAAAGGCAGCTGGAGCAGACACTGGTGGCGGATCTGGAGCTGGGCTGGGACAATCGCCCGGCCGGCGCCTCGGACGATGTGGCGGATGCGCTGGATTATTCCGTGGTGGCGGAGCGGGTCACGCGGGTGATCCGCGAGGGGCGCTTCCGCCTGCTGGAGGCGGCGGCGGAGGCGGTGGCAGAGGATCTGCGCTCGGCACTGGGCGTGCGGTCCCTGTGCATGACACTGCGCAAGCCCGGGGCGGTGCCAGGGGCCCGCTCCGTGGGTGTGCGAATTCAACGTGGGGAGGCCTGATGGCCCGGGTGTATCTGAGTATCGGCAGCAATCAGCAGCGCGAGCACCATGTCACCGTGGCGCTGGATGCGCTGCGGGAACAGTTCGGCGATCTGGACATCTCCTCGGTCTATGACAGCGAGGCGGTGGGCTTTGACGGCGAGGCCTTTCTCAACCTGGTGGTGGGTCTGGATACCGACTGGAGCGTGTCCCGGCTTTACGACTGGATCAAGGCCCTCGAGAACCGCCACGGACGGCGGCGCGATGTGCCCCGTTTCAGCTCCCGCACACTGGATATTGATATCCTGACGGTGGACCAGCAGGTGGGCCACCCGGCGGGGGTGGAGCTGCCACGGGGGGAGATACTGGGCAATGCCTTTGTGCTGCGCCCCCTGGCTGAGATCGCCCCGGAAGAGCGTCACCCGCTGGATGGACGCTGTTATGGGGATCTGTGGGCGGCCTATGACCGGCCACAGAAGCTTCACCCCATCCCCTTCCACTGGCACGGGCGGCAGATTTCGCCGCGCCGGTAACGGCCCGCACTGATCGGGCATCCGGCCAGGCCTCCCCAAAGCCCTTTCAGAACCAATCCCTCAGACAGAATCCTCGCAGCCGGAATCGCGGCGCCGGAACAACTCGATCAGCCCTCGGGTGGAGCTGTCCAGGGCAGGGGCCTCGGCGTTGCCGCGGTTGGGCTGCAGCTGGTTGAGAATGTCTTTGCCCAGCTGCTTGCCCAGCTCCACGCCCCACTGGTCGAAGGAGTCAATGTCCCACAGGGCCCCCTGGATAAACACCTTGTGCTCGTAAAGGGCGATCAGCGCCCCCAGTGTCTCCGGTGTGGTCTTCTCGAACAGCAGTGTGTTACTGGGCTTGTTGCCGGGGATGGCCTTGTGGGGCGCCAGTGCGCGGGCGGCCCTGGGGTCCATGCCGGCGTCGAGCAGCTCACGGAGAGCCTCTTCTTCCGTCTTGCCCTGCATCAGCGCCTGGGTCTGGCTCAGGCCATTGGCGAAGAGGATGCGGTGGTGGTCCGCCACCGGGTTGTGGGTTTTCAGCGGCAGTATGAAATCCGCCGGTGCCAGACGTGTGCCCTGGTGCAGCAGCTGGTGGTAGGCGTGCTGGCCGTTGGCGCCGGCACCGCCCCAGATGATGGGGCCGGTGTTGTAGTCCACCGGTTGTCCGTCAAGACGCACACCCTTGCCGTTGCTCTCCATGTCCAGCTGCTGGATATGGGCGGGCAGCCCCCGCAGGTAGTGGTCATAGGGCAGCACCGCGTGGGTGTCGGCACCGAAGAAGTTGCCGTACCAGACCCCCAGCAGTCCCATGATCACCGGCATGTTCTGCTCCAGGGGGGTGGTGCGGAAATGGTGATCCATGCGCCGGGCGCCATGGAGCAGGGCGCGGAAGTTCTCCATGCCGATGGTCAGCGCCGTGGGCAGTCCGATGGCGGACCACAGTGAGTAGCGCCCGCCGACCCAGTCCCACATGGGGAAGATGTTGTCCGTCTCGATGCCAAAGTCCAGTGCTTCCTTCTCGTTGGCGGTGACCGCCACAAAATGCTTGCCGATGGTCTCTTCGCTGCCACCGTTGTGCAGGAACCACTCACGGGCCACCTTGGTGTTCTCCAGGGTCTCCTGGGTGCGGAAGGACTTGGACTGGATCAGGAACAGGGTGGTTTCCGGGTCGATGTGGCGCAGCACCTCGGTGATGTCCGAGCCGTCGATATTGGCCACGTAATGGCAGTTGAGGCGACCGTGCCAGTAGGGCTTGAGTGAGGCGGAGACCAGCTTGGGGCCCAGGAAGGAGCCGCCGATGCCGATGCTGACCACGTCCGTGAAGGGCTTGTTGGAAAACCCCCGCCACTGGGTGCTGCGCACCCGCCAGACAAAGGACTCGATGCGATCCAGTGTCGCCTGCACCCGGGGCATGATGTTCTCGCCGTCCACCGTGATGGTTTCACCGGGGGCGGCGCGCAATGCGAAATGCAGTGCCGGGCGCTGCTCCGTGGTGTTCACGGTCTCCCCCAGGAACAGCGATTCGATGCGTTCAGGCAGCTGCCGTTCACGGGCCAGTGCAAAGAGCCGGTCCATGCTCTCCTGGCGGATACGGTTCTTGGCGTAATCCAGTGTGATGCCGGCGGCGGTCACACTGAAGCGGCTGAATCGCTGGGGGTCGTCCCGGAACAGGGTGCGCATGTGCACCGGTGCCATGTCACGGGCATGGTCCGCCAGAGCACGCCATTCCTGGCTGTCGGTCAGTGACGGTAGTGGGCGGTAGGCCACGGTCGGCTCTCCTTGCGGTCAGTGGTGGGGCTGTAGCGTGATGCTGATATTGTCAATCAGCCGGGTGCTGCCCAGCCAGGCGGCCGCCAGCAGGGTGATCTCGGTGTCGTCCTGTTCCGCCGGCGTCAGTGTTTCGCTGTTGACGATATTGAAGTAATCCGGCGTGAATCCGTGCTCGGACAGGGTCTGTCTGGCCTGGTGGGCCAGTGTGCTGTAATCACGGCGGCCACGGCGGATCAGCTCGCCGGTGCTTTCCAGCATCTCGTGGATCAGCGCGGCGCGGCGCCGCTCCTCGCCACTGAGGTAGCGGTTGCGTGAGCTCATGGCCAGGCCGTCTTTCTCCCGGTGAGTGGGCACGCTTTCCACATGCACCGGCAGGTACAGGTCCCGGGTGAGCTTGCGGATCACCGCCAGCTGCTGGAAATCCTTTTCACCAAACACGGCCACATCCGGCTGCACAATATTGAACAGCAGCGTCACCACCGTGGCCACGCCGGTGAAATGCCCCGGGCGGCTGGCGCCGCAATGCAGCTCGGTGATCACCGGCACCGTGACCTTGCTGTGGCGGTCCAGCCCGCTGGGGTACATCTCCCGGGCGCTGGGGGCGAACACCAGGTGATTGCCGGCATCGCTGAGCTGGCGCTGGTCCTCGGCCAGTGTCCGGGGGTAGTTGTCCAGGTCCTCGTTGGCGCCGAACTGCAGCGGGTTGACGAAGATACTGGTCACCACTACGTCTGCCTGTCGCCTGGCCGCCTTGACCAGTGCCAGATGGCCCTCGTGCAGGTTGCCCATGGTGGGCACCAGTGCGATGCGGTGGCCCTGGTTGCGGTGATGACGCAGGTAGGCTTTGAGTTCGTTAACGGTATGTGTGGTTCTCATCCCTTGAATCCATGCTCTGGTGCGGGAAATTCGCCGCTTTTGACGGCGGCCGCGTAGGCGGCGATGGCACCGGCGATGGAGCCGCCTTCGGCCAGGAAGTCCTTGACGAAGCGGGGCCGCCGCCCCGGTGTCACGCCCAGCATATCGTGCAATACCAGTACCTGGCCATCGGTACCGGCGCCGGCACCAATGCCAATGACCGGCGCCTTGACGGCGGCGGTAATGCTCTGTGCCAGCGGGCTGGGCACGCACTCCAGCAGAATGATGTCGGCACCGGCCTGGTCCAGTGTGCAGGCAGCCTGGAGCATTTTCTCGGCGGCCGCCTCGTCACGGCCCTGAACCTTGTAGCCCCCCAGTTTGTGCACAAACTGGGGGGTGAGGCCGAGGTGGGCGCAGGTGGGGATGCCCCGCTCACTCAGCCCGCTGATGGTCTCCGCCATCCACTCGTCCCCTTCCAGCTTGACCACCTGGGCACCGGCGCGCATCAGCGTGGCGGCACTGTCGTAGGCCTGGGCGGTGGTGGCGTAGCTCATGAAGGGCATGTCCACCATCAGCAGGGCCCCCTGGTTGCCGGCGGCCACGCCGCGGCTGTGGTAGGCCATGTCCTCAAGGGTGACCGGCACCGTGCTGTCTTTGCCCTGCAGGACCATACCCAGTGAATCCCCCACCAGGATCACCTCCACGCCGGCGCTGCTGACCGCATGGGCGAAGGTGGCATCGTAGGCGGTCAGGCAGCTGAACTTCTCGCCACGGGCCTTCATGTCGGTCAGTGTGGGCAGTGTGACAGCCATGGTCTCTCCTCTTGGTTGGTCATTGGGCAAGGTTAATGGCCGCTGCGGGTGCTGGCAACCATTGCTGTTGTTACAGGCGCTGTGGCCGGGCCGGCTCACTTTCCCGGGGTCAGGTCCCGGGCAGGGGACTCAGTCCGTGGTCAGGGCACTGCTCGCGCAACCGGCTCAGTGGGGTGCCGTCTGGCAGGGTCAGCTGCGGCGCCAGATCCAGCAATGGCTGCAGCACAAAATCCCGCTGTGGCAGCTGGGGGTGTGGCACCTGCAGTCTGGGGTGGTCGATGGACTCATGGCCGAACAGCAGCAGGTCCAGGTCCAGTGTGCGCGGGCCCCAGTGGCGCAGGCGCTGGCGGCCCTGGATCTGCTCGATGTGCTGCAGCCGGTCCAGCAGTTCCAGCGGCGTCAGCTCCGTGGCCAGTGCGGCGGCCAGGTTGAGGAAATCCGGCTGATCCTGGGGGCCCTGCGGGCGTGAACGGTAAACCGGTGAGGCCGCCAGCAGTTCCGAGCGGGGGAGCTGGGCCAGTGCCTGCAGTGCGTCCTGCAGCTGCACCAGGGGGTCGCCCTGGTTGCTGCCCAGTCCGATATAGGCGGTGGTCCGGTTCATGTGGTGCGCGGGCTGCGGCGGCGGCGTTTGCGGGGCTTGGTGGCGGGGGCCAGTGCCTTGATCATCTGCCGGCGCTGTTCCTCATCGGCGCTCTGGTACCGGGTCCACCAGTCACCCAGCCCGCCACAGTCCTCGCCGGCCCGTTCACGCACCAGCAGGAAGTCGTAGGCAGCCCGGAAGCGGGGGTGCTCCAGCAGCAGTTCGGCGCGGTTGCCCTGGCGTTTGGGCAGGCGCACCTGCAGCTCCCAGACTTCCTTCATGGGCACGGCAAAGCGTTTGGGTATGGCGATGGACTGGCTCTGGCGGGCCTGCACTTCGCTGGCGGCCTGGTGCAGCGCCTGGTAGTTGGGCTCGCCCCGTTCCAGGCGCTTGCGCCAGCTGACCCGCAACGCCGGCCAGAGCAGGGCGGCAAAGAGGAAATAGGGGGTGATGGGCTTGTTTTCCTGCACCCGGCGGTCGGTGTTGGCCAGTGCCTGGCGGATCACCTCGTCGGATTCCCCCTCTTCAAGGGCGCTGTCGGTGTCGGGAAACAGCGGCGCAAACAGGTCGTACTCCTGCAGCATCTGATAGGTGGCCTGACCCTGTCCGGCGGTAAAGAGCTTGAGGATTTCCTCGAACAGCCGTGCCGGGGGGATGTCCCTGAGCAGGTGGGCCTGCTCGTGGATGGGGCCGGCGGTGTCCGGTGCGATCTCGAAGTCCAGCTTGACGGCAAAGCGGATGGCCCTGAGCATCCGCACCGGGTCTTCCCGGTAGCGGGTGGCCGGGTCGCCGATCAGGCGCAGCTGGCGGGCCTTGAGGTCACGCACGCCGTTGGCGTAGTCGTGCACGGAGAAGTCGCGGATGTCGTAGTACAGGGCGTTGACGGTGAAGTCCCGGCGCAATGCATCCTCTTCCTGGTTGCCGTAGACGTTGTCACGCAGCAGTCGGCCCTGGTCGTTCACGCTGTGCCCGGCCTTGTGCTTGGCGTCTTCCGGGTTGCCACGGAAGGTGGTGACCTCGATCATCTCGCGGCCAAACAGCACATGCACCAGTCGGAAACGCCGCCCGATCAGGCGTGAGTTGCGGAACAACTCGTGCACCTGCTCCGGTGTGGCGTTGGTGGCAATGTCGTAATCCTTGGGGGAGAGACCCAGCAGAAGATCGCGCACGCCGCCGCCCACCAGGTAGGCATCGTAACCGCCCTTGTTGAGGCGGTGCAGGACCTTTTTGGCCGGCTCGCTGATGTCCTGCCGGGAGATGTTGTGTTCATCCCGGGGGATCACATGGAATACCGGTTCGGATTGTGGTTCGGATGCGCCGCGTGCCATCTTGAAGACCTGTTGCAGCAGGGCGGTCAGCCCGTTTATGAGCGTCGCTAACATGGGTTCGATGGGTGTCCTGGGTCAATAAATCCCGCAAGTTTAACCGTTTCCGTCCGGGATGGCGAACCATGGCGGCTATGGCAGTCGGGGAGGGGGTACGGCGTGGGGCGCCTGGAAATGAAAACGGGGCAGACCGCTGGGATCTGCCCCGTTTTAAGTGGTGAGACGCTTTATTGTTTTTAGAGGTTGCTGTCTTGTTTTTATTGGCTATGCCCTCCTCAGGGCAACTCCCCTTGGGGAGAGAAGACGAGCGGAGCGCTTTGAAGACGGGGAGCGGTAGTACGTGTGTCACCGTGACTCTTGACCCTGTCCGTGCTGCCTTGTGGCAGTTCTTGTGGGGACAGGCTACGGCAACTCGTGTGAATCCGCCAAAAAGCCCTGTACTCAAAACACTCAGTTCGTCGGCATCCGGTTCTTGTTGTTGTTGAGGATGCGGGTTGCAGCCTGTTGTTGTTGTTTTGGCTGCTGCTGTTGCTGCCCTTGTTGTTTTTATTGAGGCAGTCAATCTTCTTCTTATTGCCCCTGAGATAGCACTCGCCGTGCCAAAAGAAGCCAAGTTAGGGAAAACAGCGAGTTACAAAAATTAAATCTGTGATTTGTCCTTAGGGGACGCTGTGAACTGTTACCAGGGCCAGCCAAATTCGGCTCTATTGTTTCGCGGGGTAACACCGGGTAACAATTGCCGACCCGAGGCAGATCCCTGGCCGGGGCGCGGCGGATGTCAGTTCTGTGTGGCTTTCTTGCGCGGTATGCCCAGCCTCTGGCGGCGCTCCCAGAGGGATTTGCGGCTGATGCCGAGTTTCTGTGCCAGCTCGGTTTCGCTCATGCGGTCCTGGTTTTCCAGGACAAAGTGCTGGAAATAGTCTTCCAGTGACAGGTCGCTGGGGGGCTCTTCCTCGTCCTGTCCCTGTACCGCGCCGGGCTCTTCGCTGTTGACCAGCCCGGAGGGAATGCGCACCTCGTCTTCCTGGTCCAGGTCCAGCAGCTCCGGTGTGATGACATTGCCGTCACAGAGAATGATGGCCCGTTCGATGGCATTTTCCAGCTCACGCACATTGCCCGGCCAGCGGTAAGTCTCGATCAGGCGCATGGCCTCGGGGGACAGGCTCAGGTGCCCGTGGCCGAGCTTGCTGGCGATGCGCTCGATAAACCGCTGTGCCAGCATCAGTATGTCCTCGCAGCGCTCGCGCAGCGGTGGCAGGCGGATCTGCATGACATTGAGCCGGTAATAGAGGTCTTCCCGGAATTCCCCGGTGCGGGTCATGGCACGCAGGTTGCGGTGTGTGGCCGCTACCATGCGCACATCCACCTTGCGGCTCTGTGTGGAGCCGACACGGCGGATTTCCCCTTCCTGCAGCACCCGTAGCAGTCGTGCCTGGGCTTCTGCGGGCAGCTCGCCGATCTCGTCCAGGAACAGGGTGCCGCCATCGGCGGCCTCGATCAGGCCGGTGCGGGCGGAGACGGCGCCGGTAAAGGCGCCTTTCTCGTGGCCGAACAGCTCCGACTCAATGAGTGTCTCGGGGATGGCCGCGCAGTTGACCGAAATAATGGGGTGGCTTGCCCTGTGGTTGAGCTCATGCAGTGCCTGGGCGGCCAGTTCCTTGCCGGTGCCGGATTCGCCCATGATCAGCACCGTGGTGTCGGTGGGGGCGACCTTGCGGATCAGGCGGAAGACTTTCTGCATGGCTTCGCACTGGCCCACCATGATGCGGCTGGGGTCGCTGCTGGCGGCGCTGTCCGGTGCCCCCTCGCTGTCCGGCTCCGCTTTGGTGTCTTTATGCCGTGCCAGTATCTGCTGCACGGTGTCGAGCATTTCGTCGTGGTCGAATGGCTTGGCGATGTAGTCCACGGCGCCGAGCTTCATGGAGTCCACCGCCGATCGCAGGCTGGCGTAGCTGGTCATGATCAGCACCGGAACCTTGCCGGCGCGGCGGATCAGCTCGGTGCCGGGGGCGCCGGGCAGGCGCAGGTCGGTGATAATCAGGTCAAACTGGTTCAGCTCGAAACGCTCGCAGGCGTCGGCGACGGATTCGGCGGTTTCCGCCTGGTAGTGATTGTGTTCCAGCAGTTTTTTCAGTGCTGCGCGAATCACCGCTTCGTCTTCCACGACAAGAATGCGACTCATACCGATGGATCCCGGTTGTCTGACTGTGTTGGCTGTGGCATTTCCGCTGGGGCGGCTGGCAGCTTGAGGCGAATGCAGGTGCCACGCTGACGGAGCGGGTCCGTGGGGCTGTCCACCTGGACATTGCCGTAATGTTCTTCAATGATGCTGTAAACCAGTGACAGGCCCAGCCCGGTTCCCTTGTCCGGGCCCTTGGTGGTAAAGAAGGGCTCGAAGATGTGTTCCCTCTGATCGGCGGGGATGCCACTGCCCTGATCACAGACATCAATCATAGCCGAGTGGCCGTCGAGGTTTCCACTGATGTCGATGGCGCTGCCATCCGGTGAGGCGTCCCGGGCGTTGGCCAGCAGGTTAATGAATACCTGCACCAGGCGCTGCTCATTGCCCAACACCATCAACTGTGGCGGGCAGTGGTTGCGGTACTGGATATCCCTCTCCTTGTCCCCCAGGGACAGCAGGTTGATGGCCTCCTGGACACAGCGGTGTATGGGCACCGGCTCATGGGGGTTGTGGGCGGCGTGATGGCCGGCCCGGGCAAAGTTCATCAGTGATTGCTGGATGCTGGAAATCCGCCTGGTCTGCACCAGAATCTGCTCCGCCGTCTCCAGCACGTTTTCATCGTCGGTTTCCAGCTTCAGGTTCTGGGCCAGGCAGGCAATGCCGGTGACCGGATTGCCCACCTCGTGGGCCACACCGGCGGCCAGGCGACCCACCGAGGCCAGCCGCTCACTGTGGATCAGCTCGTCCTCAAGCAGCCGCGCCTCGGTCTGGTCCTCCACCAGTATCACGGTGCCCCCCTCCAGATGGTCAGGACCGCCAATGGCGGACTTGTGCAGGTTCAGCCAGTGGGGCAGGCCGTCCACTTCCACCCGGTGTTTGGGCAGGTGCTCCGTGTCGCTGCCATTGAACTCCCACAGCAGGGGGCCCCATGGGGGTGGAAGGCTGTGCAGTGTGGCGCCGATGACGTCCCGGGCGTCGATGCCGGTCAGCACCTCCATGGCCTGGTTCCACATCAGCAGCTCGTCGTCATTGCCCACGGAGCAGGCGGCCACCGGCAGGTTCTGCAGGATCTGGCGGTAGTGGCGGCGCAGTGTGTCCAGTTCGGCCGCCAGTCCGGTGAGACGGGATTTGTAGTCTTCCAGTGCGGTTTCCACAAAGTGGATGTCCTGTCCGGGGCGGCTGCCACCCAGTGGCTTGAAGCCCAGGTGGCGGCGGATAATGTCGCTGGCCATGGCCGGGCCCAGCAGACCCGAGAGGTTGGCCTCCAGCTGGTCACGCAGGCGCCGTAGCGGGTAGGGCCGGTACTCCACGGCGGGCAGGTTGAGCTGGGCCAGTGCCTGTGTGACCTCCCGCTGGGCCACGGCATCCCCCAGTGGCACCGCCAGCTGCACCTTGAACTCCTCCGACGAGGCGGCCAGCAGCTCACGCCGCTGGGGCCGTGACAGGGCCCCCATGGAGCAGGACTGGGCGGCGCTCTGCTCGTCGGCATGGGTGCTGGTCACCAGGGACACCAGGGCAAACACCATCACATTCAGGGACAGTGACAGGAAGGTGTAAATGTGCCAGTTGTCCGGGTTCGCCGGATCCGCCACGGCCATGCCCAATAACGTCATCAGGTTGGTGTCAAAGGTCATGGGCATCACCAGTGTGACCAGCCACAGGCCGATGCCTGTCAGCAGCCCGGCGATCACCCCCTTGCTGTTGCCCTCTGGCCAGTAGATGACGCCCAGCACCCCGGGCAGCAGCTGCAGGACGCCGGCCAGTGCCACCACCCCCAGTACGGACAGGTCCAGCCGGTAGCCAATGAGGTAATGAAAGCCCAGTGCCGCCAGTATGATGGCGGCGATCAGCAACCGCTTGGTCCACTGCAGCCAGGTGTAGATGTTGTGCTTTTCCCGCGGCGGGTAGACCGGCAGCACCAGGTGGTTCAGCAGCATTCCGGCCAGTGCCAGCGTCAGTACGATCATCAGGGCGCTGGCGGCGGACATGCCGGCCACGTAGGCCAGCAGTGTCATGCCCCTGGACTCGAGGATCTGCCCCACCCCCACGGCGAAATAATCCGGCGACAGGGACACATCGAGGCGGATGCCGGCCCAGAGTATGACCGGTACCGGCAGTGCCAGCAGCAGCAGGTAAAGGGGCAGCCCCCAGCTGGCCCTGGCCAGGGCCCTGGGGCTGGGGTTTTCCGTGAAGGTCATGTGGAACATGTGGGGCATGACCAGTACCGCCGCGAAAGACACCAGCAGCAGGGCGCGCCAGTTACCATCCCCCATGTGCCGCTCCAGGGCCCTGACATCGGGCGCCTGTGACTGCAGCCAGGCATCCAGCCCGCCCAGGCCGTCAAAGACACTGAACAGCAGCATGGCACCCAGCACCAGCATGGCCACCAGCTTTACCAGGGCCTCGAAGGCGATGGCCATGACCAGCCCCTCGTGGCTTTCCACACCGTGGTGGTGGCGCGCGCCAAAGAGCACCGCAAACACCACCACGATGCCACTGAACAGCAGCGCCAGAATCTGCCCGCTGGACTGGGGGGAGAGGATGGCCAGGGCGTTGGCAACCGCCTGTATCTGCAAACCCAGCAGGGAAATGATGGCGGCGGCGGAGCACAGTGTGACCAGTGTGCCGGCCCACTGGCTGCGGTAGCGGAAGGTGAACAGGTCGGCCAGTGAGGTGAGCTGGTAGGAGCGGGCGATGCGCAGTATCGGGTGCAGCAGCACCGGCGCCAGCAGGAAGGCACCGCAGATGCCCAGGTAATAGGCCAGGTAGCCGTAGCCGTAATCGTTGGCCATGGCGACGGCGCCGAAGACCGCCCAGGCGCCGGCGTAGACACCCAGGCTGAGTATGTACACCAGGGGGTGGCGGGCCCAGTGGCGGGGGATCAGGCCCCGCTCCGTGGCCTGGGCGATGGCAAACAGCAGCGCCAGATAGGCACTGCTGAGCAACAGCAGCTGGGTGAGGCTAAAATTCATTGGGGTCTCTGCGCATATCCAGCCAGAACGCCAGGCCGATCAGTAACAGCCAGATCAGAAACGGGCGATACCAGGCGCTGTCGGTTTCGATCCACCAGTCCATGATGGTGGGAGAGAAGATGTAGACGGCCAGTACCAGCAAAAAGACCAGGCGATAGATGTACATGGTGGTTTACAGCTCTTGAGTGGGCAATGGGGCAGTGCGCCAGGGCAGGCCGTTGTCAGGACCTAGCCGTCACTGACGCCGGCGGGTCTGGCATAGCGTGCCAGTGGCTCAAGGTGCCAGTGCTGTATGGCCCATTGCAGTATCTCGGTCACCGGCGCCGGCTGCAAGTCCGCCGGCGGTGACTGGAACAGGCTGCGCAGGGCCGACCAGAGGTTGGCGCTGGCCTGGCTGTCATCCAGTGCCGGTGCGTGGGTCTGCTTGCTCAGCTTCTGGCCCTGCTCGTTGCACAGTAGCGGTATGTGCAGGTACTCCGGCGGTGTCTGCTCCAGTGCCTGGTAAAGGGCCCGGTGGATGGGTGTGGCTTCCAGCAGGTCCTGGCCACGCACCACCTGGTTCACCCCCTGATCGATGTCGTCCGACACCACCCCCAGGTGGTAGGCGTAATAGCCCTCCTTGCGCTTGAGCACCGGGTCGTCCAGCTCGGCGTGGAGTGCGTAGGGGATCTCCCCCAGCAGGCGGTCCTGCCAGTGATCCTCGGTGTCGTTCAGGGCAAAGCGCAGCGCATGGGGGCCCGTCCTGTGCCAGTCGGGGGACTGGCGGCAGTGGCGGGGGTGGCGACCCTGGCTGGCCTGCAGCTCCTTGCGGCTGCAGTGGCAGGGATAGAGACGCCCCTGCTGGCGCCATTGCGCCAGCCGTTGCTCGTAGGCCCGGTGTTGCTGTGACTGGTAACGCACCGGGCCATCCCAGTGCAGGCCGTGGGCCTCCAGGCTGGCCAGTATGCGGTCGCGGGCGCTGTCGGACTCCCTCAGCGGGTCCAGGTCCTCAATGCGCAGCAGCCAGCGGCCCTGATGGGCCCTGGCGTCAAGGTAGCTGGCCAGTGCGGCGACCAGCGAACCCTGGTGCAGTGGTCCTGTGGGGGAGGGGGCAAAGCGGCCGCAGTAGTTCATCGGCCCTGGCTCAGACGCCAGTCTGCTTCTCGCGGATTTCCGAGAGGGTCTTGCAGTCGATGCAGAGCGTGGCGGTGGGCCGTGCTTCCAGGCGGCGAATGCCGATCTCGACGCCACACTGCTCGCAGAACCCGTAGTCGTCCTTGTCGATGGCATCCAGCGTCTTGTCGATCTTGCGGATCAGCTTGCGTTCCCGGTCGCGGGTGCGCAGTTCCAGGCTGAACTCCTCCTCCTGGGTGGCGCGGTCGCTGGGGTCGGCGTAGTTGGCCGCATCTTCCTGCAGGTGGTGCATGGTGCGGTCCACCTCTTCCATCAACTCTTGCTTCCAGCTGAGCAGGATCTGCCTGAAGTGCTCGCGCTGGTCTTCGTTCATGTACTCTTCCCCCTTGGCCGGCTGGTAGGGGGTAAAGTCTGCGAACTCTTCTGTGGCTTTGGGATTGGATTTCGGCATAGGTCCTGCCTCTCAATAGTGCGGCCCCACTGTCCGGTATCAGACCGGGGCAAGCGATTTATTCCGTAACTGCTCAGACGACTCTTTATAGAGCAAGAGTACCCGATTGAGCAAGACAGGGGAAAATAGCAGATTACACAAGGTGTAGCCAGTACACCGGTCAGTCAGTGAATGAAAGGGTCTGAAGGCTGTATGATCCCAGTCTCAAAACCGCATTGGAGCTGTCATGGAATTCTCACCACCGCTGATCCCCGCCACGCTGGTGCGGCGCTACAAGCGTTTTCTGGCGGACGTTGTCCTGGAAGATGGCCGCACTGTGGTGGCCCACTGTCCCAATACCGGCTCCATGAGGGCCTGCTGTGACCCGGGCAGTCGTGTCTGGCTCAGCCCGGCCACAAACCCGGCGCGGAAACTGCCTTTTACCTGGGAGCTGGTGGAGGTGGCGGATCAGGCGCTGGCCTGCATCAATACCGCCAGGCCCAACCAGGTGATGGGGGCACTGCTGCGGGAGGGGCTGGAGCCGGGACTGGCCGGTTACACCCAGTGGCGCTCCGAGGTGCGCTACGGGGCGGAGAAAAGCCGCATCGACTGGCTGCTCAGTGGTCATGACAGCGCGCCTCCGGCCTGGGTGGAGGTGAAAAACGTGACCCTGGGGGAGGGCCGTGTGGCCTATTTTCCCGATGCCGTGACACTGCGCGGGCAGAAACACCTGCGTGAGCTCATGGCCTGCGTGGCCGGCGGCGAGCGTGGGGTGCTGCTGTTCTGTGTCAGCCATACCGGTGTGAATGCAGTGCGCCCGGCGGACGACATTGACCCCCGCTACGGTCAGCTGTTGCGCCAGGCGGTGTCCCGGGGGGTGGAGTGTTATGCCTGGCAGCTGCAGATCAGCCCGCAGGGCATGAGCCCGGTCCGCCCCCTGCCCGTGGTGCTGGACTGAGGGGTGGCAGGGTCACGCCGCCGTCAGGGCGTTGAAAGCCGCTGTTTCAGCCCCGGCGGTAGCGCATGCGGGTGCCGTGGTTGAGTGACATGACGATTTCATCGGGGCGCAGTGCGTCGGGAAAGTAACAGCCCGAGATCTGGCAGCCGGCGATGCTGGCGCCCTCGATGTGGGTTTTGCGGAAGTCGATGCCCCTCAGGTCGGCACCCCGGAAGTAGGCCTGCTGCATGTCCAGCCCACTGGCGTCCATCCCACGCAGATCCAGGCCGCGGAAGTCGCAGAAAGCGAAGCTGGGCAGCGGGTCTGTCTTCTGGCGGGCTTCGTTGAAGGCCTTGATGTTCTCGTTGCGCAGTGCCTGATAGAGAGGGTGGTCGATGGTGCGCACGTCTTCGGAATGATTCATAAAAGGGCCTCGGTTTGACCAGCGGATGCCGGCATTATAGTCAAAACCGGACGGTCTGCCCGGTTTTGACGGTCTCAGTGGCCCCGGGGCTCAGAGGTGGCCGAAGTGGGCCTTGATGCGCTTTGAGAGGTCCTCCAGGATATTGACCTGGTCGGTGTCGATGCGCAGTGCACGGCTCTTTTCCGCCTCAGTGAGCGGCTCCGCCACCTGCAGCTGCTTGTCCAGCACCTTCTCATCCGCCTCCGAGACACTGTCGCCGCCGGCGGTGCGTCTCTGCAGCCGCTGGCGCAGCACTGTCTCCGGGGCATCGCAGTCGAGAATCATGCCCGGCACACCGTGCTCCTCCGCCACACTCAGCAGCAGCTCCCGCTCGGGCTGGCGCAGTGCGGCGGAGTCGACAATCACCGCCTGACCGGCCTGCAGTATCAGCCGTGCCAGCTCCGCCAGATGCTGGTAGGTGCGCTGCGTGGCTTCCGGTGTGTAAATGCCCTGGTCCAGTGCGGCCCGGCTGCTGTCCTTGGGCCCCAGCCCGAACAGGCGCTTGCGTTCCACATCGCTGCGGATGCGGATGGCACCCAGGGTTTCGCTCAGGTGCAGGGCCGCATGGGACTTGCCGCTGCCGGAGTAGCCCCGGGTGAGGATCAGGAAGCGCTCGGGAATGCCGGCGTAACTTTCCGCCAGGTCGGCGTACTGGCAGTAGCGGCGGTAGTGGGCCTGCTGCTGCTCCTCGCTGAGACCCTCATTGCCCATGGTGAACAGGGCGATCTTGCCCCGCACCATGGCCCTGTAGGCCTTGTAGAACTGCAGCAGCGGCAGGGCGCCGAAGTCCCCGGTGTGCTCCAGGTAACGGTCCAGAAGGCGGTTGGCGTAGCGGGTCAGGCCCCGGTCCTCCAGGTCCATCAGCAGAAAGCTCAGGTCGTTGAAGACATCGATAAAGCGGAACTCGTCGTTGAACTCGATGCAGTCAAACACCGTCACCCTGCCTTCGTGGAGGGTGATGTTGGCCAGGTGCAGGTCGCCGTGGCATTCACGGACAAAGCCGTTTTCATGGCGCTGGGCAATCACCGGCTTGAGCCGTTCCAGTGTGGACTCGGACCAGGCGGCGATGCGGTCGAGTTGCTTTAGCCGGGAGGGGTCGCTGATCATGGGGCGGATCTGTTCAAAATTCTGCAGCAGCGGGGCCTCCACGCCGGAGACCGACCCCAGGGGGCTGTCGCTGTCCACCGCCGGTATGGACTGGTGAAAGACCGCCACCTGGCGGGCCAGCTGGTCGATGTGGTCCTCCTTCAGCTCACCCCGCTCCACCAGGGCCGGCAACAGTCCGGACTGGTCAAACTGGCGCATCTGGATGGCGTACTCGAAAGGCTCTTCATCGCCGCCCAGCCGGGGGTCTTCCGGGCTGCCGGTAATGGGCAGCACGCCCAGGTAGAGGTCCGGTGCCAGGCGGCGGTTCAGGCGCACCTCTTCCTCGCAGAAACGTTTACGCCGCTCCAGTGTGGAGAAATCTAGGAAGCCGAAGTCCATGGGCTTCTTGATTTTGTAGGCGTAGGAGCCGGTCAGTATGACCCAGGAGATATGGGTTTCCTGCCACTGGATGTCACGGACCTCATGGTCGAAGCGGGAAGGGTCCTGCAGTGCCTGGATCAGTTCGCGACTCACGGTAAGCTCCTTTTAACGGGCTGATGAATGGTCTGGCTCGGTTATGGTCAAAACGCTGGTCATCATACCGGCTGCAGCCTTGTTAAGGTAAGCCCTGTTATTTGACGCAGTACCAACCTGACAAAAAAATCTGTCGATCCCTACCCGCCACTGCCTATATCATGCCGCCATGACTCAGACCCGGAAAAAACCCAAAGCCCCGTCACGTCCCTCCCGCAAGGGGCTGTTATGGCGTCTCCTGCTGCTTTTTGTGCTCTTTTTCGCCGCCTGGGTGGTGTATCTGGATGCCCAGGTGACCAGCCGCTTTGAAGGCCACCGCTGGGAAGTGCCCTCCCGCGTTTTCGCCAGTCCCATGGAGCTGTATGAAGGGGCCGATCTCAGCCCCGGGGCCCTGGTCACGGAGCTGCAGTCGCTGGGCTACCGCCAGGACCCGTCACTGTCCTCCCCGGGCACCTGGCACCGGCAGGGCAACAGCGTGGCCCTGCGCAGCCGTGGTTTTGTCTTTGCCGATGGGGAAGAGCCTGCCCGGCGACTGTCACTGGGCTTTAATGGCCAGGGTATTGGCCGGCTTCAGGTGACTAAGGGGCCGGAGAGTCCGGTGGTGCGTCTGGAGCCCCAGGCCATTGGGGGCATTTATCCGGCCCACAATGAAGACCGGATACTGATTCGCCTGGAGCAGATGCCGCCTTTGTTCTATGAGGCACTGCTGCTGACCGAGGACCGGGACTTTGAAGATCACCACGGCGTGGCGCCATTGTCCATTGCCAGGGCCATGCTGGCGAATATCCGGGCCGGCGCTGTGGTGCAGGGGGGCAGCACCATCACCCAGCAGCTGGTGAAGAACTTCTATCTCACCTCAGAGCAGACCTACCGGCGAAAGCTCAATGAAGCCATGATGGCGATACTGCTGGAGCTGCGTTACCCCAAGAAGGACATCCTGGAGTCCTACCTCAATGAGGTGTATCTGGGCCAGGCGGGCCAGAGAGCCATCCATGGCGTGGGGCTGGCCAGCCAGTTCTATTTCGGCAAGCCCTTCTCCGACCTGTACGTGCAGGAGTCGGCCCTGCTGGTGGCCATGGTGCGGGGGCCGGCCTACTACAATCCCCGCCGTCACCCGCAACGGGCCATGGAGCGGCGCAACCGGGTGCTGGGCCTGCTGGAAGAGCGTGGGCACCTGTCAGAGGGGGCGGCCCGGCAGGCGAAATCCGCGCCTCTGGGAGTCATTGAAAAACCCCGTTTCGAGGCCAACCCCTATCCGGCCTTTATGGACCTGGTGCGGGAGCACCTCAAGAGGGACTATGACGATGAGGACCTCCAGTCCTCGGGGCTGCGCATTTTCACCACACTGGAACCCCGGGTGCAGAATACCGCGGCGCGGGAGCTGAGTGAGACCCTGAAGGGGCTCACGCAAAGGGCGGGCCCTGGCGCGGAATCCCTGCAGGGGGCCATGGTCGTTACCCGCCCCCAGAGCGGTGAGGTACAGGCGGTGGTGGGCAGCCGCACCGAGGGGGCCATGGGGTTTAACCGGGCACTGGCGGCACGCCGCCCCATCGGCTCGCTGATCAAGCCGGCCATTTACCTTACCGCACTGGAACATCCGCAGCGTTACACACTCACCAGCACCTTGCGGGATGAGCCATTCCGCATTGAGTTTGAAAATGGTGACGAATGGTCCCCGGAGAACTTTGACGGTGAATCCCACGGGGAGGTGCCCCTGTATCGGGCACTGGCCCTCTCCTACAATCAGGCCACGGTCCGCCTGGGGCTGGATCTGGGCCTGACCCCGGTGCGGGATATGCTGCAGCGGCTGGGTCTGGAGCGCCGCCCCGGGGCCTACCCGGCTCTGCTGCTGGGCAGCCTGGATCTCTCGCCACTTCAGGTCACGGAGCTGTACCAGACACTGGCGGCCTCGGGCTACCGGGTGCCACTGCGCAGCATTACCGCCGTGACCACCGCCGATGGGGAGACACTGTCCCGCTACGAGCTGGATATCCGACAGGTGGTGGACCCGGCTCCCATGCACCTGCTGCATTACGCCCTCCAGGAAACCGTGCGCGACGGCACCGGCCGGGGAGTGTATCGCTACCTTCCCGAGTCACTGCATGTGGCGGGCAAGACCGGCACCACGGACGGGGGGCGTGATACCTGGTTTGCGGGCTTTACCGGCAACCGGCTGGGGGTGACCTGGGTGGGCACGGACGACAATGTGCCGACGCTGCTGACCGGGGGCACGGGGGCGCTGCCTGTCTGGGGGCGAGTGATGGCGCAGCTGCCACAACAGTCCCTGTCGCCGGTGGTGCCTGGCAATGTGCAGTATCACTGGATCGACAACGAGACCGGCCTGCGCACCCGGGAAAACTGCAGGAATGCCCGCCGCATTCCGTATATCGAAGGCTCTCAGCCCGCTGACAGCACCCCCTGTGACGAGCCCTTGGGAGAGCGGCTGCAGCGCTGGTTTGAGCAGTTATTCTGAGCGCCCTGACCGGGCGATGGCAACCGCAACAGACACGAGGAGAGAGCATGCATTACAAGGGATGGGCGGGGCTGTTGCTGGCACTGCTTCTGGCGGGCTGTAGCGCCATTGAGCCGATGCAGCCTCCTGAAGAGAGACCGTCTGGAGAGGTGTCCCCTGAAGAGACAGCCCCGGAAAGCGCCTCTGAAACACGGCCAGTGCCGCCTGAAAGAGCCCCTCAGGAGCGCCGCAGTGGCGATGCCCTGTCCCCGGCGGCGGCCAGTCTGCTGGCCACCGCCAGGGGCTTTCTGCAGGGCGGGGACCCGGACCGGGCCCTGACGCTGATCCACAGGGCCCATGGCATTTCCCCCAATGCGGCGGAAGTGTATTACCACTTTGCCAGGGCCTACCTGGCCCGCCGTGAGTATCAGCGGGCGGAGCAGTTTGCCGGCCGTGGCCTGGCACTGGCCGGTGACCGCGACTCCCTGCACCGCCAGGGGGAGCAGCTGCTGGCGGAGATCCGCCAGGCGGGGGCCTCCCGTACCGGCAGCCGCTGAGGGCGTCACTTCAGTGTGGCGAAGGCCTTCTCCGCCGCCGCCAGGGTGGCGTCGATGTCCATCTCGGTATGGGCGGATGAGACAAAGCCCGCCTCGAAGGCGGACGGGGCCAGATAGATGCCCTCAGCGAGCATGGCATGGAAGAAACGGCCAAAGCGCTCGGCGTCACAGGCCGTGACATGGTCAAAGCTGCTCACCTCGCTCTGCTCGGTAAAGAACAGGCCGAACATGCCACCGGCGCCCTGGGCCAGCAGGGGGATGCCGGCGGCACTGGCCCGATCCATCATGCCCTCGGTCAGTTGCTCCATGCGCGCCTCCAGCTGGTCATGGAAACCCGGTGCGGACAGGCCATTGAGTGTGGCCAGCCCGGCCCGCATGGCCAGCGGGTTGCCCGAGAGAGTGCCGGCCTGGTACACGGGACCCATGGGGGAGAGATACTCCATAATGGCCTGTTTGCCCCCCAGTGCGCCTACCGGAAGGCCGCCGCCGATGATCTTGCCCAGGCAGGTCAGGTCCGGTGTCACACCGTAACGGGCCTGGGCACCGCCCAGGGCCACCCGGAATCCGCACATCACCTCGTCAAAAATCAGCAGTGCCCCGTGCTCGTCACAGACATCCCGCAGTGTCTGCAGAAAGCCGTCCGCCGGCAGCACGCAGTTCATGTTGCCGCACACCGGCTCAACAATGATGCAGGCGATCTGGTCACCGTACTCGGCAAACACCTGGCGCACCTGCTCCGGGTTGTTGTAGTCCGCCGTCAGTGTGTGTTCCGCCAGGCTGGCGGGAATGCCCGGTGAATTGGGCTGACCCAGTGTCAGTGCCCCGGAGCCGGCCTTCACCAGCAGTGAGTCCACATGGCCGTGGTAGTTGCCGGCAAATTTGAGGATCTTGTCGCGGCCGGTATAGCCCCGTGACAGCCGCACCGACGTCATGGTGGCCTCGGTGCCGGAGTTGGTCATGCGCACCCGCTCAATGGAGGGCATCAGCTCGCAGATCTTCTGCGCCATGGCGGTCTCCACCGCGGTGGGGGCGCCGTAGCCGGTGCCCTCTTTTAGCTGCTCGGCGATGGCGTCCAGCACGGGCGGGTAGGCGTGACCCAGTATCATGGGTCCCCAGGAGCCCACATAGTCGATGTAGCGTCTGTCGTCCTCATCGTAGAGATAAGGCCCCTGTGCCTTCTTGAAAAACAGCGGTGTTCCGCCCACGCCCTTGAAGGCCCTGACCGGTGAGTTGACGCCGCCGGGAATGTAGCGCTGTGCGTTTTCAAACAGGGTTTCGGACTGAGTCATAACGGGCTCCAGGAAACAGAAAAGAAAAACGGTTCAGTCAGGGTCTGGCCGGTGCTGTTCAGTGGCCGGCAAAAAGCCGGCTGAAGGCCCGGGCCCTGGCTTCAATGTCGTCGGCGGCAAACAGCCCCTGCACCACCGCCAGCAGGTCGGCCCCGGCGGCGATCAGTGGCGGCGCATTATCCAGTGTGATGCCGCCAATGGCCACCCGGGGGACCGCCAGGTCACGGCTCTCTTCCAGCACGCTCAGTGGCGCCTGTGGGGCACCGCTTTTGGTGTTGGAATGGTAAAAACGGCCAAAGGCCACATAATCCGCCGGATTCCCCGCCACCGCCCTGGCGTGGCAGAGGTCGGCCTGGCTGCTGGTGCCGATAATGGCATCCGGCCCAAGAAGCCGGCGGCTGGCCTGCAGGTCCGGATCGCTGCGGCCCAGGTGCACACCCTCGGCACCCAGCGCCAGCGCCAGCTGCGGGTCGTCGTTGATGATCAGCGGCACCCTGTAATCGCGGCACAGGGCCAGCAGTGACTGTGCCCTGTGCCGGCGCTGCTCCGGCGTGGCGGTCTTGTCCCGGTACTGCACCAGAACGGCGCCACCGCGCAGGGCCGCCTCTACCCCGGAGAACAGTTTCTCACCGGGCAGCCGTTGCGGGTCGGTGATGGCGTAAAGGCCTCTTGTGGGGAGGTTCATCGCATCACCCGGTCCGGTACCGGCTGGCCACGGCCCACACGCAGTGCCTGTGCAATGCTGCCGGCGACAAAACGCTGGGCCCCTTCAATGGCCGTTTCCAGTGACTCTCCCCGGGCCATTCCGGCACTGATGGCGGCGGCCAGTGTGCAGCCGCTGCCGTGGTACTCGCCCCCCACACGGGGCAGGTGCCAGCGGTGGCTGTCGGCCCCGGGGCGGTAAAGCTCGTTGACCAGCGTCTCTCCCTGGCCATGGCCGCCGGTGGCCAGTACCGCCCTGCAACCGGTCTCCAGCAGTCGCCTGGCCGCCCGGCCCTCATCCGGGTTTTCACCCAGCTGGCACAGTTCAGGGCCGTTGGGGGTGATCAGGTCCGCCAGTGGGAAGAGCCGGTCGCGCATGGCCGTCCACAGGGCCTCGTCCGCCAGCTCGCCACCCCCGGCGGCCTTGATCACCGGATCCACCACCAGGGGGACCCCCGGCAGGTCGGCGAGAAACTCCACCAGCACGTCCACCACCCTGGAACTGCCCATGGCGCCGGTCTTGACGGCGTGGATGGGGCAGTCATCACGCAGCACCGAGAGCTGGTGGCGGATCAGCTCGGGATCCACCTCACGGGCGTCATGGACATTGGCGGTATCCTGCACCGTCAGGCAGCTGAGCACCGGCAGGGGATGCCCGCCCATGGCGGTAATGGCCTGGATATCCGCCTGTATGCCGGCCCCTCCGGAGGGGTCCAGTCCGGCGACGACGAGAATCTGGGGGCGTTCGTGTTGCATCGTTAAAAGGGCCTCACCACCGCGAGAATAATAATGCCAACCAGTAACAGTACCGGGAATTCGTTGAACCAGCGATAGAAGACATGGCCGTGGGTATTACGGTCATCCCGGAACTGTCGCATCAGCTTACCGCACTGTATGTGGTAGCCAATCAGCACGGCGATCAGTACCAGCTTGGCCCAGAGCCAGCCCTGGGTCAGGTAGAACCCCGGGTTCAGGGCAATCAGCCAGAGGCCGAAGATCACCGTCACCATCATGGCGGGGTTGGTGATGCCCCGGTAGAGCTTGCGCTCCATGACCTTGAAGCGCTCCTGGCTGATGCTGTCCTCTGCCATGGCATGGTAAACAAAAAGCCGTGGCAGATAAAAAAGCCCGGCAAACCAGGCCACCATGGCAATCAGGTGAAA
The DNA here is from genome assembly GCA_033721915.1 of Oleiphilaceae bacterium. Classification (GTDB taxonomy): domain Bacteria; phylum Pseudomonadota; class Gammaproteobacteria; order Pseudomonadales; family Oleiphilaceae; genus REBR01. The sequence continues at coordinate 27,806 of JAWWAC010000030.1, forward strand.
GGCTTTGATCCAGAGCACGTGGTGTCTCCATGTCTGTTCGGGAAAAAACCTGTCGGCGGCTTGACCGCCCGGCCATGCATTGCAGAGTCTTCATGATGGGGCGCCAACGAGGGGCGCAACCCATGCTATGATGGGGGTTTATTCCAATCAGTGCCAGGGTACAAGGGCATTTCGGGCGAGTCAGGAGAATATAGCAGTGATCAAAGTGGGTATTGTCGGTGGCACCGGTTACACCGGTGTGGAACTGTTGCGCCTGTTGGCGGACCATGAGCAGGTGGAGGTGGTGGCCATCACCTCCCGCTCCGAAGCCGGTCTGCGGGTGGACGAGATGTTCCCCAGCTTGCGTGGCCACTACGACCTGGCCTTTTCCGATGCGTCGGATGAGAGTCTGGCGGCCTGTGATCTGGTGTTCTTTGCCACCCCCAACGGGGTCGCCATGCGCCGCATACCGGCCCTGATGGCCAAGGGCGCGCGCATTGTGGATCTCTCGGCGGATTTCCGCCTGCAGGATCTGGCGGTCTGGGAGCACTGGTATGGTGAGACCCACGTGGCGCCGGAGCTGGTGAAAGAGGCTGTGTATGGTCTTCCGGAGATGTACCGCGAGCAGATTGCCGGTGCCCGACTGGTGGCCAACCCCGGCTGCTATGCCACCGCCATACAGCTGGGCTTTCTGCCGCTGGTTGAGGCGGGGCTGGTGGACAGCGACGGGCTGATTGCCGATGGCAAGTCCGGTGCCAGTGGTGCCGGGCGTGCCGCCAAGGTGGGCACCCTGATGGGGGAGGTGGGTGAGAGCTTCAAGACCTATGCCGCCTCTGGCCACCGCCATGGTCCGGAGATTGAGCAGGGCCTGGCGGCCATGCAGGGACGGCCCGCCACGGTGACCTTTGTGCCCCACCTGATTCCCATGGTGCGGGGCATAGAGGCAACACTCTATGGCCGACTGACGGACGACAGCCGGGATATTCAGGCGCTCTATGAACAGCGTTTTGCCAATGAACCCTTTGTGGATGTGATGCCCTGGGGCTCCCATCCGGAAACCCGCAGCGTGCGTGGCGGAAATGTCTGTCGCATGGCACTGCATCGCCAGCCCGGGCAGTCCCAGATCATCGTCACCTCGGTGATCGATAACCTGGTGAAGGGGGCGGCCGGGCAGGCCATACAGAACATGAACATCATGTGTGGCCTGCCGGAAACCCAGGGCCTTACCAGTCCGGCTTTGCTGCCCTGATGGTGCGCCGGCCTGTGGTCATTAATTCCTTATAAAGAGCATTCCAGTGGCAAAATCACAACAACAGGAAACACTGGAGGTCGTCAGCCGTCGCCCCGGTTATCGACGCCGGGCCTTGCTGATTGTACTGATTCTGGGCCTGCTTCTGGCGTCCGGGGCTTACCACCTGGGGCTCTACCAGGCCGGCGCCTACAGTGACGGCGGCACCATGGGCCCGGCCCTGAGGGACAGGCTGTCCGACCTGCAGAAAGACAACAAGAAGCTGCAGAAACAGCTGACCGTGCTGGAGCGGGGCCGGGCCATTGACCGTCAGGCCCTTGAGGCGGCCCGCCAGGAAATCAGCGAGCTGGAGCAGCAGCTGGTCAACGAGCGCAGCGAGCTGGCCATGTTCCGCACCATCGTGGCCCCGGAAGAGTCCCAGACCGGCCTTCAGATACAACGCTTCAGTCTGGAGCCGTCCCAGGCGGCGGGACGCTGGCGCTACAATCTGGTGCTGACACAGATCGGTGACAACAGCCGTTTTCAAAGCGGAGAGGTCCGCCTGACCGTGGTGGGCAAACAGGACGGTGAGCGCCGTGATCTGGCGCTGGTGGATCTGGTGGAAGAGATGAGCGAGCCGGATATCCGGTTCCGTTTTCGCTATTTCCAGCGTATACAGGGAGTCATGCAGCTGCCCGAGGGCTATACGCCCCTGGAAGTCAGGGTGGTTGTGGATCCCGAGGGAAGGCGTGCCGAGACGGTGGAGCGCCTTTATGACTGGAAATAATACAACAAGCTGACAGCGGAGAAGGGCATTATGTTTGGTAGCAGCAAGACAAAGGTCAAGGCAGTGAGCGGTCATTTTGACACGCTGATCTCCGGGAAAACCGCCATTGAAGGGGATATCAACTTCTCCGGCGGCCTGCATGTCGATGGGCGTGTGAAAGGCACGGTCCGCTCCGAAGAGGGCAGTGACGCGGTGCTGAGAATCAGCGAAGTGGGTGAGGTTGAAGGGGATGTGTACGCACCCCGTATCATTATCAACGGGACAGTGCACGGCAACGTGTACGCCTCGGAACATCTGGAACTGGCTTCCAAGGCCGCCATCCACGGCAATGTCTACTACAACCTGATTCAGATGGCCATGGGCGCCTCGGTGAACGGCAACCTGCTCCATCGCAAGGAAAAGGGCAGCATTATTCCGCAGCCGCGGCTGACCGGTTCCCGTGCGGAGGACAGTGATTCCGGGGAAGAGGAGGATGCCGGTGATGAGGTGTTCTCGGATCGGGCGTGAAAATGGCGGCCGGCAATACTTGATTGTTTTACTCAGGTAAAGCCACAATAAGGGTGATTTATTCCGCTAGACGAGGTTTTCAATGAGCGCAGTGCAGGCGCAGGCCGCAACACCGGTTTTTTTTACGGACTCCGCCGTGAGCAAGGTTCGTGCTCTGGTGGAGGAAGAGGGCAATCCGGCACTCAAGTTGAGGGTCTTTGTGACCGGGGGCGGTTGCTCCGGTTTTCAGTACGGTTTTACCTTTGACGATGAGCAGGCCGAAGACGATACGGCCGTTGAGAAAGACGGCGTGACGCTGCTGGTGGACGCCATGAGCTATCAGTATCTGGTGGGTGCCACGGTGGACTACCAGGAAGGGCTGCAGGGTGCCCAGTTCCTGATCCAGAACCCCAACGCCAGTTCCACCTGCGGTTGCGGTTCCTCATTCTCCCTCTGATCACCTGACCCGGCAGGGTCATTCACCCGGGGGCTTGGCCCGGATAACAGACCCCCAGTATCCGCTCTCCTCGGGCGCCGGTCACCGCCGGCAGATTGCCGGGCTGTGCTGCCAGGTGGCGCATTGCCAGCCAGGCGAACGCCGCACCTTCCACGCACTGGGGGTCAACCCCCAGGGTTTCGGTCGACTGCACCGGGCAGGGGGCCATGGCCTCTGCCAGTTCCGCCATCAGCGTCTGGTTGTAGGCGCCTCCGCCACAGACAAACAGGGCATCCGGATTGCCGGTGCGCTGGAGGCTCTGGCGAATGCTGGAGACAGTCAGCGCCATAAGTGTGCGCTGGACATCTTCAGGACGTGCGTCGGGAAAGTCCTCCAGGTGCGTATACAGCCACTGCCCGTTGAAGTGCTCGCGCCCGGTGCTGCGTGGCCCGCTGCGTTGGAAATACGGGTCCTCCAGCATCTGTTCCAGCAGTGCCGGCAGCACATGACCGCTGGCGGCCCAGAGCCCGCCCTCATCGTAGGGCTGCCCCCGGTGGCGACAGCACCATAGGTCCATAAGGCGGTTGCCGGGCCCTGTATCGCAGCCGAGCACCTCACCCCCCGAGGGCAGCCAGGTCATGTTGGCCATGCCGCCAATATTGACCAGTGCCCGGTCCTGTTCCGGTTGTGCGAAACACCACTGGTGGAAAGCCGGGGCCAGGGGTGCCCCCTGGCCGCCAGCGGCCATATCACGGCGACGGAAGTCCGCCACCACATCCATCCCCGTTCGCTCGGCGATCACATTGGGATCCCCCAGCTGCAGGGTGAAAGGGTGGCTGGAGTCGGGCCTGTGGCGCACCGTCTGGCCATGGCTGCCGATGGCGCGGACAGCACTGGCCGGCGTGTTGCTTTGGGCCAGCAGTGACTGGACGCACTGGGCGAAGTGCTCAGCAATGCGGGTGTCTGCTTCACCCATGTCATCGGGGTGCCCGTGGTTGTCCACCAGCCGGTTCAGCCGTGACAGTGTTTCCGGGGGGTAGTGGGCCTGATGGTGGGCCAGCGTGCGGGGAGGGCGGCTGCTTAAATCCACCAGCACCGCATCCATGCCATCCATGCTGGTGCCGGACATCAGCCCGATATACAGCGTGGATGACGAACGGGTGCTCATTATTCTTCCGCCATGGCCACCTGGAATGACTCATCACGGGTCGCCAGCTGGGCCATCAGTGGCTGTGTCTGAGTCTGGAAAGCGGCCATCTGGCTGGCCCGCACCGGATCGGCATCCGGCAGTGCCACCCGCATGGGATCTTTCGGGCGGCCATGGTGGCGATATTCATAATGCAGGTGGGGGCCCGAAGCCAGACCGGACATGCCCACGTAGCCGATCACCTGTCCCTGACGCACCTGCTGGCCCTCGCGCAACCCCCTGGCGTAATTGTGCAGGTGCGCGTAGACGGTCTCTATGCCATTGCCATGCTGGATGCGCACTGTGCGGCCATAGCCGCCGTCCCGGCGGGCATGACGGACACGGCCATCACCGGCGGCCCGCACCGGTGTGCCGATGGAGGCGGCAAAGTCGGTGCCTTCGTGGGGGCGGACCCGGTTGAGTATGGGGTGGCGGCGCTGTGGGTCGAACCGTGAGGACACACGGCGGTAGTCCAGGGGGGCCCTGATAAAGGCCTTGCGCAGGCTCTTGCCTTCCGGGGTGAAGTACTCGCTGCGCCCTTCATTGTCGGTGTAGAGCACGGCGGTGTATTCCTCGCCACGGTTGCGGAAATAGGCGGAAAGGATGCGACCGTAACCGACTTTTTCACCGTCCAGATAATGCTCCTCGTAAAGCACTGCAAAGCGGTCGCCACGGCGCAGGTCACGGCCAAAGTCCACCTGCCAGCCAAAAATATTGGCCAGGTTGGAGGACAGCCGGTTGCCGAGGCCCGCCCGTCGCGCCGACAGGGCAAAAGAGGACTCGATCTCGCCTCCGGCATAGGCCAGTACCACTTCCGGATCCCGGCTGACTTCACGGGTCACATAACGGTCTTCGGTGAGCCTGGCCTGGAGTTTTTTGGTGCGGCTTTGCTGCAGGCTTAACTGCTGGAGTTCGCCGTCTTCGTTGAGGACAAACTCAATTTCCTGGCCCTGTCGCAGGCTGCCAAGCTGGCTGGCCTTGCCCTCGCCACGCAGTACCCGGTACATGGCACTGTCATTGAGGCCTGCACGGGAAAACAGCCGAGACAGGGTGTCTCCGCTCTGGATCTCAAAGGTTTTGCGGGTCAGTTTTGGCTCAGGCGCTGCTTGCGGCCCGGAGGGCTCGTTTTGCGGGGTCTGTGAAGCCATGCCGGCGTCAGGACCGATGAAGGCGGCGATCAGCTGGCTGCTGCTGTCTCCAGAGGGAGCGGCTGAGGCAATTCGGGCTGCGCGCTGGCGCTGTTCCTGGCTGACATTCTGGACGGACGCGGTTTCCGCCGGCCGTGGCTGCGTCTCAGTGACGGGCATCGCAGTGACCAGGACTCCCTGGTGGGGCTCTGGAACCAGTACAGGGCTGAGTTCACCGCTGCTGAGATCCAGGTTGACGGCAATGCGCTGTGCTTCGGCATTGCTGCCGGGGCTGACAGTCAGTGCCAGCGCCACCACGACGGTAACTACTGCCAATAGAAGCAGATGTACTTTGGGGAAATGTCTGACCACAGCGGCGACCTGTTTTTCTAGTTTAATTGGCAAGTTGCGTCACGAACTCATAAAAGTTCTCGAAGTATAATCCATGGACGGATTCTGGCAAAAAAGAAATAAGAGTCAAAATACGGTCCAGCTTCACCTGAGAGCCATCCCTGTTATAATCCGCCATTGCACTCTATCCGTGCCGGGCCAGTGCTGGCGCGGCCCTCGCCGCTGCCTGGCTGACGCGGCAGTATGCCTGTAAGGCGAATTAGGATTTTGTCATTATCTGTATCTTTTTACTGGGACCCCCTTCATGAATTCAATTGACGATGCCCTGGCCCTGATCAAGCGGGGCGCGGACGAACTGATCTCCGAAGACGAGCTGGTGGAGAAGCTCAAGTCGGGCCGTCGACTGAAGATCAAGGCGGGCTTTGACCCCACGGCGCCGGATCTGCACCTGGGGCACACGGTGCTTATCAACAAGCTGCGTCAGTTCCAGGATCTCGGCCATGAGGTGATTTTCCTGATCGGGGACTTTACCGGCATGATTGGTGACCCCAGCGGCAAAAATGCCACGCGCCCTCCGCTGACGCCGGAAGAGGTGTCCAGCAACGCGGAAACCTATAAAGAGCAGGTGTTCCGCATACTGGACCCCGAGTTGACCACGGTGGTGTTCAACTCCCACTGGATGGGTGAGATGTCCGCGGCGGACATGATCAAACTGGCCGGGCAGTCCACGGTGGCGCGCATGCTCGAGCGGGACGATTTCAGCAAGCGTTATACCGGCAACCGTTCCATTGCCATCCATGAATTCCTTTACCCGTTGATACAGGGCTACGACTCCGTGGCCCTGGAGGCGGATGTGGAGCTGGGCGGCACCGATCAGAAGTTCAACCTGCTGATGGGGCGCACACTGCAGGGGCGTTATGGCCAGCCCGCCCAGGTGGTGCTGACCATGCCACTGCTGGAGGGGCTGGACGGGGTGAACAAAATGTCCAAATCACTGGGCAATTATATCGGTGTCACCGACAGCCCCGGTGAGATGTACAGCAAGATCCTCTCCGTTCCGGACGAGCTGACCTGGCGCTACTATGAGCTGCTGAGCTTTTTGCCCATGGCCGATGTCAACACCATGCGCGAAGAGGTGCAGTCCGGTGGCAACCCGCAGCTGCCCAAGCAGCGACTGGCCCGTGAGCTGATTACCCGCTTCCACGATGAAGAGGCGGCGGCCAACGCCCATAAATCCGCTGGCAACCGCATGGCCCTGGGCGAGATCCCCGAGGATGTGCCGGAGGTGATTGTGGATGCCGGTGGCGAAGCCAGCCTGTTTATCTTTGCCATTCTCAAGGAGGCCGGTCTGGCCCAGTCCGGCAAGGCGGCCAAGGATATGGTAAAGCAGGGTGCTGTCTATATAGACGGTGAGCCCCTGGGGGGGCGTCTTGAATTGCCCGTGGGGGCATCCCATATCATCCAGGCCGGCAAGAAAAAGATTGCCCGGGTGCACCTGAAGTAATTGCAACAAAGCCGTTGACGCCCCCGGAAAAAGCTGTAGAATGCGCAGTCCCTTGAGGCCGCACAGCAAATCGCTGAATCCTCCGGGGGCTGTCACACCGGGCTTTGCAGGGCGATTCACGATCCCGGGAAGCGAAAGAAAACGGTTGACAGGGAGAGGAAAAGGCGTAGAATTCGCATCCTCTTGACGGCACAGCGAAGCGCTGGCGCCGAGCTCTTTAACAATCAGGTCAAGTAATTGCGTGTGGGCGCTGACTGGGATGATCCG
>JAWWAC010000031.1:0-34407 GCA_033721915.1 Oleiphilaceae bacterium
ACCAGCACATTGGCACCGGTCACCTCTTTCTTGCCGGAAGACTGCACATGGAACACGGCACGCTGCAGCACCCGCTGGAAGCCCAGTGTCGGCTGGGTCTCACGCTCACCGTCATTGGAGGGGATCAGCGGCGTGGTGGAATCAACGAACTCGTTCAGCTCGTCGCGCAGCTGCTCCAGGTCCGCGCCGCAGGCACGCAGTACCCGCAGCGCCGACTCGTTGTCCAGCAATGACAGCAACAGGTGCTCCACGGTCATAAACTCATGGCGCTTGTCCCGCGCGTTCTTGAACGCTTCATTCAGCGTTAATTCGAGGTCTTTGCTCAGCATGGGGTCACCCCGATTTCAGTCAGCTAGTTCTATCTCACATAGCAGCGGATGGTCACACTCCGAGGAGTACTGATTCACCTGTGCCGCTTTCGTTTCCGCTATATCCCGAGTGTAGACGCCACAGACGGCTCTGCCCTCTGTGTGTACCGCCAACATGACCTGTGTCGCCTTTTCCTCATTCATGGCGAAGAACAGCATCAGCACCTCCACTACAAAGTCCATCGGTGTGAAATCATCGTTCATCATCAGGACTTTATACAGGGACGGACGCTTGAGCGCGGGCTTCTCAGCGGCCGTGGCAATATCATGATCCCGACCGGGATCACTGCCTTCCCCCTGACTTAATACTAGTAGACTGTCGTCAACTTTTACGAATATTTCACCATTAATCATCTTTTAATACCGGCTTGATCGACATTGGCGGAGCTCAGCGGGCCTCCCCGGAGCGCTTGCCATCCACTGTCCACTAGTAAGATGGCTGCGACCGGCCTGACTATCAAGAGTTGGCCCGCCGATCAGGGCAGAATTATTACCCGTTCACGAAATTACATAATAACGCCCATCAGGGCCCGGTAACCACCGCTTTAGCCCTTGACTCGCCTTCTGGATTGATCAAAAGTAACAGCAACCGGTGTCGAATTTAACAGATTTTGACAGTCTTCCGGTCCGGCCGGGCCCTGGATCAGCGATCACAGGCCCTGTGCCGGAAAACCGATTGTTTTGATGGGGCAAGTCGTCGGTGCCGGTCACCTGTAACGGCCATCAGTGACTGACACAACCGGTAAGCACCGGTTTCCGTTCAGCCTTGGCTGACCGGGAGATGGCCGGTATAACCTATGCGCCCCTGGATACCAGCGCAGAGCACGACACAAGGGAGTGGATGATGCCGCAGGGTAAAGTGAAGTGGTTCAACAACGCCAAAGGGTATGGCTTTATCATTGAAGACGGAGACAGCGAAGACCTGTTCGCCCACTTCTCCGCCATTCAGATGGAAGGCTATAAGACACTCAAAGCCGGAGAGAGGGTCAGTTTTGACAAGGAGCCCAGCGCCAAGGGCATTCACGCGATCAATATAGTCCCGCTGGACAGGCCAGTCGGTAACAGTGGCTCCGGCCAGGCCAGCCGGGGCCGTGGTGAACAACGGGAGCAGGAATCCCGGCAGAACCAGCCGCCAGGGGCACAGAGCAACGCAACGGTGTCGACTCAGTCGACACAGGGAGAGCACTCCATGGCCACTGACGAACCCCGGGAGTCCGGGCCGGGTCAGGCGGCGGACAGTGATAGCGGTGAAACCCGGACCACCGGCCAACCCGGCTCAACCAGGCTTCACTCGGCCCTGTCCAACTGACAGGACTCCCGTCCGTTTTCGCCAGCCGCCTTTTCAGCCGCCCATTCTGGCCATATTCAGACTCTGAGTCGTTCAGAGCCTGACTATGACCAGGAACGGATCGGGCCAGAACGGACTGCCCTCCTAGAAATCCATCTTCTCGATAATGGCATCGCCAAACTCGGAGCACTTCAGCAGCGTGGCATCCGGCATCAACCGCTCAAAGTCGTAAGTGACGGTCTTGGCCGCAATGGCGCCGGAAATGCCGTTAATCACCAGATCCGCCGCCTCGCCCCAGCCAATATGTCGCAGCATCATTTCCGCTGAGAGAATAATGGAGCCCGGATTGACCTTGTCCTGCCCGGCGTACTTGGGTGCCGTGCCGTGGGTGGCCTCGAACATGGCCACGGAACCGCCCAGGTTGGCTCCGGGGGCAATACCAATGCCCCCCACCTCGGCCGCCAGGGCATCGGAAATGTAGTCGCCGTTGAGGTTGAGAGTGGCAATGACGCTGTAATCGTCCGGGCGCATCAGAATCTGCTGCAGAAAGGCATCGGCGATCACGTCCTTGATCACGATTTCACGGCCCGTGACCGGATTGGTCATGGTGTGCCAGGGGCCACCATCCAGGGGTGTGGCGTTGTAGCGCTCACGGGCCAGCTCATAGCCCCAGTCGCAGAAAGCCCCCTCGGTGAATTTCATGATGTTGCCTTTGTGCACCAGAGTCACAGAGGGCTTGTCGTTATCAATGGCATGCTGGATGGCACGGCGCACCAGGCGCTGGCTGCCCTCCCTGGACACAGGCTTGATGCCGATACCGCAGTTTTCGGGGAAGCGGATGTTTTTTACGCCCATTTCGTCCCGCAGGAAACGGATCAGCTTCTTGGCGCCTTCCGAGTCCGCCTTCCACTCGATACCGGCGTAAATATCCTCGGAGTTCTCACGGAAGATCACCATGTCCGTCAGCTCGGGATGGCTGACGGGGCTGGGAACCCCTTTGAAATAGCGCACCGGCCGGACACAGGCGTACAGATCCAGGTCCTGCCGCAATGCCACGTTCAGTGAGCGGAATCCCTTGCCCACCGGTGTGGTGAGAGGGCCCTTAATACCCACGGAAAACTCCCGCATCGCCTCAAGGGTTTCCGCGGGCAGCCAGTTGTCCTCGCCGTAGAGCTTGCTGGCCTTCTCGCCGCAGTAGGTTTCCATCCACACAATGGAACGCTTGGAGCCATAGGCTTTCTGGACCGCGGCATCCACCACCTTCATCATCACCGGGGTGATGTCCACACCGATACCGTCCCCCTCGATGTAGGGGATAATCGGGTGGTTGGGGACATTCAGGGACAGGTCCGCGTTAACGGTAATCTTGTCGCCATCAGTGGGTACCGTGATCTTTTCGTAGCCCATGATCCTCTCCGTGTGTTTTTAAATGACTGAAGGGTCGATAAACTGCGGCCCATGATAAAGAGTTTGCGGGTCTTTTTGTAGTTTTACTACGGTAATGGATTCCGCAACAACGAATCCGGTAATTTTATTACAGGCCACGCCAGCCCCGGGGGAGCCCCTTCATGGCCCGTCTTATACTGCTCCACAAGCCCTGCGATGTGCTCTGCCAGTTCAGTGACGATCAGGGCCGGGCCACACTGGCGGACTGCCTGTCGATGCCCGGGGTCTACCCCGCAGGGCGCCTGGACCGGGACTCCGAGGGACTGGTGCTGCTCACGGACCAGGGGGCGCTGCAGCAGCGCATTGCCAACCCCGCCAGCAAGATGCCCAAGACCTACTGGGTCCAGGTGGAGGGGGAGCCCGGGGCGGATGCCATCGATGCCCTGTGCCGTGGGGTCACCCTCAGGGACGGTCTCACCGCACCGGCTCAGGCCAGAACCCTTCCGGAACCCTCACTGCCACCGCGCCAGCCTCCCGTACGCCACCGCCCCAGTGTCCCAACACTTTGGCTGGAACTGGTTCTGACGGAGGGGCGCAACCGCCAGGTACGGCGCATGACCGCCGCCGTGGGGCACCCCACACTGCGCCTGATCCGGGTCCGTATCGGCCCCTGGTCACTGGGGTCACTGGCGCCGGGTGAGTGGCGGGAGGAAAAGGTCCACCTTCCCCGGGGGCAAGGGGCCAGGGCCGGAGCACGTAAAAGCCGCAACCGCCCTCACTCTGGTGCCGGACGAAAAAAACCTGCAACCAACAAAACGGGAAACACACCATGACCTGGAAACCCCATGCCACCGTCGCCGTGATTGCCGAAAGGAATGGCCGCTACCTCACGGTGGAGGAGCACAGCAACGGTACCGTGGTCTTCAACCAGCCCGCCGGCCATGTGGAACGGGGTGAAAGCCTCTTCCAGGCCGCCCGCCGTGAAACACTGGAGGAAACCGGCTACGAAGTGGCACTGACCGGCTTTCTTGGCCTCTACACACTGAATGTCCCGGAAAAAGACACCACTTATCACCGTTTCTGCTTTACCGGTGACATTGTACGCCACCGCACGGACACTCTGGATGAGGGCATCATTGCCGCCCACTGGCTCAGCCTGGAGGAGCTTCAGGCACGGCAGCCTCAGTTGCGCAGCCCGCTGGTGATGGCCTGTATCCGGGACTATCGCCAGGGCCCGGTCTACCCGCTGAACCTGGTGCAGGAGTTTTCCCTGGATTGAGCGGACAGGCTCTTTTCACAGCCACGGTGCCCTGGCGGTGAGGCCAGCGGTTTTCTTGCCGCCCCGGACTGCCTACAATAGCCACCCACGGCTCAATCTCAGGAACCATCCCTATGTCCACTCACAGGCCCGACAACCCCTCGCCCCCCCATGTCATTGTCGGCATGTCCGGCGGCGTGGACTCCTCGGTCTCCGCCCTGCTGCTGCAACAGCAGGGCTACCGTGTGGAAGGCCTGTTCATGAAGAACTGGGACGAGGACGACGGCACCGATTACTGCACCGCCATGGACGACCTGGCGGACGCACAGGCCGTGGCAGACAAGCTGGGCCTGGTGCTGCACACTGCAAGCTTCTCCGCGGAATACTGGGACCGTGTGTTTGAGCACTTCCTGGAGGAATACAAGGCCGGGCGCACCCCCAACCCGGACATTCTGTGCAACAAGGAAATCAAGTTCCGGGCCTTTATCGACTACGCACTGACCCTGGGTGCGGACTATATCGCCACCGGCCATTACGCACGCCGCCGTGGCAGCGGGCCGGACACCCAGCTGCTCAAGGGGCTGGACAGCAACAAGGACCAGAGTTATTTCCTGCACGCGGTCTCCGGTGAGCGCATCGCACAGACCCTCTTCCCCCTCGGGGAAATGGAAAAACCCCGGGTCCGTGAGCTGGCGGAAGAGGCCGGACTGATCACCCACGACAAGAAAGACAGCACCGGCATCTGCTTTATCGGCGAGCGCAAGTTCAGCGACTTTCTGCGGGACTACCTGCCGGCACAGCCCGGTGACATTGTCACTCCCGAAGGGGAGGTTATCGGCCGTCACCAGGGGCTGATGTACCACACCATCGGGCAGCGTCAGGGCCTGGGCATCGGCGGCCTGTCCCGCTACGACAACCACCCCTGGTACGTGGCGGAAAAAGACCTGGAGAACAACCGCCTGCTGGTGGTCCAGGGCAGCGACCATCCCCTGCTCTTCAGCCGTGGCCTGGTCACCCACAGCATCGACTGGGTGGCCGGCAAGGCCCCCGCCCTGCCATTGCACTGTGTAGCCAAGACCCGCTATCGTCAGCCGGATCAGGCCTGTACACTCAGCGCCTGCAAAGGCGGTTACGAGGTGGTTTTCGACCAGCCACAGCGTGCCGTGACGCCGGGCCAGTCCGTGGTTTTCTATCAGGGCGACATCTGCCTGGGCGGTGGCGTCATTGAATCCACCTACCGGGACCCACTGCCCGACGCCATCCCACAAGGATAAGCTGTTGAGACACTCCAAGGCCGACCAAACCATTGCACTGGCGGGGGTTTTCCAGGCGGCGGATGCGGTCCGTCGCATTGCCCACCACGGGGACTGCCCACAGTCCCAGCTGGAAACCGCCTTCGGATCCCTCTTCCACACCGACCCGGACCAGGCCGTGGAGGTGTTTGGCGACCTCTATGCCCTCCATGACGGATTGCGCGCCATCAGCCGCATCATGGTCAAGCAGACCTCCGGCAAGGACATCGAGGTGCTGCGCTACGGCCTGAACCTGCTCCACCTGGAGCGCCACCTGAGCAAGCAGCCGGAGATGCTGGATGTGATCGCCAGCCGACTGGATCAGGCCCGCCTCAGCGTGCAGCACTTCGGACTGACCCACGAGAATGTGGTGCGCAACCTGGCGGCCATCTACAGCGACACCATCAGCACCTTCCGCCTGCGCATCAATGTCAGTGGCGATCCCAAGCACCTGCAGGTGGAGGAAAATGCCGCCCGCATCCGCGCACTGCTGCTGGCCGGTATCCGTGCAGCGGTACTCTGGCGTCAGGCCGGCGGCCGTCGCTGGCAGCTGATTTTCACCCGCGGGCGCATTGTGGAGCAGGCACAGGCACTGGCCAGAAACCTGGATCACTGATGTGCCGGTCCGCCGGCAACTCATGTATAATCCGCCCCCTGTTGACCAACATCAAAAAGGGGAACCTCCATGGAGCTGACCGCTCTCACCGCCATTTCACCCGTCGATGGCCGCTACGGCCGCAAGGTGGAAACACTGCGGCAGATTTTCAGTGAGTACGGCCTGATCCGCTGCCGTGTGACCGTGGAGGTGCGCTGGCTGCAGATGCTCTCTGAGCAGTCCGGCATCCCGGAAGTGCCCCCCTTCTCCCCCCAGGCCAATGCGTTTCTGGAGACACTGGTCCGGGAATTCAGCCTGGCGGACGCCGAAGCCATCAAGGCCATCGAGGGGCGCACCAATCACGACGTGAAAGCGGTGGAGTATTTCATCAAGGACCGCTTCGCCGGGGTCAGAGACACCCTGCCAGAGCTGCAGGAAGCCACCGAGTTCGTGCACTTTGCCTGTACCTCCGAGGACATCAACAACCTCTCCCACGCACTGATGCTCCGTGAAGGGCTGGACCATGCGCTGCTGCCGGCCATGGACCGCCTCGACCAGCAGCTCACCGAACTGGCCGAATCACTGGCCGGTCAGCCCATGCTCTCACGCACCCATGGCCAGACCGCCTCACCCACCACCGTGGGCAAGGAGCTGGCCAATGTGGTCTACCGGCTCAGGCGCCAGCGCCGGCTGGTGGCGGAGACCCCCCTGCGGGGCAAGATCAACGGCGCCGTTGGCAACTACAACGCCCATATCAGCGCCTATCCGGACCTGGACTGGTCCGGCATCGCCCGGGATTTTGTGCAGTCACTGGGACTGGACTGGAACCCCTACACCACACAGATCGAACCCCACGACTACATCGCCGAGCTGTTCGACGCCACGGCCCGTTTCAACACCGTGCTGATGGACCTGGACCGGGATCTCTGGGGCTATATCTCACTGGGCTACTTCAAGCAGCGCACCGTGGAAGGGGAAGTGGGCTCCTCCACCATGCCCCACAAGGTCAACCCCATCGACTTCGAGAACTCCGAGGGCAACCTGGGCATCGCCAACGCACTGCTCAACCACCTCTCCGCCAAGCTGCCCATTTCCCGCTGGCAGCGGGACCTCACGGACTCCACGGTACTGCGCAACCTGGGGGTGGGTTTTGCCCACAGCCTGATCGCCTACGAGGCCAGCCTCAAGGGCCTGAGCAAGCTGGAAGTCAACCCACAGCGACTGCATGCGGACCTCGATGGCAGCTGGGAGGTCCTGGCGGAGCCCATCCAGACCGTGATGCGCCGCTACCGCATCGAAAAGCCCTACGAAAAGCTCAAGGATCTGACCCGTGGCAAGGCCATGACACCGGAGCTGATCGGCGAGTTCATCGACACCCTGGACATCCCCGAAGCCGCCCGGCAGGAACTGCGGGCATTGCGCCCTGAGAACTACCTGGGCAACGCCGCTGAGCAGGCGCGCAACATCGGCAACAGCCAACCCTGAAGCGGGGACACGGACCAACACAGGCCTGACACCATGGAATTACTCGGCGGCATGACACAGGCGGATTTCCTGCGGGAGTACTGGCAGAAAAAGCCACTGCTGATCCGCCAGGCCATTCCCGGAATGAGCCCCCCCGTGGACGCCTCAGAGCTGGCCGGGCTGGCCTGTGAGGAGGGGGTGGAGTCGCGACTGGTGATCGAGGACGACCCCCGTGGCCCCTGGCAGCTGGAGCGGGGCCCCTTCAGCGAGGCGCGCTTCAGCCAGCTGCCGGAATCCAACTGGACTCTGCTGGTACAGGGTCTGGACCACTGGGTGCCGGAGGTGGCGGACCTGCTGGCCCGCTTCCGTTTTATCCCCAACTGGCGGGTGGACGACATCATGGCCAGCTTCGCCCCCGAAGGCGGCAGTGTCGGCCCCCATTTCGACCAGTACGATGTGTTTCTGCTCCAGGCGGAGGGCCACCGTGAATGGCGCATTGGCGGCCACAGCGACGGCGACAGCCCGCGCCTGTCCGGCACACCACTGAGCATTCTGGCCGGGTTTGATGAGCAGCAGCGCTGGGTCCTGGCACCGGGGGACATGCTCTATCTGCCTCCCCACCTGGCCCACTGGGGCATAGCCTGTGACGACTGCATCACCCTGTCCATCGGCTTTCGCGCACCGGCCCACAGTGACATCCTCACCGGCTTCACCGACTACCTCAGTGACAGCCTGAGCGACGACCATCGCTACGCCGACCCGCACCTGAGCCCCACGGACAGCCCCGGCGCCATCACCCGCGACACACTGGCCCAGCTGGAGTCCATACTCAGCCAGCATATCCACAACCCCCAGGCACTGGGGCTGTGGTTTGGCCAGGCCATGACCGAGCCCAAACACGCCGGCATCGTGCCGCCGGCAGAGGAACCCATCAACGCCGAAGCCCTCTCCGGTCTCATCGACCAGGGGGTGGGGCTGCGCTGGAACGAAGGCAGCCGTTTTGCCTATCTGGACCTGCCGGACGAGCCACAGGCCAGGGCCCTGTTTGTGGACGGTGAGCGCTTTATCCTGCGGGGTGACGCCATGGCACTGGCACCGGTGCTGGCGGACCAACACCGTCACAGCGCCGGGCAACTGGCCCCTTTTGCCCGGGATCCGGCGCTGCTGGAGCTTATGGTCCGGCTCTGCAATCAGGGTAGTCTGTACCCTGATGAATAACCGGGAGACCGGCCATGCACAGTATCCATATTTATTCCTGGGACCAGGTTCCACCGTCACTGAGGGCGCTGCGGGAGCAGGTCTTTATCCGCGAGCAGAAAGTCCCCGCAGAGCTGGAATGGGATGAGAAAGACGCCCAGTCCGAGCACTTCCTGCTCTGTGACGCCCGAGGCGAGGCACTGGCCTGCGCCCGCCTCTGCCCCCTCAACAGCCGTGGCGCCGCCATCGGGCGCATGGCGGTGGTGTCCCGCCACCGCCACCAGGGTCTGGGCATCGCACTGCTGCGTCACATCATGGGCCACGCCGCCGAGCGCTACGACTACCTGCAGCTGAGCGCACAGGAACAGGTCATCGGCTTTTACCGCCGGGCCGGCTTTTTTGTCGTCTCCAGCCCCTACGAAGACGCCGGTATCCGCCATGTGGACATGATCTGCAGCGCACCACTGCAGGCCCTGTTCCAAATACCGGAAACCAGCAGCCCCATGACACTGGGCCGTGACACCACCACCTGGTCACTGACCTCGGACAGCGACGGCACCGCCATGCTGCGCACACTGGCCTGGCAGTGCCGGCGTCGCCTGTGGCTGTACGACGATCAGCTCGACCCCGGGCGTTATGACGACGCGCTGCTGGCCCAGCGCCTGTCGGTGCTGGGCCGTGGCAGCCACCGGGCGGATATCCGCCTGCTGATCCGCGACGACCGGTCACTGATGCGCCGCCCCCACCGGCTGATTCAGCTCATGCACCGCCTGCCCAGCCGAATGCAGCTGCGCCTGGTCAACCGGGCCTACCCCAGCGGTGAGGCGCCTTACGTGCTGGCGGACGATCAGGGCCTGCTCTACCGGCACGAATTCGGCAGCCACAACGGCTTTGCCAATTTTGCCTCACCCTCCAGGGTCAGGCCCCTGGCAGAGGCCTTTGAACGGCAATGGCAGGTTGCCCGCAGCTCACTGGAGCTGCGCCAGATGCCACTGTGACGGGGGCCTGACCGCTAACGCTCGGAACGGTGGACAGGCATGGGCCCCTGTGGCTCGAACTGGTGCCCATAGGGGCGGAACTCCTCATGCAGTTCGTCTGCCACCCGGGCAATCAGCCAGCGCAACCACTGGTGATCCGGGTTGTGCTGCAGCAGAGGGCTCCAGGCCATCTTCAGCTCGAAGGGGGGAATCTCGAATGGGGGCCTCTTGGCCACCAGCCGTGGGTTGTCCTGCTGCAGCCAGGCTGCGCGACTGGGCAGAGTGGCCATCACATCGTGCTGTTCCGCCAGCAGCATGGCCACCTGGTAATGCCGCGTAAACACCGAGATACGCCGCTTGCGTCCCAGACGGCTCAATGCCTCATCCACCCAGCCCAGTCGCTGCACATCCTTGGGGTTGACCCCCACCCCCACACCAAAGCCGGTCTTGCTGACCCAGATATGGTTGGCGTCCAGGTAGGTATCCAGAGTGAAGGGCTGCTTGAGGATCGGGTTCTCGGCGCTCATCAGCACGGCAAAATAATCCTCCCACAGGGTTTTCTGGTGAAACGACTGGGGAATCTTGTCGAAGCGGTTGATGGCCATGTCCACACGCCCCTGCTCCACATCCAGAAAGCTCACATCGGAAGGGGTCAGCACATCCAGCGTGACATTGGGCGCCTGCTGGCGGATTTCCCGCAGCACCCGTGGCATCAGGGTGGATTCGGCGTAGTCACTGGCCATGATGCGGAACACACGCTGGCTTTCATGGGCGGCAAAGGTGCGCGTCTCCTGCACCGCACGCTCCACACGGGCGAGGATCTCGCGCACCAGAGGCTGCAGCTCCAGTGCCCTGTCCGTGGCGGTCATGCCGCCACTGGTGCGTATCAGCAGGGGGTCATCAAACAGCACCCGCAGGCGACGCAGTCCGTTGCTCATGGCCGGCTGGGTAATGCCCAGGTAATTGGCGGCCCGGGTCACGCTCTGCTCCCGCAGCAGCACATCCAGATACACCAGCAGGTTGAGATCCACACGGGAGAGATCCATCAAGGCTTCCTTTTGCTTAGGGACATCCTGGCCAGGGCAGGCACCCGATCATTGTAATGCTGTTTCATGCAGTTAGGGCCACTGTGCTCTATACTGCACTGACTTGCACCGACTCAGTACACCCGACCACCCGACCGGAGAGTGCCGGACCCCATGACACCCACTGCCATCATACTGACTCTGCTCGCCCTGGCCATCGTGGGCATCGGCCTGCTGGTCTTCAGTCAGGCCCGGGAGAAAGCCCGCATCGAGTACATGCGCCGCATCCAGGCACTGGAAAACCGCCACAGCCTGCTGCGCCGTTTCCTGGAGGACCTGCCCGGGGACTATCTGGACCGGGACCTGAAACGGCTGATACTGACCCGTGCCCTTGAGGTGGCCCGTGAGCTGAAGAGCCTCTCGGCCCCCGGTGACAACCAGCGTCGCATCCAGCGGGACCAGGCCGCACTGGATGCCCTGGCCACGGAGGAGACACCCCCGGCCAGCCACATCACCAGCGCGGCACAGGCCAAATCCATCCGCAAGATGCTGGAACTGCTGTTCCGCTTTGTGGAAAAACAGCAGCGCGGTGGCGCACTGGATACCGAGAGCGCCCGCTATTACCTCCGTCATATCCAGCATCTGGCGGCACTCAGCCAGGCCCAGGTGCAGGTCACCCAGGCCCGTGAGATGATGCAGTCAGGGCATCTGCGCCGTGCCATTCACTGTTACCACATGGCCATCAGCGCCCTTGAAAAAACACGGGGCCACCCCCCCTCTGCCCGGGCCATTGAACAGTACCGTGAGAAAATCAAACAGCTCACTGAACAGGCAGAGGCCCAGGAGCACCCCGAGGGGACCGGCCGTAAAGCCAGAAAGGACGAGATGCCGGATGAAGTGCACCGGGAATGGGACGAATTCATCCACGAGGAAGAGGCCTGGAAAAAGAAGGCCGACTACGACAAATAAATGAAAATCGATGTCTCCAAGCGCCTCTCCGTCAGGCTGACCCGCAACACCGTTATCTCGGCCCTGGCCCTGGGAATGGTCCTGAACATGGGCCTAGTCACCCAGGACTATTTCAATGCCAAGCGGGACATGGACAACGACATCAATGCACTGATCGAAATCAGCCACAGCCCCGCCTCACAGATTGCCTACAATATCGACACCCGGCTGGCGGAGGAACTGCTGGCGGGGCTGCTGCAGCACCAGGCCATTATCGAGGCCAGCATTATCGATCCGGACGGACAGGCGCTGGCCCATCGCCGTGATGCCCCCCTGGAAGCCCCCTATCGCTGGCTGAGCGACCTGCTGTTCGAATCCCGGCTGTCCTACCAGAGCGAACTGAAGGTGAGCCAGCTGGACAGTGTGGAGCTGGGCACACTGAACCTGGTGGTGGACACCAACCATTACAGCACCGCCTTCCTGGAGCGGGCCGGCTACACATTGATCAGCGGTTTTATCAAGAGCCTGGCTCTGGCCATACTGCTGCTGTTTATCTTCTATTTCATGCTCACCAAGCCGTTGCTGCGGGTGATCAGCGGCCTGGCCGGTGTGGAGGGCCATGAGGCGGAAAAAGCCCGCCTGCCCACGCCGTTGGGGCATCAGTCCGATGAGATCGGGCTGCTGGTGCGCATCACCAACAAGCACCTGGATGCCATCGACCACAGCCTGCAGCAACAGCGCCAGGCGGAAGGCCGCCTCAAGGAATACAACGAGAAGCTCACCCAGATCGTGGAAATGCGCACCCGGGAGATCCAGGACAAGAACCGGGCACTGCAGACCAGTAACCGGGCACTGCGCCACGCCAAGGAGGAGGCGCTGGACCGGGCCCGCTCAAGGGCGGACTTCCTGGCCAGCATGAGTCATGAGATCCGCACGCCACTGAACGGCCTTCTGGGCATGCTCAGCCTGGCACTGGACAGCGATATCGGCCCCGGGGAACGCAACCGTCTGGAGATCGCCCGTAATGCCGGCTACAGCCTGCTGAGCCTGGTAAACGACATACTGGACATTTCCAAGGTGGAAGCGGGCAAGCTCAGCCTGGAGTCCATTCCCTTTGACCTGGGCGGCATTGCCGAGGAGTGCGCACTGCTGTTTGCCGAGCCGGGACAGCGCAACCATGTGCCAGTGATACTGCAGCTGGACCCCAACCTGCCGGGGCAGTTCCGTGGCGACCCCACCCGCACACGGCAGATCATCAACAACCTGCTGGGCAATGCCATCAAGTTTACCAGCCAGGGCCATGTGCAGCTGCGGGTGAGCCAGGAGGGCCATGTCACCCGGATTCAGGTTTCGGACACCGGCATCGGCATGTCGGAAGCCACCCAGGAGGCCATCTTCGCGCCTTTCTCACAGGGGCACTCCGACACCACACGGCGTTTTGGCGGCACCGGCCTGGGTCTGACCCTGTGCCAGCAGCTGGTGGAACACATGCAGGGCGAGATCCACGTGGAGTCCGAGGAAAACCGGGGCAGCACCTTTATGGTGGATCTGCCACTGCCCATTGTGACCCGTGACAACCTCCCCGCCGGTGTCTCCGAGCTTTCCGGCACCCGTGTGCTGCTGATGATGGATCCGGACCACCTCCACGGCTCACCGCTACAGCAGACACTGGAGCACTGGGGGCTGATCACGCGCTTTGTGGGCCATGGCGCCCCGCCCGGGGAAACGCACTGGGACCTGGTGATCACGGACAGGCCCCGGCAGAGCGGGCTGCCTAAGGGGGTCCCGGTGATGACACTGGGGACCCCGTCGGATGCCGCGGAGGCCGACCTGCCACACCGGGTGATCGAGCTGCCGCTGGTGCGCAAACAGCTGCTGAACGCACTGCGAATTAACCTGGAGCTGGTCCCTGAGCCACCACAGGCGAAGGTGGAGGACGAAGTCAACGACACGCCGCTGCGGGTGCTCCTGGTGGAGGACAACCGGGTCAATCAGCTGGTGGCCAGCGGCATGCTGCGCAAGCTCGGCCACAGTGTGGATCTGGCGGAAAACGGTGAAAGGGCCCTGCTGGCCCTGGAAAACCAGCACTACGACCTGGTGCTGATGGATTGCCAGATGCCGGTGATGGACGGCTACCAGGCCACCCGGATGATCCGTGGCAACCCCCGCTTAAAGCACCTGCCGGTGATTGCCATCACCGCCAATGTCATGCAGGGAGACCGTGAGGCCTGCCTGGATGCCGGCATGGACGACTACATCACCAAGCCCTATACACTGGAATCCCTGAGGGACACCCTCAGGCGCTGGTCTCCCACTAAGACCTGACGAGGCTCAGGGAAGGCAGGACTCAATGTCTTTCGCGATGGACGCCGGTGTAGCCGTGGGCGGATAGCGGCCCACCACCTTGCCATCGGGGCTGACCAGGAACTTGGTGAAGTTCCACTTGATCCGCTCAGAGCCGAGCAGCCCTTTGGCTTCCTTCTTCAGCACACGGAACAGGGGGTGGGTGCCGGGACCGTTGACTTCCACCTTGGCGTGCATGGGGAAGTCCACACCGTAGTTCAGCTCACAGAACTGGCCGATATCGTCATTGCTGCCCGGATCCTGGCTGAGAAACTGGTTGCAGGGGAAGCCCATGACCACCAGACCCTTGTCACGGTATTTCTCATGAAGTTCCTGCAAACCCTTGAACTGCGGTGTAAACCCGCACTTGCTGGCGGTGTTCACCACCAGCAGCGTCTTGCCTTTCAGCGGAGCCAGTGTGGTGGACCTGCCGTCAATGGTGGTGACTTCAATGTCGTACAGCGAATCGCTCATGGAAACTCCTTATGGATTATCGAGGTTGCAGCCTCAAGGCCGCGGAATTGATGCAGTATCGCAGACCCGTTGGCTCCGGGCCATCCGGGAAAACATGACCAAGATGGGCATCGCAGCCGCTGCAGGTGACTTCCGTGCGTACCATGCCCAGGCTCTGGTCGCTGTGCTCCTCCACCGCCTCCGGTGAAGCCGGCTGCCAGTAACTGGGCCAGCCGGAACCGGAGTCGTATTTATGGCGGGAATCGAACAGAACCTGGCCACAGCATATACACTGATAGAGACCGTCACGCTTGCAGTCATTGTACTCGCCGCTGAAGGGCGCTTCGGTGCCACCACAGCGGGTTACGCGGTAGGATTCCGGCGGCAGTTGCTGCTGCCATAATTCATCCGCTTTTTGCACTTTTTTCATGCTGACTCCCTCCGCTACAATAGCGTTCTTTTATCAACAGGATGGCCCATGACCACGCGAGAGTTTACCAAGTCCAACAAGCTGGATAATGTCTGCTACGACATCCGTGGAGCTGTCCAGCAGGAGGCGCGGCGCCTGGAAGAGGAAGGCCATCGCATTCTCAAGCTCAATATCGGCAACCCGGCCCCGTTCGGCCTGGATATTCCGGCGGAAATC
Organism: Oleiphilaceae bacterium; assembly: GCA_033721915.1. Taxonomy (GTDB): domain Bacteria; phylum Pseudomonadota; class Gammaproteobacteria; order Pseudomonadales; family Oleiphilaceae; genus REBR01. Next base: position 15,241 of record JAWWAC010000031.1, read on the forward strand.
CAGCAGGACGTCATCTACAACCTGCCCACCGCCCAGGGTTACTGCGACTCCAAGGGCCTGTTCGCCGGCCGCAAGGCGGTAATGCATTATACCCAGCAAGTGGGCATTCCGGATGTGGATATCGAGGACATCTACCTGGGCAATGGTGTCAGTGAAATGATCGTCATGTCCATGCAGGCGTTGCTCAATACCGGCGACGAGGTGCTGATTCCGGCGCCGGACTACCCACTGTGGACCGCCGCGGTCACCCTCTCCAGCGGCAAGCCGGTGCACTACATCTGCGACGAGCAGCAGGGCTGGTTCCCGGACCTGGACGATATCCGCAGCAAGATCACCTCACGCACCAAGGCCATCGTGGTGATCAACCCCAACAACCCCACCGGTGCCGTGTACAGCCGCGAGCTGCTGCAGGGCATTGTGGACATCGCCCGTGAACACAACCTGGTGGTGCTGTCCGACGAGATCTACGACAAGATCCTGTACGACGACGCCCAGCACATCCCCACCGCCTCACTGGCGGACGATCTGCTGTTCTTCACCTACAACGGCCTGTCCAAGACCTACCGGGCTGCGGGTTACCGGGCCGGATGGCTGATTATCAGCGGTGCCAAGCTGAGGGCGAAAAACCTCATCGAGGGCATCACCATGCTGGCCTCCATGCGCCTGTGCGCCAATGTGCCGGCCCAGCTGGCGATACAGACCGCGCTGGGTGGCTACCAGTCCATCAAGGACCTGATCATCCCGGGAGGCCGCCTGTGGGAGCAGAGGGAGAAGGCCTGGCGACTGCTCAACGACATTCCCGGCGTGTCCTGTGTCAAGCCACAGGGGGCCCTGTACCTGTTCCCGAAACTGGACAGCAAGCGCTACCCCATGATCGACGACGAGCGGCTGGTGTACGACCTGCTGACACAGGAGCAGATGCTGCTGGTGCAGGGCTCGGCCTTCAACATGCCGGACAAGCAGCACCTGCGGGTGGTTTTCCTGCCCCGTGTGGACGAGCTGGAAGACGCCATCGGCCGTCTGGCCCATTTCCTGTCCCGCTACGAGCAGGCCTGAGGCAGCCATGGCGGATCTGCATATCGAGGAATTCTACCAGGACTCGGCCCGCATACTGCTGCAGCTCTACCGGGCCTTCCCCAGGCGCATCAGTGTCTTTGTGGAGGACATTGCCGGGGCCGACCAGCCGGACGAGTTCGGACTGCACGGCAAGCGCCACCTGGCCTGCCTGGGCTGCATGCTGTGGCTGGCGGAGGAGGGGCTGATCCGTTACGAGAGCACCATCAGCCAGGACGCCATCGACCAGGCAGTGCTCACCGAATCCGGATTCTCTCTGCTGATCCGCCCACTCACCAGTCAGGACCAGCAACCGCCCCACCCCGCCAGTGCCATCCACCACCTGCAGGACTGCCTGCAACAGGGCACCTCCACCCAGCTGGCCGCCCTCACCCAGCAGATCCTGTTCCCCCGTCTGCCGGTGCCGGCTTCTCACTGACGCTTTCTGTCGGTTGCTGTACGGATCTTTAACAGGAATCCCGCTCAGCCTCCGGGCTCCTGGCCGGCTGAAAGACGGGAGCGGGGTACCCCCGGGGGTGCGATTTCCGGGTCCATGAGCTGGGCGCGCATGCGTGGCAGGTACTCGGGGTAATGCTGTTGCACAAAGTGCACCATGTCCTCTCGGATGGCGCAGCGCAGATCCCAGAGCTTGCTGGAATCCCGTGCGCTCATGAGGAAACGCACCTGCTGGGCCCTTTCACCCGCCTCCACCACCTGCACTGTCTGTGTCACCCCGTTCCACAGTGGTGAGGCCTCCAGGAGACGGGCGAACTCCTCCCTCAGGGGCGCCACGGGCATGGCGTAATCCAGCCACAGCGTGACACTGCCGGACATGTCCGCATTGTTGCGGGACCAGTTCTGGAAGGGATTCTCGATAAACCACTGCAGTGGCACCACCAGGCGGCGCAGATCCCAGACCCGCAGCACCACATAAGTGGCCGTCACCTCCTCCACCCAGCACCATTCCCCCTGCACATTCAGCACATCATCGATGCGGAACGGCTGTGTCAGGGCAATCTGCATCCCCGCCAGAAGATTGCCCAGTACCGGTCGGGCGGCAAAGCCCAGTATAATGCCACCGATACCCGCCGAGGCCAGCAGGCTGGTCCCCAGCTGCTGCACTGGCTCAAACTGCATCAGAGCCAGCCCCAGGCCGACGATCACAATCAGGATGTTCAGCCCCCGCACCAGAAAACGGGTCTGTGTTTCCACCTTGCGGGCACGGCGCCACTGGCCCTCCTCCTCCAGCACCGGATTGAGCGTGACAATCACCTCGCCGATGGTGGACGTGCAGCGCACCGCCGTCCAGGTCAGGGCCAGAATCAGCATCAGCGTGGCCAGACGCTGCAGCCCGCTGAGCAGCGGCAGATCCGGCGGCGCCACCTCCAGTACCGCGTTCAACGCCAGCAGACAGACCACAAAGCCCAGTGCCCGGGCGGAGGCCTCCAGAAGCAGCCGCGGCACCGTCCGTTCTCCAGTGAAATGGCGTATGGCCATCAGCAGCAGCCGGTACAGCACAAAAGCCACCACCACGGACAACAGCGCCACCACACCGGGCCCCCACCAGGACACCATGCCCTGCTCCAGCATGTCCGTCATAAACCACCTCCGCCAGCGGTTGCGGCATCACCGGAGCCCGCCTCAGACACCGCACGGGCCCTGAGACGGGCAATGCAGTCGGCAAAGATACGGCTGATGCGGGTCTGGTCCCGGATCATGGCGATTTTTGGCCAGGTGGCCTTCTCACCCAGACGGATATACCACTGCAGATCCTCCAGTGACGGGTTGGCCAGCACCCGGCGGTAATAGCGCGCCTTTACCGGAAACTGGATATTGATATCCCCCAGGTAGGGCTGGGTGGTCATGGCGTGGGCCTGGTTGAGTATCGGGCCCAGCAGCGGTGCATCATTCCAGCCACTGCGTGTGAGCTTCAGTGTGGTGGCCACCTGGGCCCCCATGACCGTGGCCGCCACCCGCCGCACACCGGCACCACTGCCCTGGCTCTGGTGGTGGTGGATAAAGGGCAGCACATGGGGGTTGGCCTGGCTGACGATGGTGCGGTTGACGTTCTGCAGCCGTGCCATGCGCATCAGCGGAAGGTCCCCATGGACACTGCCGTCAATCCATTTCTCCGTGGCCATGTAGGGCTTATCACCGTCGCCGTCACGGGCCCGCAACCGCACCGGCGGATAGATTCCCGGTACTGCGCAGGAGGCCAGAAGCGCCGAGTCGATCATCACCTCCGGCGAGGCCAGGTCGTTCAGCAGTCGGGGTTTCTGGCGGGTTCGCGTGGGGGAGACGGAAATATTCAGTGACCGGCCACTGTGCTCCGCCGCCTCACGAAAACTGATACGCCCCACATTGGAACGGATATGGGCCAGCAGCTGCTGGGGGTCCATCAGGTGGCGCCGTCGCCAGGCCTCACCGGCGCGACGCCAGCGAAAGGCCTCACGGTGTATGGACTCCGGCTGCTGGAAAAGAACTTCCAGCTCGGAAGGATCACGGCTGCAGATGCCCCCGGCAACAATGGCCCCCATGCTGGATCCGGCAATCACCGACGGCAGCAGATGCTGCTGCCACAGGGCCCGGGTCACCCCCATGTGGTAAATGCCAAAGGCCGCGCCACCGCTGAGCAGCAATGCCGGCTGGCCGAAGACCCGCTCCGCCTCACGGAACATGGCCAGCTTGCGCCGATCGCTCACACCGGGCATGGGCTGATCGCAGATAAAGCCCATGGACAGCTCCACCTCGTCCAGATAGGCCTCCACCAGGAACTTGGTGCCACTGCGGGCCACGCCGTACAGCTCCGGATTGGAGAGCTCACCCAGGTGGCGGTACAGGCTCTCCTGCAACACCCGGTTCAGCCCGGGGGCATCCCCCTGCTCACGGCATTGGCGCATGGCCATCATATGCTCACGGATCAGGTTCTCATGAAGCAGTGAGGTGCCCGGTGACTCCCGCCACGCCATCAGCCCCTCGGCCTCGTCCAGTGCCCTGGCCGAGGACAGCCATTCCTCGTAGCTCCGGGCCTGCTGCAGCGCCTCTTTAAGGGCCCTGCGCTGGCTTCCGCCTTTTTTGATGATGCTGAATACCATGGTGTTTCCGCAGTAATGCTGTAAAGGGAGTCCAGTATGAAAGACCGGCTACAGGCTTGCAAAAGCCGCCCCGGATTCATTGGCACAAGTTAATGATACTTTTTGTTGAAAAACGGCCAAGGGCCCTTATTGTACACACTGAGCGTTAACGAGTGGCCCGTAGCCGGGCCCTTAACCCAATCAGGGAGCCCTACCGATCATGCGTATCCTGCTGTTTCTTGCCACCAACATTGCGGTCATTCTGATCGCCAGCATTACCCTGCGGCTGCTGGGTTTTGACGGGTACCTGACGCAACAGGGCATCGACTTTACCGCGCTGCTGATTTTCGCCGCCCTGATCGGCTTTGGCGGCTCTTTCGTGTCATTGCTGATCTCAAAATGGATGGCCAAGCGGGCCACCGGCTGCGTGGTCATCGACAGGCCCTCCAACCCGTCGGAGCAGTGGCTGCTGGACACCGTGGCCCAGCTTTCCCGTGAGGCGGGCATCGCCACCCCGGAGGTGGGCATTTTCCCGGCCAACCAGTCCAATGCCTTTGCCACCGGCTGGAAAAAGAACGACGCCCTGGTGGCGGTCAGCCAGGGCATGATGCAGCGTTTCAACAAGGACGAGATCCGCGCCGTACTGGCCCACGAGATCGGCCACGTGGCCAACGGTGACATGGTGACACTGGCGCTGGTGCAGGGGGTGGTGAACACCTTTGTGATCTTCCTCTCCCGGGTCATCGGCTCCATTGTGGACCGGGTGGTGTTCAAGAATGACAGCGGCCACGGCATCGGTTTCTTTCTGGTGTCCATGGTCTCACAGGTGGTTCTGGGCATACTCGCCAGCACCATCGTGTTCTGGTTCTCCCGCTACCGGGAATTCCGGGCCGATGCCGCCGCGGCACAGCTGGCCGGCCCCGCTGCCATGATCAGTGCGCTGCAGAGACTGCAAAGGGAGACGGAAATGCCCGATGAGATGCCGGACAGCCTGCAGGCCTTTGGCATCAACAAGGGCCGTCGCAGCGATATGATGTCACAACTGTTCGCCAGCCACCCGCCACTGGAGAAGCGTATCGAGGCCCTGCAGAACCGCAGCTACCGCTGATCCTCTGACAGGGTAAAGCCGGCGGCCCGGAAGCGGTCCGCGCCGGCGCTGCCAGCCACCCCCGTCAGGCGGTGGCTGGCGAATTCCCGTCTCTGGGGATAGTCCCTGCGAAGACGGTCGAAGGCACTGGCCCGGGCCCTGGGGTCACCCTGCTGGGCGTCCACAAAGGCTCCATGGTCCGACAGGGGGTCATAGGCCGCCAGCATGGCCCGGTAAAGGGCCCACTCACCGGAACCCGCCACAGCCATGGTCACCGGCGCCGGCAGCACCTGCTCCAGTGTCACGCACTCACTCAACCCGAAGTGGCGGCAGAACGCCTGGTAGAGCATGGCGGTGCCACGCAGCTTTCCCTCCAGGCTGTAACCGGCGATGTGGGGGCTGCCCTGCCAGACCAGGGGCAGCAGCGGCGTCAGTACCGATGGCTCCCCCTCCCACACATCCAGTGCCACCCGTGGCGGGTCCGGACGGGACAGGCGCTGCAGCAGTGCCTGGTTGTCCACCACGGCACCCCGTCCGGCATTGATCAGCAATTGATGGCCACCCAGGCTGGCCAGGCGGTGGCGGTCCAGTAGATGGCGCGTGGGGTGGGCGCCGATGTCGGTCAGGGGGGTGTGCAGGCAGACAATGTCCTGCTCCAGAGCCCGCTCCAGTGACACCAGCCCGCTGTGTCCGGCCTCCGTCAGTGGTGGGTCACAGGCACAGACCGGCACCCCCATGGCCTGCAGACGCTGCCACAGACGGCCGCCCACATTGCCGGCACCGACAATGCCCACAGACAGGTCCCAGAGTGACTGGCGCCGGTCCAGACAGTGACGCGCCACTGTGCTGAGCACATAATCCACCACCCCTTCGGCGTTGCACCCCGGTGCGGCGGCAAAGGCGATGCCCTGCTGTGACAGCCACTGTTCGTCGATATGGTCCGTGCCGATGGTGGCGGTGCCCACAAAACGCACATCGGCTTCGGCCAGCAGATCGGCATTGACCGGTGTCACCGAACGCACCAGAAGCACCTGCGCCCCTTTCAGGTGCCCTGGTGCCAGTGTCCGGCCGGGGTGGCGTTCAATGGCCGTGACGGACGGCATGCCGGCAAAGAAGGCCTCCAGTGCGGGAATGTTTTCATCGGCGACAATGCGCACGGTCAGGCCCGCTGCGGCCTTGGCGGCCGCCCGCCTGTTCCGGAGGTGCGGCGCTGACGGGGCGGCCTGGGGTATTCCGGCAATGGCGTCATCAGATCATCACCGGGGCGCTGGCACGGCAGGGGCTGGCCCAGGTACTTCTCGATGTCCGGCAGAATGAAGGAGTCGTCCTCACCGGCGAGACTGATGGACACACCGCTGTGTCCGGCCCGGCCGGTACGGCCAATACGGTGCACATAGTCCTCGGCGCTGTCCGGCAGGTTGTAGTTGAACACATGGCTGATGCCGTCCACATGGATGCCCCGCCCGGCCACATCCGTGGCCACCAGCACATCGATGCGCCCCTGCTTGAAGTCCTCCAGGGTGCTCAGGCGACGGTTCTGGGGAATCTCACCGGAGAGCAGCGCCGAGCGCACACCCAGTGCCCGCAGATGCTCGTCCAGTTCACGGGTCTGGTCGCGGCGGTTGGCAAACACCAGTGCCCGGCTGACCGACTCGCTCTGCAGGGCGTTGTACAGGACCGTCAGCTTGTCACTGTCGCTGACGGTATAGACCCACTGCTCCACACGCTCGGCGGTTTTCTGCTCCGGCTCGATCTCGATAAAGGCCGCCTTGTGGCTCCACATGGAAGCCAGGTTGAGCACATCCTGGTTGAAGGTGGCACTGAACAGCACCGTCTGTCGCTCTTCCCTGGGGGGGCACTGGCGGATGATGCGCTTCACATCGGGGATAAAGCCCATGTCCAGCATGCGGTCCGCCTCATCCAGTATCAGCAGCTCCAGCTGATCCAGGTACAGGTCGCGACGGGTCAGGAAATCCAGCAGCCGCCCCGGTGTGGCCACCAGGATATCAATCGCCTCGGTGCGCACCTGCTGACGCTGGCCCTCGAAGTTCATGCCCCCCACGGTGGTGACCACATTGTGCCCGGTGAAGTGGGTCAGGCCTTCGGCGTCCCTGGCAATCTGCAGCGCCAGCTCCCGGGTGGGGGCCAGAGCCAGCACACGGGGCTCACTGGCGTAACGTTCCTCCCAGGGAATGGGCTTTTCCAGCAGTCGTTGTATGGCGGTGATCAGGAAGGCGGCCGTCTTGCCGGTACCGGTCTGGGCCTGTCCGATCAGATCCACCCCGGACAGGGTCCTTGGCAGGGCCTCCCCCTGTATGCCGGTGCACTCGGTAAAGCCGAGGCGCTCTATGGCCTGCAGCAACTCCGGATGCAGGTTCAGGCTGCTGAAAGAAACCGGTGATTCGTCGTTGTCATCGGGGGATGCCGGTGGGCTTGCCGGTACTGTCATGGATCATCGCCTTTCATGTCAGTGAGTGCAGGGTAAACAGCTCAGGACCAAAACTGCTGTGACGCTGGTAGTGATCCAGCAGTGCCTGCCGGAAACACGCCGCCCTCGCCGGCAGCCCCTCTTTGAGATAGATCTGTGCCTGCTGCCAGACCGCCTCCCGGAAACGCGGGTACTGGCCGGAGGTCTCGCCGCTGAGGTTGTCCAGGCTCAGGTGAAAGGGGCTGCCGGCGGCCCTGGCAAAATGCCATTCAATGGCCTGTGGCCGCACCTCCACCTGCTCGAACAGGGCCTGCTGCTGTGCGTCACGGCCATCCGGGCAATACCAGTAGCCGTAATCCGGCAACTGACGGCGACGGGCCCCGGCAATGCACCAGTGGCTGATTTCATGGAGCGCGCTGGCGTAGTGGCCGTGGGCAAAGATTACACGATTGTACCGCCAGTGCCCATCCGCCGGCAGGTATTCAGGCTCACCGTCACCCCGCACCAGACGGGTCTGGTAGCGGGACTCGAAACAACGGGCAAAGAGCCGGATCAGATCCTCTGGCTGGTGTGTGTCGCTCATGAAACCGTTGTCCTGTAGAAACCGTATTGCAATGGCCGGTATCCCCCGACCCCCGGTTTTGTCTTCCCGTCAGGGGCCGGTTCTTTCAAGGTCCTTGTGAATGGGCCATAGTTTAAGGAAAATCGGCAGCCGTTAGAACGGCTGAGTGAAACCTCGCCGGCCCCGATGTGTCCCTGTGTGAACCTGATTCCGGGACCCTTGATCCCGTAACCCTGAGACTGACTGCAATGGCATTATCCGCACACGAGCAAGCAAACCGGTCATGGCACCTTTCCGGGCCGCGTTCCCTGTGTGGCCAGCGCTGCGGTGCCGTGCACACCCTGGTGGCATTGCTGCTGGTTCTCGTGGCGTCCTGTGCACAGGCCTTTCCCGGTGGCAGCGGTCAACCGGATTTCCTGCCCGTCGAGCAGGCCTTCCCCTTCAATGCCTTTGTGGATGACGGCGAGCTGGTACTGGAGTGGCGTGTCACGGAGGAACACTACCTCTACCGGGACCGCTTCGAGCTGGACGTGCAGCCCGGTGAGCTCATCAAGGGGGAACCCCGCTTCAGTGCCGAAACGGTCATGCAGGATGACCCCTATTTCGGCCAGGTGCCGGTCTTCGAGGAAGATGTGCAGATGCGCCTGTCCATGGATCCGGACAGCGGTGTCGATCAGGCACGGGTGAGCGTCACCTGGCAGGGTTGTGCCAAGGCCGGCCTGTGTTATCCGCCCCAGACGGAAAACTGGCTGTATATCGCCGAGGGCAACCAACTGGTTCCCTCCGATGAGTCCGGCGACAGTGACGAAGCCCCCCGGACCGGTGACAGTACCGTCGGGAAACGGACCGCAACGGACAATGCTACCGGCGGTGGCAGCGGGCTGGGTGAGCGCACCGCCTCCGGACTGCAGTCGGTGCTGGAGCAGGATTCACTGTGGCTGATTGCCGGCCTGTTTTTCCTGCTGGGTCTGGGGCTGACCTTTACCCCCTGTGTACTGCCCATGATTCCCATTATCTCCGCCGTGGTGGCCGGGCAACGCCAGCTGAGCACGCCACAGGCTTTTACCCTGTCCCTGTCCTATGTGCTGGGCATGGCCATCACCTACGCCGGCGCCGGCGTTCTGGTGGGGCTTATGGGGGCCAGCTTCAATGTCCAGGCCTGGCTTCAGGCCCCCTGGGTACTGGGCACCTTTGCCGCCCTGTTCACCCTGCTGGCACTGGCCATGTTCGGTGTGTTTGAGCTGCGACTGCCTGCCGTGCTTCAGGACCGCCTGACCCGCAAGAGCCAGAATCTCACCGGCGGGCGTGTGGCCAGTGTCTTTGGCATTGGCTCACTCTCCGCATTGATCGTCTCCCCCTGTGTCACGGCGCCACTGGCGGCGGCACTGGTGTTTATCAGCGCCACACAGGACGCACTGGTGGGTGGTATTGCACTGCTCTTCCTGGGGCTGGGCATGGGCACCCCACTGCTGCTGATTGGCACCGGAGGGCAGCGTTTCATGCCCCGCCCAGGGCCCTGGATGGACGGCATCAAGGCACTGTTCGGTGTGCTGATGCTGGCGGTGGCCATCTGGCTGCTGGAGCGTGTCGTGCCGGGCCCCGTGGCCCTGCTGCTGTGGGCGCTGCTGCTGGCTGTGGCCGGCGTGCAGCTGGGGGCCTTTGAGCCCACCGCCGCCGGATGGGCCAGGACCCGCAAGGGCCTGGGGCTGGTCATCTTTGCCGGTGCCATGATGCTGCTGGCCGGGGCACTGGCCGGCGGCAGCGACCCCACCCGCCCTCTGGCGCCCTTCATGGGCAGCGCAGAAAGCGAGGCCGGTCACGAGGCACCCTTTACTCGTCTTGATTCGGTCCCGGTGCTGGAAGAGCGTCTGGAGCAGGCCCGGCGACAGGGACAGCCGGTGATACTGGACCTTTATGCCGACTGGTGCATCAGCTGCAAGATCATGGAGCGGCGCGTTTTCTCGGATCCCCAGGTGGCCCGGCAAATGAGCCGTTACACGCGGCTGCAACTGGACGTCACGGAAAACACCCGCCCACAGCGCCTTCTGCTGGACCGTTACGGCCTGTTCGGGCCGCCATCATTGCTGTTTTTCAGCCCAGAGGGTGAGGAGCTCACGGATCTGCGGGTGGTGGGGGAAATGGACCGCAACCAGTTCAGCGAGCGCCTGGCCAGGGTCAGCCAACGGGTTTTTCCGTAAGTGAACAGTCCCGCCCGGCGCGCACTGCGCCTAGGTGCCCTGTGTGTGATTGCCGGCGAACTGCTGCTGGCGGTCATGGGGGCGCTGATCAAATACCTCTCACCGGAGCTTGGCAACAGCATGATTGTCTTCGGGCGCAATGCCCTGGGGCTGTCCATACTGGTGCCCGTACTGCTGGTGCGTGAAGGGCCCGGCTTTCTGCGCACCCCTCACCTGCGGTTTCACCTGATGCGCGGGGTGATCGGTGTCTCCGCCATGTACTGCTACTTCTTCAGCCTGGGCAAGCTGACACTGACCGATGCGGTCCTGTTGAAGCTCACGGCGCCGTTTTTTATCCCGGTGATCGCGTTTTTCTGGCTGGGTGAACGCACCGCCACCATCACCATGGCGGCCATTGCACTGGGTTTCTGCGGTGTTATTGTGCTGCTGCAACCCGGACAGGCCAGCCCGGAAGACGTGTTCTTTGTACTGGCGGGGGTGTCCGGCGCGGTGCTGGGGGCCACGGCCAAGGTGACCATACGGCGCATGGGGGTCAAAGAGCCCAGCGCCAGGATCGTGCTCTATTTTGCACTGGTGGCCAGTGCCGTCTCGGCACCGGCGGCACTGATGAACTGGCAGTGGCCCACGGCGCTGCAATGGCTGCTTCTGCTGGCACTGGCGGCCACCGCAACGGCGGCGCAGCTGCTGATCACCACCGCCTACCGCATCGCTCCGGCCGGTGCCATTGGCCAGTTTACCTACAGCTCCGTGCTGTTTGCCGTTCTGCTGGGGTGGCTGTTTTTCTCGGAGCCCCTGTCGCTGCACCAGGCCGTGGGCGGGTTGCTCATCGTCGGCGCCGGACTGCTGAACATGCGCGCACGGGGTTGATCCCGGCTCACGGATTAATCATTCCGCCTGATCAGATACTCGAAGGTATTGTCACGGGTTTCCCGGGAGACCAGTTCATGGCCGAGAAACTCGCAGAAACGGGGTATGTCCCGTTGCGTGGAGGGGTCCGTGGCAATCACGCGCAGGCACTCTCCCGGTGACACATCCTTGATGCGGGTGTGCAACAGCATCACCGGTTCCGGACAGAACAGGCCTGTGGTATCCAGTACAGCGGGGTTGTCCAAGATGGCGATCTCCCTGGGGATGCGTAAGACAGCGTCTTATACTAACATATGGTAAGAGATTGATCAGAGGGCAGAATTGCCGTTTTTTTACTGAACCGACATCCTTACAAGGACAGGAAACACTCATGATCCGTGTGATTATCGAACGCCAGATTGCTGAAACCCTTGAGGCGGCCTATGAACAGCGCGCCCGCTCTGTACTGCAACAGGCGGTTGAGGTGCCGGGCTTTATTTCCGGCGAGTCCCTCAAGAACAGCAATAACCCCAATCACCGGGTGATTCTTTCCACCTGGCGTTCCGCGGCGGACTGGTATCGCTGGTACCAGTCACAGGAACGTCGCTCCATGATGGCCGAGCTCAACCCCATGCTGGACGGTCAGGAGCGGATCATGATTCTGGAGCATGCCGAAAACCCACGGGGGCCTGATCTTTCCTGACAGAAGTGTCAGTTGGAGCAGTAGTGCCATTAGGCTCACTCAATGAGCCAGACGTCAGTCCAGCCGCTGGACATAGCAGGTGATTTCCTCACGGTCATGGTACAGATGGCGGGCCCGGATCCGGTAGCGCAAACCGGCCTTACGCAGCGTCTGCTCCAGTCGCTCACGGCATTCCAGCCAGGTTTCCCAGCGCTGCTTCATGGGCAGCTTGAGGTTGAACAGGCAATGACGGCACAGACCCTGTGTCAGCCACAGCCCCATCAGCGCCGTCACCCTTGCGGGCTTGTCCGCGATGTCACACACCAGCCAGTCCACCGCCCTTCTGGGTCGCCAGCTGAAGGCGTCTTCCTGCACATGGGTGACGTGGCCGGAAGCCATCAGCGCCGGGTCCATGGGGCCATTGTCCACCGCATGGACCATCATGCCTTGCTCCACCAGCTGCCAGGTCCAGCCACCGGGAGCCGCCCCAAGATCCACCGCCTGGGCCCCGTTGCCGAGAGTCGACAGCCACTGATCTTCGGGTATAAACAGCTTCCAGGCCTCTTCCAGCTTGAGTGTGGAGCGGCTGGGTGCCGAAGCAGGCATGCGCAGCCGTGGTATGCCACCCAGGTAGGGCGAACGGTTACCCGGAAACGTCAGGCCCATAAACACCTCATCAAAATCCGACAGGACCAGGTCCAGACGGGGCGACTCACTGTCCTCCACCAGCCGGCCCGACTGGCGCAGCGCCCTGGACAGTGGCGCTGTCCACTTGCGGGCAAACTGCTGCACGTCGCCACTGACCCGGTCAGAATCCGGCACCTGTATCTCAAGTCGGCTGAAGGGCCCCAACGGGCCCTGCCCCCGGGTGGACTCCTCCTTCAGGGCCTCCAGCACGGCGGAGACCCGGTCACTCTCTGGTAGTGATACCAGTGCCAGCCCAAGAAACCATTCACGGGCAAACACCAGCTGCTCCCAGTTTACACGGCTCATGAGTGTTCTGGCCTGTTGCGGATCCGGCAGAAGCAGCAGCACCCAGCCGCTGTTCCTGCTGCTCTGGAAGTAACCAAACAGACCGGCTTCGGCCGCCACGGCCATCAGTTCCTGGCCACACTCGGACTCGAATCCGGCACGGCACAAGGCGCCGATCATTCCCTGTGTCATTGCGATACTCCCATTAAGGTATTGGCCATAAAGGCATTGGCGGCAGCCGCCACTTGATCCAGCAGATGCCGCTTCGTCAGACCACTGCGTTTGGCCGGCACCAGATCGTGATCCGCATCATGGGCCCAGTGGATGTGGACAGGGTCAGGCAGCTCAACCAGCCCGCTCACTTCCGCCCGCCTGCCAAAAGGGTCCCTCTCACCCTGTGCGATCCACAGGGGGCGTTGCAGTGTCGGAAAATGCCCGGTTCGCCAGCCCCCGGGTTTGCCCGGAGGGTGGAAGGGGTAGCCGAAACAGAGCCCACCGGCCAGGTCCACTGCCACCCCGGGGCCGCACAGAAGGTGGCTGGCCATGCGCCCGCCCATGGACTTGCCCCCCACAAACAGCCGCTCCCCCGCCCCCAGGTACCCTCGGGCCAGTTCCAGTGCCTGATGCCAGCTGTCCATCAGCACCGGCGCCCTGTCCGGGGGACGACGGCGGCCATCCTGGCGGGTTTTGACCATGTAGGGGAACTCAAAGCGCAGCACACGGATACCGGCCCGGTTCAGGGCTTCGGTCAGTTCGCCCATGGGTCCGGAATCCATGGGGGCGCCGGCACCATGGGCCAGCACCAGCAGGGGGCCGTCCGGGCCTGTGACAAGGCGATTCTCGGCGGTGATGGTCATAGTGGTTAAAACTTGTGCAATGGAAAAACTGGACTAACTTAACAATCAGTTAGTCATTTTTCCTGGAAACTGGTTTGACTGTCTCACCCAAGAAACTGCCTTGTATCGGTTTCTGGCCAGTGGAGAGAAACCCATGGACCCAGCAACACAGCGCGGATTTCAGGAGCAGGTCATAGCCCCGGTGCTCGACACCCTGTCTCTGACGGAGGCCATGCTGAGTCCCCTGCTGCTGGGAGCCGCCCTTGGCGGCGGCTTCTGCCCCTGGCTGGAACAGGGAGAGGGGCTGGGACTCTACCGCCTGAAAGAGGACTGGCACCACCGCCTGTGGGACGACTTTATCGCCTTCCGTCCGGAACTGGCCAGCCGTGTCCGAGGCCTGGCCAGTCAGCAGGGATTCCTGAGAGCCCCCCACCAGGAGCTGGTTGGCAACATCCCCTATGCCACGGCCATTGCCGTCTGTGGCCTTCTGCGACACCGCCGTTACTGGCCGGAAAAAGCCGTCGCCGGGGCCATGACCCGCTGCTGGCTCGGCGCCAGTGGCCATACACGGGATCAGTGGCGGCGTTATCGCAATGCCTACGCCCTGATGCTGAGACAGAGACAGTCACTGGCCGTGGCCTGAGTGTCCAGCAACGGGCCATCAGCCCCCTCAAAGATTGATCACATCCACACGGCCATAGCTGTGGGCGCTGTCGCTGCCACTGGCCTGCTGTACGCCCCCCTCCTGGCCGTTACCCTGCCCGGTAAAATCGTGCAGACGGGTGTCCGCCAGGTGCGACGGCACCACGTTCTGCAGGGCCCTGAACATGTTGTCCAGACGCCCGGGAAAGCGCCGGTTCCAGTCCTGGCACATGTCCTTGATCATCTGGCGCTGGAGGTTTTCCTGGGAGCCGCACAGGTTGCAGGGGATAATGGGAAACTCCCGCAGTTCCGCGTAGGCGGCGATGTCCGCCTCGCGGCAGTAGGCCAGTGGGCGTATCACGGTGTTACGGCCATCATCGCTGGCCAGGCGGGGTGGCATGGCCTTGAGGGTGCCACCATGGAACATGTTGAGAAACAGGGTTTCCAGAATGTCGTCTCGGTGATGGCCTAATGCGATCTTCGTCACACCATGTTCTGCTGCAAAATTGTACAGTATTCCACGACGCAACCTGGAACAAAGACCACAAGTGGTTTTCCCTTCCGGCACCTTTTCAGTGACGATACTGTAGGTATCTTTCTCAATGACATGGAACTCAATTCCCTGACTGGCCATGTAATCCGGCAGCACCTGCTCCGGATAGCCCGGCTGTTTCTGATCCAGATTCACGGCGATCAGCTCGAAGCGGATCGGCGCACGGGCCTGGAGCTGTTTCAGCATATCCAGCAGGGTGTAGGAATCCTTGCCACCGCTGAGGCAACACATTACCTTGTCGCCTTCTTCGATCATGCTGAAATCCGCAATGGCCCGTCCGGTTTCGTGGCGCAACCGCTTCTGCAACCTGGCCAGCCTGGCCTGTGTTGAAGCCTCCGCCGCCGGGTCGGCCCGGTCCTGGCCGGCAACCGTTCCGGTCGTTTTGTCTGCGGCAACGGCAGGGTTCCCGGAGGTAACTCGGGAATCGGACGAATCCGGGGATTCTGGAGCCGGGAATTCTGGAGAGAGCGACGACATAAAGCATCCGTTGTACTGAGAAATAAGCCGGCGGCATTATAACGCAACTGAGCGCAGGGACACAGCGCCACGGACCGGGCCCGCCGGGCCAGAGACCGGAAACAGACACATAAAAGCCACCGGGGCAGACCCGCTGCAGCAAGGACTATCAGACACCATGACAGCACCCACCACAGGACGTCGCGAGCGCAAAAGGGCCGCCAACAGGGCTGCCATACTGGACGCCGCCAGGGAGTGTTTCCAGGAGCTGGGCTACGAGCGCAGCACCATCCGCGACATTGTCGGGCGCACCGACCTGGCCGCCGGCACCTTCTACAATTATTTCAATGACAAACGGGATCTCTTCGCCAGCCTGCTGGCCCACTTCATGGATGATCTCAACGAACAGCTGAGCCAGCTGAGGGCCACCTCTTCCGACGAGAAAACCTTTGTCTACCAGACCTATCACGCCCTGTTCAGCGCCACGGCCCGTGATCCGCTGATTTATGAGCTGGCGCACCGTAACCAGCGGGCCATGCGCCAGCTCTTTGGTGGCGGTCTTCTGGGGCGTGCCATGTCCACATTGCGTGAGGACCTGGGTGAGGCCACCGAACGTGGCCTCTTTGCCGGCATCAACGAGGATTATCTCTCCGCCGCCTTCTTTGGTGTGGCCTATGAGCTGTCACTGCAGGTGGCCCGGAAAACCGCCAACCAGTCACAGGAGACGGCACTGAAGTACGCGGATGAAGCCGCCGTTTTCGCCACAGATCTGTTCATGGGTGGCACTGAGCGATTACGGGCCAGCGGTTGCACCTCCTGAAGCAAGGCGGCATATTGGCACCATGAACAATGCCCCCATGGCCACCACCGGCCGCCACGACAGTCTGTTGCAATCACTGGCCCCCATGCAGGAGGCGGTGGTGTCATTGCTGCGCACCCACCCCCGGGGGCTGACGGAAATGGCCCTGCTGAAGGCGCTGATGGCCAGGCCGTGGCAGGTTCTGGGGCCGGTGGATTTCAGCTCCCCCAGTACCCTCTACCCGGTGCATTTCCTGCTGTTTCATGTCCTTTACTGCTGGCGCGACGCCCTGCACAGGCAAACGGAACCGGAAACCCTCGAGATCGGCCCCATGAGCATCCGACTGCGGCCATTAACCCGGTCTGGAAGCAACCAGCCGGGGGCCCATGACCCACTGGCGGATTTCTACCGGGACCTGGACAACCTGGCACTGTCTGATGACTGCGTGGAGCAGATGGTCAACGACTTCTGGCGCGGCGTTCAGCCACCGGACCAGGGCCGCCTGGGGGAGGCCTGCCAGGCACTGGAAGTGCCCTGCCCGCCGCCGCCACTGGCACAGGTGCGGCAGCAGTTCCGGCGTCTGGCCATGCGCCACCATCCGGACCGGGGTGGCAGCACAGAGCGGTTGCAGGCACTGAATGAGGGCATGGCGGTACTGCGGCACTATTACCGCTACCAGCCCTGAGGGATGACAGCTCCCCTCAAACTGGTATGGACGCACTGATTTTGATTCGTTACAGATAAGGAAGGCCATGAAAAACCACCCCCTCGTCTACTGCCGCTTTCTTCTGTCGGCACTGTTATTATGGACGCTGCCGATGTCATCACAGGCGGACCTGGTGATACTGGCCTACCACCATGTCTCCAATGAGACACCGGCCTCCACCAGCACAACACCGGATCTGTTCCGTGACCAGCTGGCCATGATCGAAGAACTGGACATGAAAGTGGTGGCCCTGGAAGAGGCCAGCCACCAGGCCCTTGAAGAGGATAAGGAAAACCCGCTGCGTGTGGCACTGACCTTCGACGACGCCTATGAGAGTGTCTATGAAGAGGCCTGGCCCCTTCTGCGGGACAGGGGTATGCCTTTTACCCTCTTTGTCACCACGGACGCACTGGACCAGGGCATCGACGGCTATATGAGCTGGGAGCAGGTGGCCGAGCTAGCCCGCCATGAGCTGGTCACCATCGGCAACCACAGCGCCGACCATGGCGCCATGATTGCCAGGCCCGATGAAGACACTGAGGCACTGGAGAAACGCATCGCCCGCTCGCTGGACCAGGCACAGAAACGCATCCGGGAGAAAACCGGTGTGGAGAGCACCCTCTTTGCCCACCCCTATGGGGAGTTCTCGCCACAGCTGACGCAGGCACTGGAGCAGCGGGACTGGCTCGGCTATGCCCAGCACTCGGGTGTACTGGGCCCCCACTCGGACCCCAGGAATATCCCCCGCTTTCCCATGGCGAACGCCTTTGGCGGGCTGGCTACACTGAAAAACAAACTCAGGGCGCGGAATTTCCCCGTGCCCCATGAGGAGTTGCCAGACCCCCTTTACCGTGAAAACCCACCCACACTGACCATGCCGCTGCCAGAGGGCTGGGATGCCGGCCGCCTGACCTGTTTCGCCCCGGGGCAAGGTGCCATGGACCTGGAGACCCTGTCAGGACAGGGAGAGACACGGGTACAGATACAGGCAGACAAGCCCATCAACAGTCGCCGCTCCCGCTACAACTGCACCTATCCCGCCGGTGACGGTCGCTTTTACTGGCTGTCACAGCCCTGGTTCAATCCGGACAAGCCGGAAGGCTGATGCAGCGGTGAACAACCCCGCATCATAGCCATGGGCCGGTGGGCTCAGCGACGGATCAGCCTCAGCTCCAGCTCACCGCGGGCACTGTGTTCCACGGGGGTAACCCCTTGCCGTTGCGGCTGATCCACCCATGTCTGTGACTGCAGGTCCTGCTCACGGGTCAGCACCAGTACATGGCTGGCCGAGGCCATCTCCGGCCCTGTCATGGGCAGCCAGGCCTCCAGGAGGCCATAACGGTGCCAGCGCTCCGGCTTATAGGCAAACAGGATGTCCGTGACCAGCCGCAGTGGTTCCCCCTGATCGTCCAGAAACACCACTGTGGGTATAAAAGCCTCCTCGTTGACAAAGGTGCGCAGCCGCAGTGCCCGTATCGGCCCGGGTTCCTCTCCCGACGGGCTGGCTCCGTCGGGCCTGTCCGGCATGGCCACCAACGCATAGCGACTGTTGCCGGTGGCAAAACCGTGGGTGGGGCTGTCTTCGTCCAGGCGAAGCCCATAGCCCCGGTCCGGCACCAGAGGACGGCCATGGGTCACTTTCAGTGACTGGCAGCAGTCCCCGGAGAAGCGTTTGAGAAGCCCCTGTGTCGACTCCATACCCATGGACTCCAGAACCTGTGGGTCTGGCTGCACCCGGTTCTCGTGACCCTGCTCACTGTGACGATGGGATGGACGCCTCAGGTCCAGTGACTGCGACCAGACCCTGTCCACCAGCGGTGTCTTGCCCTGGGCCTCCCCACTGGATTCATCCGCTTTATCAGACCCACCGGAATCACTGGCTCTGTTGTCCCCGGGGTAAGGCGTGGTGTGCATCCGGCCTTCGGCGTCCTGCCAGATGTAATAAGGCTCTTTTTCGGCCTCCTCGGCCTTCAGCTCTTCCAGTTTGCGGTCCGCGTCGGGAAAGTTCTCCAGGTTGTAGGGGGTCTGGGCCAGTGGCGCTGACCATGGCAGCAGCGCCAGAAGCAGACAGCCGGATGACAGCAACCACCGACTTGCCCGGACAGGGTGGCCGGCCTGAGAGGGTTTGCCCATGACCCGCTCCATCAGAAACGGGTTCTGAAAGACAGGCCTGCCTGGCGGATGGTGGTCTCCTGCCCCACATCCAGGCCGGCGAAAGGGTTATAGATAATATTGGTAATATTGTCGCAGTTCATGTTGCAGCTGCCGTTGGC
>JAWWAC010000032.1:0-33636 GCA_033721915.1 Oleiphilaceae bacterium
GAAAGGGGGCCGCCAGCGGTGTCGTGGAATCTGCTCCAGCACCGCCACATAGGCTTTCTCTGAGAGCGCCTCGCAGCCATGCACCAGAACCTCCAGCAGCTGCCACAGGCTCAGCCAGCCATCACCGTGAATTTCACGGGCCATTGCCAGACACTGCAGCAGCTGCGAGGACAGTCCCTCCTCGGCGGCGGGCACGGCCACCAGGGGCTGCTCACACTGGATCGTGCGGGTCAATTCATCCAGATCCACCCCCTCCCGGCGCAGAAACACCGGCAGCTCGGGCAACTCCAGCAGACTGAGGAGAAAATCCTCCAGCAACAGCGCCTCTCCGCCGCGACGGTGCACGGCCCGCTGGGACTGCAGCAGGGCTTTCTGTAACTGGGGTTCAAGAAGGGCTTGCCATTGACGCATACTCAACTCCCTTTGTATTCGGTCAGCGCTTCCCTGCGCCCTCTTCACTCAGTGACAACCCTGGCTTCAGCACGCGATGCCCTGAAGCCACAATCGCGGCAGAGGGACTGCCCCGCATCAGGCACTCAGACCCGGCTGTAGATATCCTCGAAACGGACGATATCGTCCTCTCCCAGGTAACTGCCGGTCTGCACCTCAATCACTTCCAGAGGTATCACACCCGGGTTGGTCAGCCGGTGCACCACTCCCAACGGGATGTAGGTGGACTGATCTTCCGTTAACATTACTTCATCGTCGCCACGGGTGACAATAGCCGTGCCCTTGACGATCACCCAGTGCTCGGAGCGGTGGTGGTGCTTCTGCAGTGACAGCCGGGCGCCGGGGTTCACGGTGATGCGCTTGACCTGGAAACGGTCGGCACGGGCAATCCCCTCGTAGGAACCCCAGGGACGGTGCACCTTGCGATGCAGCCGGTATTCCTCGCGGCCACTGGCCTTGAGCTGATTGACCAGCTGTTTGACATCCTGCACCCGGTTTTTGTGGGCCACCAGCAGTGCATCGCCGGTTTCCACGATCACGTGATCCTGCAGGCCCATGGCCGCAATCAACCGCCCTTCCGAGTGGATGTAGCAACCGGAGACATCCTCGGTAATCACATCCCCCACCAGCACATTGGCGGCCTCATCCTCCGCGTGCAGGTCCCACAGGGCACTCCAGGAGCCGATGTCACTCCAGCCCGCATCCAGCGGCAGCACCACACCATGGGCCGTATGCTCCATCACCGCGTAGTCAATGGAGTCATCGGGGCAGGCGGCAAAGGCGGCCTCATCCACCCGCACAAAGTCCAGATCCCCCTTGCGGGTGTCATAGGCTTTTCGGCAGGCGGCCAGTATGTCCGGCTGGAACAGACCCAGCTCTTCCAGATAACGGTCGGCACGGAACAGGAACATGCCGCTGTTCCAGTAATAGTTCCCCGCCTTGAGGTAGGCCTGGGCCGTGGCCTGATCCGGCTTTTCCACAAACTCCCGCACCGGCAGCGCCGGATCACCGCCCTGCCCCTCACCGGCACGGATATAGCCATAACCGGTGTGGGCGTGGCCAGGCACCACGCCAAAGGTCACCAGACTGCCCCGTGCCGCCGCCTTCTGCCCCTCGCTCACCGCCGCCACAAAGGCCGCCTGGTCGTTAATCGCATGATCCGATGGCAGCACCAGCATCTGCCCCTCCGGGTCCTCTTCCATCACTCGCAAGGCCGCCAGCGCAATGGCCGGCGCGGTATTGCGCCCCACCGGCTCCAGCAGAATGCTGCCGGCCCTGTCACCGGCGTACTGCTGCATCTCCGCGGCCACCACAAAGCGGTGGGCCTCATTGGTGATGGCCAGCACCTGGTCACAGCCGGGCACCGCCAGGGCGCGGGTCAGTGTGTCCGCCAGCAGGGACTGGTCGCCATTGAGATTGAGAAACTGTTTGGGATAGGCCTCACGGGAAAGGGGCCATAGACGGGTGCCGGAGCCACCGGAGAGAATGACAGCGTGCATAGGTCTTCCATGAGCGGAAAGTGGGCGTTAAAAAGGCAAGATTACCCCAGTGGGGCAGGTTCGCCAAGGGCGGCGAGCCTGCCCGGGCCTTTCAGTCAGGCATCCGTGCCGGCTCAGTCCTGCTGCCAGCTGGCCACTTCTTCACGGCCATACTGCTCACGCCAGGCGTTGAGCACCTTGTGGTTGCCACCCCGGGTCTGCACCGTCTCACCGGTATGGGGGTTACGGTAGGTTTTCAGCGGACGCTTGCGACGGCCATCCCCGGAGGCTGCGGCGGAACCACCGGCGCTCTTCACCGCCGGATCGATGGCGGACAGCACTTCCAGTGTTTCCTTGCCGGACTTGCCATACTGGGTCATCAGATCCCGCAGCTTTTCCTTGAATTCAAACTCTTTCTTAAGCTCGGTGTTTTCTTCCATCTGTTGCAGTTCCCTGGCCAGTTGATCAGCCATTTTCTTTTTCTTGTAGTAATCGGAAATATTGACCATGAGTTGCCCTCTTTGTCGGTGAACACATCGCCGTTTCCGGCGAATTGAATATCACCGGGGATTATTGTCGAACTGGAGGGTTATTACAAGACGATTCAATGCAACCGACAAAGTAATGGCATTGGACAAGAGGCTTCCTCATGAAACATAAGTCACATAAACGGAAAGACGTTTTTAATCGGCAGAACCATTGCCCCAAGGCAAATCCCCGTGCAACCAGAAACCCGGCTTCAGCCCTCCGGTGTAACCGTCATCGGATAATAACTGTTCTTTTATGGCTTCATGGTAAACCCACACTTGATAAACCCATACCGACATGCCGGAAAAAACAATGGCCATCAGTATGGCCCGCCATAACCTGACCGATTTATTATTTGTTACGGGACGAGCCTCATCTCCGGGTGATAGCAGCAACCAGAATGACGCCATTATAACCAGCCCCAGCAGCATGGAAGCCGGGCCTATAAAAACCGCAGACACACCGGCATGCAATAAGGCGGCAACGACGGAGGCGGTAAAACCACAGAGCAACAAACCCGATTCCGAATCACTATCCGCAATGAAAAGCGCCTTCCGGCGGCCCCATAAACGACGACAGGCCACGCACCCCATCGCAAAAAGCCCACACAGGCTCAGCCAGCCAAATTCCGCCGCCCACATCAGGTACATGTTATGGGGATGACCAAAACGCCGGGAAGCTCCATAAGCCTCTGTCAGGGGTTCGTGAATGCTCCAGGACTGGGGCCCCATACCCAGGGGAAACTTCTGCAGACTCATCTGCCAGGCCTCCAGCCATAAGGGCATTCGGCCGGAACTGTGGGATTTGACCGGACGAAGTGCGGATTCCTCCAGAATAATCATGGGCAACAGCCAGGACAATATAAACCACAGCAATATCCCTAGCAGCAAATAACCGGCGAAAGCCCTGGCCCAGGGAAAACTGACACGGCCAAACACCAGCATCATCACCAGTAACGCCATCAGCATGCCCATGATGGATCCACGCCCCATGGACAGCAATGTCAGCCACCACCAGACAGCGGCGGTAAAAGTCATCATCAGTCGCCAGTGTCTGTGTTGTCTCATGGGCCCAACCAGCACCGCCAGAGGCAGCAGGGGTAACAACCAGGTGGCGGTCTGGTTCCAGTAACGAATATTGTAAAAACCCCAGGGCAAATGTTCACCCTGTGATTTCAGACCATCCAGCAATACAAAGCCATAAATCATCACGGCGATGAGTGCGTAAAGAAACATGGCCACCACCGCCACTTCCAGAAGACGCAAATGAACGAACTGGCCCTGGCCGGAAGCGCGAAAGAGAAACACCAGCGCGGCAATTGCCGCAAGATAGGCGGGATAGAAGACCGCCTCCACGACGGCTGACGGGTGAGCCACATCCAGCCCTGTGGACAGGGCTATGGACAGGACAAAAAGCCCCCATCCGGCCATCAGACAGGACTGGAGCCTGACACCACCGGGCAGCAGAAGCAGCGGAACCAGCAGCCACATCAGCAACACCAGAATGATGCGCTGATCCGCATAGCCACCGTAGGCACTGACCGGCTCGATCAGCAGTGCAGCGCCCACTGTCAGTATTGAAAGCAACAGAACCAGTGCCCGCAACAACATGTCTGTTGGCGTAAAGGCCTTTTCCATCGTCATTTTTGCTCTCTCTGAACCAAAAAAAACGCCCCGCCAGGGGCGGGACGTTTATTGGTCAGGTCATCAGACCCGTTCCATCTTAAGAGACGGTGCAGGAACCCGGCGCGAAAGAATCCTTCCAGCCAGTGGGTGTGCTGGTGATGGTGCAGGTGTAATTACCGTTGGCGCTACGAGACATGGAGACGATGGCACCGGTCACGGTGGGCGCGCCTTGCAGGGTACAGGTCAGGGCGCTTGCCTGAGAGCCGTCAGCTGTTGGTGCGTTAGTGGCGATAGTGCTGCAGTTGTTAGTGGAGCCCTGCAGGCCCATGTTATCCACTGTGTAAAAAGCATCTTCACGACCTTCAGCCACTGCGGACTCGTAGTTGGAGCGAGCACCGGAGATCTCGGACAGACCCGCAGCTACCTGGGTGCGTGCTGTGTAGTCCTGGTACTGGGGAATGGCGATGGCGGCCAGAATACCGATAATGGCCACGACGATCATCAGTTCGATCAGAGTAAAGCCCTGCTGCTGTGTATTGATGGGAGCGGTTTGCATGGTTACTACCTCCAAAGGCATTGTGTTGTGTAAGACGGCATCACCTCGGCGAACCGTAAAGATGACTTAACTTAGGTGTTGCAGCGATCATGCCAAAAAACGAAAAATCAAAATACCTTATATATATCAATCACCTGAATAAACCGCCTGGAAACCTATTTTCCAGCAACGGCCTCAGGCGCCGACGCGCTACGTCACCCTGTGACAATTTTTGTCACCTTCACCAAAGATGTGCGCGCCTCCTGGTCAGGACTGAACGCCTTGTTTCCGCACCTCCTCACCTCTCATCCGGGGGAAAGTAGGCAGACAGACTGAAGCACACCGATCCTTCTTACCTTGGGCCAGAAAACAAAAACGCCCCGTCAGGGCGGGGCGTCTTGGATTGGACTGAACCGTGGAGCATTTATCAGGAAACCGTGCAGGCTCCAGGGGCAAAAGAATCCTTCCAGCCGGGGGGGGTATTGGTAATAATGCAACTGTAATTGCCACCGGCAGAACGGGACACCCGGATCACCGCCGTGGCCACCTTGGGCGGACCTGTCAGGATGCAGGTCAGGGCATCCGGCTGTGAGCCATCCCCATTGGGCGCATTGACACTGATGCCGTCACCTCCCCCTGCCGTGTCCTCGCAGCTATTCGTGGTGCTGGCAATGCCCATGTTGGCATTGGTGTAAAAGGTGCCTGGGCGCCCCTCCGATACCGCCGTTTCGTAATTGGAGCGGGCGCCTGAGAGCACCGAGAGCCCTGCGGCCACCCGGGCCCTGGCGGTGTAGTCCTGGTACTGGGGAATGGCAATGGCAGCCAGAATGCCGATAATAGCCACAACGATCATCAGTTCGATCAATGTAAAGCCTTGCTGGGGTATCCGGGGTGAGATTGTTTTCATGGCGGTCACATCCAAAGGCCGTTCTGGAAAAAGGGCATCGCCGTTGCGATACTTCAGGATAGCAGAAAATCCTTACTGCCAGCCCCACTCTGATTTAAGCACTGACCGTGCCACAAAAAATAAACCAGACGGATTTCTTGAACTTTTGCCAGGAGCCCTGTGCGGGGGTGCCCCTCAGTGGCCGTCAATAACGACCCGCAGCGTCATCCTGTGTCAATTCCTGACACTGACCGTAACGCCACTGAGCCCATTCAACCACAGTCCCTGCACTTCGGCACTGGCCATTCGTCACCCTGGCATCTAAACTGCTGATTTCGGCCACTGGCTCTTTTTACTCCTTACCTTACCGGCATACAGACGGATTCTATGGCATCCACCACCACCAAAGTGACCCTCAACGGCCTGGCCAAAAGGTTTGTTGAAGACGGCATCCTGGACGAGTCCATCGCCCGGGAGGCGTTCGTTCAGGCCAACAAGAGCCGGATCCCCCTGATCACCTACCTGATCCAGCACGAGCTGGCGCCCGGGCAGGCCCTGGCCTATTCCGCCGGCATGGAGTTCGGCGTGCCGGTGCTGGACCTGTCCTGCTTCATGCCGGAAATGATGCCGGACAAGCTGGTGGACGAGAAGCTGATCCGCAAGCACAACGCACTGCCCATGTACCGACGTGGCAACCGGCTGTTTGTGGCCATGTCCGACCCCACCAACCTGCAGGCCCTGGATGAGCTGAAGTTCCATACCGGACTGAGCACCGAGGCGGTGCTGGTGGACGACGCCCAGTTGCGCACCTCCATCGACCGGTACCTGGAGTCCCAGGACACCACCATGCAGAACATGGATGACTCGGACCTGGAGAACGTGGACTTCGAGGAGGCGGAAGACGAGGACAAGAACACCGTCACCGCCAGTGACACCGAAGACGCCCCCATCGTCAAGTTCGTCAACAAGATGCTGCTGGACGCCATTCGCATGGGGGCCTCGGACATCCACTTCGAGCCCTACGAGAAAACCTACCGCATCCGTTTCCGCGCCGACGGTATACTGCAGGAAGCCTCCAAGCCGTCCATCAAGCTGGCCCACAAGATCGCGGCCCGGGTCAAGATCATGGCCCAGCTGGACATCTCGGAGCGACGTGTGCCCCAGGACGGGCGCATCAAGATGAAGCTGTCCAAGACACGGGCCATCGACTTCCGGGTCAACACGCTGCCCACACTCTGGGGCGAGAAAATCGTGCTGCGGATACTGGACCCCACCGCCGCACAGATGGGCATCGAGTCACTGGGTTACGAGGAAGACCAGCAGTCTCTGTACCTGGAGGCACTGAAGCAGCCACAGGGCATGATCCTGGTCACCGGCCCCACGGGTTCGGGCAAAACCGTCTCTCTCTATACGGGTCTGAACATTCTGAACACCTCGGAGGTGAACATCTCCACGGCGGAGGACCCGGCGGAGATCAACCTGGAAGGCATCAACCAGGTGAACGTGAACAACAAGGTGGGACTGACCTTCGCCGAGGCGCTGCGCTCATTCCTGCGCCAGGATCCGGACATCATCATGGTGGGTGAGGTGCGGGACCTGGAAACCGCCAACATTGCCATCAAGGCAGCCCAGACAGGTCACCTGGTATTGTCTACACTGCATACCAACAGCGCCTCGGAGACACTGACCCGGATGATGAACATGGGGGTGGCCTCGTTCAACATCGCCACCTCGGTCAGCCTGATTATCGCCCAGCGGCTGGGCCGGCGCCTTTGCAAAGGCTGCAAGAAGCCCCTGGAGGTGCCCCGTGATGTGCTGTTAAAGGAAGGCTTCACAGAGGAACAAATCGACACAGGCTTTACCCTGTACCAGCCCGTGGGCTGTGATAAATGTAACAAGGGCTACAAGGGACGGGTGGGTATTTACGAGGTGGTGCGGATCACCCCGGAGATGCAGGCCATGATCATGGAGGAGGCCAGCTCACTGGCACTGGCCAAACAGGCCCGCAAAGAAGGGTTTGACAGTCTGCGGCAATCGGCCCTGAAGAAAGTCATCCAGGGCGTCACCAGCCTGGAAGAGGCCAATCGCGTAACCAAGGATTAATTCATGGCAGCGAAAGAACAAAAACTCACCACCTTCCGCTGGGAAGGCAAAGACCGCAAGGGCAAAAAAACCCAGGGGGAGATCTCCGGGGCTTCCATTGCTCTTGTCAAGGCCCAGCTGCGCAAGCAGGGCATTGTCGCCGACAAGGTGAAGAAAAAGAGCAAGCCCCTGCTCGGTGGCGGACAGAAGGTGGGCCCCTTTGATATCGCCCTGTTTACCCGACAGCTGGCCACCATGATGAAGGCCGGGGTGCCGCTGGTGCAGTCGTTCGAGATTGTCAGTGACGGGCTTGAGAACAAGACACTGCAGACGCTGATACTGGAGATCCGCAACGATGTGGCCTCGGGCAACAACTTTGCCTCGGCACTGCGCAAGCACCCCAAGTACTTCGACAACCTCTACTGCAACCTGGTGGAATCCGGCGAAAACGCCGGCGCCCTGGAAACCATGCTGGAGCGCATTGCCACCTACATGGAAAAGACCGAGACCCTCAAGCGCAAGGTCAAGAAAGCCATGACCTACCCGGCCGCCGTGGTGGCCGTCGCCATCATCGTCACGGCCATTCTGCTGGTAAAAGTGGTACCGCAGTTCGAGTCTCTCTTTCAGGGTTTTGGCGCCGACCTGCCGGTATTCACCCAGATGGTGGTGGAAATGTCAGAGTGGATGCAGAGCTGGTGGTGGGCTGTTCTGGCTGTCATTATCGGCGGTATCTGGAGCTTCCGTAACGCCAAGAAAAAATCACTGCGCTTTTCCGACTTTATTGATAAATACGTTCTGAAGATGCCCGTTCTCGGGCTGATTATCGACCGCTCCGCCGTGGCCAAGTTTGCCCGGGTCATGGCCACCACCTTTGCCGCCGGTGTGCCTCTGGTGGACGCACTGCAATCGGTCTCCGGTGCCACCGGCAACGCCATTTACCGGGATGCCATACTGCGGATCAAGGAGGACGTCTCCAGCGGCACACAACTGCAGACCGCCATGCGCCAGACAGGCGTCTTCCCGGTCATGGCCGTGCAGCTGACCGCCATTGGTGAGGAGTCCGGCAACCTGGACGAAATGCTGGCCAAGGTGGCAGACCACTACGAAGCGGAAGTGGACGATCTGGTGGAGAACCTGACTGCGCTGATGGAGCCCATGATCATGGCCGTTCTGGGCGTGCTGGTGGGTGGTCTGATCATCGCCATGTACCTGCCCATCTTCCAGATGGGTCAGGTTGTTTAATCCATGCCCGACATCAACCCACTGCTGCAACAGCCCTGGCTGCTCTACCCGGCACTGATAATGGTATCCCTGTGTGTGGGCAGCTTTCTCAACGTGGTGATACTGCGCATTCCCCGCATGATGCAACAGGCCTGGCGCTGCGACTGCGAGGCGCTGCTGGAGGTGCCCCCGGAGCAGCGCACGGCGCCCGAGCGCTTCGACCTGTCGTTCCCCGGTTCACACTGCCCACAGTGCGGCCACAAGCTGCGCATCCGGGACAACATCCCACTGCTGAGCTATGCCGGCCTGAAAGGCCGTTGCGCCCACTGCAGCACCCCCATCCCGGCGCGCTATCCCATGGTGGAGGGCCTCACACTGGTGCTCTCCCTGCTCACGGTGATGGTGATGGGACCCACTGTCACAGCGCTGGTATCCCTCCTGCTGGTGTGGGCTCTGATTGCACTGGCGGTGATTGACCTGGACACCCAGCTGCTGCCGGACAGCATCACATTGCCACTGCTCTGGGGCGGGCTGGTGTTCAACTACTTCGGTGGCCTGACGGATTTCGAGTCCGCCTTCTGGGGGGCTGTCATCGGCTATCTCGCCCTCTGGGGCGTTTACCACCTGTTCCGGTTGGCCACCGGCAAGCACGGCATGGGCTATGGCGACTTCAAACTGCTGGCGGCACTGGGGGCCTGGCTGGGCTGGACACTGCTGCCGGCCATCATACTGCTCTCCTCCCTGGTGGGGGCACTGGTGGGCATCAGCCTGATGGTCTTCCGCGGACAGGGCCGTGATGTGCCGATCCCCTTCGGCCCCTACCTGGCCGCGGCCGGGTTCCTGACCCTTCTCTGGGGCACTGAGTTGCAGCAGTTCTGGTATCGGCTGATGGGTGTCTGATGATTGTAGGGCTCACGGGGGGTATCGGCAGCGGCAAATCCAGTGTGGCGGCGTTGTTCCGCCAGCAGGGCATTGTCACCGTGGATGCGGACGATGTGGCCCGCGAGGTGGTTGAGCCCGGTGAGCCGGCACTGGCGCGTATTCGCAGCCACTTTGGCGATGACATCCTGCAGCAGGACGGCACACTGGACCGGGCGGCACTGCGCCAGAGGGTCTTCGCCGATCCGTCACAGCGGCAATGGCTGGAGCAGTTGCTGCATCCGCTGATCGGGCAGCGCCTTGCGGAGCACCTGCAGAACGCCGCCTCTCCCTATGCGATACTGGTCTCCCCCCTGTTGCTGGAAACCGACCAGCACCAGCGCTGCCAGCGCATTCTGGTGGTGGATGTGCCCGAGACAGTGCAGATTGAGCGCACCATGGCGCGGGACAACAACAGCCGTGACCAGGTGCAGCGCATCCTCGACGCCCAGATGGATCGCCAGAGCCGCCTTGCAGCGGCCCAGGATGTGATTGACAATAATCGGGACCGGCAGGCCGTGGCCAGACAGGTGGAACAGCTGCACCGGCACTATCTGCTGCTGGCCGGCCGGGACTGACAGCCTGTTGAACCGCCAGAACCGAGGTCCCACTCGTGGCACAACTATCACAGCCTTCCAACGCACCGCCGCTGGATTGCCCCCATTGCGGCAGGACCATCACCTGGTCCGAGGACTACCCCGAGCGGCCCTTCTGTTCGAAGCGCTGCCGTGACATCGATTTTGGCACCTGGGCTTCTGAGGGGTACCGCATACCCGGTGAGCCTGTGGATGAATGGACACTGGATGAGTCGGCCGATGACGACAATCCACTGCAGTGAGAACGCCCATGAGTGCCTGTATTTTCTGCCAGATCCTGTCCGGTGAACTGCCCGCCTCGGTGGTCCATGAAGACGACCAGGCCCTGGTGTTCATGGACATTCACCCCCTGGGCCGGGGCCATGTGCTGATTGTCCCACGCCAGCATGCCGCCCAGATCACCACACTGACACCGGCCCTGGGGGAGCACCTGTTCCGCCTGGCCAGGCAGGTGCTTGAGGCTCAGCGAACCCTGGGATGGGGGCTCGAGGGTGCCCATGTACTGCTCAATGACGGTCACCGGGCCCAGCAGAAAGTACCCCATGTCCATGTACACGTGATCCCCAGGGAGAAGCGTGACGCCCTGCCCTCACTGGGTCGGCTGGTGCTGCATGTCACCGGCCTGTTCGGCCCGGCGCAGAATCGTGAACGCCTGAATGAGCAGGCCCGCCTTCTGGCACAGGCCATGGCCGGTCTGACGGCCCCGGCGGCACAGCAGACAGTGCCTCATGATTAGGGGGCTGACCGTCATACTGGGTTTCCAGCTCGGCGGAATGGCACTGGCGCAGATTCCGGCCATGCCACTGCCCGGCGCCATACTGGGCATGCTGCTGTTCTTTGTGTACCTGCTGGTGTCACGGGGCGGTGGCGCCGATGAGCAGAAAGTGGGCACACTGCTGCTGAAGCACCTGCCGCTGTTTTTCATTCCCGCGGGGGTCGGTGTGATGACCTTCGGTGCCATTATCACCGAGCAGGCACTGGCGCTGATACTGGCGCTGTTTCTGGGCACAGGGGTGGCCTTTGTGGTCACCGCCGCGCTGATGCAGTGGCTGCTGCAACGGGAGCAACGAAAGAGACCATGATACTGCCGAGTGTTATGAACAGCCCCCAGTTCGCCATTACCCTGACACTGGCCGCCTACCTGGCCGGTCACTGGCTGTACCGCCGCCTGGGCCAGTCCAGCCTGTTGCAACCGGTGGTGTCCGGCATTGCACTGGTGATCGCGGTGTTGTGGATGACCGGCGTGGATTACGC
Organism: Oleiphilaceae bacterium; assembly: GCA_033721915.1. Lineage (GTDB taxonomy): Bacteria > Pseudomonadota > Gammaproteobacteria > Pseudomonadales > Oleiphilaceae > REBR01. The sequence goes on from JAWWAC010000032.1 coordinate 11,574, forward strand.
CGTCTATTTCGACAGGGCCGCCATACTCCATTTCCTGCTGGGTACCGCGACCGTGGCACTGGCATTGCCCCTGTACCATCATCTGCGCCTGATACGACGCCACTTGAAGCCGCTGATCATCACACTGCTGGTCAGTGGCCTGGTGGCCTCCGTCAGCGCCGTGGGGCTGGCCTGGCTGGCCGGGGCGGACGAGACACTGCTGCGCACACTGGCCCCCAAATCCATCACCACCCCCTTTGCCATCCCCGTGGCGGAATCACTGGGCGGTTATCCGGCTCTGGCTGCCACCCTCGTCATTGCCACCGGCATACTGGTGGCCGCCTTCGCCACCCCTGTGCTGCGCCTGATGGGCATTGAAAATCCTGTGGTACAGGGCTGTGCACTTGGCATGATCGGCCACGGCGTGGGCACCGCCAGGGCCTTCCAGATGGGGCCCGAGGTGGGCGCCTTTGCCGCCCTGTCCATGAGCCTGATGGGTGTTTACACGGCCCTGGGGCTGGGCCTGATCGGTTTATGAAAACCCCGCTTCCCCGGCTCTGTCTCTGCCTGGTGCTCTGGCCAGGGCCACAGCTGCTGGCCTCTGCCCCCGATCCGGACCCGGCCAGGGCCACCCAACCCGGGCACAGCCAGCAGTCTGTCACACTGATCCCCCGAGGCCAGGTGTTCACCGAGTCGCTGACACCACGGACATTGCCACCGGAGTTTTTCCTGTGGGGCGACGACCCCCGCATCATGGAGCCCAGCGAGGGGTTCCTGCGCAGTGCCCGCCACTGGGCCATTCGCCAGCAGAAAATACAGTCACGGCGCATCCACTTCATGAGCCGTGGCATTGACCGCACCCTTTCCGGCGAGCGTTACACGATACAGGGCAATGAGAGCTACCTGCGCATCGGCCTGGCCAACCGCTACGAGAAAGGTGGCGATATGGGGGTTGAGCCGGAGGTGCGCTTCCGCCTTGAGCTGCCCACTCTGGAGGAAAAGTTCCGCCTGATCATCGAAAGCGATCCGGACGATTTTGACTCCCTGTCGGAACAGCAACGCAAGGAAATCCTGCGCGAGTCGGAACGCAGCAACGCCTCCACCACCGGCGCCCTGCGCTATCTCTACCCGCTCACCGAGCGCTGGGACCTGTCCACCGACGTGGGTGCCAGACTGCGTTCGCCACCGGAGATCTTCTGGCGCTCAAGGGCCCGCTCCGACTGGGATATCAGCCAGGAATGGCGAATGCAGCTGGACCAGCGCTTTTACTATTTCAACACCGACGGCTGGGGGGCCCGCACCTGGGTGGGCTTTTTCCGCAGGGTCGGAGAATGGGATTTTCTCGCCTCCTCACAGGCCCAGTGGGTGCACAAGGACCGCAACTACCAGGTGGCCCAGGTGGCCCGCCTCCAGCGCAGCGTCAGAAACCGCCATTACTGGCGACTGCGTCTGGGGGTGCTCGGCGAGAGTCGCCCCAACTGGCAGAGCACGGACTATTTTACCGATGTGCTCTACCGCAACCGGCTTTATGACGACTGGCTGTTCGCCGAGGTGATTCCGGCACTGAGCTTCCCCAGGGACAACCAGTTCAGGGCCAATCCCAGCATCACACTGCGGATCGAGATGTTTTTCTCCGGCAAGGGGGAGCTGCAATAGTGTCCGGCCAAGACGAACACAACGCGGTCACACTGCAGCCTCTGGGGCATATCCGGTCCTGTTTCATGGACAAGTTCGGCATCCCCCGGCAGCCGGGCCTGTGCCGTCACGCCACGGGGCATGTGGTGCTTCAGCCGCCTTTCGACGATCCGGACGCCTTCCGTGGACTGGAGGATTTCAGCCATGTCTGGCTGACCTTTCTCTTTCACCAGACACCGCCGTCGCCTTTCCGCCCCCTGATCCGCCCTCCCCGCCTGGGTGGCAACCGCCGACAGGGGGTCTTTGCCAGCCGCTCACCGTTCCGCCCCAATCGACTGGGACTGTCACTGGTCCGTCATGAGGGGCTGTTCAGGGAGAAGGGACGGCTGTGTCTGGGGCTGAGGGGGCTGGATCTGGTCACCGGCACGCCGATACTGGACATCAAGCCCCATCTGCCCTGGTGTGACGCCCCCGCCGACGCCCATGCCGGCTGGGCAGAGGCGCCACCACAGCCCCTGGCGGTGGACTTCAGCCCCGGGGCACGGCAACAGCTGGCCCACTGGCAGAGCCGCTACCCCCAGCTGGAAGCGCTGATCCGGGACCTGCTGGGGCAGGACCCCCGCCCGGCCTATAAAAAAGCCGCTGAAGACCCACGAATCTATGGCATCAGACTCTATGACATTGATGTACACTGGCAGGTAGTTCAGGGCCGGGTTCAGGTACAGAACCTGGCCGATGTCCCATAAACCGCCTTCTGGCTCTGAATGTAACGGATGACTTAATTGCCTTTCCGATCCCTGGCCGACGCACTGCGAATACGCCCCCTCACAGGGCGTCTCCTGAGCTATGTCATGCTGTTCAGCCTGGTGCTGGCACTGATGGCCACGGGCCTGCAGGTGGTCAGTGAGTACCACCATGAGCGCCGCTCACTGGTCCAGCTCCAGTCCCACACACTGGACATGCTGGCACCCAACATCAGCCGCCAGCTGTGGTCCATGGACTACCCGGAAATCCAGCAGACACTGGAAGGGACACTGGCCCTGCCCGGCATCAGCCACCTGCGCATTGCCTCCGCGGAAGGCCGTGTGCTGGAGGCGGGCCGGCGCCCGGAATCCCACCTTATCGAGCAGCAGCGGTCACTGAGCTACGTGGACGACAATGGCCAACTGCGCCAGGTGGGCACACTGCGCCTGTCCTCTTCCTACGCCAGCGCACTGGACTCCATTGTCAGCCGCACACTGCTGACACTGATCACCCAGGGGCTGATTATCTTCGCCGGCGCCATTGTGCTGCTGATCGTTGTCCGCCAGACACTGACACGCCACCTGGAGACCATGGCCGACTATGCACGCCGCCTGACCCTCAATGCCCTGATCGAACCACTGCAGCTCAAGCGCACCACCCGCCGCCCTGACGAGCTCACTGAGCTGGAGCGGGCACTCAACACCATGCGCCTGCAGCTGCTACAGGAGGCCCGTGACATCCAGCACTCGGACCAGGTCTCCCGTGGCGAGCGGGATCTGGCCGTGCGTGCCAACCAGGCCAAGACCCTTTTTGTGGCCAGTGTCAGCCATGGTCTGCGCACACCGCTGCAGTCCGTTCTGGGCTTTGCCACACTGTTGCAGGAGGCACCACTGGATGACGAGCAGCGTGAACATCTGCGCCTTCTGACCCATTCCGCGGAAAACCTCTCGGCACTGATCAATGACCTGCTGGACATATCCCGCATGGAAAAAGGCCGCCTGGAACTGGACCAGCTGCCCTTTGACATCCGTGAGGTCATCGACGACGTCATGATGATGCTCAGTGAGCAGGCCAGGGAACGGGGCCTGACACTGGAGCGCCGGGTCGACCCCCATGTGCCGGAGCGACTCAGCGGCGACCCCATGCGTTTGAGACAGATACTGATCAACCTGGTGACCAACGGCATCCAGTTTACCGACCAGGGCCATGTACTGATCGGTCTGGAGCTGCTCAGCCACCAGGGGGAAAAGGCCCGCCTGCGGCTGTCCGTGGAGGACACCGGCATCGGCATTGCCAGTCAGGACAGAAACCGCATCTACAAGCCCCATGTGCAGCTGCCCACGGATCGCCAGCCCGGCAACGGCATCGGCCTGGGGCTGACCATCTGCCGCCACCTGCTGCGGCTGATGGGAAGCGACCTGCAACTCCAGTCCAGCCCGGGGCAGGGCTCCACTTTCTGGATGGAACTGACCCTGCCACTGGCGGAAAAGCGCCACAGCACGGTGCGCACGCCCTCTGGGGCACTGAAGGGGCGGCACCTGCTGGTGGTGGATGCCTACCCCCTGTCCCGCAAGATCACACTGGAGCTGCTGGCCCGCAGTGAAGCCCATCTGGATGCGGTGGGCAGTGGCGCGGAGGCACTGCAGCGTCTGCTGGAAAGCCAGGACAGCGACAGCCCTTATGACCTGGTGGTCGTGGACGGTTTCCTGCCGGACATGGAGGCGGACCGGCTCTGCCAGCAACTGCGCCAGCTGGGGGGCCCGCAGCTGCAGATACTGGCCCTCTCCACCCACCCACAGCGTGGCGATGCCGAGCATTTCCGCCAGGCCGGCGCCAACGGCTTTCTCAGTAAAACCCTGCGGGAAACCTACCTGCTGGCACTGTTGCAGCAGATGATGGCCAATGCCGCCAGTGGCCAGCCCGGATTCATCACCCGCTTTGGCCTCAGCCCTCCCCATCACCGGGGTTCAGGGCCGCACAGCACCCAGCCTTTTTACCCGTTGCCGGTGCTGTTGGTGGAGGACAACCCGGTCAATCGCCAGTCAAGCCGCCACCTGCTGGAGCAGCTTGGCTGCCAGGTCACCACCGCCGACAGCGGTGAACAGGCGCTGTCGCTGTTCCGGCCCGGACACTACCGGCTGGTTCTGATGGACCGGGTGCTACCCGCCATGGACGGGCTGGCCACCACCCGTCAGTGGCGTGAGCTGGAGCAGCGCCATGGCGGCACGGCGGCGGTGATTATCGGCCTCAGCGCCAGTGTCATGGCCGGCGATGAGGCCGCCTGTCTGGAGGCGGGCATGAACGGCTTTATCCCCAAGCCGGTCAACCGCCAGCAGCTGGAAAGTGCCCTGGCGGCCCATTTCAGCCCTGAGCGGACCGTGCCACAGGCCCCCCGAGACTGACAGCTTCCAGGTCTTTCAGCCGCAGCAGAGCCTGCTCACGGTTGCTGCCACAGACCGCCTCCTCCGGGGTAAACGCGGAACACACCGTGGGGCGTTCAGGCTGTCCAAAAAGACGACAGCGGTAATGCTCATCCAGCTGGACACAGGCCACCCCCGCCGGCTTGCCATGGGGCATGCCCGGAATGGGGGAGCTGATGGAGGGGGCAATGCAGCAGGCGCCACAGCCGGCGCGGCAGGAAAAACTCATAGCGGAAACAACATTAAGAGATGGTATAGACCCGCCCGTAACGCGGGCAGGGTATCATGCGTTAAAGAAACCGAGCGATTAGTTTACCATGGCCGATCCGTAACGGTCACAGACTGACAACGTCACACAGCAAGGAGTTCCAATGAGAAACACCAATGCCGGACATCAGGCCCAATGGCTTCGCCACTGCCTGGGCGCAGTGCTGATCAGCACCCTGCCATTTGCCGCACAGGCGGGGGATTTTGCCATCAGCCTGACGGACGACTCCGCCAAGGGCCAGCTCAACTTCACCAACCCCTCCGATGAACTGGCTTTTGGTCTGGGCTACACCTACCACAATGGCAGCCGCCATATCGGCAACCTGGACTTTCACGCACAGGGGCGTACCGCCATCGGCAACCTGCCGGCCACCGTGGGCGTCGGCGCCAGGGCCTTCTATTTCCGGGACAGCCCCGTTGAGGGCGGCGCAGTGGGACTAGGCGGCTATGCCGCGGTAAACATTCCCGAGGTGCCCGGACTGACACTGAACGCCTCACTGCACCACGCCCCCACGATTCTCTCATTCAGTGACTCGGACGGCATGACCAACCTGGAGGCCACCGTGGGCTACCGGGTCATCCGCAATGCGGAGTTCTTCGCCGGCTACCGCTTCCTGAGCACCGAACTGGAACAGCCCGGCACCGACGACCTGCGTCTGGACGAGGGTTTCCTGGCGGGACTGCGCATCCTGTTCTGATGGCCACGCTGTTGGCAACAACGCTTTTGTGAGCCAGGGCCCAGCCCTGGCCGAGCGACCCCGTTACACTGACAGCGGCTGTCAGTAACGGGGTTTTTTTATGGCGGGTTTGTTGACCACACTGCACAATCGCTCAGGTCTGGCCGGCCCATCGGCCATCCATTTACTGGTGCTGCTGCTTATACTCACGCAAAGCGGTTGCCGCAACGACGAGCTGGACGAGGTCACAGAACGGCCCAACAGCTTCTCCGGAAGCCAGCACAACCCGGACCGCTTCCGTGACCAGGGCACCGGACTGGGGGGTGGCGGGGACCTGGCCGTCAACGAGGTGCGGGTGCGGCTGCAACGGCCTTCCGGTGACAGCCGGGCCGACCACCGCGGTCTGGCTGAGGCGGAGGACTTCAGCCTCAGGGTCCTGCGCGTCGGCCCCGGCCTGGCTCCCCTGGAGACACTGCACCCGGCCAGGGAGCGGGATGGCAACAGCGTCATACTGCGCTTCCCGGAGGGCAGTCCGGTGCCCATGGACATTAACCTGATCGTGGAGGCCTGGTCCGGCGGCCAGGCTTACCGGGCCCCACTGGCCACGGACAACCGCCTGGTGCGGGTCAACCCCTTCTCCGATTACCTGGTACGCAAGGGGGTGGCACCACTGAGCGGCGGTGAAATCAGCGAACTCAACAGCTGCCGCCGGACCCTCTGCCCCCTGGAGCTGATCTGGCCTTCACTGGCCACCCAGGTGCAGGCGTTCAATATTGACCTGTCCGGCCACGAGAGCCCGGAGCAGGCACTGGAACAGCTCTCCCAGCGGGCGGATTTTGACGGCTTTGTCAGCCGCTCAGTGGCCCTGTTACGGCTTGACCCCAGCGCCATCAGCAGCCTGGACGAGGCGGTGGACTCGGAAAACTTCCGTTTCAACAGCCAGTTTTTTGCCATGGACCTGAACGAACACCGTGGCGAGGCCGGTGACGGCGGCCTCTGGGTGAGCCGCAGCAGTGTCCGCTCCAGCACCCGCAACAGCGCCGGCACCGGATTCAGCCACCCGACACTGAGCCTGGCCAGTTTCCGGCTGGACCTGCTGGATCTGAGCATCACCACCATTGGCAGCGTGATCCCCTTCCGCAGCCGGGCCCTGGATCAGGACCTGCAGTTTCCCGGCGAGCGGCCCGTCAACGAACACGCCACCGTGCCCCGCAGCGCCTTCAGCCGCAATGGCCACTTTCTCAGTGGTGGCCGCCCGCTGTTCCAGACCGTGCGCAGCGACGGCACCGTCCCCATGGGCCGCACACTGGACCCTTACCTGCTGGATGGCCGCATCATCGGTGAACAGTCCACCCCGCAGGCCCTGCTCAGTGGCCACTTCCACGCCGGCCGTGGCATCGCACTGAGTCGCAACAGCCGTGGTGAGCTGGAGCGGGACCAGCTGCGGGAAGTGCTGCACAGCGCCGCACTGCAGGTCCACCTGCGCCAGAGCCCGGACGGGGATTTCTCTCTCGGCCGCCTTCACCCCCGTTACAACCTGCTGGGCTTCCGGGTGCGACTGGGCTCAGGGGAGACCCCCATACAGGTGGAGTCGCAGATCGGTGCATGGTCGGATCTCAGCGGTGGTGAGACCCTGCGGGCCGGACGCCAGAGCAGCGGTAATATCCGCCGCCTGCAGCGCCATGGCGACGGCACGGTCAGCCTTGATCCGGGCAATGAAGAAACCCTGACCCGCACGATCGATATCCGCCCCATCGAGCAGCTCAGGGACGACCTGGGGGAAGGCAGCGGCGATTACCGGGGGCATCTGTTTCTGCGCAGCAGTGCCCGCAACCATGGCGATCCCGGGCAGGACGGCCCCAACGGCGCCGCCTCACCCAATGGCGACTGGCTGGCCTTTACCCCGGTCAGCGATGACGGCAGCCATGCCCTTTGGCTGGCCACGGCGCCACCACAGGGGCTTAACAGCCTCAGGGGGCTCTACCAGCTGCAGGGCTTTGCCATGGCCATGAGCGAGAAGAGCAACCGACTGAAGGCCTTCTCCGGCGCCTGCCTGGAACTGGGGGACTCCGGTGGGCCGGCACGGCTGCACCCGGCCGGGCTGCAGGTGCATCACGACATTGCCCGGCGTCGTGTCGCGCCTCCCGCCGCACTGCCCCGCTCCACCCGTTCGGGGGGCATTACCGGCCCCGATGAACAGGGTCTTGTCCAGATCCGGCTGGAGGGGGAGGCCCCCTCGCAACCGCTGCGGCTGGAAGGCTTTGCCGCCCCCGGTGGTGAGGCTCTGATACTGCGCCTGGAGGAAGGCCACAGTCTGGGGCCGGTACTGGCATTACGGGACCCGGATTGTCAGGGGCTCAGGGCGCCGGAATGATCCGGACGGCACACAGGTGCCAGTCTGTTATACTCAGACTTTGTCTTATTCTCTCTGGAGCCTGATGTATGTCACGCAAACTGATGGTCGGTGGACTGATTCTGCTGCTGTTACTCGCCCTGATCCTTGGCGTCCTGGTGGGCGCCCTGCAGCTGCACGATAAAGCCGGCACCGGGGAGGCCCGCAGGGTCTCTGTGGAGCCACTGCCGGAGTGGGCCAGACAGCCTCTGCCGGATTTCAGCCAGTACCAGGTGGTGAGTGAGCGCAAGGCAGCCTTCTTTGACTACCTCTTTCCCAGGGTGGTGCTGGCCAACCAGCGGGTACTGAAACTGCGCCAGCATCTGCGTGAGCTGCAGTCCAAAGAGTCCCTCACGGAACAGGACCTGGAGTGGCTACAGTCCCAGTCCGAGCGGCTGCGGGTCAGTGGCGAGAACGGCAGCGAGCGCCAGATGCAGGCCCTGGCGGTGAAGCTGGATGTAGTGGCACCGTCACTGGTACTGGCACAGGCCGCCAATGAGTCCTCCTGGGGCACCAGCCGTTTCGCCACACAGGGCAACAACCTCTTTGGCCAGTGGTGCTGGACCCAGGGCTGTGGCCATGTGCCCAATCGCCGCCCTGAGGGCGCCACCCACGAGGTGGCCCGGTACGACAGCCCCTATGGCTCCATCCGCAGCTACATTGCCAACCTCAACCGCCATGAGGCCTACCAGTCACTGCGCCAGTTGCGGGCCGATGAGCGTTCCGGCGGCAGCAGCGCCGGCGGCGTGGCGCTGGCCCGGGGGCTGGAGTCCTATTCAGAACGTGGGCTGGCCTATGTACGGGAAATCCAGTCCATGATCAACTTCAACCAGCTGACCGAGTACGACGCCGAATTCCGCCGCCTGCTCGACTCACCGGACCTGCGTCAGGAGCTGGACCAGCGCGTGGCCGAGTACGAGCAGCGCTTTGGGGACAATCCCAGCACCCCCTGAGCGGTTTGTGCCAGGGCGTACACTTGTACGCCCTGGCTATTGGAAAACGCCCCAGAAACCGTAGAATACCCCCAGTCCATTAACCCATTACCCATCCGGAACCGGCCATGTTGCATTTTCTTCCCCAGGGGGTCAGGGGCACCCTGGCAGTCTTATTGATACTGATCAACACCCTCTTCTGGTACCCCCTGTTGATGCTGCTGGCCATCATCAAGCTGGTGATCCCCTGGACACCGGTGCGCAAGCTCTGCACCCGGGGGCTAAACCGCATTGCCGTCGCCTGGATCAACAACAATGGCCACTTCATGGCACTGCTGCACCGCCTGGAGTGGCATGTGGAAGGGCTGGAGAAACTGGAGCGGAACCAGTGGTATTTCGTCACCTGCAACCATCAGTCCTGGGCAGACATCATGGTGACCCAGAATGTGCTCAACGGTCGCATCCCACTGATGAAGTTTTTTCTCAAGAAGGAGTTGATCTGGGTGCCGTTGCTGGGGCTGGCCTGGTGGGCCCTGGATTTCCCCTTCATGAAGCGCTACACCAAGGAGCAGCTCCAGAAAAAACCCGAGCTCAGGGGCAAGGACCTGGAAACCACCCGCAAGGCCTGTGAGAAGTTCAAGTACACTCCGGTCACCGTGTTCAATTTCCTGGAAGGCACCCGTTTCACACCAGAAAAGCACCGGTCCCAGAACTCCCCCTACCAGCATCTGCTCCGTCCCAAGGCCGGCGGTGTGGGCTTTGTACTGGGGGCCATGGGTGAACAGCTGCATGTCATGCTGGACATCACCATTGTCTACCCGGACGGCGTGGGTGGCATCTGGGATTATCTCTCGGGGCGCATGGAGCGCATTGTGGTCTCCATACAACGCCGTGAAATCCCGGCTCAGTTTCTCGGCCGTGACTACGTCAACGACGCCGAGTTCCGTGAGGCGTTCCAGCAATGGGTCACGCAGTTGTGGCAGGAGAAAGACCAGCGCTTCGGTGAGCTTCAGCAGGCCTACGCCAGGGCCTGATGGCTCAGCAACACAGAGCCACAAAAAAACCGGCCATGAGGCCGGTTTTTTTGTGCGTCATTCACTGGCCTGTCTCAACCATTGAACGGGTGGCGCAGCGTGATGGTTTCAATGCGATCGGGCCCCGTGGAAATGATATCGATGGGCGCCTCGATCTGCTTTTCAATAAAGCGGATATAACGCTGTGCATTCTCCGGCAACTGGTCGAAGGCGGTCAGGCCCACGGTGCTTTCGCTCCAGCCCGGCAGGGACTCGTACAGGGGCTCAATGTCCTGGTAAGCCTCACCGGCGATGGGCGGACGGTCAATCTTCCCGTCCGGCGTGCGATAACCCACACACACCTGCACCGCCTCCAGGCCATCCAGCACATCCAGCTTGGTCAGGCAGATGCCTGAGACACTGTTGACCTGAATGGCGTGGCGCAGTGCCACCGCATCAAACCAGCCACAGCGCCGCGGGCGGCCCGTGGTGGTGCCGAACTCATGGCCCTTGTCCGCCAGATGACGGCCGTTGGCATCGAACAGCTCCGTGGGGAAAGGCCCTGAGCCGACCCGGGTGGTGTAAGCCTTGGTAATGCCCAGCACATAATCCAGGTACAGGGGGCCGAAACCACTGCCCGTGGCCGCACCGCCGGCGGTGGTGTTGGAGGAGGTGACATAGGGGTAGGTGCCGTGGTCAATGTCCAGCAGCGAGCCCTGGGCCCCTTCAAACAGGATATGCTCGCCGCGCTTGCGCAGGTCGTGCAGCATGTCCGTCACATCCGCCGCCATGGGCAACAGCTCACGGGCGTATTCCTGGCAGTCCGCCAGGGTCTTCTCCACATCCACCGGCGCCACCTTGTAGAAGTGTTCCAGTACAAAGTTGTGGAATTCCATCAGGCTGCGCAGACGCTTCTCAAACTCCACCGGTGTGGCCAGATCCGCCAGGCGCAGTCCACGACGTGAGACCTTGTCCTCGTAGGCAGGGCCGATACCACGGCCGGTGGTGCCGATCTTCTGCTTGCCACGGGCCAGTTCACGGGCCTCGTCCAGTCGCACGTGGGAGGGCAGTATCAGCGGGCAGGCCAGGCTCACCCGCAGACGGTCGCGCACGGACACGCCGCGCTCTTCCAGCATGCGGATTTCCTTCAGCAACGCGTCCGGCGCCAGCACCACCCCGTTGCCGATCATGCAGGTGACGTGCTTGCGCAGTATGCCGGAAGGAATCAGGTGCAGCGCGGTCTTGACGCCGTCAATCACCAGCGTGTGGCCGGCATTGTGGCCGCCCTGGAAGCGCGCCACAGCGGACACCTCTTCCGTGAGCAGATCCACGATCTTGCCCTTGCCCTCGTCTCCCCACTGGGTCCCCAGTACTACGACGTTCTTACCCATGCGTGTCTCTCAGAATGTTCGGTCATGAAGAATGCGTTAGTGCCCTGTCAGTGCCGCCGGTGATGTCCTGGCAGTCAGCCCTGCAGTGGCACCAGCTGCCAGTCGTTGTCCTGCCACTTCAGTTGCCGGTCGCAGCCGGCGCCGGCGGTGGCATCGTCCGGCAGGCCCTGAATCACGGTTTCGGTGCGGCGCAGTTCGGCAATGCGCTGCTGCAGCCCGGCGTCCGTCCCCGGTGGCGCCCATATGGCGCCTGACGCAGACGATTGCGGTGCCCGGCCCAGTGCCGCCATGGCCCTCAGGTCGGCACTGAAGCCGGTGGCAGGACGGGCACGGCCGAAATCCTGGCCAATGGCGTCATAACGACCGCCCTGGGCCAGTGCATTGCCGTGGCCCGGCACATAGGCGGCAAACACCAGGCCGGTGTGGTAGTTGTAGCCTCTCAGCTCACAAAAATCGAAGCCCAGGCTCACGCCCGGGAAAAGACGGCTCACCGCCTCGGCCACCTGCTCCAGCTCGTCCAGTGCCCGGCTGACTGCCTCAGGGGCGCCACTGAGTTGCTCCCGGGCCTGCTGCAGCGCATCCGCCCCGCCGCCCAGGCGCGCCATACGACACAGCATCTGGGCCGCAGACCCCTCCCCGGCGTCCCCCAGCAGCTCATCCAGCTCGGGTATGGACTTGCGGCGCAGTGCATCAAAGACTTTTGCCTCGGTGCGCCGGGAGAGTTTCGCTTCACTGGCCAGACACTCGTAGATGCTGACATGGGCCAGGTCCAGGTGGACCGACTCCAGACCTGCCACCTGCAGTGTGGCCAGCATCAGGTGGATGATTTCCTGGTCCGCTGCCCCGTCGCGGCTGCCAAAGAGTTCGCAGCCGGTCTGGATCGGCGCCCGGCTGGCCATGAGATGCTCTGGCCGCGCCCTCAGCACATGCCCCGCATAACACAGACGGGTCACACCGGGGCGGCGCAGTGTGTGGGCGTCGATGCGTGCCGCCTGGGGCGTCATGTCCGCACGCACCCCCATCAGCCGCCCGGTCAGCTGATCCGTGACCTTGAACGTCTGCAGATCCAGATCGTTGCCGGTGCCGGTCAGCAGAGACTCCAGGTACTCGATCATCGGCGGCGTGATCAGCTCGTAACCCCAACGCTGGTAGGTATCGATCAACCCCCGGCGCAGTGTCTCGATGCGGCCCGCCATGGGCGGCAGCAAATCCTCGACGCCGTCCGGTAACAGCCAGGGGTTGGAATCGCTCATGGGTCCAGTCATCCGTTATTGCCTGTAAAGGGCCCGAGGCCCGGGGGTTTCAGCGCACCAGCATCACAATCAGCAGCCCGGCCAGCATGCTGGCCAGACCGGCGATGCGAATCGACCTGGGGTCCATGGCAGCCAGTGTGGCGATCAGGGCCTGCCAGCGCTGCGGCGCCAGAAACGGCAGCATGCCCTCGATAATCAGCACCAGCCCCAGTGCCACCAGTAGTTGCTGCCACATAAGCCAGAATCTGCTCGGGTCCGGATCGAAAAGTGCCAGGTGGCGGGCACAAGTGGCCCGCAGCGGGGGCTTATTCTACCCCTATCACGGACACAAAAAAACCGGGACTCCGCAGAGACCCGGTTTTGGTCGGCCCTGACAGGGCCAGAGAGGGTCAGCTCTCAGGCTGTGACGTCTTCAGGAAACGCAGGAAGCGGCTGTTGGAGTCCAGCACCAGCAGGTCGTCCTTGCTGTTGAACACTTCCTGATAGGCCCGCAGTGAACGGTAGAGTCCGAAAAACTCCGGATCCTGGCTGGCCGCATCGGCAAAGGTCTGTGCGGCGGTGCGATCCCCTTCACCACGCATCTCCTCGGCCATGCGGAAAGCCTCCGCCACCACCACGGTGGCCTGACGGTCGGCATCGGCACGGATGCCTTCCGCCAGCTCGTTGCCCCGGGAGCGGTATTCCTGGGCCTCTTTTTCACGCTCGGTGCGCATGCGCCGGAAGACGTTCTCACTCACTTCCTGGGGCAACTCGATGCCCTTGACCCGGATATCCAGCACTTCCAGGCCAAACTCCTTGTTGGCCAGCTCGTTCACCTCCTTGGTGATATCGTTCATCAGTTCATCACGCTGGCCGGAGACCACCTCGCGCATGGTGCGCACACCAAACTCGTTACGCAGCCCGTTGTCGATGCGGGAGGTCAGCAGGTTCTCGGCGCGGAATTCCTCACCGCCGGTGGCCCGGTAGAACTGATCCACATCCCGGATGCGCCAGGTGACATAGGAGTCCACATCCAGTGGTTTTTTCTCAATGGTCAGGTAACGCTGCTGGTCGATGTTCAGGGTCAGTACCCGCACATCGAAGCTGCGCTCCACGTCCACCCAGGGCAGCTTGAAGTGCAGCCCTGGCTGCACGTCGGTCTTGATCAGCGAGCCGAAGCGCAACAGCACGCCACGGTGGGTTTCCGGCACGATGTAGACGGTGGCGGAGACCAGCACCAGCAGTACCACGCCAGCGGCAATGGCCACTATCCCTTTAGCATTCATAATTAACGCCCCCTCCGGCTGTTACCGGATTCCCGGCTGCGAATTTCCTCGACCACCCGGTCTGTCAGCTCTTTCATGTCATAAGGGACTTCGCTGCCGGAACCGCCGCTGCGGCGATCCGACAGGGCCTGGGCCCCACCCGCCAGCTGCATACGGTCCAGTGGCAGCATCATCATGTTGTTGCCCTCTTCCACGTCCACCACCACCTTGCTGGTGTCGGACAGTACCTTCTGCATGGCCTCAACATACATGCGCTCGCGGGTGACTTCCGGCGCCTGCTTGTAGACATCCAGCACCGCCAGGAAGCGGTTCGCCTCACCAGCGGCACGCTCCACCACTTCGGTGCGGTAGGCTTCCGCCTCCTCGATCATGCGCTGGGCACGACCCCGGGCTTCCGGGACCACCCGGTTGCGGTAGCGTTCGGCCTCATCCTTGAAGCGCTGCTCGTCTTCACGGGCCCGCTGCACGTCCTGGAAGGCGTCCTGCACCTGTTCAGGGGGCTGTGTGCTTTCCACGTTCACACGCAGGATCTGCATGCCCACGGTGTAGCTGTCCAGGAAGCGCTGCAGTCGCTCTTCCACGTTCTGGGCCAGCTCGGCACGGCGATCGGTCAGGACACCGCCCAGTCCGGCGCTGCCCACCTCGTGGCGCAGTGCGCTGTCGGTGGCGTACTGCAGGGTGGTCTGGGGGTTGCGCACATTGAGCACAAACTGGCGTGGGTCATTGACCCGGTACTGCACCGCCAGGTTGACGTTCACGATGTTCTCGTCTTCTGTCAGCATGGCGCCACTGGAGCTGAACGAGCGCACATCCGTGACGGTGACCAGATGCACATCATCCACCAGCGGCAACTTGAAGTTCAGGCCCGGCAGTGTGGTGGTGTGGTACTTGCCAAACCGCAGAACAACACCGTTTTCCCGCTCGTCCACCAGGTAGGCGGAGTCGTACACCAGAAAGCCAACGGCTACCAGCCCCAGCAGTGCCAGCACCAGGCCAAAGCCGCCGGAACCCTGTCCGCTGCCGCCACCGCCGCTGCCACCGCCGCCTTTCTTGCCGCCCAGCAGGCGGTTGAGCTTCTCAAGCCCTTTTTTCAGCGCCTCGTCCAGGTCCGGCGGCCCCTGGTTGTTGCCTCTGTTATTACCACCGCCACGGTTGCCACCGCCCCAGGGATCCCGGTCATTGCGGTTTCCACCCGGTTCATTCCAGGCCATAGTGTTCTCCGTTGAGTTTCTGGTTTCTGCTGTGGTCAGCCACGTACCCGTTGTCGCGGCCATTGAAAAGCGCCCGCCCCAAGTCGCCGTGCATAGGTGGCAAATAGTAGGGGTTATGGCGGACAGGAACAAGCTTATCGGCCGTGGCGTGGCATGGGCCACCCCTCAGCCAGTGCCCGCCGCCGCCAGCCAGTCGTTTGCCGGGAGTCGCTCCAGAGCATCGTCACTGAGGCCCGCGTGGCTGAGCAGCTGGTACCAGTCCCGGGCCTCCATTCGCACCTCCAGGGCCAGGTCGCCGCTGTTCAGTGCGCGCTCATCCACCACCGCGCCGGCTTCATAGAAACGGGCCCTGAGCCGGCCCTGGCCCGGCCCCAGACGGATAAACTGGTGCACCAGCTCATCCGTGAGCAGTTCCGAGACGGCCTGCTCCAGAAGGTCAAAGCCCTGGCCGGTCACCGCCGACAGCCAGACCCGCACCGGCACGCCCTCGGCATTGCGCTCCAGGCGGGGCTCCTTGTCCGCCTGCTGGTCAATCTTGTTGCAGACCTGCAGAACCGGCACATCCTGGGCACCGATCTCCGCCAGTACCGACTCCACCTGCTCGGTGTGCTCTTCCCGCTGCGGGTCGTTGTTGTCGATCACATGCAGCAGCAATGACGCCTGGGCGGTCTCCTCCAGTGTGGCCCTGAAAGCCTCCACCAGCTTGTGGGGCAGATGGCGGATAAAGCCCACTGTATCCGCCAGCACCACCGGGCCCACATCCGGCAGGTCGAGACGGCGCACCGTGGGGTCCAGTGTGGCAAACAGCTGATCGGCGGCGTAGACCCGGGAATGGGTCAGGCGGTTGAACAGTGTGGATTTGCCGGCGTTGGTGTAACCCACCAGTGAAACCGTAGGCATGTCCGCCTTTTTACGGGCACGACGGCCCTGCTCGCGCTGGCGACGCACCTTGTCCAGGCGCTTGTTGATGGCCTTGATCCGCCCCCTCAACAGGCGGCGGTCTGTTTCCAGCTGGGTTTCACCAGGGCCTCTCTGGCCGATGCCGCCCTTCTGACGCTCCAGATGGGTCCAGCCCCGCACCAGGCGGGTGGACATATGCTCCAGCTGGGCCAGCTCCACCTGCAACTTGCCTTCATGGGTGCGTGCCCGCTGGGCAAAGATATCCAGTATCACGCCGGTACGGTCCAGTACACGGCATTTCAGGGAGGCTTCCAGGTTGCGTTCCTGGCTGGGTGAGAGGGCATGGTTGAACAGCACCACATCCGCGCCGGAGGCGGAAACGGCTTCGCGGATCTCCTCCAGTTTGCCGGTACCGACAAAAAAGCGGCTGGAGGGCTGGCTGCGTGAGCCGCTCACCAGGTCGACGGTTTCCACCCCCGCCGAGGCGACCAGCTCCCGGAATTCATCCGGGTCTTCACTGTGCTGATCTTCGTAGATATCCAGGTGAACCAGTACAGCCCGTTCACCGGCATTGGGTCGGTCAAACAATCAGCCTTTACTCCTCTCTGTCCGGAGCGTGCCCGGGTGGCAATTATTCAATGGTCTCGGGCTCTTCATCACCGGGATGCTGGGGTGTGCGGACATTGCGCGCCGGCACCACGGTGGAAATGGCGTGCTTGTAGACCATCTGACTGACGGTATTCTTGAGCAGAATGACAAACTGGTCGAAAGACTCAATCTGCCCCTGCAGCTTGATGCCGTTAACCAGAAAAATGGACACGGGAATGCGTTCCTTGCGCAGTGCATTGAGGTAAGGGTCTTGTAACGAGTGCCCTTTTGACATCGTGTTCTCTCCTGTAAATGGGTATACGTGCAATGTGACGCGCTAACCAATGATTTTCAAGGCCTGACGGGACAAGTCCGGAGACTCGCTGTCAAGCCAGTGTACCCCGGGCCAGCGACGCAGCCAGGTCAGCTGACGCTTGCCCAGCTGCCGGGTGGCGGCCAGCCCTTTTTCCCGCAGGATTTCCAGGCTGCCATGGCCCTCCAGGTAATCCCAGACCTGCCGGTAACCCACGCTGCGCATGGAGGCCAGGTCCGGGTGCATGCCGGGAAGGGCCCGCAGCCCGGCCACTTCCTCGATAAAACCCGCCTCCAGCATGGCATCAAAGCGCTGCTCGATTCTCTGATGCAGCCGTGACCGGCTGGCCGGACACAGCGCCAGTGGCACCACAGTATAAGGTAAGCCACTGTCAGAATCCCGGTTTTGTGACTGCTCACGCCAGAATTGCGAGATGGGCCGGCCACTGATCTCATACACCTCCAGTGCCCTCAGCAACCGCTGGCGATTATGGGGATGAATGCCACGGGCCGCCTCCGGATCCACCCCCTGCAGGCGCTGGTGCAGGCGCTCAGGGCCCTGTTCCTGCCACTGCTGTTCGAGCCCACTGCGCACCGCTGGATCACTGGCGGGCATTTCCGCCAGTCCCTGCTGTAACGCCCGGAAGTAAAGCATGGTTCCCCCCACCAGTACCGACACACGGCCGGCGGCGTGGCTGGCGTC
This sequence comes from Oleiphilaceae bacterium, assembly GCA_033721915.1. Classification (GTDB taxonomy): domain Bacteria; phylum Pseudomonadota; class Gammaproteobacteria; order Pseudomonadales; family Oleiphilaceae; genus REBR01. Next base: position 29,256 of record JAWWAC010000032.1, read on the forward strand.
CATGGCGGCACGGGCATCGGCGCAGAATTCGGCGGCGGAGTAGCCTTCCCTGGGGTCGCGGATATCGATCAGCTGATGGGGCGCCCGTGCCAGCAGGGCGGGATCGGGCTTGGCGCTGCCGATGTCCAGGCCCCGGTACACCATGGCGGAATCCACACTGATGATATCCCCACCCAGGGCCTCTTTCAGGTCCACCGCCAGGTCCGTCTTGCCGGCGGCGGTGGGGCCCATGACAAACACCGCTTTCGGCTTCTGCTCCGGCATGCCTTACTGCCCCCGCAGAAACAGCTTGTCCAGGTCCTGCAGTGACATCAGGGTCCAGGTGGGGCGGCCATGGTTGCACTGGCCGCTGCGCTCCGTGGCTTCCATGTCACGCAGCAGGGCGTTCATTTCCGGCAGTGTCAGGCGCCGGTTGGCCCGCACCGAACCGTGGCAGGCCATGGTGCTGAGAAGATCGTCCATGGACTCGGCAATGCGCTCACTGCTGCCTTCCTGCAGCAGATCCGCCAGCACATCCCGCACCAGCTGCTCGCTGTCGGCATTGCGCAGCAGTGCCGGCATCTGGCGGATCACCAGGGTCTCGGGCCCCATACGGTCCAGCATCAGCCCCACACGGGCCAGCTCATCGCTGTGCTGCTCCGCCCGGTCCGCCTCGCGCTGGCTGACGGACACCGTCTGGGGCACCAGCAGCGGCTGCGTGCGGATGCCTTCCGCGGCCAGGGCCCGCTTCATGCGCTCATAGACAATGCGCTCATGGGCGGCGTGCATATCCACCATGATCAGACCGCGACTGCATTGGGAGAGGATGTAAATGCCATGGAGCTGGGCAATGGCATAGCCAAGTGGCGGCTCTGCCTGATCATCCGCCGCCGTGATGGCCGGGTCCAGCCAGGGAGAGGCCTGTGGGACTTCATTCTGGCTGCGGGGCTCTGACGGGGCCTTGACGGGCTGGCCCGGCTCAACACCCTGCATGGCACCCTGCTCCATGGCCCCCTGGGTCACCGGCTGCCCGGCCCCCTGGTGCAGTGCCTGGTAAAAGGCCATCTGGTCACGGGCCTCGGCGGGAGAGGGCCTGTTGCTCTGCCAGGCACCGGAACCGGCCATGGGCTGTCCGCCAGACTGGACTGCCGCGGGGTTCTCCGCCGCCGGGCCGGCCATGGCGGAGCCGGCCATCTGGTCCTGTGGGCGCACTTCCGCAAGGGCCTTGTGCAGTGTGCGGAAAATGAAATCGTGCACCAGGCGGCCATCACGGAAGCGCACTTCGTGCTTGGTGGGGTGGACGTTCACGTCCACATTGGCCGGATCCACGGTGAGATACAGCACAAAGGCCGGGTGACGGTTGTTGTACAGCACATCCCGGTAGGCCTGGCGCACCGCATGGGCCACCAGGCGGTCACGGATCACCCGGTGATTGACAAAAAAGTACTGCAGGTCCGCCTGGCTGCGGGAGAAAGTGGGCAGCGCCACCCAGCCACTGAGGCGCACACCGGAGGCTTCCGCCTCAATGGCCACGGCGTTTTCCATGAAACGGCGGCCGCACAGTGCGGCCACACGCCTTTCACGCTCCAGCACCGTGGGGGCCGGGCGCAGGCTGTGAATGGCGCGCTGGTTGTGACGCAGCGCAAAGCCCACATCAAAACGGCTCAATGCCTGACGGCGCAGCCCCTCCTCGATGTGGTTGAATTCGGTTTTTTCCGTGCGCAGGAACTTGCGTCGGGCGGGGGTGTTGAAAAACAGGTCCCGCACTTCCACGGTGGTGCCCACGGGATGGGGCGCCGGTGCGATCAGCGCCTCCATGTCCCGCCCCTCGGCACGCACCTGCCAGCCCTGCTCCGCTTCCGGCACCCGCGAGGTGAGACTGAGCCGTGAGACGGAGCTGATACTGGCCAGTGCCTCGCCGCGAAAACCCAGTGAGCGGACCGCCTCCAGATCCTCCAGCTCCCGGATCTTGCTGGTGGCATGGCGATTCAGTGCCAGTGGCAGGTCTTCATGGGCGATACCGCCGCCATCGTCCCGCACCCGGATCAGCTTGCTGCCGCCCTGCTCCACGTCCAGCTCGATGCGGCTGGCGCCGGCGTCCAGTGCGTTTTCGACCAGCTCCTTGGCCACCGAGGCGGGCCGTTCCACCACCTCGCCAGCGGCAATCTGGTTGGCAAGACGGGGCGAGAGGGCAACGATGCGCGCCATGGGACTCCTGATCCGTTAAGGGGGGTGGAAATTCCCCACAGGATAACAGATCCGACCCGGGACACTAGTGTCCCGGACTGGATCTTTACGGCCCTGTCAGGGCCGGATCAGGAGCTGGGGATACGCAACACCTGCCCCACCTGCAGGGACTCGGAGCTGAGGTTGTTGGCCTCCTTCAGGCGACTCACGGACACCTGATTGCGGCGGGCAATGCCGGAGAGGGTGTCACCACGGCGGATTTTATAGGACTCCGGAGCGCCATTACGGCGCTGATGGGCAATCAGCGTGCCCGGGGGTGGCGAGTCGCTGAAATAGCGCTGCACCCCGGAGAGAATGGCCCTGGCAAGACGCTCCTGGTGTTTTTTGCTGGAGAGATTGCCCTCGTCAATGGGATTGGAAATAAAGCCCGTCTCCACCAGCAGGGAGGGAATATCCGGGGATTTCAGAACGGCAAACCCGGCCTGCTCCACATTGGATTTGTGCAGGCGCCCCACATTATTCAGCTCACTGAGGATATTGCGCCCCACACCGTTGCTGTACTGGATACTGGCGGTCATGGACAGGTCCAGCAGAACCCCGGCCAGCATATCGTCCTTGTCGCTGAGGGAGACGCCCCCCACACCGCCGGCCAGGTCCGCCCGGTTCTCCCGCTGGGCCAGCCAGCGGGCGGTCTCACTGGTGGCGCCACTGGTGGAGAGGGTAAACACCGAGGCGCCACGGGGCTGTGGCGAGGGGAAGGCATCCGCATGAATGGAGACAAACAGGTCCGCCTTGTAATCCCGGGCGATCTTCACCCGGTCCCTGAGGCTGACGTAGTAATCCCCCTGACGGGTGGAATAGGCCTGATACCCTTCCAGGGCCGAGATTTTCTCCACCAGGCGCTTGGCAATGGCCAGGGCAATGACCTTTTCCCTCACACCCGAAGGGCCGGTGGCCCCCGGGTCCTCGCCCCCGTGGCCGGGATCCACCACCACAATGATGTCGCGTTTTTCCTGATCGGTCTGATCCTCGATAATCGCCTTCTGCCGGTCCCGCTCGGTGCGGCCCTTGAGCATCAGGTCCAGCACCAGCCGGTGGCCATAGGTTTCGTTGGGTGGCAGCAGGAAGCTCTTGGGGGACACGTCGTCCTTCATATCCAGCACAATCCTCAGATCCTCCCCGTTGCGGGGCGCCGAGCGGATACGGGCAATGGGGGTGTCCTTCAGATCCAGTGCGGAGAGATCCGTTTCCAGACGGGTCCCGGACACATCGATCACCAGGCGGTCGGGGTTCTCCAGGGCAAAAACACGGTGCTGAACCTTGTCCCCCAGCTCCAGCACCAGACGGGTATGGTCCGTGGCCGGCCAGATGCGGGCGTTATCAATGGGCGTCTGGGCCTGTGCCGTCATGGCCATCAGTGCCAGCAGCAGACCGACCCCGGCCAACCAGTGTTTTGTCAGTGCCAGCATGCCTTAATCCTCGCGTAACGGCTCAGTCAGTGGACGGATACGCCCCTGTCCGGCCAACTCCCGGGCAATGGCCGATTTCAGGGCAGCCGGATCCTGAAACCGGCTGTCTTTTCCATGGCTCCGTGACGGCACCGAGAACCGGGCCTGACGACCATGGTCCCGGGCGCTCAGTGTCAGCACCAGATCCGCTGGCGGCAGAAAACCCTCCCCCCGGGCCGGCCATTCCACCAGACAGAGCACGCCGGGACGGAAATAATCCCGGATACCCATGTACTCCAGCTCTTCCGGATCGCCCAGGCGATACAGATCAAAATGATAGACCACCGGCGTGAGGTGCTCATAAGGCTCCACCAGGGTGTAAGTGGGGCTCTTGACCGCCCCCTGGTGCCCCAGTGACTGGATCAGGCCCCGGCTCAGGCTGGTTTTTCCAGCACCCAGATCCCCCGCCAGGTAAAGCACACCACCCTGGGCCATGACACGCCCCAGTGCCGCACCCAGGGTTTCCGTGGCCGCCGGATCCGGTAGCCAGTAGCCTGGCAAAGACTCAGAACTCATAACCACCTCGTACATCAGCCATCCGACACAGGCTATTCATCCGTCAGGCCCTCATCCGGGCCTGGCTCCGAAGACAGCACCCAGGGCAGCGACTCCATAAGATCCGCAGCCAGAAGGCTGCGTGCCCCCTGCAGCCGTGCCGCCTGGTCCGCCGCCGCGGCATGCAGGCTGGCGCCGGCCATGGCCGCGGC
>JAWWAC010000033.1:0-32832 GCA_033721915.1 Oleiphilaceae bacterium
ATGTGCTGGAACTGCGGGCCCGCAATATCTCCTCCGTGACCGTTCACCCCCGGAGGGCTGGCCTGAGCTGCAATGCACGCATTGACATTGACAGTGACAGGCCCCTGGAAGTCACACTGGCGGGTTGCCCCTGAAGTTCCCGCCGTAACCGGTCATTAGCGCACAGCAGGGCCGGTTTGTGACCGGCTGCCTGTTACCGTTAACAGGCTCTTGAATTCTTTTTTCTATTGAGTACGGTATTTTCTGAAGCGATAAACCTCGCCTTACCCGCGGCAGGCAACGGTTCAAAACCATCGTTAACAGCGATCGTTACAAACAATGTGCCTGCCAATCAGTTTCCTTTAACACCGGTGCCCGCCGGCATGAGGAAACCGATTCTTGACAGAATCAGTCATCGCCCCGATGCGCAGTCGCAGTGGTTTGCTCCGTCGGACCTGACCGGCTGGAACACAAGCCTGCGGCATTGTGGGTCATTCGGAAGAGCACCGCCCCAGGCGGAAGGAACCGGGAGACAACCATGCGCACACAACGCAAAGAGCAGTTCTTTGGCCCTGAACCGGTCGAATGCCGTGATACGGACCATTACAGGGACGAATACATTGGCTCCTTTGTCAACAAATGGGATCAGCTGATCGACTGGGACAGCCGCGCCAGAAGCGAAGGGGATTTTTTCATCGAGCTGCTGCGGGAGCGTGGCGCCAGGCGTGTGCTGGACGCCGCCACCGGTACCGGCTTCCACTCGGTACGACTGCTTGAGGCCGGCTTTGATGTCATCAGCGCCGACGGCAGCCCGGAAATGCTGGCCAAGGCCTTCGAAAACGGCCGGCGCAGGGGCCATATACTGCGCACCCTGCAGGCGGACTGGCGCTGGCTGAGCCGTGATGTCTACGGGCGCTATGATGCCATAATCTGCCTGGGTAACTCCTTTACCCACCTGTTCGACGAACGGGACCGGCGCAAGACACTGGCGGAATTCTACTCCGCACTCACCCACGACGGCCTCCTGATACTGGATCAGCGCAACTACGACGCCATACTGGACCATGGCTACTCCAGCAAGCACACCTACTACTACTGCGGTGACGACATCTCCGTCTACCCCGCCCACGTGGACAGTGGCCTGACCCGCTTCCGCTATGCCTTCCCCGACGAATCGGTGTTCCACCTCAACATGTACCCCCTGCGCAAGGCCTATGTGCGCCGTCTGATGCGGGAAGTGGGGTTCCAGGACATCCAGACCTACGGGGATTTCCAGGAGACCTATCAGGACAGTGAGCCGGACTTCTTTATTCACTGCGCGGACAAACGCTATGGAGGGGACCTGTGATGACAGACCAGTACAGCGAAGCCGTGAATACGGCAAGGGATTATTACAACAGCAGCGATGCGGACAACTTCTACTACCGGGTCTGGGGTGGCGAGGACATCCATATCGGTCTGTACGAGAGTGACGACGAGCCCATCTTCGATGCCAGCCGCCGCACCGTGGCCCATATGGGGGACCTGCTGGGGGAGGTGTCGCCGCAGCAGCAAATGCTGGATCTGGGGGCCGGCTACGGCGGCTCTGCCCGCTATTTTGCCAGCACCTTCGGTTGCCCGGTGGTGGCGCTGAACCTCTCTGAGGTGGAAAACGAGCGTAACCGTGACACCAACCGGGCCCATCACCTGGACTCACTGATCGAGGTGATGGACGCCAGTTTCGAGAGCATCCCCTTCGAGCACAAGCGCTTCGACATTGTCTTCTCACAGGACGCCTTCCTGCACAGCGGTGACCGGACCCGGGTGATTGAAGAAATCGCCCGTGTGCTCAAACCCGGCGGCACCCTGATCTTCACCGACCCCATGAAGGCGGACGACTGCCCTGACGGAGTCCTGCAGCCCATCCTCGACCGGCTGCATCTGGACACACTGGGATCACCCGCCTTCTACCGGGAAACGCTGGCGAAGAATGGCTTCAGTGAGATCGGTTTTGAGGACCACAGCGCCCAGTTGCCTCGGCATTATGGTCGCGTGCTGAAAGAAACCGAGCAGCGGGAAGAGGAGCTGCGGGAGCACATCTCACAGGAATACATCGACCGCATGAAGCAGGGGCTCCAGCACTGGGTGGACGGTGGCAATAACGGCTATCTCACCTGGGGCGTGTTCCGCTTCCGCAAGACGGAAGACGATTAACGCCGCTGCGGCTGAAAACGATGCAACCGCAGGGCATTGCCCAGCACACAGAGGCTGGAGGCGGCCATGGCAACGGCGGCAAACACGGGGGACAGCAGTACCCCGTAAGCCGGGTACAGGGCCCCTGCAGCCACTGGAATCAGCACACTGTTATAGGCAAAGGCCCAGAACAGGTTCTGGCGGATATTGCGCAGAGTGGCGGCGGATAGGGCGATGGCGTCGGCCACACGCCCCAGGTCCGCCGACATCAGCACCAGGTCTGCCGATTCGATGGCGATATCGGTGCCGGTGCCGATGGCCACCCCGAGATCCGCCTGGGCCAGCGCGGGTGCGTCGTTGATGCCATCCCCCACAAAGGCCAGCTTATCGCCCTGCTGCTGCAGTGATTTCACCGTCTCCACCTTGCCCTGTGGCATGGTCTCTGCAATCACCTCATCAATCCCCAACTGGTCGGCAATGCTACGGGCCGTATCCTGGTGGTCGCCGGTGATCATCACCAGCCGCATCCCCAGCCCATGGAGCCGGTCAATGGCCGCACGGGTGCCTTCGCGGATGGGGTCGGCAATGGCCAGTATGGCCACCAACTGGCCATCAATGGCGGCATAGAGCGGAGTCTTGCCCTGTTCCCCCAGGCGCCTGGCGGTGGCGCTGCGCTCCTTGGTGGACAGCCCCTGTGCCTGCAGGTAGCGGTCCGCCCCCACCATGACCCGCTGGCCATCCACCACAGCGCTGACGCCATGGCCGGACTCACTGCGGAACTGGCTGGCCTCCGGGATGGTCAGCCCCCGTTCGCGGGCCGAGCGGACAATGGCCTCGCCGATGGGGTGCTCCGAGTGACGCTCAACCGCGGCGATCAGTGCCAGTGTCTGGTCCTCGTTATGGCCTTCCTCCACCAGAAGATCCGTCAGGGCAGGGCGGCCCTCGGTCAGTGTGCCGGTCTTGTCCAGTGCGATAATGCGGGTCTCCCGCAACTGCTGCAGTGCATCGCCGCGGCGGAACAGCACCCCCATCTCCGCCCCCTTGCCGGTCCCCACCATGATGGAGGTGGGAGTGGCCAGCCCCATGGCACAGGGACAGGCGATAATCAGCACCGCCACGGCATTGAGCAGCGCAAAGGTGATGGCCGGCTCCGGCCCCAGCCACCACCAGACCAGAAAGGTCAGTGCCGCTGCACCCATCACCACCGGCACAAAGACCCCGGCCACCTTGTCCACCAGTGCCTGTATCGGCAGCTTGGCACCCTGTGCCTGCTCCACCATGCGCAGTATCTGCTGCAAGGTGGTATCCGACCCCACACGGGTGGCCACAAACTGCAGGCTGCCGGACTGGCAGATTGTGCCGCCCACCACCTCGTCACCCTCGCGACGTTCCACGGGCAGGGGTTCGCCGGTAATCATGGATTCATCCACCCAGGCCCGCCCCTTGCGGACCTCACCGTCCACCGGGATCTTCTCACCGGGACGGACCAGTACCCAGTCGTCGATCTGCACCGACTCCAGTGGCAGATCCCGCTCCTGACCGTCCCGGAGAACCCGGGCGGTTTTGGCCTGAAGCCCCAGCAGGCGGTGTATGGCGGCCCCGGTGCGGCCCCGCGCCAGCGACTCCAGGTAACGGCCCAGCAGGATCAGGGTGATAATCACCGCAGAGGCTTCAAAGTAGACATGCACCCGGTCCGAGGGCAGCCACTGTGGCATCAGCGTGGCCACGGCGGAGTAGCCCCAGGCGGCGCTGGTGCCGATCATCACCAGTGAGTTCATCTCCGGAGCGCCACGCAGAAGCGTGGGCAGACCCTGGCGGTAGAAGCGCCATCCGGGGCCGAACTGCACCACCGTGGCCAGCACCATCATCAGCAGATACAGGTTCTGTTGACCCAGTGTCGCCAGTTGCCAGTCCCGGAAGGCGGGGATCAGGTGCCCGCCCATATCCAGCACAAACAGTGGCAATGTAAACAGGATGGCCAGGGTCAGGGCATTCTTCAGTGACTGGGAGGCACGGGCATCCGCTTCGCTCTGTTGCTCACGCTGCTCGGCACTGTCCTGCACCGGCTGGGCGTCAAAACCCACAGAGCGCACGGCCTCACACACAGCCTCACCCGACGTGCTGTCGTCCAGCGTGGCCCAGGCCTGTGCCGTGGCCAGGTTGACACTGACATCGTGCACTCCGGGCAGGGCGGCAATGGCCTTTTCCACACGGCTGACACAGCCACCGCAGTGCATGCCTTCAATGGCAAAACGGCTGGGCCGGGCTGTCTGTTGGCTGCTGTTACTCATAGGGCTCCCTGTTCAGACCTGTTCGTAGAATGTCACCTTGCCGGTGTCCAGTGAATATTCCGCGCCTACCACACTCAGTCTATTGGCCATGATCATCTCTTCAAGGATTTTCGAGCCATGGGTGAGCTGACCCACGGAAGCCCGGACATTGGCGCTGACCGCCTCTTTCAGGAGTGCGTCAGGCTGATCCTTCAGATTCGTTTTCAGCAGGCCCTCAATGGAAGGGCGTATGCGGTCTACAATGGATTGCAGGTTGTGTGAGCGCAGATCCGTGGGTTGCCTGAGCTCCCTGAGTGTGGCCCTGACAGCACCGCATCGTGAATGCCCCATGACCACCACCAGAGGGGTGCCAAACTCGGCCACGGCAAACTCGACGCTGCCAATCTGTGAGGGTGCTACCACATTGCCGGCTACACGGATGACAAACAGATCTCCCACCCCCTGATCAAACACCAGTTCTGCCGGCACCCTGGAATCGGAGCAGCCGAGGATGACAGCAAAAGGCTCCTGCCAGTCCATGGTGGCCCGGCGACTGGCCTGGTCCGCCATGGCCACACGGTTGTGTTCACCCGCCCTATAGCGCTGGTTGCCCTCCTTGAGTCGTTGCAGTGCATGGGGGCCTGTGAGCATGAACGCGGATCCTTGGGCAGTTTTCGGGTTGGGCCGGAGTTATTAGGGCGCTATTTAGTGACGCCATTCTCCCATACCGGGGAACCGGCGCACAGGTGCTCCTCTGCGGCCCCAGAAACACCGATCATGGCCTCATCGGCACGGGTATGGGGGCGCTTTTTGTCATTATGGTGGAGGTGAAGTGACTCACCCAGTGTCTGTCCACAGCGGTGACAGGCCGGAATAATAACAAGGATGAGACCATGAACCACAAAGCTCAATCCAAAGGCATCTATGCACGTTTCTGTCGGGTAGAGCGCATCAGCGTGCATGAAATCCGGCAGATGTATGAAATCTTCCAGCGATACTACCACCACACGGACATCGAGACATTCCTCAAAGACCTGAGCAACAAGACCGGTGTGGTACTGGTGCGCACCCGGGGTGATAAGGACATTGTCGGCTTCACCACCGTGCGCATTCTGGACATGGAAGCGGGGGGCCTGCGAGGCAAGGGATTCTTCAGTGGCGACACCATTCTGGAGAGGCAGTACTGGGGCAACAAGGCCATGCACCTGGGGCTGTTCCGGGTCATGCTCCGTGAGAAGCTGCGCCGGCCATGGCGCCCTGTATTCTGGCTGCTGATCAGCAAGGGCTACAAGACCTTTCTGCTCATGGCCAACAACTTCGAGAACTACTACCCCAACCCGGAGAACCGCCGGCCTGAGCTCAAGCGCCTGGTCTGGCAGTACTGCGAGGATCTCTTCCCCGGTGTCTACGACCCCCAGAAGGAAGTGCTGGATTTCGGGGACGTCTCCCAGTGCCTGCGGGAGGATGTGGCCGCCGTGTCCGACGAGCTTCGCCGCCGTGAACCCAAGATCGATTTCTTCCAGCGCCGCAATCCCGAGTGGCATCGCGGCACCGAGCTGCCCTGCATCGGTATTGTGGACGCCCGCACACTGCTGGCCTTCGCCCTGAAGTCGCTGCGCGGTGTACTGCCGAACAGTCGTCGTACCGCCGGAGTCAGGAGTACGCAATGAGTCAGTCAGCCATGGGCCACCGCCTGATGCGACAGTTGCTGGGCCCCGGCGAGTGGCGTTTTCGTGCCCAGCGCAACCGGCTGGAATCGGTGCAGCGCCGTCGCCTGAGCGGGATTCTCAACCAGGTGGCCAACAGTCTCCAGGGGCGCAGTGCCGGTATCCAGAGTGGCTGGTGCTGGGAGGACTTTGCCTATTATCAGCCCGCCACCGACTACAGCCACTGGCGCAGCGCCATTGAGCGGCAGAAGGCGGACCCCTCACAGGGCATCATCGACTCCCGGGTCATGCGCTACCAGCCCACCAGCGGCTCTGGAGACGCCATCAAGTGGCTGCCCTATACCAGAAAGTTTCTTTCCGAGCTGGACAGCGCCATCGCCCCCTGGCTGGGGGATCTGTACCGACGCTATCCGGGCATCCGCAAGGGCACCCATTACTGGTCCCTGTCCTGGCTGCCCACGGAGATGCGCCAGCAGGTCAGCGGCCATATCAACGACGACATGAAGCTGCTGGGCGCGGGCAAGCGCTGGCTGGCCAGCCGCACCCAGGCGGTGCCGGAGTCGGTGTCACTGGCGGCCACCTCGGACGACTCACTGTTTGCCACACTGGCCTATCTCTGTGCCCGTGAGGACCTCAGTGCCCTGTCCGTCTGGAGCCCCACCTTTGCACTGGGGCTGCTGGAGAAGCTGGGGTTCTGGAAGGAGGAGCTCAGCGCCGTGCTCTCATCGGGCCGCTGGGGCCTGCGCGCCCGCAGCCTGAGGCAACTGCAGGCCCCGCTGTCATTCCGCGCCGCCCGGATGCTCAGGGCCTGGGATGGCAACACCGATGCCGGATTCTACCAGGCCCTGTGGCCCAACCTGGCCCTGGTCAGCGCCTGGGACACCGCCTCCGCCGCCCCATGGGCACGGCAGCTGCGCTCACTGCTGCCCCATGCCCCGTTGCAGGGCAAGGGGCTCTGGGCCACGGAAGGGGTCATCACCATTCCTCAGGGAGATCAGCATGTGCTGGCCGCCGGTTCTCACTTCTACGAGTTCGAGGACATCAGCACCCGTGAAATCCTGCCTTCCTGGCAGCTGGAGGCGGGCCAGCAGGTCAGCCCACTGATGACCACCGGTGCCGGTCTGTTGCGCTACCGCCTGGGTGACCGGCTGCGTGTCACCGGCCACCTGGGCCAGCTGCCGACCCTGGAATTCCAGGGCCGTGACGACAGTGTGGACATGGTGGGTGAGAAGCTCAGCACCGTCGCGGTGCAAAAGGTGCTGGATTCCATGCAGTTCCCGGCCATGGTGAAACCGGTGATTGTGCTGGGCCTGGAGCAGGGCAGTGACAACGTCCAGCGCAGCCACCCCCAGTACCTGCTGCTGGCGGAGGCGCCGGAAGGGTTCCCACCGGCCACCTACCGTCACTGGGCCCAGCACCTGGCGGATCAGCTGGAAGCGGGGCTCAAGGAGAGCTTCCACTACCAGCTGGCGCGCAACCTCGGTCAGCTGGAATCCGCCCAGTGCCTCTGTGGTGCCGGTGTGCGGCGCCAGTACATGGACGCCTGCCGCAAGCGGGGCATGATCGACGGCAACATCAAGGTGGAAGCATTACGTCAGTGGTCGGGCCCTTTGCCTGTGGCGGAGAAGGGCCTGGAACAGTCTCCAGCAATGGATGTGCAGTTATGAAGTTTCAGGTGCGTCCGGCTGAGGCCGGTGATAATGAAAAAATCCTTCGCCTGCTGGCGAACAACCCCCAGTCCGGCTCCGTGTCACTGGCCTTTGAGCGCTCGCCCGATTACTTCAATGGCGCCCATGTCAGCTGTGAGCATCCGGACGTGTACGTGCTGACACCGCAACCCGGCCAGGGCCAGGCGGAGGACCGCATACTGGGGATTTTCAACATCGGTCACCGCAGGCTCTACGTGGACGGCCAGCCACGCAAGGTGCACTACGTGCACGACGTGCGACTGGAGCCGGATGTACGCGGTGGCGAGGCATTGATGGCCTGTTACGACGAGGCCCGTGAACAGCTCTGCCACGACGATCTGGCCCAGACCGTGGTGCTGTCGGACAACATTCCCGTGCTCAGGGCCATCAGCAAGAAGCGTGAAGGGTTGCCGGATATCTTCTCCACCGCGGACATTGAAACCAGCCTGATCTCAGGGCTGAACACACAGGCACGGGGCTGCAGCGGGTTGCATATCCGACAGGCCAACCGTCTGGATATCCCCCGCATGCAGGCACTGGTGGAGGAGGAGGGGGCCAGGCGGCAGTTTTTCCCCTGTTACGACTTCCAGGCCCTGCTCAGTGGCGACCCCTACTATTTCGGCCTCAGGGTGGAAGACTACTGGCTGGCCTTTGACGGTGAAGCACTCAAGGGCATGGTGGCTGTCTGGGACCAGAAGGAGATCCGCCAGACCCGTGTGGTGCGCTACAGCCCCATGATCGCCCTGGCACGGCCCTTCTACAATCTGTGGTGCCGCTTCAGTGGCGCCATGCAGCTGCCACCCAGCGGTCAGTGTTTTGACTACCTGATGCTGCATACGGTGCTGATCCGTGACCACGAACCACTGGTTCTGAGGGATCTGCTGGGGCACCTGCAACAGCGCTACCGCCGTGACTACCACGCCATGGTCTGCGGACTCTGCACCGTGGACCCGCTGCGGGAGGCCCTCAAGGGCTTCACCAGGCGCACCCTGATGAGCTACCAGTTCCTGGGGGACTGGCATGGCCGCGACCCCAGGGAGAACCTGGACAGTCACCGTATCCCTTTCGCCGAAGTCGCCCGTCTCTGAGGTTACTCCCATGGTCGCAGTCAAGACCGGAGCCGCCCGCCTGATGCCGGGTCCGCGTTTCACTCTGCTGGCGCTGCTGCTGCTGTTGGCGGCGGTGGTGGCCGGCCTCTATTTCAAGGCCCCGGAACTCCGGGTGCAACCGGGCAACGCCGCCACGCCGGAGGTGGCGGTGGTGCTGGCCGAGCCCGGCACCGTCAGTCTGACCCTGGACAGCCATGGCCGGGCAAGGCCCAGGGATCGCGTGCAACTGGCCATGAAAGCCTCCGGCGAGGTGGTGGAGGTGGCCGAGAGCTTTCGCAACGGAGGCTGGGTGGAGAAAGGGGAGAAGCTGCTGCAGCTGGACCCACAGCCCTTCGAGCTGGAAGTGCGGCAGCGCGAGCATCAGCTCGCCTCCGCCAGGCTGCACCTGGAGACAGTCCGGGCCAATGCCGTCATGGCACGGCGGGATGCCAGCCCCAGGGCGACGGATTTTGCCCTGTTCAAGCCTCAGCTGGCCGAGGCGGAGGCCGGCGTGGAAGCGGCGGAATCGGCGCTGGCCATGGCACGCCGCCAGCTGGGTAACGCCACACTGAGGGCGCCCTTCAGCGGCCGTCTCAAAGAGGTGCGTGTCAGCCCGGGGCAGAACCTGGCCGCCGGTGATCCGGTGGGCCAGATCTACAGTGCCGAGCGCATGGAGGTGCGTCTGCCGGTGCGTGATGACTGGCTGGGGCTGATCGGCGCCCTATCGGCCCAGGGCAATGAACCACTGAACATACCGGTGACACTGAAGGGGCGTTTTGGTGGCCGTGAGCGACTCTGGCAGGCCCGGGTCAGCCGCCGTGAAGGGGGCCTGAGTCGTAACCAGATGACCTGGCTGGTGGCGGAGGTGGATCCGGGCTCCGCCGATCTGACACTGGAGCCCGGCGTTTACGTGGAGGCGGCCATTCAGGGCCAGCCCCGGGAAAACATCGTGCGCCTGCCCCGGGAGGCACTGATACAGGAAGACAGTGTCTGGGTGGTGCACCAGGGGCAGTTGCAGAAGCGCCGGGTGGAGTGGATCTACCGGGATGCCGGGACCCTGTACGTCAGCGCTGGGCTGGCGGAGGGTGAGGCGGTACTGGCCAATGGCCACGCCCATCTGCTTGAGGGGGCCAGGGTCACAACGCGCATCGTGCCGGCGCCTTCCCGTGCCGAGCCCGCCATGTCCGCCGAGGCCGACGGGGTTCTGCCTGAAGGAGCCGGGCTGTGATCCATGGCCTGATTGCCTGGTTTGCCAGCCGCCCCGCGGTGGCCAATCTGCTGGCTGTCCTGATCGTTCTGGCAGGGCTTCTGGCCATGACCCAGACCCGCCAGGAAACACTGCCCAACGTGCCGCTGGAGCGGATCGGCGTGGTCAGCACCCTTAACGGCTCACCCGCCGCCGTGGAACAGCGCCTTTGTTCACCACTGGAAACGGCCATCTACCCGGTGGAAGGGGTGGAGGAAATCCAGAGCCAGTCCCGCCAGGGGAGCTGCTCCATCACCGTGTTCGTGGCCGAGGGCTATGAGTCCGGCGTGGTGCGTGAACGCATTGCCGGGCGGGTGGAAAACCTGGCCGGGCTGCCGGGGGATGCCAGTCGCCCGGAAGTGAAGGAAGTGGTGTTCCGCAACCGGGTCAGCCGCCTGCTGCTGACCGGCCAGGTGTCCCCCCGTGAGCTGCACCGGGTGGCCTGGCAGTTGCGGGACCAGCTGCTCCGGGAAGAGACCATCGCGGAGGTCTCACTGGAGGGGTTGCCAGAGCGGGAGCTGGCCGTGACGGTGCCCCGTGAGAACCTTTACCGCTATCAACTGACTTTTGCCGAGCTGGTGGACAGCCTGGAGTCTCAGGTAACACCGGTCAGCGCCGGCCGGCTGAGAACGGAACAGTCCCAGTCACTGATACTCTCAGGGCAGGGGGTCACGGATCCGGACGGCTACGGGGTGTTGCCGCTGCGGGAAAGCCAGGACGGGGAGTGGCTGCCACTGGAGGAGGTGGCCACCATCGAGGACGGTTTTGGCCGCAATGCCATTGCCGCCTGGCTGGACGGGCAGCCCACGGTGGCACTGGACATCTACCAGAGCGGCAGCCACAGCGCCATTGAGATTGCCGGGGATGTGCGTGCCTTTCTGGACCGTACCCGGGTGCCCGTCCCACTGCACCTGCGGATGTGGGAAGACGATGCGGTGCAGTACCAGGAACGCTCCGACCTGCTCTGGGGCAACGCCCTGCTGGGCCTGGCCATGCTGGTACTGGTGCTGGGGGTCTTCTTCGGCCTGCGCCTGTCCGCCTGGGTGGCCATGGGCATCCCGGTGGCCATGCTGGGTGCCTGTGTGGTGCTGCCGCTGTTCGGCGAGTCTTTCAACACCATCTCACTGTTTGCCTTTATCCTGGTGCTGGGCATCGTGGTGGACGATGCGGTGATTGTGGGTGAGAGCATCGAGCATGAGTACCGCACCCAGGGCGATGGCCTGAACGCCGTGATAAGGGGTGCCCAGCGCATCGCCACCCCCATTGTCGTGGCCATTATCACCACCGTGATTGCCTTTGCCCCCATGCTCTTCCTGCCGGCTCCGGAAGGGGTGTTCATGCGGGTGGTGCCCATCATCGCCATCACCATACTGTGTCTGTCGCTGGTGGAGTCACTGCTGATTCTTCCCGCCCATATGCACCAGGTAGTCAACCGCCCACCGGGGCGCAGCGAGCGATTCAGCGCCGGTGTGAACCGCTGCCTGGACCACTGGGTTGAGAAACGCTGTCTGCCTTTTCTCTCCAGGGCCATGGCCCGCCGCTATCGGGTCATGACGTTTTTCATGGGCCTCTTTGTCATCTCCGTGGCTTTGATCCACAGCGGCTGGGTCACCGTCACCATGTTCTCGGAGGTGGAAGGGGACCGGGTCATGGCCGATGTGGTCTTTCCCGAGGGCACCAGTGGCCAGACGGTGCTCAGGGCCACGCGCTCATTGCAGCGAAGCGCCCATCGGCTGCAGCAGACACTGGTGCAGGAAAAAGGCGCCCCGGTGATTGCCGCCATCCATGTGGAGCAGGGCCGTCGCAACAACTACTCCACCGCCCACGACCCCGGTGCGGAGCTGAGAGCCCGTGTCACCATGGCGCTCCCTCCCGCCGGTGAAAGACCCATGACGGCCAAACAGATTGCCGGCCTCTGGCGCAAGGCTCAGCCACCCATTCCCCATGCCCGTTCACTGCGTTTTCACGCCAGTCTCAACCAGGTCAATCCGGACATCCACATCAATCTCTATCACCCGGATCTGGATCGCCTGACGGAGGTCAGCCATCAACTGGCCCGCTATCTGGAGACCATGGACGGTGTGCATGAAGTGGACGACTCCATGGCCTCCCGCTTCTCCCAGCTGGCCATCAGCGCTCGCCCGGCCGCCCGCATGGCGGGTGTCAGCGAGGAGCAGCTGGGGCAACAGGTCCACGCCGCCTTCCACGGCACCGAGGTGGACCGTCTGCCACAGGGGGACCACGATGTGCCCGTGATACTGCGTCTGCCGGATAGGGAGACCAGCAGCCTCTGGGACCTGGAGCAACTGCCCATCGCACTGGGCAACAGCGGCGAGGTGGCACCACTGGCGGTGCTGGCCCATCTTGAACACCGTCTGACACCCGCCGTGATCAGCCACCATGACCGCAACCGCAACGCCACGGTCAGCGCCTATGTGGACCAGAAGGTCAGCTCCCACGGCCAGGTGATGGAACACCTTGAGAAGGGCCTGCTGGCGGAATTCCAGTCTCAGGGCGTGGACTGGGGCGAGGCGGGCAAGCCGCCCCATATTGCCGAGTTCGTGCGCTACCTGAGCATCAGCTACATGGTGGCGGTACTGCTGATGTTTTTTGTGCTGACACTGATGTTCGGCAATTACTGGCAGCCCTTCCTGATCCTGATGGCCGTTCCCTTCGGCATGGTTGGTGCCTTGCTGGGCCACGCACTGCTGGGCATCGGACTGTCACTGTGGTCTGTGGTGGGGGTGGTGGCGGTCAGCGGCGTGGTGGTGAACGACAACCTGGTGCTGATCGACCGCACCAACCACTGGCGACAGCGGGGCAAGAGCCCCTTTGACAGCCTGATCGGCGCACTGCGAGAGCGCTTCCGGCCCATTGTACTGACCACCGCCACTACCTTTCTGGCGGTGGCGCCACTGGCACTGGACACCAGCGTACAGGCCCGCTTCCTGGTGCCCATGGCCGTGTCACTGGGCTTTGGCGTGCTCTTCGCCAGCCTGATCACCCTACTGATGATGCCGGGACTCTACCTGGTGCTGGTGGACGCCAGCCAGACCCTCAAGGCACTCAGGGCCCGCTGGCGCCCCGCCAGGGAAGACGACCCCGTGGAGCAGGCCTACGAGGCAGGCCGCCGCGACGCCCTCTGGGGCGGTGGCGAAAACCCCTATCAGGACGATGTGCTGCGGGCCAGCTGGGAGGCGGGGCTGAGTGATGGGGGTGACGAGGATGAGGGCGTGTCCCGGTCAGGGCCCTGAGGTATTCTTTCTGTTCCTCACCGGACCGGGGGACATTTTCCCTGTCTGGTAGTGTCAAAGCAGGGCAGGTGAACTTTGCACACTGATGCAGCTGGAGCTGCCATGAATCCCTGCTGAATACGGAGCAACACCATGCACTTTACCAGTACTCATTTCACCCATCGGGGTGGATGGCGTGCTCATAATGAAGACGCACTGTTTGCGAGCCAACAGGCGGGAATCTGGCTGGTAGCCGACGGAATGGGTGGCCACCGGGCCGGGGACCGGGCCAGCCAGATGCTGTGCGACACCCTGCAGGAGCATCTCTCTGACGATGGCGGAACCCTGTCGCCAGAGGCCATAGAGCAGTCTCTGCTGGCCGGCAATCAGCGTATCTGGCGCTACGGCCAGGAGCATCTCGGTGGCCAGACAATGGGCACCACCGCAGTGGCACTGGTCATACGGGATCAGAGTTACCATCTGTTCTGGGCCGGTGACAGCCGCTGTTATCGTATCCGTGACGGCGTGACAGAGCGACTCACCCGGGATCACAGCCAGGTGGCGAACATGGTGGCCAGAGGGCTGCTTACGGAAGAGCAGGCGGAGCATCACCCGCTGGCCCACGTGGTCACAAGAGCCGTGGGCGTGGATGAGCAACTGACCCTGGATCGTGTGAGTGGTCCTGTCCAGCCAGGAGACCGGTTTTTACTGTGCAGTGACGGGGTGACGCGGGAATTCAGTGACGACTCTCTGGGACATGCGGTGCAACAGGATCCCATTGAAGAGGCCGCCCGTGGCATTAAGCAGGCGGCACTGGAAAGGAACTGCAAGGACAACATCACCTGCATCATTGTCCGCGTTGAAAGCGACCAGTGAATGGGCGGTCTGTCAGAGCCGGGTGACTGTGTTACTGGGAGCCCGGAGACACTGCAGACTAAGGCACCTCAGTCGAAGGAAAGGCTGGAAGCAGTTTCCAATAAGCTGAACGCTGGTTTCATGGAACCCGATTCTGGCTTGGCTCGCTCGTAAACCGGAGTGGTGGTTTAATGCTGGATTGGAAAGCTTCGCCTCAGCCCCTGGTAAAGCTGTGTTAAGCTTTTCATGGAATCCGTTCCGGGTATCCACTACGTTAGCGGACTCTTCTCGTGGCACCCAATTCCTTAATCTCTGCAGAATGACCCCATGTCCGAACCAACGCCGATTCCTTTCGCTGGCACCGACACACTGAGCTTCCGCCAGATTGATGAAATGAATGGCCTGACCAAGGGAACGACCTTTCGGCTGTTCAAGCGCTGTCTTGATCAGCTGGTGGAAGGGGAGGATTACTTCTACCTGCCCGATGAGACCCACGGGGAAATGATCGGGGCGCTGAAGGAGTCCGGGCAGATATACCAACGCACCACGCATCTGGTTCTGATTACGGCTTCCGGCTATGCCAGGCTGCAGACTCAGTAAGCGGGTCTGGTTTAATCAGAGAGCACAGCCCCCAGCATCACCTCGTCCGTCGCTTCGACAACCCGGTTACGTCCCTGCTTTTTGGCCTGGTACAGGGCCGAGTCGGCCCCTGAGATAAAGCTGTCAAAATCGAGGGTGCCTGCACTGGCCAGGTCAGCGACGCCAAAGCTGGCCTGTACCGTGATCGGGCCCTTGTCGGTGGTCACCGGGGAGTTTTCGGTTTCTTCCCGCAGTCGTTCCGCCAACAGCAGCGCCCCCTCTCCATCCGTGCCGGGCAGCAGGACGAGAAACTCCTCGCCTCCTATGCGGGCCGGCAGGTCGATCTCCCTCAGATTGCGGCGCAGCAGGGCCGCAAAGGCCTCCAGTACCCGGTCACCACTGGCATGGCCGTGACTGTCGTTAACGGACTTGAAATGATCAATGTCGATGGCGATCACTGACAGGGGCCAGTTGTAGCGTCGCGCCTTTTCAAACTCCAGGTTGCCCCGGCTGAAGAAGTAGCGACGGTTGGCACATCCGGTCAGCTCGTCCGTCTGGGCCAGTTGCTCCAGCTTCCTGTTGGCGCTGTAAAGGCGCCTCTGTGCCAGGAAGGTCTGACGCCAGAGTCTGCGTGTTGCGAAGGCACTGGCCAGGACAAAGGCAAAGGCCGAGATGGACACCAGCGCCATGCGGGACAGGTGCTCAGGCCCGGTCGGACCCAGCCCGGCCAGTACCAGAAACCCGGCCAGTGACAGTGCCATGATGGCCGTGTTGGCTGCAAACCAGCCAGGAATCAGGGTCAGCACGTACAGGGACACAATCAGCAGCAGCATCACACCATCGCGGCTGACATTGAACAGGGATAAAGGTGTGTCTCCCCCTTCGTAAGGTGTCGACATGCGCAGGGCAATGGTGATGCAGCCCCACACCAGCAAAAGCGTGTGCCAGGCGTAGAGGCGGTTCCAGTCGCGCAGACAGAGAAACAGCGGGATGCTCACCAGGGTAAGGAGCACCAGTGGCAGTCGCAGCAGCAGGCCGCCCTGAAAAATCCAGGAAGCCCCTCCGAAGTACTGGTAAGTGCCGTAAAGGCTCAGCAGCGTCCCGAGCAGGCCCACCACGGCGAAACCCACCATGATGCGCCGCACATGTGGGCGCTGGGCAGTCTGGAACGCGGTTTCCAGCTCGCGATCGCGGAATTTTGCGGTCAGCAGGGTCAAGGCGGTGTCTGAAAGCGAGAGATCCATTGCATGGGAGCGGCTGTCGCGGTTCTGGGAACTCTCCCGGTTGAGATCCATACGTTTTGTCTACTTCAGCAAGGGTAGGGGGCAATGGGACGCCGTTAATAAGGGTTCAGAATAGCATCTGGGTTCCGTTCTGACACTTTTTGGGAAATTGGTGGGCTCCTTCTGAACGCGCTTTTCCCCGGCCCATGAAGCTGACAATCCTGGCAGCCAGGCGGGTCATGGCAGAATGTGTGTCGCAGAATCCATGTGTTATGCTCCGGGCGTTTTGCCAATACTGACCGGGCAACGGATCGCTGGTGGCGATCTCTGGTGGCGGAAGACCCGTGACTGGTCGAGACAATAAACCCAGCAGTCGAGATGAATTGAAATGGCTGAAAGCGCTGATGTAAAGCCGGAAGTGAATCTGGTCATTGTCGAACTTCATCATCATAGCCAGCTCCTGAAAAATCTGTATGACATACTCTCCCTGGGTCATTTCAGGGTGACATTGATCACGCTGCCACAGATTTACGCCAAGACGGGGATTGATCTTGAGGCCGGTTCCGGATTCATGACGGTTTGCCTGAAGCCCGGGAAGGAAAGCATTCCGGATTTTTTGCAGCGCCTGAAGCCCGAGTTCGAGGCGGCGGACGTTGTTTATTTTAATACGGTCCGGCATTACTGGGGGGCACTCAACAAAATCCCTTTGCCTCCGGTTTCTATCGTAAGAACTCACAACGTGCACTGTGACCTGGCCCCTTCGACACACCTCTACAGACCAGCGGCGAATAGTTTTTCTGTTCTGCGCCACTTGATCGGTTCGGTCTTGATCGGTGGTGAGTGGCGCCTGAAAAAGGCGTTTTATGATCGCATCGGTTATTTCATGTTCCCCAATCAGCCGATAACGGATTATGTCAGGGAAAAAAAATTCGTCGATCAGCGAAAGATCCTTGAGCCTGTTGTTCCCTTTGGTTATCTGGGGGAGCCTGTGCATGAGTCCGCCCCCCCGGAGGAGGGCTGCGTCACTATTGCGGTTACCGGTACTGTGACCAATCAGAAAAAGGATTACGATTTACTCTTTAATGCGTTGAAACAATGTCTGAACGACCTGGAGCATCCCATTAAACTGGTCTTTCTTGGCAGCACCAATGCCAATGATGGGAAGTCGATTGTCAATAGGTTCCGGTCTCTTGAGTCGGATTCGTTCTCGCTCGATTACAGTGAGGGGTATATCTCCTCTGAAGCGTTTGAGCGCAAGGTGGCATCGGCCGATTTTTTTGTGGCTCCGATACAGACGGTCGTTCGCTGCAGGAAATATTATGAGGTCTATGGGAAAAGTAAGATGTCCGGGGTTGAGAACGATATTCTGGTCTTCCGCAAACCCTCACTGGTGATCTCGGATTACCCGGTAGGACGGGAGATGGAGAAAGTCGTCGATTATTTTGAAAGAACCGAGGACTCACTGGCACTGCAGATCAGTAAGTGGGTCAATGACCGCGTTTTTGATGAAAGAAAAGCGGCTTTTGACACCATGACCGGGTATCGCAAAGAGGTGATTGCAGACCGGTTTTATCAGTTGTGCCGGCAGTTGTGTGGCTGAAGTGGCGTCCATGCCCTGAAGCGTCTGCAAACAGGCGTCCTCAGGACGCCCACTACTGCAACCGCACCGGGACACGACGTGGTCCCCAGCGCCCGGGGCTGGCATTGAAGACACCGGAGCACGCTGTGCCGCAGGCATTGCAGCGGCCATCCGGGGTGAGGTTGTAGTCACTGAGCTCACACCAGTCACGCTGCGGCAACCCAGGTCCGCCGCCACCCGGGCGATTGTCTCCGGCTCCGCCTGGTCCGCCAACGGGGATATGAGGCCCGCCTGCTCGAGCTGTGCAATTCCGGGGATACCGCGGGTACGTCCGCCCGGGAGGTGGGTTACGGTGCCTACGTTTTTACGCAATAAGCCGTCCTTTCCGTCACTTTCAGTCTCAGGTGATTCCCATTGTGCTCCCCTCCTGCCAGTGACCCATACGCCATGGAGTTCCCGGCCAATGTCGTGGTTTGGCCTATATTGACCCACCGCGTAAAGCAACTCTGAGAGTCTTTTCACCCTAATCAAAAAGCCGATGTGTAAGTCTCTTAAGGTGTCAATCGTTCTGGCGCGCTCCCCATCCGGGCATGCCGTGCGTGCCGCATCGTCAAGACCACAACAACAAGAGAACACAGGGCATTCCAATGACAACCACACCATGGATTCTGGTGGCGCTGCTGGCGGCAGTGTTGGCGTCCACCCCCGTTTCAGCGACTTCCTTTTGCGATTCCTCAACGTTTCCACCCTGTCTGGCCGCCAATGAGCGGATACAGGCCCACTCCGGGGCTGCCAAAGGCTGGGGCTTGTCCATCAAGGCGCGACTCCGTCCATTTGCCAGTCCATCCCGTGGCAGCGCTCCCGGGCAATGGTTGCGCAGCATCATTCAGGAGGCGCTGGATCACGGAAATGGCCACCGGTTTGGGCGGAAAAAGGGCGATGACCCATCAGAGCCGGAACCCCAACCAGAGCCCGAGCCGGCACCAGAGCCCGAGCCGGCACCAGAGCCTGAGCCGACACCCGAGCCTGAGCCGACACCTGAGCCAGAGCCGACCCCGGTGCCAGAGCCTGAGGCCTTTACCGTCTCTGTCACCAGCAGCAACGGTGGTAGCCTGAGCCCCGGTGAAAGCCTTGTTGTGACCGGGGGTGAGACCACCCCATTCACGGTGAACATCGATACAGGCTATCAGTTGGCTGAGGTGACGGGCTGTAATGGCCAACTCAATGACAACGAGTACACAACCGGTGCCATTACGGAAGACTGCACCGTGAGTGCCCGGTTCGAGTTAATGCAGTACCCGGTCAGCGCCAGTGCCGGTGAGGGTGGCAGTATCTCCCCGGATGGCACCCAATCCGTTGCCCATGGCGAAACGGCGGGGTTTACCCTTTCAGCGAATGAGGGTTACGAGCTGCAATCGGTCACTGGCTGCGATGGCGCTCTGAGTGGCACCACCTATATCACCGGAGCCATCACCCATGCCTGCAGCATCAAAGCCAGCTTCCTTGAGGTGGCGCCGGACCCGGCCACGGAGGCGTCCGGGCGCAGCAGTGGCGTTATCCGTGATGGCCAGGTCCAGCTCAGTGTGTGGAATGGCAGTGAGTGGGTGAACCAGGGCAACCCCGTAAGCACGGACGAACAGGGTTATTTCTCACTGGATTACCCCACCACCACCCAGCCGGTGCGACTGGAACTGACCGCCGTTGCCGGCACCATGATGCGCTGCCCCGTCTCCAGTGGCTGCGGATCCAATGCGGCACTGGGCGAGTTTTTCCCTATCGACCCGGAGACCTTCATGCTCTCGGCCATTGTCCCTGGGGAGCGTCTGGGTGAGGACACCCAAGTCACCATCAGTCCTCTGACCCATATGGCGGCTTCCTGGGTCAGCGACCTGCCTCTGGGTCCCAGCAATGCGGGGGCCGAATTGGCACTGACACGGATTCAGACGCTGTTTGATCTGCAGCGGGACTTTGCCACCCGTCTGCCGGTGGATCTTGTCGAGACCGAAGAGGTGAGCAGTGCCAGTGACGGGGATCTGCGCCATGCACTGCTGTCCGCCGCCTTCTTCGAGCTGGCCTTCGGCGATGCGGTGCAACAGGCGGTGAGCTATGAACTGGAAACCCTCCTGGAGGGGGCCGGCCAGATGTTCAGCCTTCTGGGTGGGCAGGTCATTGTCCGTTCCGGGTCCCTGACCGTGGCCGATCTGGAGGCCCTGATCAGCGATCTGGGGGGTGACCCGGCGGCTCTTCTGGCGGAATACAATCTGACGGATCTGTCCGTGGCCGGCCTGGACAGCCTGGTCGACGCGGCGGTGAGCCTCACTGGCCGACTCCCGGAGGAGCGCCGCCAGCCGATGGGGGATTCGCTGCAGGCCCTGTTGTCTCCCTACGGTGAGCGCCTTGTCACCCATCTGGGTGGTACCACCGCGGTGGATGAGACGGAGATGCAGCGGGCCATGGTGGTGCTGGATGATCTCGATCACTACCTCCATGCCGCCCGTGAGGGCAGTGACGGAGTCACGGCGGAGCACCGGGGTCTGGCCTGGCTGACTGACGGGGGGCAGGCCAGCGCGGATACCCAGGCACTGGGTGATGCCGTGGGTGAGGCCTTCGGCTACATCGGCTCGGCCGCCATCTGCCACCTGATCCGTTCCTACAGCAGCCTGGACAGCTGTATCGCCGGTCTGGATGACTATCCCATCAACGACGGCTATTCCAGCCTGGAGGTCACCGGTTCAAGCTCGACCCTGTTCGGCAGCAAAATGACGGCCGGCCGGTTAACCCTGGATGGAACCCGCTTTGGCAATCAGGTGGTCAGCCTGGAGGTGGAGACCTTCAACCTGGGAGAGCTGCTGGAGGGAGACCCCAAGTCGTTTTCCATCCAGGGCACCATTGCCAACGACAGCGCCACCCTGTCACTGGACCTGACCCTGTCACTGGATCTGTCCGGCAACCCGGAGGCCAATCAGCATTTCGCCTCCAGAGGGTCCCTGTGGACCTGGTGGACCAGCAATGACGGCGCCAATGTGGATGAAGGCGTGGCGCTTCTGCTGGCGGACCTGAACTTCGATATTGACGTGCAGGGCAGTGCCGTTATCACCAGTGCCGACCCGGCCATCGGCCGCTATGAGCTGACGGATCTGGATGCGGGCATGCTGTTCAACCGCCGGGCGCTCACCCGCGGCGCGCCAGGCCCCTTGCTGGATGCGGCGGTGCATTCCGTGAACCGCAGCAATCCGGCGGGGGAGACGTTCAGCCACCTTCCCGGGCAGGATGGCTTCCGCCTGACACTGGAGGACCCCATCGAGCTGAAGGTGGCCAATGCCTTTGACCACCTCGGGCTGCCGCCCATGGAGTTCGAGTCCGGCGGCACACTGGCTGGCTCCACCCCCTTTCTGGAGGTGCTGGGTGAGTACATCAACGCCGCGCTGGATGAGACTGTGCCGCTGGAGGGGCTGGACGTTGAGCAGCTGACAGAGGGGCTGAGCCTGGATCTGTTCAACATGGATGGCAGCTCCGAGTTGCGGATTCTGGACCCTTCACGGGGCCACAGGACCTACCGGTTTGCCTCCCAGGATGGCGCCCTGATGGTCAGCCGCCCGGACAGCGAAGAGGAGGCCCTGGCGGTGTTCACGACCGGCGTGGCCGGTTATGTCTACCGGGGTGACAGCCTGATCGCCACGGCGCACCTGAGTAACCCCGAAGACGGGCTGCTGCTGAGCCTGGTGAACGGTGAGCGCCGCAACTATGTGAATGCCGTCACAGAAAGGCAGAGCTGGGAGTCCATCATGGAGACGTTGCGCGGCATCCTGGAGAATATCGCCGGTTATCTGGCTGTTGAGGGTGGCGAATAATTCAGAGCACAATTGTTTCGAAACGATGGTTTCGAAATGAGGGTTTTGAAACGATGATTTCAAGTAGCCAGTCAGGGCGGGCAATGGAGTGCATGCGCCGCCCTGTCGGGAGCGAAGGGCCTCTGATCAGGGACCCCTAAGGTCACGGAACAGGGATGAACGACGATGACAATCACGACCAACACCCTCAAAGGCGTTGCCACCGCAGTCACTGGTATCATTCTCGGGGTTGCCGTACTGGGTAGCGGGTCCGCCGCCGCCCAGGAACCCCGGATACCCTCCGACAGCACCATTTACAGCTGGATGTCCCACATTGCCGGTCTGGGTGTGCGCATGCCGGGCACCCATGCCTTACGGGAGGCGTCCCGCTATGTCCATGATCATTTTGTGGCCAGCGGACTGGAAAACGTGGGTTATGAACCGGCGGACTCATCATGATGGCAATGCCGTCGATGTGTTTGTGCGGATTGCGCGGGATCTGAAGTCAGCCGGTTTTTGAGTCCCTGACACAAGAGCCCGGCTGTCAGACCGGGCTCTCTATCATTGGGTTACCGGCCGGATTCCTCACCACGGCTCTGTCCCTTCTGCCGGGCTTCCTGGGCCTGCCTGCGCTCCTCTTCAGCCCGCTTCTGACTCTGCTGGCGCTTCTCCTGGCCTTGCTGGCGGGCCTCTTCGGCGCGGTTCTGACCCTGCTGACGCTTTTCCTGGCCCTGCTGGCGGGCTTCCTCGGCCCGGTTCTGGCCCTGCTGGCGGGCTTCTTCCGCGCGGTTCAATCCCTGCTGACGCTTCTCCTGCCCTTGCTGGCGGGCCTCGTCGGCCTGCTCCATGCCCTGTTGACGGCCTTCCCCGGCCCGCTCCTGAGCACTCTCGCGAGCTTCATCCTCGCGTTCCCGTGCCTCCTCACGTTCCTCTTCGGCCCGTTCCTGAGCGTCCTGTCGAGCTTCATCCTCGCGCTCCCGTGCCTCCTCACGTTCCTCTTCGGCCCGCTCCTGAGCGTCCTGGCGAGCCTCATCCTCGCGTTCCATTGCCTCCTGACGCTTTTCTTCGGCCCGCTTCTGGTTCTGCTGGCTCGGATCATCCTGCGGCGAATCGTTGTCACCGGCCTCCTGACGTTGTTGACGGGCCTGGCTGCGGGCCTCCTGCGCGCGCTTCATGCTGCGCTGGAGAATTTGTGCCGGGCCCCGAGGCTGTTCCTGGCTGGCCGTCGGGCCGGCTTCATCGCCGGAGTCCCCGGAACTGTCCTGAGCCCAGAGTGACGGCGCACAGAGCAGCAGGCTCAGGCTGATGGAGGCCAGAAGATAACGCTGATTTTGCATGGAATACTCCTGATACGGCGATTGGCAAAAAGGTTGGTCGGCAGCGATGCCCCACCACCGGGAGATCATCGGGCCATCGCAGCCAGAATGTGATTACCCTTATGACGCTAAAAATGAGCAGCGTCAACAGGCTGCCTTGATGACAGGGGAGTGGCAACCGGACCTGGACGGATTATTGTCTGTCTCGGGCTCTGGCCGCCAGCACGCTGGCATAGATGAATTTCACATCCCGTGCGAAGGGTTCGATGTCGTAGCTGGCGGCAAAACGACGGGCATTGACCGAGAGCTCCTGGCGCAATGGCGCGTCCTCCATCAATGTCTGGACCTTCTGCCGCCATTGCTGGCGGTTCTCCGGTGTCTGGTAGCCGTTGTAGCCCTGCTGAATCACATCATCCACACCGCTGGCCCTGACGGCCACCACCGGCAGTCCCGCGGACATGGCCTCCAGTATCACCATACCCTGGGTCTCGGATTTGGAGGCAAACACGAACAGATCCCCCAGGCTGTACCACAGGGCCATCTCACTGGGGGGTACCGAGCCCACCAGGCGCACACAGTCACTCAGTCCCAGTGCCTCCAGCCGTCCCTGCAGCCTTTCCCGCTCATGCCCCTCACCGATAACCAGCCACTGGAAGGGCTTTTCCGTGTTGTCCCGCAGTTCGGCCATGGCATCAATCATGAAATCGATGTTCTTCTCGTTGGACAGGCGGCAGACACTGATCAGGGTGACTTCCTCACGATTCACCCCCAGGGATGCCTTGAGGGCCTGCACCTCGCCGGGGTCAACGCGTTGGAAACGCTGGTACTCGATGCCCGTGGGCTGGACAAAAATGGCGCTCTTCACCCCGATCACCCGCAGGTAATCCTCCGACGAGTAAGTCGGCACAATGACGCCGTCGCACTTGTTGGCAAAACGACGTACCAGTGCATGGGATATCAGGTTGCGGAACAGCACCGATGGCAGCGGGACAAAGTGGGCATAGTGTTCCAGCCGGGTATGGTAGGTGTACACCGCCGGCACATTGAGCCGCTTGGCCAGGAAAAGCCCCAGTGAGCCCACCCAGATGGGATGGTGGAGGTGGACAATGTCGGGTTTGAAGCGGCGTATGCGTCGCCAGGCACCGGGCTGGAAAATATTGGCCATGCGGAATTCGCCCTTGATCCCCATGGTCAGCATATTGGGCAGTCGCAGCACCTGAGTCTGCTTATCCTTGCTGTTTTCCTCCTTATGCTGCGGGTAAAGGGGAGCCACGATCAGCAGCTGGTTGCCCAGCTTGCTGAGCCCTCGCTTGAGCCGCTCTATGGAGATGGGCACGCCGCCAATAAAGGGCAGGTAATTATTGGTGAACATGGCCACCTTCAGTGGCGGCTCCAGCCAGGGCGTTGGGTCAATGCTGTAATCCGGGTAGTAATCCCGGTCCACGAACACCAGGTTGTACAGCCGTATGACCAGCGCCACCAGGGCACAGAGAATCAGCAGAAAGTTGGTGAAGCTGACATAAAACAGGGAGTAGATAAAAAACCACAGGTTTTCCAGCCAGCGCCTGACGGTGCCAGGGCTTCTCTCCAGTGTCACCGGCTCAATGCCGACGCGTCCATTCTCCACCGTGACGCTGACATAGTGGTAGAAGCTGTCCTGGGTGTTGAGTATCAGGCCACCGGCACCGCCGGTGGTGATAAAGCGGGTGCCATGGCGTGTCTTGTCCGAGTAGACGGGCAGGTTGGCGGAAAACACCGCGTCCACCTCATACTCCTGTATCAGTGCCATCAGCCCTTCCCGGAACGCCTCTGGCTGAAGGTAGCTGTTCTCGTCTTCGAAAATGGCCGGCAGTGATACCGGCAACAACGGATGGGCGCTGAACAGGAAAATATGCTCTGCCGCATTGCGGGAAAACAGCTCACGAAGCCACTTCAGCTGCCATTGCCAGTCGGTTTTGCCGGTACTGTCGAGAAAGACAAAGCGGCTGTCATCCTGGCGGAAACTGTAATGGTAGGGGCCGTAATACTCGTAAAAGCGGAAACTGCCGAAGCCTTCGAACTCATGGGGGCCAAAGGTCAGCAGATAGGGCAGTTCCAGTTTCTGCAGTGTGCCATGCAGTGCCCGATGCTTGTCCTCACCGCCGGTACCGCTGACCGCATTGCCGGCGGAAATCAGGAAGTCCAGTCCGCTCTGGTTGAGCCTGGGGATCATGCGCTTCTCGAAAACGCCGATGGAGTTGTTGATGTTGCCGACCACCGCGAAGCGGTAAGAGTCACGCCCCTTCAGGCGGCTCTCGATGGCGGAAAGCTGCTCTGTATGGAGGCTGTGGAAGTCCGGCCGGAAGAGATTCAGGTAGGTCTTGTACCCCAGCACCAGCACCAGCAGGCTGAGGTAGAACGCCAGTTTTAGAATGCCGCGTCGATTCACCAGGTCTCCCTGCGCCAGAGTGTGCTTGCTTCGAGTGCCACCCAATGGGCAGCCGGGTTATCCGGATGCAGAATACTGACTCGCTCCAACATCCCTTACGGGGGTAGTGTCGCATGGATTCACAGGGCTGATGGGGTCAGCTGTCACAGACCATCGGGATCCCGGCGCTTTGCGCTGTCTTGCCTGGACTCCTGGGTGGTTTCCGGAAGATGGCCAGCGTTGTTTTTCGGAAGTGGGGATTGTATCGCCTGAATCAGGGGGACTGTCCAGCGCGTTTTAGGCTTTGCGTCATTCTTTGGTGAGCCGGGGGAGAAAACGTCGATTGATCGGTTGCAGTCTGCCTCCCCTGAAGGCAAAGATGCGAACAGGGCGTTTTCCCGTGACGGCACCCCGTCTGCCAGACAGTGCGTGTTTCAGCGGGAACCATGCGGGCCGAAACAGGGTGGTTTCGGAAGGCGCTGATCGTCTTACGAAAGGACCAACAGGGAGATTCCAGGGAGGGAATCATGCCACGTGCTCATCGCGTTTTTCTGCCAGGCCATGTCTGGCATATCACCCACCGCTGTCATCGCCAGCAGTTTCTGCTGCAGTTCGCCCGTGACCGGCGCCGATGGCGCTACTGGCTCTACCAGGCCCGGAAGCGCTATGGCTTTTGCGTGCTGAATTACATCGCCACCTGCAACCACGTGCACCTGCTGGTCAAGGACCGGGGCCAGGAGGAGATCCCCCGCAGCATGCAACTGATCGCAAGCCGTACTGCCCAGGAGTTCAACCAGCGCAAACAGCGCAAGGGGGCTTACTGGGAGGACCGCTATCACGCTACGGCGGTGGACAGTCACGGTTATCTGGCCCGTTGCCTTGTGTACATCGACCTGAACATGGTGAGGGCGGGCAAGGTGGCTCATCCCGCTGAGTGGGATGTTTGTGGTTACAACGAAATCCAGCAGCCACCCCCGCGATACCGGGTGATTGATACGGACACCCTCACGGGGCTGCTCTCGCTGCCCGGACGGGAAACCATGCGCAGTGAGCACAGCAGCTGGGTCAGCCAGGCGCTGGCTTCACAGCAACTGCAGCGCCAGGGTTACTGGTCTGACAGCCTGGCGGTGGGCGGTCTGAATTTTGTGGCCCGTTATCAGCGGGCCATGGGGGCGGCAAGCCGTGAGAGAACCCGGTTGCAAGGCGAGGCCGGGTATCGGCTGCGGGAGAATGCTTCCTCTTATAACGGTCATTCTTAACGAAAAACACCCCCTTTAAGGGGGTGAAAATAGACTAATGCCTCTCTAAGTAAATGATATTGTTGTTCTTGTCCTGGTCCGACCCTGTCGGCTGTCGGTGACCATCGATGGCCGCCGCAACACCCCATTATGCTTGGAAGGGTGTTTTTCCGGGCGAAATACCCCCTTTAAGGGGCCGTTAAACGGTTTTTTTGAGGCTAAACGGTTGTTGTCAAAGGATTCGGTCTGGTCCGACCCACGGTGGTTTTTTTGTGGTAGGGTTGTAGCGTTTTGTAGTGGGTAATCAACATTCTCCGTGGTTTATCTTATGCTGTTTCTAGGGTTATTGGGGGGGTGGTGGTTGTGTCCGGGTTTTTTTGCACAAGAACAATAGGGTTATGACGTCTCTCTTTGGTTGCAACCGCTGGCGGCTGGGGCTGCTGTGCTGGGTTCTGGCGCCGGCGTTGTCGCTGGGGGCCGCTCAGCCGGTGTCACTGGCCTTTTCCGGGTCGGACATCCCCCGTGAGGGGCGGCCCGGGTCCATGGGGTCTCTGTATTGGGATGAGAACGATCTGCGCTACCGGGTCGGGGCTTCCCCGGGGGTGGGGGATGGGGCCCTGCGTCTGGGTCGGTCCCATCGGGCGGTGACCGTGGATGGGGGTGAGCAGTGGCAGTTCGGTCTGGATTTTGATGCCATCCTCACGCCTCAGGAATCCCGTGAGATCCAGGGTTTTGGCCATCAGCAGCGCAGCGCGGATCTGGGGGTGGAGCGCTTTCTGCTTTCAGGGCGCACTGAGAGGCTGAGCTTCCGTCTGGGGCACCATCAGGCCACGGATGACGGTCTGCTGTTCGAGGGGGCGGCCCACTGGGGGCTTTCCGCCCGGGCCCGGCTTGATGGGATCAACAGCGAGTTGTCCCTGTTCGGTGTCAATGCCGCCTCCGGTGAGGACCCGCTGGCGGGCTTTGCCCGGGCGGACAGCGAGGACTATTTCAGTGGCGGCGCCTGGCAGTCTTCCCTGGCCACGCCCTGGGTGGGCATGACCCTGTCGGCGTCCTATGTGGCCGGTCGTGAAAATGCGGGTGGGTTCCCCGGGAGTCCCCTGGAGGATTCCACGGTGGGTGTGGGGGAGGGCTACTCGGTGGGGCTGGATAGCCAGTGGTTCGATCAGCGTCTGAACCTGTCACTGGAAAGTGCCCTGACCCGATTTACCCCGGAGCAGGGCAGCGGTGATGCACTGAGTCCCTCGGACAATGCCTATTCCGCCACCCTGATCTACCAGCCACAGATGGCACTGATGCCACTGGGCTGGACGCTGGGCCTCCAGGCCCGGGAGGTGGGGCACTGGTTCCGCAGCCCAGCCAACCGGAAACTGGCGCGGGATCGCTCCAGGGAGGGCTACTTCCTGCGCCTCAACCCCACCGGCGACTGGTCACTGGGTTACCGTTTTCAACGGGAAAACCGCAGCCGCAGTCAGGGTGTCCCGGCGGTGCTGCTGGATGAGCTTTCCGCCGAGGCCCACTGGCGCCTTTCCAGCCGGTTGCAGATCCGGCCTTACGGTGAATTCCGCCGTGAGCGGGTGGAGGACTCAACGGCAGAGGTCTACCACAGCGCTCTGAGTGTCACGGCCAACACCTGGCTGGTCCCCGGGGCACTGTTCTACCGCAATGTCATCAAGCTGAACCAGACCCAGGGCGCCCGGCATCCCGCCCTGGGGAGAAGGCAGACCCGGAGGGCCCTCACCGGCGAGTTCCAGTGGCAGGCCATCACACCGCGCCGACTGAGGCCGGGGCTGGATGTGAACCTCAGCTTCAGTGCCGACCGCCGTGAAGCCGCCTGGGACCCGGTTGGCGGCGAGACCGACTACCAGCTGCAGCTGTCCATCAACTCCCGCATCCCCGGCGCCTGAGTGTCCCGCCCGGGGCCCTCAGGCGCCGGACTGCAGGTAGGCCCGCCAGCCGCCGAATGAGGAAATATCCCGTGCCCGGGCCAGTGCATGGTCCTCACAGATAAAGCCTTTCACCCAGCGTCCGTCACGCAGCTCCACATTGCCGATGCCCAGTGGTGGCGGTATCAGTGCCACAAAAGAGCCCAGCTCCCTTATGGGCATCTGCCACAGCTCCAGCTCAATCTCATGGCCGCTGTCCTGGCTGCGGCGCAGCCCCGGCTTGGGGGGAGTACTGTCGGGCAGGGCATAGAGCCGGTAGCAGCTGGCCGTGGTGGTCTTCTCCAGCAGGGTGGCGCCGCGGTCACTGAGCTGGTGGTTCAGTGGCATACCGGTGAGGTGAGCCCCCACCACGGCCACCTGCGCGGTTTCAGCCCCGTTGCCGTCCAGTGGCGGTTCTTCACTGCGGGGCAGACCGGTGGCACCAATGGCCGTGGGCCATCGGTTCAGCCAGTGCCGGGCCAGCTGCTGCAGGTCCCGGTCCCGCCAGGCGCCGCTGATCAGGGTGATGCCAAAGGGCAGTCCGTCGACGCGCTCGCCGGCGGGTACCGCCAGTGCCGAGAAATCCGCCAGGTTAACGAAGTTGGTATAGGTGCCCAGACGGCTGTTGAGCAGCACCGGCTCACGGTTCACCGCCTCAATGGTGGGGCTGATGGGTGCGGTGGGCACCAGCAGGGCGTCCACCTGTGACAGTTGCTGGTCAATGGCCCTCAGCAGCTCCTGGTGGCGATAATGACCCTTGAAGGCATCCGTGGCGGTAAAGTCCCCGGCCTTGCGGATAATTTCCCGCACCACCGGGTTCATGGCGTCACTGTGGCTTGCCATGAAGGCGTCGATGGCGGCGTGGCGTTCGGCCACCCAGGGGCCTTCGTAAAGCAGGGCCGCCAACTGTGAAAGCCCTGTAAAATCCATGGGCACCAGTGTCAGTCCCAGGGACGTCCAACGCTCCAGGGCGTCTTCCCAGGCGGCCTGTGACAGACTGTCGCCGAACCATTCCGGGTCCAGGGGCACACCCAGGGTGCGTATCGGTCCGGGACGTCGTATGGCCGGCAGCGTGACGGGAAAGTCGCCGGGTGGCTGTCTGGAGAATGGGTCGGACGGGTTGTAACCGGCCGCCTGATCATAAACGGTGCGGGCGTCATTCAGTGTATGGGCAAAAATGGAGACGCAATCCAGTGAGCGGCAGGCGGGTACCACCCCCTCTGTGCTGATGGCTCCCCGGGTGGGCTTGAGCCCCACCAGGTTGTTCAGCCCGGCGGGAACCCGTCCCGAGCCGGCGGTATCCGTCCCCAGGGCAAAGGGCACCAGCCCCCTGGCCACCACCGAGGCCGATCCGGAACTGGAGCCACCGCTGATGAACTCCGGGCGGAAGCTGTTGGGCACAGTCCCATAGGGGGAGCGGGTCCCCACCAGCCCGGTGGCAAACTGGTCCAGGTTGGTCTTGCCCAACACCAGGGCGCCGGCGGCTTTCAGCCGTGCCACCGCCTCGGCGTCCTTCCCGGGGCGATAGGCGAAGGCCGGGCAGGCGGCGGTGGTGTCAAAGCCGGTGGCGTCGATGTTGTCCTTGACGGCAAAGGGGATGCCATAGAGCGGCAAAGCGCCCATGTCCCCCTCATGGGCGCTGAGGGTCCCGGCCAGTTGCGACAGGGCCTGGTCCAGCTCCTGATCTGTGAGGCAGGCAATCCAGGCGGGATCCTCACCACGGATGCGCTTCAGCAGAGGTTTCAGGAGGGCTTCCGGGCTGGCTCCCTTGTGATAAGCCCGTTGCCAGTCTGCCAGGGTCCAGCCCGTGGTGTTGGCATTCATAGGATGATGTCCATTGAGGGTTATGCGTTATTCCCAGAGGTATCCGGTGCTATGGAGACGTTACAGCAACCACTGTGCCAGCCGGTGGTCAGGGCCCTGAAGACCTGCCCGGGGCCGTTTTCCGCCTTCCGCAAGCACCGCAACCGTGCGTGGCGTTTCTGGCAGTGCACGGTAAAGGCGCATCGGGATTTCGTCTGTGCCGGATTGGTGCATGACGCCATGGTTGAGTCCCGCCTGTCTCTGTGATCTGCTTGTGGCCTGTCTAATGGTGATTGAGGAGAGGCTTGTGGATTTAATCAAGGTGGAAAAACGCGGTCATATTCTGCTGATCGGATTCAATCGTCCCGAGAAGATGAACGCCATGAACCGGGCCATGTACCACCGGGTCGCCCAGGCCTACTACCAGCTGGAGCACGACCCGGAGCTGCGGGTCGGCCTGCTTTACTCCGAGGGCAAGCACTCCACGGCGGGTCTGGAGCTGGACGACTGGACTGAGACCTTCGCCAGCGGCGAGGGCTTCGGGGCCAGGGAGGGTGAGATCGACCCCTTCGGCATGGCCGGCCTGCCACTGACCAAGCCCATGGTCACCGCCTGCCAGGGGGTGTGCTTTACCAGTGGCGTGGAGATGATGCTCAATACCGATATCCGGGTGGCGGCAAGGGATGCCCGCTTTGCCCAGCTGGAGGTCAAGCGGGGCATCTACGCCTGTGGTGGCGCCACCATCCGCCTGCAGGAGGAGATCGGCTGGGGCAATGCCCAGCGCTTCCTGCTCACCGGCGACGAGTGGAGCGCCCAGCAGGCCTTTGACTGGGGCATGGTGCAGGAGCTGGTGGAGCCGGGTGAGCAGTTTGACCGGGCACTGGAGCTGGCGGAGAAGGTGGCCAACGCCGCCCCACTGGGTGTACGCGGCAGCCTGGCCTCTTCACAGCTGGCCAGGCGCTTTGGCCATGACGCCGCCAAGGCCCGGGTCTTTGTGGACCTCAAGCCGGTGATGGCCAGCGAGGATGTGAAGGAAGGGGTGCAGTCCTTTCTGGAGCGTCGGGACGCCCGCTTCCAGGGTCGGTAAAGCACCAGGGCGCTGATGGCCCTGGAGTCGGCACTGAGTGCCTGGTCTGCACGACCAGGGCTGCTAAAGAAGGCGCTCTTCTCGGGGCGACCTTCATCAGCCAGCCGGGCAGGATGTATTTGGGCAGCAGTATCTGGCATTCGAACATGCGCCCGTGGAACTGGGTGCTGACATTGGGCAGGACACTGGGCAGACTCTGGGAAAGAGAACGTATCGGCACTTTCGCAGACTGGCCCTGGTCGGCTGCCAGCAGCTCCATCACCTTCGCGAACGCCATGGGGCGGCCCAGCAGATACCCCTGCAGGCTGTCACAACCGGCTTTGGTAAGGATCTGCTGCTGGGCCGAGGTTTCAATGCCTTCCGCCACAATGGTCATGTCCAGCGCCTTGCCGATATTCACGATGCCCCGCAACAGGCGGAATGCGGCGTGGTTGTCGGCAATGTCGTCCACAAAGGCCCGGTCGATTTTCAGGGTGTGGAAGGGAATGTTGCGCAGGTAGCTCAGGGAGGAGTAGCCGGTGCCGAAATCGTCCAGGGCACATTGCACCCCCATCTCCTGCAGCCGCATCAGGGTGTTGCTTACCTCCCGGATGTTGGCCACAAAGCTCTGCTCCGTGAGTTCCACCACCAGCTGTCCGGGAGGCAGCCCGGTAGTCTCCAGCGCATATTCCACTTCCGCGAGAAAGTCCGGCTGCTGGAATTCCGGGCCGGCAATGTTCACGTTCACCGACACCGGCTGCCTGCGATCCTGGTTCCAGTCACGGGCTGCCTGACAGGCCTGGAGCAGCACCTGGCGGCTGAACAGTCGTGACAGGCGGGGGTCCGCCTCGGCGAAGGGGATGAACTCCCCCGGTGAGACCCGGCCAAGCTCGGCATCCTGCCAGCGGGCCAGGGCCTCGAAGGTGTAGGGGCGTCCGCTCTCGATGTCATAGACCGGCTGGTAGACCAGTTCGATCCGGTTGTTTTCCAGCGCCTCGCTCAGGCGGGCGGAAAAGTGATCCTGTTTGCGCACCAGGCTGTCCGAAGTGCCGGAATAGAAGCAGTAGCCGGATTCCGGCACCGAGTGAACCGCCTCACGGGCGTGCAGGATAGCCTCATGAATCGTATCAGCCTCTTTCAGCAAAAAATCGGCACCGATACAGACCCTGGGTTTGCGCAGCCCGCCATCCAGACGATAACGGGTATGCAGTTGCCCATTGAGTGTTTCCACCCAGTGATGGGCGCTTTCCTGGTCGACAAAGCCGCTGACGGCCACCAGCATATGGTCAAAACCGTCACGGCTGACCAGACCACGGTCTTCCACCAGGGCCTGCACCCGGTTGGCTTTCAGTCGTACAGCCTCGTCGAGCCTCTCTGACCCGTAGTGGGAGAGAATCTCGCCGAACTTGGCAAAATAGATCGAAAGCACCAGTACCCCCCACTCGTTTCCTTCCACATTTCCTCCAGGCGTTCCTCGAACAGCATGGGGCCGGGAAGACCGGTGACCGGATCCAGCAGTGCCTGGGCGCTCAGGTCGTACCGGGCCTGGGCGAGTTGCTCATTTCACAGTTATTCCTGGCCTGGTCAAAAATCGCGCTATCTCTCCCGCCTGTCAGCCTGTACAATGCGCGCCCCGCTTTACCGTTGGTACCGCCTTGACGCCGTACC
>JAWWAC010000034.1:0-31807 GCA_033721915.1 Oleiphilaceae bacterium
ACTGGTCTGCCAGGTCGGCAATGCGCTCCATCTGGCGGTCCGTGACCTCCCCGGGGGGCATGCCGGTTTCCTTGACGGTCAGTGTCACGGCAGCGTAGCCCGGTTTCTTGTGGGGCTTGACGTTGCGCTCCAGCCAGCGGGCAAAGGCCTTGTCTTCACGGGACTTCTGCAGTGCCGGCGGGTTGTCCTCCAGACGCTCGTACTCCGGCTCCGTGAAGTAGCCTTTCACCCGCTCGATTTCATCGGCGGTGAGCTTGGTGGCGCTGTCCCGGATATGGGCCCACTCTTCTTCCACCTTGCCGGCAAAGACTTCCGGGGTGAGGGCCTTGACCAGTATCTTGATGCGGGCCTTGAACTTGTTGTCACGACGGCCATAGCGGTTGTAGACACGCAGTATGGCTTCCAGGTAGGTCAGCAGGTCTTCCTCAGGGAGGAATTCACGGATCACGGGACCCACCACCGGAGTCCGCCCCAGTCCGCCGCCCACGTGGATGCGGAATCCGAAGGCGCCCTGTTCGTTATGGGTCAGCTCGATGCCGATGTCGTGCACCTGGACCGCCGCCCTGTCGGTGCGCTCAGAGGCGTTCACGGCAATCTTGAACTTGCGCGGCAGATAGGCGAATTCCGGGTGGAAGGTGGACCACTGGCGGATGATCTCGCAATAGGGGCGGGGGTCGGCCACTTCGTCGGGGTCGACACCGGCAAACTCGTCCGTGGTGGTGTTGCGGATGCAGTTGCCGCTGGTCTGGTTGGCGTGCATCTCCACATCCAGCAGTTCCTGCAGGATATCCGGAGAGTCCTCCACCGCCGGCCAGTTCAGCTGCAGGTTCTGACGGGTGGTGAAGTGGCCGTAGCCCTTGTCATAGTCCCGTGAAATGCTGGCCAGCTTGCGCAGCTGCCGGGAGGAGAGCAGGCCATAGGGAATGGCAATGCGCAGCATGGGTGCCAGACGCTGCACATAGAGGCCATTCTGCAGCCGCAGCGGCAGAAATTCGGCTTCCTCAAGCTCGCCATCGAGCCAGCGCTGGGTCTGTTCCCGGTACTGGTGGACCCGTTCCTGCTGGATTTTCAGGTCGTGTTCGTCGTATTGATACATGGTTTCAGGTCCGCAATGCGTCGGAGGGTATTCGATAGGTTTGAATGATCTCGCAATCACCGCTTATCTGTAAAATGTTTATTTCTAAATAGGCTAATCGGAATGGCAAATATATAATGGCGTCTGAAAGCAAGTGTGTCATTGTGTGTCCCAGCCGGGGAGTCATTTCAGACGCATATGGCTGGCATACTGAAGCCTGGTCACTTAAAATACCGGCAATCTTTCAGGATTCCCTTTCAGAACCCTTTGTCAGAACCCATTGTGGAGAGGCGTTATATGTACAACTCAGACCAGCACGAAAACGATCAGGACCTGCACAACCGCCAGGACAGCAATGAAGAGGACGGCGCCGCAGACGCCATTGCCTCCATTGCACTGATTATGCTGTTTGTGGCCGCCGCAACCACCTACGTGATCCAGCAGGGCCTGTCTCACCTGTAAAGGTCCTGTCTTCTGGCACAAAAAAACCCCGGCATCACCGCCGGGGTTTTTTATGCACCCTGTTTCGGTAGAGGGCTTGCTCAGGGGCTGTTATCAGCCGCCGACGTTTTTCAGAACCAGTGTCACGGCCAGTGCGATGCCGCCCACGAAGACGATGCCGAGCACAATGCCGCCGATGATATAGGGCGTCGGGCTTGAACTCTGGAAGTCCTTCTCACGCACCTTGCTGGACTGCACACCCAGTGCCGCTCCCATCATGCTTACGGTCAGCTGCCAGAGTGTGGGCTTTCTGCCGCTGGTGGTGTTCTGTCGCTTGTCCGGCGACTGACCGGTGGAGCGATTTGTGTTGGAATCCGGGTCCTGTGGCAATGCACACCTCATGATCATCGGGGAGCGGGCTGGATGGCGGTTCAGACCCGCAGAGTCTGCCAGTGGCCTTTTTGCCAGATGGTAGCAAAGACCGCGGAGTTAATGCAGCGAAACAACAGCTGTACCGACCAGACCGCCGTGAGGCTGCCCCCCAGAACGGGGCCCAGCAGCCAGGCCAGCGGCAACAGCATGCCCCACTGCAGGGCAATGGACACCTTGAGCACGGTGCGGTTGGCCCCGGCACCCAGCAGCGCCTGGGCCAGTACAATGCCGATGGCGTCCAGCACCACGCCCACGGCGGTCATGCGCAATGGCGTCACCCCCATGGCCACCACTTCCGGACTCTGCAGAAACAGCCCCAGTATGGTCTCGGTCAGCAACAGCAGTGGCAGGGCCATGACAGCCAGCAACACCATGGCCAGCCCCACCACCTGCCAGCCGAAGCGCCGTGCCTGCTCCGGCTGACCGGCCCCCAGTGAGTGGCTCACCAGTGTGGTGGAGGCCATGCCGATGCCCACGGCGGGCAGTATCAGCAGCAGGGCCAGGTTGACCAGCACATGGGCAATGGCCACCTCCCTGAGGCCCAGCTGGGCGATAATCCAGAACAGGGTGGCAATGCCCATGGCGAAGAAGAACTGCTGCAGTGAGTGTGGCACGGCCAGGCGCAGCAGATCCCGCAGTGAACCGCCCATGGCGCCCACCCGAAGCAGCCCCTGAGCCAGTGCCGGGCGCAGCGTCTGGGCGCTGTACAGGGCGGTGCCGAACAGCAGTGCCAGTGTGGTGCCCCAGGCGGCGCCTGCGGCCCCCAGTGCCGGAAAGCCCCAGTGGCCGAACACCAGCAGCCAGGTCAGCAGCACATTGAGGCTGTGGTAGGTCACCAGGGTGCGCAGGTACACGCCACTGCGGCCACAGCCGTTCCAGTAGCCCCGGTAGGCGAAGTTGGCCGCCACCAGTGAGATGCCCAGCACCCGGATCTGGAGATACTCACTGGCAATGGCCTGGCTTTCCGGGTCACTGATCATCATGGCCACCAGTGTGGGTGCCATTTGCCAGAACAGCAGGGTGAGACTCAGGCCCATCAGCAGAGCCAGCAGCAGACCCTTGCCCAGTGGCGACGCCATGGCGGACTCCAGCCCCTGGCCACGGCGGCGTGCCACCATGGCCTGCACCGACGAGGAAATGCCGATGATCAGTGCCGTGGCCATGAAATTGAGGTAGGAGCCCACCCCCACCGCACCCAGGTGAAGCTCACCCAGCTGCCCCACAAACAGGGCATCCACGACGTTCAACAGGCTCTGGCTGGCCATGCCCGCCATAATGGGCAGTGCCAGCCAGATCACCTGTTGCAGTGAGTGGGAAGGGGCCTGGGGGCTAATCGGCGGCTCCCTTATTCGTCAGGGTCGTAGGAGAGGCTGGGCGCCAGCCAGCGCTCCACTTCCTTGACCGCCACATTCTTGCGCTTGGCGTAGTCTTCCACCTGGTCGATGCCGATGCGTCCCACGCCAAAGTACTTGGACTCCGGGTGGGCAAAGTACCAGCCGGACACGGCCGCCGCCGGTGACATGGCGAAATGCTCCGTCAGCTCGAGCCCCGTGTGCCGGGTGGCGTCCAGCACCTGGAACAGGGTTTCTTTCTCCGTGTGATCCGGGCAGGCGGGGTAGCCCGGGGCTGGGCGGATGCCCTGGTAGCGCTCCTTGATCAGGTCCAGGTTGTCCAGCTGCTCGTCCGGCCTGTAGCCCCAGAATTCCTTGCGCACACGCTCGTGCAGGCGCTCGGCAAAGGCCTCCGCCAGACGGTCCGCCAGCACCTTGATCATGATGCTGTTGTAGTCGTCATTGGCCTTCTCGTACTTCTCGGCCAGTACCTCCACGCCGTGTCCGGCGGTGACGGCAAAGCCGCCCACATAGTCCACCAGTCCGGTCTCCTTGGGGGCGACAAAGTCGGACAGGGCGTAAAAGGGTTTGTCCGGGGCCTTGTCGTCCTGCTGGCGCAGGTGATGAAGCCGGGCAATGACCTCGCTGCGGTTTTCATCGCTGTAGCACTCGATGTCGTCGCCCACGCTGTTGGCGGGCCAGAAGCCGATCACGCCACGGGCCACCACGTCATCGCTGTCGATCAGCTGCTGCAGCACCTTTCTGGCATCGGCGAACAGGTTGCGGGCGGTTTCCCCTTTCTCCGGGTGGTCCAGTATGTCCGGGTATTTGCCGGAGAGCTGCCAGGCGGCAAAGAAGGGCGTCCAGTCGATGTAATCCAGCAGCTCCTCCAGGTTGTACTGGTCAAAGGCCCGCGGTCCGGTAAAGGCCGGCGTCGGCGGCGTGTAGTTCTCCCAGTCGATCTGGGGCTTGCGGGCACGGGCCTTTTCCAGTGGCACCAGCTTGACCTTGCGGCCACGGTTCTTGCGACGCTCGCGGATTTTCTCGTATTCCGCCCTTGTGTCATCCGTCAGCTGCTGGCGCAGTGTCTCACTCACCAGTCGCCCGGCTATGCCGACACTGCGCGAAGCATCGGAGACATACACCGTGGGCCCATTGCTGTACTGGGGCTCGATCTTCACGGCGGTGTGGGCCTTGGAGGTGGTGGCGCCACCGATCATCAGGGGCACGTGGAAGTCCAGGCGCTGCATTTCCTTGGCCACATGCACCATTTCATCCAGTGACGGGGTGATCAGGCCGGACAGTCCGATCACATCCACGTCTTCCTCTTTGGCCTTGGCCAGTATCTTGTCGCAAGGCACCATCACGCCCATGTCGATGACTTCAAAGTTGTTGCACTGGAGCACCACACCGACGATGTTCTTGCCGATGTCGTGCACATCCCCCTTGACCGTGGCCATGAGGATGCGCCCCTTGGCTTTCTGGCCCTCGGTCTTGAGGGCCTCGATGTAGGGGATCAGGTGGGCCACGGACTGCTTCATGACACGGGCGCTTTTCACCACCTGTGGCAGGAACATCTTGCCCTCGCCAAAGAGGTCACCCACCACGTTCATGCCGTCCATCAACGGCCCCTCGATCACATGGATGGGGTGCTCCGCCCTCTGGCGGGCCTCTTCCGTGTCCTCAATAATGTAGCTGTTGATGCCCTTCACCAGTGCGTGCTCAAGGCGCTTCTCAACGGGCTGCTCACGCCAGGAGAGATCCTCCTCGCGCACCTGGCCGCCCTGGCTGCGGTAGTTCTCGGCGATCTCCAGCAGACGGTCGGTGGCGTCCTCCCGGCGGTTGAGCACCACATCCTCGACCCGTTCTTTCAGGGGTGGGTCGATGTCGTCGTACACCACCAGCTGGCTGGGGTTGACGATGCCCATGTTCAGGCCCGCCTTGATGGCGTGGAACAGGAACACCGAGTGGATGGCCTCGCGCACCGCGTCGTTGCCACGGAAGGAGAAGGAGACGTTGCTCACCCCGCCGGAGATGGAGGCGTGGGGGAGGTTGTCACGGATCCAGAGGCAGGCCTTGATAAAGTCCACCGCGTAGTTGTTGTGCTCCTCGATGCCCGTGGCAATGGCGAAGATGTTGGGGTCGAAGATGATGTCTTCCGACGGGAAGCCGATGCCCACCAGCAGGTCGTAGGAGCGCTTGCAGATCTCGGTCTTGCGCTCGAAGGTGTCCGCCTGGCCTTCCTCGTCGAACGCCATCACCACCACGGCGGCGCCATAGCGCAGGCACCGGCGGGCCCGGTTGAGAAACTCCTCCTCGCCCTCCTTGAGGCTGATGGAGTTGACCACGGACTTGCCCTGGACACATTTCAGGCCCGCCTCGATCACCTCCCACTTGGAGGAATCGAGCATGATGGGCACCCGTGAAATGTCCGGCTCTGAGGCCACCAGGTTGATGAAGTTGACCATGGCACTGGCGGAATCGAGCATGCCCTCGTCCATGTTGATATCAATCAGCTGGGCGCCGTTTTCCACCTGCTGCAGTGCCACCGCCAGGGCTTCCTCGTACTGCTCCTCCTTGATCAGGCGCAGAAACCGCTTGGAGCCGGTGACGTTGGTGCGCTCGCCCACGTTGATAAAGACGATGTTGTCGTCGGCGGTAAAGGGCTCAAGGCCGGACAGGCGCAGCCTGGGCTTGCGCCTGGGGATCTTCCTGGGCAGGTACTTTGCCATGGCCTCGCTGATGGCCCGGATATGCTCAGGCGTTGAGCCACAGCAGCCGCCCATGATGTTGATAAAGCCGTCTTTGGCAAAGCCCTCCACAATGGCCGCCATTTCCTCCGGTGTCTGGTCGTATTCACCGAATTCGTTGGGCAGGCCGGCGTTGGGGTGGGCGCTGGTAAAGAAGGGCGCCTTGTTGGACAGCTCCTCCACGTAAGGGCGCAGTGCGTCCGCCCCCAGTGCGCAGTTGAGGCCGATGGTCAGTGGCCTGGCGTGGGACACGGAGTTGAGGAAGGCCTCGGTGGTCTGCCCGGACAGGGTGCGCCCTGAGGCGTCCGTGATGGTGCCGGAAATCATCAGCGGCACATCCAGGCCGCTTTTCTCCATGAACTCCTGGGCGGCATAGATGGCCGCCTTGGCGTTGAGGGTGTCGAAAATGGTTTCCAGCAGGATCAGGTCCACGCCGCCACGCACCAGGTGCTCGATGGCTTCGTAGTAATCCGTGAAAAGGGCATCGAAACTGGTGTTGCGGTAACCCGGGTTGTTCACATCCGGTGACAGTGACGCGGTGCGGGAGGTGGGGCCCACGGCGCCGGCCACAAAACGGGGTTTGTGGGGCTCACGCTCGGTGAGCTCGTCCGCCACTTCCCGTGCCAGCCGTGCGGACTCGTAGTTGAGCTCCGGCACCAGCCACTCCATGGCGTAGTCCGATTGGGACACACGGGTGGAGTTGAAAGTGTTGGTCTCGATAATGTCCGCACCGGCCTCCAGGTAGTCCCTGTGGATTTTCTTGAGCAGTTCCGGTTGGCTGAGACACAACAGATCGTTATTGCCTTTGACTTCCCGCTCGTAGTCCTTGAACCGCTCGCCACGGTACTCGGACTCGGACAACTCGAGATTCTGGATCATAGTGCCCATACCACCGTCCAGAATCACAATTCGGTCCTGGAGTGCACTCTTTAATTGTGAGAGGCGATGGTCGCGATCGGTCATCGGTTTTCAAGCTCCGGTTTGAATGTGCCAAAGTGTTGCCAATAGTGAAGCAAAGGTCCGCATGCTAGCAGAAACGGGCTCTGACGTCTTGGCGCAAAATCCCGCTATGTGCCCATTTTGGCAGTAGTCAGTCAATATTTTAGTGAAAGCCTGAGTAAAATACTCGGTCTTTCAATCACAGGACAAGTCACCTAAAATGGCAGTCAAAT
Source organism: Oleiphilaceae bacterium (assembly GCA_033721915.1). Taxonomy (GTDB): domain Bacteria; phylum Pseudomonadota; class Gammaproteobacteria; order Pseudomonadales; family Oleiphilaceae; genus REBR01. Next base: position 7,202 of record JAWWAC010000034.1, read on the forward strand.
ACGCCGGTAAATTGAGGAATCTATAGTGCATACGGTGAATGTGACCGAATCGGCCAGGGAATACCTGGGTCAGTTGATTGCCAAGCAGGACGTGGAGGGCATGGGCGTGCGCATTTTCGTGACACAGCCCGGCACCCGCCATGCGGAGACCTGCCTGGCTTACTGTCCGCCCCATGAAGTGGTGCCTTCGGACGAGCAGCTGGACATGGGAGATTTCCCCCTGTTTCTCGATCACAACAGTCTGGTGTTCCTGGAAGACGCCGTGGTGGATTTCCAGAGCGATGCCACCGGCGGACAGCTGACCATCAAGGCGCCCAATGCCAAGGTGCCCCAGGTGTCTCCCGATGCGCCTCTGCCTGAGCGCCTGAATTACATTCTGGCGGCGGAAATCAACCCGGGGCTGGCCGCTCACGGGGGGGAAGTTTCTCTGGTTGAGATCACCGACGATAACGTGGCGGTGCTGCGTTTCGGTGGTGGCTGCCAGGGTTGCTCCGCGGTCAGCCTGACGCTCAAGCAGGGTGTGGAACGGTCCCTGACGGAACAACTGCCGGAAATCACCGGTGTGAGGGACGTCACAGACCACAGTTACACCGAGAACGCCTACTACAAATAACCCGTCAGGCCGTTGCCGGCATGCCGGGGCACTGGCCACGGACCCCTCTGAGGCCTGAGCATTGACCGCAGGCCTGCGCCCCACCGGCAGGCTTGCGTATTTACTGTCATAATGCGGCATTCATGCCAATGTCATGACGGCCGTAAAAGCGCATCATGGATGCGCTTTTTTTGTGGCCGCATTCCTCCCCGGCGGCGGGCACCGGATCAACATGGGCATCGAGGCTGATGTGTCACTTGAGCTGAATCTCCTGAATTCCATCTGGCTGCTGCCTCTGGTGGCCGCTGTGGTTGGATGGTCCACCAACTGGCTGGCCATCTTCCTGTCTTTCCGGCCGGTGCGCTATCTTGGCCTGAGGCCCTTTCCCGGCTGGCAGGGGGTGATACCCCGCAATTCCGAGCGCATGGCCCACATCTGCATCGATCAGACTCTGGAGCGCTTTGGCGACCTTCAGACCATTTACGAGCGGCTGGACCCGCAGCTGATCACCGGACAGGTCCTGTCGGAGGTCTTGCCCCGGGTGGACGAGTACATCGACGAGGTGATGTACGAGCTGCAGCCCGTGCTGTGGGACAACCTGCCACTGCTGATGCGCCGCCGCATCTACCACTGGGCGCGGCAGAAAATGCCGGAGCGGATCGAAGCCATGGTGGAGGACTTCGGCTATGAGCTGGGCTCGCTGATTGACCTCAAGGCATTGATCAGCAAGGAGCTGCGAAGCCATCCCGCACTGATGAACGAGATCTTTCAGGAAGCCGGGGAGGAGCAGTTCCGCTTTCTCAAGCGCAGCGGTGCGGTCATCGGCGGCGCCCTGGGGGCGCTGTTCATGACCGTCTGGTGGCACTGGCCGCTGCCCTGGCTGTTGCCGCTGGCGGGGTTTGCCATCGGCTTTGTCACCAACTGGCTGGCACTGAACCTGATTTTCCGGCCCTTGTACCCGGTGCGGATTCTGGGCTTTGAGGTGCAGGGGCTGTTTCTTCGCCGCCAGCCACAGATCAGCGCCGTGTGGGCGGACAAGGTGGCCCATCAACTGCTGACAGTGGACCGGGTGGCCTACGCCATGGTACACGGTGATCAGTCCCACCGGACCCGTGCCATTATCCAGAAGCACCTGCGGCCACTGCTGGACCAGTCACTGATCATGAAGATGACGGCCCAGATGGCAGTGGGGGTGACCGGCTACAGCGAGCTCAAGCAGGCCATGAACGACACCGCACTGCAGGCAACGGACGAGGTCTTCAGTGACCACGCATTCAGCCAGGACAGGGCCAACATTGTCGCCAGCATGATCCGTGAGCGGGTGTCGGCACTGCCCCCTGAGCAGTTCCAGCAGGTACTCAGGCCCGCCTTCCAGGAGGAGGAATGGCTGCTGATGCTGGCCGGTGGCGTCATGGGCGGCCTGATTGGCCTGTTGCAGCTGGCGGGCATGCAGTACTGGCTGGGTTAGACACAGAGGCCGCTCAAGGCCCATATCAACGAGGAGAACCCCATGGGGCTGACACTGCTACTGCAGGGGCTGATCACACTGGTTCTGCTGGCCATGGTGCTGGCAGGCTACCACTTCTGGCTGCTGCGACCGGAGCTGGACCGGCGTGACCAGGCCCTGGCAGAAGCCCATGAGCGCTCGATCCGGCGCATCGAGGCGGCCATGAACGAACGCTTCGACCAGTTGCTGGCGGAGCAGGGCGGCCGGAGCCTGGCCGGAACCACGAGGCAGTTCATGCGCTATGGCAGTGAACTGATGGAAGGGGGGCTGAGCGCGCTGCTGAATGAGGCGGATTACCACCCGGAGTCCGGCTCAGGGCGAAAGACACCCAGGCAGAGCCGCTAAAGGCCCTTTCCGGGCCGGCTCACAGGCAGTTGGCCGGCTTGGGCAGCCCGGCCAGCCGGGCCGCCAGCTTGGCGGGGCTGCCCGGGAAGAGCTGCATCAGGTAGATGCTGTTGCCCTTGTCCTCACCCAGCTCGGCCCTGACGGTCTTGACGAGGATGCGCATGGCGGGGGAGAGATCGTGCTTTTGGTAAAAATCCCGCAATACCGCAATGACCTCCCAGTGCTCGGGGGTCAGCTCAATGCCGGCCTCCCGTGCCAGGTGTTCCGCCACCGCCGGCGTCCACTGCTGTGGCTCGTAAAGAAAACCCTCCGGGTCCAGCCCGGGCAGTCCGCTCTTTCTGTTTTCAGTCATGGATGCCTCCTGGCGGTCCACCGCCGTCAGGGTCAGAACGTTACCAGTAAAGCTGCTTGCCGGACAGGGCAATTTCTGACACATAGCTTTTATAGTCAATAATCTGCATGCTTTTATTCAGGTATTTTCTCATTCCCCGGGCGTCCAGATCCGCCTCCAGAACCAGCACCGTCACGTCCTCTGGCAGGGCCGACAGCCAGTCAGCGTCCACCAGTCCCAGAAGGGCGTTTTCCATCAGTATCAGACGGTCACCCCCACGCAGCTGGGCCAGGCAATAGCCGGCTCTCTGGTGCCCAGGGGCCTTGTTCAGTATGTGAAGGCTGCTGGTCATCTTTCCCTCAGAGTTGGATTACCCGGTCGTGTTCCCGGATCAGTGCTGCCACACCCGCTTCGTCCAGCATCAGGCAGCCGGCCATGGGGGGCTCACTGGCAAAGCGCCGGAAATCGTCTTCGGCCACATGGATCGGTTCGATGCCATAGACGGGCAGGGCGCCCAGCTGGCGGAACAGGTCCTTGTGGCCGATGGCGCCTGGGCGCGCATGGCTGGTGGCCACCCAAAGTGTGGCCGGGCCACGCAGAAGCAGGCTGGCGGGCTGATCAAAGGCGGCTGCTGAGAGGGCCATGTCCAGCAGGTCCCGGCAGGCACTGCCGGCAAAGAGCGCCTGATCGGCAATAAACAGGTAGCGCTGAGTCATTGTCCACTCCTGAAGCCCGGTGTTAGTGGCTGGCGGTGAAAAACAGGACCCGGTCGGCGGTCATTTCCGCCTCCACCCAGTCCCCCAGGCCGGCCATGGTCCAGCCCGGTGCCAGGTTGGACGCCGGTTGCTCATGGCGCCGGGCTTCCGCCTCGTCCAGTACCCCGCGACGCAGCGCCGAGGCAATGCAGGCGGTGGCCGGCAACGCATTCTCCTGAATCAGCTCGCTCCAGCGCCGGGTCCAGTTCTCCTCGTCACGGGGTGGCGTGGCCAGTGTGTTGGCCAGCAGGACACCGTCGCCATAGAGAAACACCCGGCTGATGGCATGCCCCTGGGCCAGTATGGCCTGTGCCGTGAAAAACGCACTCTGTGGGGCCTGTGAGCTGTAGGGGGCTGCGCTGATGACCAGGGCAAAGTTCATGGCAGAGCCTCTCTGTGGAATGAGCCGGTCCCATAACCAAAAAACCCCGGCAGGGCCGGGGCATCGGACGGGGCGAACCGGTCTCAGTTATCGCCGGAAAACGCCATTAGCAGGTGCAGCAGGCTCATGAAGAGGTTGTAGATCGAGACATAAAGCCCGATGGCTGCCAGCACGTAGTTGCGTTCGCCGCCGTTAATGATGGCGCTGGTCTGGTAAAGGATACAGGCCGAGGCGAACAGGGTGAAGCCGGCGGAAACCGCCAGTTGCACGTTGGGCAGGTTAAAGAGGTAAGCCACCAGCATGGTGCCCATCAGCACAATGGCGCCGGCGAAGATAAAGCCACCCAGGAAGCTGAAGTCCTTGCGGGTAATCAGGCAGTAGGCGGACAGTGACAGGAAGATGGTAGCGGTCATGCCCAGGGCGGTGGTGACCAGGGAACCCGCACCAGTGGCTACAAACATGTTCAGGATCGGGCCCAGTGTGTAGCCCATGAAACCGGTCAGGGCGAAGGTGGTGACCAGGCCCCAACCGCTGTTCTTGAGCTTGTAAGTGGCAAACAGCAGACCGTAGAACGCCACCAGAGTCAGTATCAGACCGGGGTGGGGCAGGTTCAGGGCCATGCTGGTGCCGGCCGTCACCGCTGAGAAGGCCAGCGTCAGGCCCAGCAGCATGTAGGTATTACGCAGTACGCCAGTGACTTCCGCACTGAGAGCTTCTCGGCCCTGTGTCTGGGTACTGTACTGGCTCACCGGTCCCTGGTTGCCAAAACGCTTGTCATCCATCGATTGTGCTCCTGTCTGGGGTTATGACTCATTCGTATAATAACGTGACTGCGGCAACTTTCAATCAAAACCGTCTGCCGACAGCAACCCGTTCAATGACTGGCCCTTGAAGGCGGGTACCGTTGACAGACCGGGTCAATCGGGTATCATGCAATCGCTGTCGCAATGACAGCGTGATGGTGGGCTGGCAGAGTGGCTTAATGCAGCGGTCTTGAAAACCGCCGAGGGTTAGTAGCCCTCCCGGGGTTCGAATCCCTGGCCCACCGCCACTTTTTTTTATTTTACGAATCATCCTTTCGGTTTCGTCCTCGATGCGATGACGCAACACCTCTTTGTACTCACACTTGTCCTGAATCCCTTAATGGACACAGCGATGTGATGATTACCCTCGTGATTTCCGTTGCCCCTCGCAACCCGGTGTCACACAGGATTGTCTTGCCTGCAGGGCAAAGAGTGATTAACTTCACATCTTTAGACTGACAATCCGACATAAAACACCGGGCCTGAACGATGCTGAACACGCAAAGAGTCACTCTGGATCAACAGATCGTTCAACTGCGCCGGGATTATCTGGCATCACTGCCAGGGCATGCACGAATGATTCATGAAGCCTGGCGCATGCTCACCCATGTTTGCTGGGAGGACAGGACGCTCGAGAAGTTGCAGAAGGTGGCTCACCTTTTGGCGGGCAGTGGCGGCTCTTTCGGTTTTAATGCCCTGACCGAGACCGGTCGGGCGCTGGCCCAGGCCCTGGAAGACCAACGGCAGACCCGGTCGAAAGTCTCACTGGCTCAGCGCACCAGGCTGGAGAAGGCCGTGCAGGCGCTTTTGAAGGAGATCGAGCGTATCCTGAATGTCCCCAGCCGGGACAACCACGCAGAGTTTGATGCGGCTACAAGTGCCAAGCTGGCCATACTGGATGAGGACCCGATTCAGGGCCAGCATCTCAAGCTCCTGTGCGAGGCTTTCGGTTACGAGGTGAGCTGGTACACCAGTTTGCCGTTGCTGAGTGACCATGCACGTGAGCACAACTATGAGCTGATATTGGCGGACCCATTGCCTTACCCCTCAGTGACGGACCTGATGCAGGAAGTCCACGGACGGCTGCCCATGCCGGTGCCGGTGCTGATGCTGTCGGCCCGCACGGATATCAGCTCCCGTCTGGAGGCACTCAGGGCCGGTGTCAGCGGTTACATGACGCGACCGGTGTCAAAGAACCCGTTGCGCCAGGAAATCTCCCGTCTTGTGTCCAGTAACCGGTTTGTCTGCCCGAAGGTGCTGTTGGTGGACAACCAGAAAGTTCGGGCCGCTCAGTACCAGCAACCCCTTGAGCAAAACGGCTTCGACCTGCGTATCCTCAGTAAACCCATGACGTTGCTGGATGTATTGGAGCGCCACGCTCCGGATATTCTGCTGATCAATAACGACATGACGGACATCCATGCCCCTGAACTGGCCCGGCTGCTTCAGCAGGACAACCGCTATCAGCAGTTGCCTGTGGTCTTTATCACTAGCCACAGTGATGAACTCAGAGGGGACTCCAGTATGACACTGGCCGGTGATGACTGGCTGATAAGCCCTGTCAGTGACCGGTTGCTGGTGGATACGTTGAGACGCCGATTGGCAAGGACCCGACAGCTCACTCTGAACCTGCAAAGGATTAACGGTAACCAGACGGGTGATGGCCTGCAGAACAGGGCGCTCTTTCTGCAACAGCTGGAAACCGATCTGGCAGCCTGGCGGATGAACAAGCGCCGGGGCGAGGAACTGCTGCTGTATCTGAGTACAGACAAACTCGAGCTTCTGCGCCATCAGCACGGCGTGCTGGGTTGTGCCAACCTGGGCAGCCTTATAGAGCAATGGCTGGCTGATCAACCCGCGGTGGCAGGTCGGGGCAGCGCCCTTTCGGACCTGGTCTGGCTGGTGCGGATCCGTGTGAAAAAGGATGACAGTGCCGAAAACCTCGTGGCACAGCTGCGGGAGCAACTGTCAAAAACGGCTTTCACTCTGGATGGAAATGCCCTGACCCTGGATTTCAGTGCGGTCGGCGTGGTACTGAATGGCCAGCTGCCTGACGCGGCCCATGTTGTGGATGAGCTGGAGAAGGCCTGCTTCCGGGTTATTGAAGGGGGAGGAGGGGACTCGGTCATTACTTCACTGACCAGTCCGTCACGTCCGCCCTTGTCGGAACGTCTGAAAAAGGCACTGGTGGCCCGGCGTTTTGTACTGCAGTACCAGCCGGTAATGAATCTTGAAACCAACCAGAACCACTTTCAGGCGCTGGTTCGCTTGCAGGACGAGGAGGGTAATCTGTTTCTGCCCGAGGAGTTCATGGCCAGCGTGCCGGATTACCTTGAGGACGGGCTCCCTGGCCTGGATCGCTGGGTCGTTGAAACCGCTCTGTCGGCATTGGATTCGAACCTGGACACTCAGACCCAAGTCCGCTCGGTGATTATTAAATTCTCCGGTGACATCAAATCCCTGCCGTTCATGCTTTCTTTTATGACCCAACTCATGCAGAAGGTGCATTTGAGGGAGGGGCGACAGCTGTATTTCGCCTTTCAGGAACGGTATGTGATCAAACACCTGGACCGGATCAGACCCTTTATGGAGAGGCTGTCCCAGATGAATGTGGGCATTGTGGTGGAACACTTTGCCGCCAGTGGCCATGGCCAGCTGTTGCTGAAAGAGCTGCCCCTGATTGATTATGTCCGCCTGGACGGTAACTGGAATGAACGCGTCCATGACAAAGAAGAAGTTTCAGCACTGATGGAGGTACTTAACCGGCGGTTTGCCGGCCTGGAGCGTGTCATTGCGTGCCGCGTAGAGGAAGCAAAAACCTTTTCCGCATTCTGGAACATGGGAATTCGTCATTTCCAGGGGCACTTTGTGCAACAGCCCGGCGATCTCATGCTTTTGGAATAAACCACCTCGTCACAATCTGGCCTCATTACTCATTGAACGACCCTGGAAGGCCGTAATAGGCTTGCTCGGCCCTTCACGATTGACAACCCTGACTGACAGGTTCACTAACCCTGTTAGTACTGTCCAGTTTTGAGGGGGGGCTTTCTGTTATACTTTGCTCTTGTATGGGTTCCAGGGGGTGGTGACTTGATCAAAGTACTGGTTGTGGATGATCACGATCTGGTTCGCGCCGGCATCAGCCGCATGCTCTCCGATGACAGGGACATTCAGGTGGTGGGGCAGGCGGAATCCGGCGAAGAGGCCATCGAGAAAGTCAGACAGACCTCGCCGGATGTGGTCCTGATGGATCTGCGCATGCCCGGCATCGGCGGTCTGGAAGCCATACGCCGGATTCTGCGCAACCATGACGAGACCCGTGTGGTGGCCGTCACCGCCTGTGCCGACGGGCCTTATCCGGCAAGGGTAATGCAGGCGGGCGCCCACGCCTACATCACTAAAGGGGCCGACATGGCGGAAATGCTCAGGGCCATCCGCCGTGTCAACGCCGGGCAACGCTACATCAGCCCGGAAATCGCCCAGCATGTGGCCCTGAGCAAATTCGGCGAGAACGGCGATCTGCAGTCCCAGTTTGATGGCCTCTCCGAGCGGGAACTGCAGATCGCCACCATGATCGTCAACTGTCAGAAAGTGCAGGAAATTTCCGACAAGCTCTGCCTCAGCCCCAAGACCGTCAACAGCTATCGCTACCGGATTTTTGATAAACTCGGCATCAGCAGCGATGTGGAGCTGGTATTGAAAGCGGTCAAAACAGGGTTACTGGATGCCAATGAAGTCTGACGAGGGCTCTGTCGGAAGCACTCACTTCGATCACAAGGCGTTTCTCAAACAGCTCACCGAAAGGCCCGGTGTGTACCGCATGTACAACCAGGCCGGTGATCTGCTGTACGTGGGCAAGGCCCGCAACCTGAAAAACCGCGTTTCCAGCTATTTCCGCCAGCATGGCCAGGCCATCAAGACTCGGTCACTGGTCAGCCGCATTGCCGATATACAGGTCACCGTCACCGCCAGTGAGACGGAAGCACTGCTGCTGGAGCAGAACCTGATCAAGGGCCATCGCCCCCCTTACAACATCCTGTTGCGGGACGACAAGTCCTATCCCTATATCTATCTCTCGCCCCACGAGGATTTCCCCTCACTGACTTTTCGCCGTGGGCGCAAAAAAAACGACAAGGGGACCTTTTTCGGACCTTTCCCCAGCGGCGGTGCCGTGCGGGAGAGCCTCAACATCCTGCAGAAGGCCTTCAGGATCCGCCAGTGCGACGATAGCACCTACCGCAACCGCACCAGGCCCTGTCTGCAGTACGAGATCAACCGCTGCACCGCACCCTGCGTGGGTTATATCACGCCAGAGGCCTACCAGGAGGATGTGCGCCGTGCGCGGCTGTTCCTGGAGGGGAAGAACCCGGCCATCATCGAGGAGCTGGTCGCGGCCATGGAGCAGGCCTCGGCCCGCCTGGAATTTGAAAAGGCCGCCGATTACCGGGACCAGATCAACACATTGCGTCATGTCCAGGAGCAGCAGTCCATTGAGGGCAGCAGCGGCGAGGCGGACGTGCTGGGCTTTGTCCAGGAGGCGGGCCTGGCCTGTGTGGTGGTCATCGTGGTGCGGGGAGGGCGTGTCCTTGGCACCCGGCACTATTTCCCGAGGCTGTCTATGGACCAGGATGACCAGGAGCTGCTGACCGCCTTTATCGGCCAGTTCTACCTGGGTGCGGAGGAGCCACGGGAAATCCCCCGGGAAATCCTGGTGCCACTCGAGCTGGAGGACAGCCAGGTGCTCAGCGAGGCACTCAGCCAGGCCAGCGGCCGTGACACCCGTGTCCGCCACCGGGTGCGTGACGAGCGCCGCCGCTGGCTGGAAATGGCCGCCACCAACGCGCAACAGACACTGCGCAGCCACCTGGCCAGCAAGGAAACCGTCTACCGCCGTCTGCTGGCACTGCGTGAGCTGCTGGAGCTGGAGCAGAACCCCAGCCGCATGGAGTGCTACGACATCAGCCACAGCTCCGGTGAGAGCACCGTGGCCTCCTGTGTGGTGTTTGACGAGAACGGCCCTCTGAAAAGCGACTACCGTCTGTTCAATATCCACGATGTCACCGCCGGTGACGACTACGCCGCCATGCGTCAGGTGTTAACAAGACGCTATAAGCGACTGAAAAGTGGTGACGGCAAGCGCCCGGACCTGGTGTTTATCGACGGCGGCAAGGGCCAGCTGAACGTGGCCAGGGAGGTGTTCGAGGAACTGGGCATACAGGACATTACCCTGATCGGCGTGGCCAAGGGCACCACCCGCAAGGCCGGCATGGAGCACCTGGTGGACGCCCTCACCAACACCGTTTTCCGGGTGCCGCCGGACTCACCGGCGCTGCACCTGATCCAGCATATCCGTGACGAGGCCCACCGCTTTGCCATCACAGGCCACCGTTTCCGCCGTGACAAGAAGCGCCGTGTCTCAACCCTGGAAGGAATTGCCGGTGTAGGGCCAAAACGCCGCAAAGACCTGATAAACTACTTCGGCGGTATCCAGGAGATGCGCAAGGCCAGCATCGACGAGATCAGCAAGGTCCGGGGCGTCAGCCGACCCCTTGCGGAAACCATTTATTCAGCCCTGCACAATGAGTAGTTCATGAATCTGCCCAATATTCTGACGCTGTCACGCATCGTGATGATCCCAGTCTTCGTGCTGGTGTTCTTTCTGCCCTTCCAGTGGGCCGCCATGGCCAGCGCCGTGATCTTCGCCCTGGCGGCCATGACGGACTGGCTGGACGGCTACCTGGCACGCCGTCTGGATCAGTCCACCCCACTGGGGGCCTTTCTGGACCCGGTGGCGGACAAGCTCATGGTGGCCGTGGCACTGACCGTGCTGATCCACGACTACGCCAGCCTTGTGCTGACGCTGCCGGCGACCATCATCATCGGCCGGGAAATCGTCATTTCCGCACTTCGTGAGTGGATGGCGGAGATGGGCAAGCGGGCCAGTGTGGCGGTGTCGTTCATCGGCAAGATCAAGACCACCTGCCAGATGGTGTCCATTGTCATGCTGCTGGCCTTCCCACAGGGGGAGTGGCTGGCCCGCCTGGGAGTGCTGGTTCTGGTGGCGGCGGCCGGACTGACACTGTGGTCCATGTGCCTGTACCTGCAGGCCGCCTGGAAGGTGCTGCACGAGCCGGATTGACCAATAATCAACCAGTTAGATAATGCACCCCGTGCAACAAGGGTTGACACCACGCGCTCAGGCATTATTATAGTCGCCACTTCAGCGGACGAGCCGCTGGAACAGGTCCGCCAGACCTTAAGCCGGCATTGCGGGAATAGCTCAGTGGTAGAGCACAACCTTGCCAAGGTTGGGGTCGCGAGTTCGACTCTCGTGTCCCGCTCCAGATTCAAAACCCCGGTCACTGATCGTCAGTGCCGGGGTTTGCTCCCTTTAAAGGCGCGGTGGCAGAGTGGTTATGCAGCGGACTGCAACTCCGTTAACGCCGGTTCGATTCCGACCCGCGCCTCCATTATTTCCAGCTTTTCGTTTCCAGACTTATGCTTCAAGGGCAGACACCCGTGCTGTCGCTATCGTGGCTGTCTGACCCGGGCGAACAGCGCTTCCACACGATCCCGGGGGGGAACCCGGTTGCCCGGTGCACTGATGGCGGCCGCGGCCGCGGCCACACCGTAGGCCAGCGTCTGGCCATGGCTGTGGCCACGGATCAGGCTGTGCAGCATCAGTGACACAAAGCTGTCACCCGCCCCCAGGTGATTCACCACTGTGACCCTCGGGGGAATGGCCTGGAAGGTCTCTCCGCTGGCTGTGGCCATGAGTGCGCCCCTGGCCCCCTGGGTGACCACCATCAGCTCAGCCGCGCCATCCCGCACCAGATCGCCCATCATGGCCAGCTGACTGGCACTGTCCCAGTCGCCCTTGTACCCCAGCTGAACCAGCTCCTCGGGATTGAGCTTTGCCAGGTAAACGCCGCTTTCCAGGGCCGGCTCCAGAGGTGGCCCGGCGGTATCCAGAACCACCCTTATGCCCCTGGACTTCGCCTCAAGGGCCAGACGGCCATAAAAAGCCTCTGGCACACCGGGAGGCAGGCTGCCGCTAAGCACCAGGTAGCCCGTGCTGTCGACGGTCTCCGAAATGGCGGCCTCACAGGCGCGCCACTCCGGCTCACTCAGCTCCGCACCCGGGAAGACCAGGTGGAACATGCGCCCACTGGACGCTTCCGTCAGTGCGAGGTTCTGGTGAGTTTCCTGGTGTATGGGAATACGCCGGCAGGGGACCGACTCACTGCGCAGCATCGTCTCGATCCTCGCACCGTTACGGCCACCCCCTGGGAAGATGGCCTGGACCGTCTCACCCAGTGAATGCAGGTTACGGGCCACATTGATGCCACCGCCGCCGGGCTCGCGGGCGGATTCTCTGCAGCGCGTCTTGGCATCCTCCACCAGTTGGTCTGCGGTGCCATACAGGTCCAGTGAAGGGGCCATGGTGAGGGTGGTGATCGAGGTCTTGATAAGGTGTCCTCGCGGAGTGCTGTATCGGCGCGAATGGTGTTGTCGGTACTGATTATTGTCGGGGGTCCCGGTTTCTGTCCAGGGGTCCGGCTGGCCACCCTGTTTTCCTATCAGGATTCCATCACCGAAGCCGGACAGATTTGCGGACTTTAAATGGCCGCTCTAAACCGTGGCAGCAAGCAGGACGATCTCTCGGCCTTTACAAATGTTAATGCCCGCACACTTCTCTGAGTGCTCTGACAGTGCCTTCTTGGCTGTGAATGTTGTCACAGTTTCCCCGGGGAGGAGGCCTAGAATGGATCAGGACCGATCCTGTATCGGTTTGATAAAAACAGCTTTAACAATTCTGAAATCCGTTAGGAGAATAGCCATGAAAGGCTTGAAAAAACTGGCACTTGCGAGCGCTATTGCCGCAACACCTTTGGCTGCAACAGCCGGCATGCAGCCCATGAACGATACCGAAATGGGGGATGTGACGGGTCAGGCAGGTGTTGTTATTGAACTGGAAGCAGCAATGACCATCGACCAGATCGCCTACCAGCAGGATACCAATGGTTCCTTTCTGGTTGATGACATTCGCATCGGTGGTCTGGAGCCGGGTGAAACCCTGGATGTGCGCATTGATATCGATCTGCAGGATTCCGGTGACGCACTGATTTCCATCTTTACCCTGCGTCCGGGGCTTGTCGAGCTGGGTCTTGACATCGGTGCCATGGGTCTGTCCGGTGATGAGGGTTCTGCAACACTCATTTCCAACCTGGAAATGGACCTGCTGATGAGCCGTGTCGACATTACCGCCCAGGTAGAGAACACCATTGGCGATAATCAGGATTCTGGCTCTATCAACATTGATGCCGGCTTTGTGATTTCTGATTTGGGTGTTGATTTTGATGTGGCCGCCGTGTCCCTGGAAGGCATGCGCATGGCCGGAATCGGCTCCATGGAGACCCTTCAGACGGGTACTTTTGAAGACATGAATGCCGTTGGTGTTACCAATCCGGTTGAGATGAACGTGACGCTGGGTGCTGGTAGCGCACTGAGCACCGCGGGCGGCGGTTCAGTACCGGCTGAAGACGTCCTGCGTATCGACATCGATCAGTTCGATGCTGATATCTGGATGCCCACTGTCAAGGTGGGTCCTGAAAGCATTGGTTCTGTGGCCATTCACGGACTGCGCGTCAGCGATACTCGCATGTCTGTTTTCGGCAAGTAAGGTATTACCGGGTCGTATAACGACTCACTGTTGTATTAAGAAAGCCACCCTCAATGGGTGGCTTTTTTGTGGTGCCACAGGCATGGCGTGTAGCGCCTTGACGGACGCTGTTCCGGTACAGTGAGGGATGGCCTGATGGTTGAAACGCACCTCACGCTTGGGCCCTGATCGGGCCGGGGAAAGTGGCCATAAGCCTGTCAGTGTTATTGCTCATGCCCAGTCGCTGTCATTCTCCGTGCAGGTGGACGGTGGCACCGCTCTTTGCCTGAGGTCCTAACCCAGAACTCCTCACAATGACGCTGATAGCCGTAAACGGAAGTCGTTTGAAAGGCATGAGCCACGCCAGTGTCAGAATGCCTTGTATCCACTGTTAGCGCATTCGTGGGTGAGGCAGGGGCTGATTCTCTTTGTAGGAAAGGGCCTGGGTGGGCCTGTGAGTTGGGCAGACAAAAAAACGCGCCCTCCGCTCACACTGCATGAGAAGAGGGCGCCCTGTTGGCTCAATTTTTAGTTCTGGGCTTCCAGGGTGAGGTTAATGGTATTACCCGGACCTGACATGAAGTCGTTCAGGGTTGAGGTCAGGGAACCACAGTTTTCCAGGGGTGGCAGCTCATAGGTGCCCTCCAGGTTGCCACCAACCAGAGGCTCGAAAGCTTCGCCTTCCGGATTGCTCAGCTCAATTACAACGGGCTCACTGGTCATGCATTCTTCACCCCCACCCAGGCCGAACAGGCGCACGCCCCAGATACCCAGATCCACGCTCTTGACCTTGACCCAGACTACGGAGGTAGCGTGGATGTCGTCACCATCAAGGTAACCAACGACCTTCTCTGCCTGCTCGAATTCCACTTCCGCAGTGGCTCGCAGAGCGCGGAAAAGGAAGAAATCGGAGATTGAGAAAGTCCCTTCAGTGGGATCCAGGTGAAGGTCTCCGGTCAGAGTGAGGTCCCCGAGATTCAGGGCCGCATCGATGGAGCCATTCAGGTCCAGGGTGCCACCGGAGGCGGCAATGAAGGTTTCCCCGACAATCGTCTGGGTGACTTCAACGATGGTGGGCGGAGTGGGGTCGTCATCGATCTTGCTGGCTGACAGCGCCACGGTGTGCACCGCATTGTCCGGATCATTGCTGGTGATTTCCAGGTTCGCAGTGCGATCCTCGTTGACGTTGCTGGTGTAAGTGACCGTGATGGTGCAGCTTTGCTGGTCGTTGAGGGTGGTGCAATTGTCAGTGAACATGAAGTCACTGGCGTTGGCGCCAGCAATATCGATGCCTTCAATGACCAGGTCGCCGCCACCACTGTTGCTCACCGTGACATCCAGATCCTTCATGGTACCCACTGGGACTTCACCAAAATCCAGAGACTCGAGCTCAGTGCTGATTTCAGGCATCACTACTTCAACAGAGCTGCCTGTGAGGTTGACCACCTGTGTGTCATTGACAGGATCGTCGGACACTATGGTGACATTGGCACTGTCGCTGCCTTCACCGCTGGCGAAGTAAGTGACATCAATGGTGCAGCTTGCCGAAGGAGCCAGGGTAGTACAGTCGTTAGTGATCATGAAGTCAGAGGCATCAGTACCTCCAAGGATCACGTCCTGTATGCCCAGATCGGCGCCACCCACGTTGCTGACCGTGATGCTCTCCTGGGGAGTCATGCCAGCCTGTACAGTACCGAAATCAACAGCATCCGGGTCAACACTGATTTCAGGAAAAACGGTGGGCTCACCACTTTCGACTGTGAAGGTGTGCAGAACATTGTCCTGGCCAGCCACCTGAGTGCAGTCCGATGTGAATTGGCCAATGGGATCGATGGCAATTGAGCCATCGGCTTCCCGGGTAATAATGTCCAGAAAAAGATCACCGACGGTAATGACGGCTTCACCGACGTCATTTTCTGTCAGTTCCAGTGAGGGCGCATTGCCAAAGGCAGGGATCGAGAAACCCCCTTCACCTTCGGGCACTTCGGTCTGCGGAATGGTCAGCAGAACTTCCAGGGCTTCCTCGCGCTCAACGAAAGAAACCGTGGAGTCCGCCGTTGCCGTGCCTTCGATCGTAGTGGCCCTGCCCACATTCAGGCCGGTGCGGACATCCGCGGGCAGATCGGTAATCGCTTCAATATCAAATTCAGGGGTTTGTGAGCCGGCCTGCTCCACATCCGGAATGGTAGCGCTGATGTTTGCGACAATGGTCTGGTCGCCAATCAGCGGCAGGGGACACACATATTCCAGCGACAATTCCACATCAGCCGCGCTGGCGGTACCGGCCATGCCCATCGCAATACCGGTGGCGACAGCGGCAATCGCTGTGCTTAACCGGTTACGGGTTGGTTTAACATCCTTGGTCATCATAAAAAAATCCTCAATTAGGGTCTGACTGTTATTTTCGTTGTATCCCGGCTGCAGAGTTTCTTGCCCAGACGGCGACGCTACCGCTTGTCGAAGACTGCATTGTGGGAGGACCCTGCCAGTCCAGTACTGCGCTCAACCCCTGAGCAATCTGCTAGGGATTTGAGCGCATGTACCAGTAGTAATCATCCGCCTGATACGGGTCAACGACGATTAGGCCGTTTAGAGGCGCCGTTCATGGGATTGACTGGTGCTGGGGGGCCAGGGACAAGCAGTCCTCGACTGGATCACATAATGGGCAGCGGGACAGGGGGTTGGCACGGGGTACAAGGGGGGGTGTGAAAGCGACCCAAGGGGCTTCTGGACAATAAAACGCCTGCCCGAAGGCAGGCGTATCAACGACGAGTGATGAGGTTCAGCACAATGCACTAAAGCGCGTAGTGACCATTGGCTTTAACCCCTGTCATTACTCGTTATCGTTGTCGTCATTCCCATTCCCATCACCGCCATCAACCTCTGACAGGGTGAGTTCCATGGTGTTGTCCGAGCCTGCCATCAGGCTGTTGAGGACGTCGGTAAATGGACCGCAGTTTTCCAGCGGTGGCAGGTCATAGTCACCGCTGAGCTGCCCACCTTCACGGATGGAGAAGGTCTCACCTTCCGGTGAAGACAGGTTGAGCTCGACGGGGTCCATGGTGCGGCACTCTTCGCCCCCTGCCAGAGGCAGCTCCAGGCCGAAGAAGTTCACCGTGGCATGGGGGACCCTGAAGTAGAGCCTTGACTGGGTAGTCAGGGTTCCATCCTCAAGAAGACCCGTGGTTTCTTCCACTTCCTCGAAAGTGATTGCCACGGTGGCGGTCAGGCGACGGAAAAACCGGGATACCCTCAGCTGACCTTCGGTGCGTTCCAGATCCAGGAAACCACTGAGCATGCCGTTGGACTCGTCAAAGTCACCGATGAGATTGCCGTTAATTGGCAGAGTGCCCTGAGACGAGCGGATAAAGGTGTCACCGTCAATACGCAGGTCCACCTGATCCGGAGGTGTCACGCTTTCTCCACTGGCGGAGAGAGGCACATCCACGACCTCGGTGTCGGGATCATCGGATGTAATGCTCAGTACAGCATTACGCTCTCCCTCCACATTGCTGGTATAGGTGACAGTCACTGTGCACGGCTCATCCCCGACCAGTGTGGTGCAGTCATTGACCTGGCTGAAGTCTTCAGCCGCATCCCCATGGATGCGGATGTCTTCAATGGTCAAAGCAGCACCGCCAGTGTTGCTGACAACAACTGCCTCTTCCACGCTGGTACCCAGCTCAACCACACCGAAATCCACGTCTTCAGGGTTGACGCTGATCTCGGGAGTTGCCTCAATCTCACTGGTACCTGTCACAGGCACTTCCACGACCGGGTTTTCCGGATCACCGGATTCCACCACCACAATGGCGTTGTGAGTGGCTTCGCCGTCAGCCAGGTAAGTCACTGTCATGGTGCAGGTCTCAGTGGGGGCCAGACTGTTGCAGTCGTCAGTGATCATGAAAAAGCTCGGGGCATCCCCTGCCAGGCTGATGTTCTGGATGCCAAGGCTGGCACCACCGTCGTTGCTGACAGTGATCACATCTTCCGGCGTCTGGCCGGCCTGTACCGTGCCGAAATCCAGGCTTTCCGGATCGACCGAGATGGACGGCTGTGGCACTTCTTCACTGACACCGGTGAGAGGCACTTCCACTGTGGCTTCATCCGGATCGTTGGAGGGAATCACCAGGGTGGCTTCATGCCCGGCTTCACCCATGGCGGAGTAGGTGACCGTAGCGGTACAGCCGGTATCGGCGGACAGGCTGTCACAATCATCCACAACGGAGAACAGGTCCGCATCGGGGCCTTGAACGCTGAGGTCACCCACCTCCAGGCCGTCACCGCCCACGTTGGCAATGGCGACTTCCTCGTCGCTGGACATGCCGGACTGCAACACGCCGAAGTCAACCGCATCCGGTGTGACCTCAATGTCGGGTGGATTATCGCCAACGACCTCGAAGGTATGCAGAACATTGTCCTGACCTGGCAGCTGAACACAATCGGACGTGAACTCACCGATCGGCTGTATCGCAATGCTGCCGTCTTCCTCCCGGGTAATCATATCCAGGAACAGATCGCCGACACGGATCTCTGCCTGGCCCACATCCTGCTGCTCCAGGGTGACAGAGGGGGCGGTGCCTTCTGCCGGCAACTCAAACGAACCTTCGCCTTCGGAAACATCGGTCCGTGGCACCGTCAGCTCGACGTCTGCGGGAATATCACGGGCCACAGTCCGGACAATCGCGCTGGAAATGGCCGTGCCCTCGATCGTTGTTGCCCGTCCTACCGCAAGACCATCGCGAGCCGCTTCAGGCACGGTGGTGATGGCGGTGACGGTAAAGGGCTCGGTATCACCAACGGACTGTTCAGCGGGAATATCCGCGCTGATATCGGCCGTGATGACCTGATTACCGATAATGGGGAATGGGCACTCGTATTCCAGAACCAGATTGGCTTCCACGGCTTGAGCGGAGCCCCCTGCACTCAGCAGGGCGGCTGCAGCAATGGCCGAGCTTAGCCGATA
Source organism: Oleiphilaceae bacterium (assembly GCA_033721915.1). GTDB lineage: Bacteria > Pseudomonadota > Gammaproteobacteria > Pseudomonadales > Oleiphilaceae > REBR01. The sequence goes on from JAWWAC010000034.1 coordinate 25,545, forward strand.
GCGGATAGGGGTTTTGCTTCGGGTTTTCATGATGCGTCCTTTTTCTGATGGGTCTGACAGTGAGAAACGCTGCAGACTGCATCACCGGCCTCCTGCCGGCGATCTGCCGTTGGCTGGCGCCCATTCCCGGCAGGAAACCGGCGCCATGGCGTGCAGCACCTGTTAAGCCCTATTGGTTAGGGATTAACCACGTGCTGTTCTGAAGTTTTAATCGTGAAGACGACCGGGTGTCAATGTGGAGAAGCCCTGAAGTGGTGACTAACGGATTACAGCTGTACAGGGTTTTAAACCGCTCACAAATACCGGTGTTAACCGGTTTCCCCCTGCCCGGTCAGAAATGCAGGGTGAAGGCCGGATGATGAGCCTTGAAAGTATTCTCCGAGGGACAGGAAGCGGCGTTTTACGGGGCGCTGCCCGGACAGGGTTATCGGACAGGTTCCTGATCCCTGGGGCTGAACCGTGGCCAGATCCCTCACGCCGTTGACAAAAAGGCTCTCAGTGTAGGGCACTCTGTGCTGCGGACATGGCCAGGCTTCGGGTCTGTCTCACGATCCGGAGTTCCATCCACTGCGACAGGCATTGAATGTGACCCGGTTCTTGTCTCTTGCATTCAACAAGCTGCAACGTAAACTGAGCGGGTTACCAATTCCGATTCCCGATCGGAGGACAAGCCGTCACCGGTTTTGCGTGCGTCCGATCCTGCCTCAAACCTGACTGTTGGAAAACTGACTCCTATGACCTCAAAGCACCGGGCTCTGGTGGGTGATGTAGTAGCGTGCCTGAAGCCGATCAGTATTACGGCCACACTGGGTCTGTTCGCTACCCAGGCACTGGCCTCCCAGGACCAGAGAGACCTTGCCTTCCCCGGCTACAGTGGATTCCTGAATGTGCCTTCCGCCACCGTCCTTCATCATGGCCAGGCCAGTGTCCAGTGGTCGGACCAGGCCTATCTGTCTGGCCGTTCCGGCTTCGGGGCAGGGCGTTACGGCCATCTCAACAATGTGGCCGGCGTATTCGGGCTGTTTCCCAATATGGAACTGGGTGGCCGGCTGGTCTGGGACAAAACCCAGACCAACTGTTTCAGGGTGGGGTGCACCATCCGGGACCTCTCCGCCAATCTCAAGGTCCAGGCACCCTTGATACCCCGCGAGTGGTTCACCCTGGCCGGCGGTGCGCAGGATCTCGGCGGTGAGACCGGTGATTTTGAAGCGTTCTATGTGGTCGCAGGGAAACAGTTGGGCCCCCTGGAGCTGACCGCCGGCTATGGCCGGCCTGAAGTTCCCTCCCGCTACCTGGATGGCGCCTTTGGTGCCATCAGCTACCGCCCAGCACCCTGGGTGAACATCATTGCCGAGCACGACAGCCAGGACGTCCGGCTGGGCCTTGGCCTGTCCACCCCGGACGACTGGCTGCCCCACAGACTCCAGATCAAGGGCAAAGTGCTGGCCTGGGACAACATCGACGAAGGCGACACCCGCAACTTTGTCTCCATCGGCCTGTCCATGCCATTCGGCAATGCGGGATCCAGGCCACACGCTGCACAGGCATCCGCCAGGACCGGCGCCAAGGCCCAAGCCGTTGCCGAGGTGGCGCCAAAAACGAGAACCGAAACCGATCCGGACACAGGGCCGCGCACGTCAGTCGCGTCAGAAACCAAAGTCTCGCCCCCCCCAAGGGAGTCTAATCAGGCCATCGCCGCCAGGATTGGCCAGAAGTTGGTGGACGCGGGATACGACAACGTACGCACCGCCGGCCACGGTGACACCTTGAAGGTGTGGTGGGAAAACAATCTCTACAACCGCGATGAGCGGGTCTCCATTGACGATGTGGCACACCGGGTCCGCCAAGAGGGAGGGGCCTTTGAGCGCACCGAGCTGACCCTGCTGAACCAGGGACTGCCTGTGCTGACACAGACAATTGGGCCGGATGGCCGGATGTTGCCCGGGGAAACCGGGCTTGCGGAGTCATCCCTGTTCAACATGGACCAGACCGAATGGGACTTCAGAGGCAGCTACGCCCCCCACTGGCGGCCCCGCCTGACCCTGAGCCCTGCCATTACCAGCGGTGTGGCCACTGAATACGGTGTGCTGGATACGTCGGTGGCCCTGAAGTCGGAGCTGGACTTCAATCTGTGGCCCGGGGCGCTGGCGGGCGCCCGATACGATGTGGAAGTCTACGAAACCGACGATTTTGACCGGGGTGGCATCTTCTTTGACAGCCGGCAGAAAACCGCACTGGTGGAGGCGGAAGTCCAGCAGACATTCAAACTGCACTCACAGCTTTACACCAGCTTCCACGCGGGCCGCTACGCCATCGACTACGACGGGGTCATCAACGAAACCCTGCTGCTCAGCCCCGGGGCACGGCACGGAATCAGCTTTCTCGGCGGCAGTTTCCAGCACAAGGATAACGACGATATTGCCCGTAACCAGATGCTTGCCCGGTACAGTTATTACAACCCGTCACTGGACGTCCAGCTGGCTGTCCATGCCGGGCAGTTCTTCGAGGAAGACACCGGTGTGCGAGTGGGCGGTCTTTTCTGGTTCGGTGACTACGGCATCACACTGCAGTACAGAAACACGGACGCGGAGTTTGTCGGCCTGGGCTGGCTGATACCGCTCACGCCCGTGAAAGACCACCAGTGGCGCTATCTGCAGGTCAAGGGAGACGCCAACTGGGGTTACTCACTGCAGACCCGCATCAACGAAGACGCCAACAATGTCTCTTTCCGCGGTGCCAGGATCATCAACTCCATGAATCCGCTGCAGGAAACCTACCTGAACCGGGGCCGTATCGCGCGTTAATCTCAGGGTCTGTGCCACAGGGAAAAGCCATTGGTCGCCGCCAGGAACCTTGTCCTGGTTGCGACCTTTTCGATAGGATTTCGGGCTTTCAGGGGAGCGATAGCCACGGCTTTCGTTATTGCCGCACGCCTGAGTTGCAACGGAAGACGCCCATTCCATGACGGCATCCGGGTGGCCTTTCCAGCGACTCTCCGCTGGCCCCTTACGTTACCATCGCTATGGTCGATGGCCGCTACAGCGACGTCAGCCACCCCCGAAGCAACAGCAATAAAAAACCCCGCCGGTGATTCCGACGGGGTTCTCTACAGACTCAGGATTTGAAAGAGGGTGTCTCGATTACTCGCTGAATCCGCCGGTTGCGCCGGTAGCGCCTGTGGCTTCCTCCGGATTCAGGGCTTCCAGTGCTTGCCTGGCTTTGCCCAGCTCCTCTTTGGCTTTTTGCAGTTTCGCGCTCAGATTGTTGGAAATTTCTGCGGCATCGATGTCATTGTCACTTGCCAACTGAACGACATTCACTGGCTGACCTGAATCCACCAGAACACCGACATCCCTCGAGATAGGAGAGACTTTTTCCGTGACTTCTGTAATGAGAATGCGATTAAGAGCAGCCTGATTGTTCGGATCAGAGGCTTCAATGGAGTTGGCTTTCACAATCGCGCGGTTTGTCTTGACGATCTGATTCACCACACTGGAAACATGCCCGACTTTCCGAGCTTCTGACAGGAATGAAGCGTTAGCGACATAGTCATCATTGAGCGGATCCAACGTTTGGATTGCAAGCGACGCTTTTACAGAGTTAATAGCATCGTTATAAGCGCGAACGACCCCATCGCCATTGGCCAGGTTTGTATTAAATTGGTTATCTACCAGCGTTGTAATGGGAGAGACGATTTTAGACCCTGCCGGGGCAGACAGAAGGTCGTCGCTGCTGGACTGGTCGACCAACGTTGGCGCAATGTTATTAGTGGAGCTGAGTGTGTATGCACCGCGAGCACCTGTGGTGGTTTGAATTTCATTGAGGTTACAAGCGAAATCGAAATTAGCGTCGACACAAACCCTGGCACCGACAAGGTAGTCATTCATGGCCTGACCGCTGACGACACCGGGTTGCTCCTGTGGGCCACCGGGCGTGCCAACTGCGGGGGAAGGTTCACTGCTGTTGCCGGAGCAGCCGGTAAAAGCGAGAGTGGCCGACAGGGCAATGCAGCCTGCGAAAAACTTCTTATTCATAACAATGCGTCCTTTTATAACAAAATTTCCGCGAATTGGGCGTCCGAAGGTACTTAGAATGCAGCGAGCGACGGTGCATTAAGTCTGCGAAAATACTAGCAGCAAAAAAACAAATTGAACACCAGGAGCCCCCCGCGAAGCAAAAATATCCCTGAAAAAAAGCGCCAAAACATTAATAAAATGTAATTTATGGCGGTGATGGCGTTAACCGGACCTCTTTTCTGCGGTTCGCGATTACTGCAGTTGCCCACGCCATTGTTGGAGCGAACAGGGTTTCAAGGCGGCTTGCTCTTCTGTTACCACAAGGGGCATCACACATGTGGCATCCTGATGTTCCAGTCAGACACCACGAGGGCGTGATTGGCAATCAGGCGTGCCTGTCGGTGTATGGTCGGGACCGGACATCTGTTGCTGCATCAATTAAGGAGGATCCCGTGACAGCCCCAGCCGATACTCTGGCCAGACAGCTGGAACAACTGGAAGGACGTGGCTACAAAGCCTATAAAGGCATCGCCGGCACCTACCCGTTCCCCGGCTTTACGCTCTTGATCGATCACGTTCAGGCGGACCCTTTTGCCGCGCCTTCCCGTTTTCGCGCAATTGTTCCAGCGGCCACGGCACAGCTTCCGAATGGGGTATTCCGCTCCCATGCCCGCCAGCGGAGTGCCCGGGATTTTATCGCCCGGGCATTCCGGCAGGCCGCTGGGGGCGAGCCCGCAGTGCGCATCGACGCCGGAGCTCAGACCGTACTGGAACGCACGGCGGTGCTGCTGGATCAGGGGGATGTGGAACTGCGCTTTACCGTGGCGCTGCCCGGAAGAGGGCGGAGCATACTCGGGCACCGGGCCAGAAAACTGATCTGTCAGCAACTGCCTGAGATGGTCATGGCCGCCGCCACCGGCAAAGCCCTGGACACGGAGGCGCTGGAGCGGCATATGGCCGTCGTGGAGGATCAGGTGGCATTGCGGGAGGCCCTCTCACAGCAGGGGCTGGTGGCCTTTGTGGCCAACGACGCCATGCTGGCACGGCGCTCCGGTGTGGACGACCGGCCACTGACGCAGGGCATCCCCTTTCACTCACCCGCCTCACTGCAGGTCAGCCTCGAGGCCCCCAATGGCGGCCGCTACGAGGGCATGGGCATCCCCAAAGGCATCACACTGATGGTCGGCGGCGGCTTCCATGGCAAGTCCACACTCCTGAGTGCCGTGGCAGTGGGGGTGTACGACCATATCCCCGGCGATGGCCGTGAGGGCATTGTTACCGACCCGGACGCCATGAAAATCCGCGCCGAGGACAGCCGCGCCGTCCACCGGGTGGACCTGTCCCCCTACATCAACCATCTGCCCTACGGCAAAGCCACGGACGCCTTCTCCACCGAGCTGGCCTCCGGCTCCACCAGCCAGGCCGCCGCCCTGCAGGAGGCCCTGGAAGCCGGCTCCCGCACACTGCTGGTGGACGAGGACACCTCCGCCAGCAACTTCATGATCCGCGACCAGCGCATGCAGGCGCTGGTGAACAAGAGCCAGGAGCCCATCACCCCGCTGGTGGACCGGATACGCCAGCTGCGGGACGAATTGTCGGTATCGGTACTGCTGGTGATGGGCGGCTCGGGGGATTACTTTGACTGCGCCGACACCGTCATCCAGTTGCAGGCATACCAGCCACTGGATGTTACTGCAGAAGCCCACCGCATCGCCGCCGAACACACCACAGGCCGGGTCGAAGAAGCCCTGGACCCCCTGAGTCTGCCCGTCACCAGGGCCCTGAAGGGCCGCAAACTCAACCCGGAGGTCAAACCCGGCAAACGCAAGATCCAGGCAAGAGGCGAGGATACCCTGATTTTTGGCCGTCAGGACGTGGACCTGAGGGCCGTTGAGCAGATTGCCGACCCGTCACAGATCCGCACCATCGGCCAACTGATGGTCCTCATGGCCAGAGAGACCGGTCAGATCCCGTCACCACCGGACTGCCTGCGCCAGCGACTCAACAGCGACCTGTGGCGCACCCTCACGGACCGCCCCATGGGCGACCTGGCCATGCCACGGGTTACCGAAGTCATGGCCACTCTCAACCGCCTGCGGGCCAACCCCTTTGCCGGCGGGGATTAAGAAGCCTCCCGGCCTGGGGCAGCGGGAACCGGAGACTGAAAAACCCATCCAATGCCGTAAATGCAAAGGTGGCGACAGCGCTCTGAACGAAGGGGAGCGGGCTCTGTCTGAAGCGGGTTAA